>JAIQGL010000044.1 GCA_020072585.1 Terriglobia bacterium | reverse complement strand
CTTCCCCGAACCCCAACCCCCTGCTGGAGAACACCGAGCGTGCACTATGACACTGCGGACTGTCTCAGATCAGGGGTTCACCGTTCTCAATCACGTCTGTGGGATAAATTTCCTGTCTCACCTCAGGGGTGCACCTCATCCAGTCGGATGCGCTGGGAGGCGGGGGATACCTGCGGATCATGAAGATTTCGCCGTCCCTCAACCGGGTCAGCGTGACAACTTATTCACCGTATCTCGATAGCTTCAAGACAGATGATCACAACCAGTTCACTGTTCCGTATCACAATCCCGGCGTCTCCACGGCTCCAGGCACGCTTTCAGGGGTTGCGAAAAATGCCATTGATTGCACTCCGGCCGCGGGTGTAACGGTAGTTTACAGCGGCGGATCAGCGGTGACGGATGCCAACGGCAGTTTTTCCATTCCTGCCGCTGCGCGAAAGTCGCAGGCGATCACGGCAGGCAAAGCGGGATGGCTGAGCGACGCCAAATATGGAACCTCTACACTGAACGCAGTCGCGGAGCCCAGTCCGACGAAAATCTTTATTTCCACGGCAGGGCAAATCAAGGGCCACGTGCTGAATGGTTTTGGAACGCCGGTGGTTGGCGCTTCGGTGACTGTTACCGGCGGAAAGCTGCGCTCGGCCAAGACTGTTGTGAGCGATGCTTCCGGAGCGTATAGCTCCGGCTGGATCGCTATTGGTGGTTACACAGTTTCTGTCACCGCGCCGGCGACTGCGGGCGCCAGTGTGCCAGCAACGGTGAATACTGGTCTTATAACGCTGCTGGATATTACGCTTAAATAATCCGCAAAACATCGCATGACCAATTTGCGGCCGAAAAATTAAACCTCCGGCTTAATTTGAGCAAGGCTGGCGCGTCTTGCATGGTGAGGCTCTTTCACCGGGAACCATGCCGCCTTCTTCGCGATCAGAAATATCACCGAACAAGCTTTGGATTGTCCGTAGAGTCCTTTTGGCGGGATGCGCCGTCTATCTTGCTCTAGCAGTCCTGGCTGGCATACTCATTGCCGATGCAAGCCTGAAACTGCGGCGGCTTCCGCTGCGCCATCGGCAGGTTTTTGCCGCAATTGTGCACAACAATTTCCGCGCTGAATTGCAGGATGCCAGCATTACCGCGGCTGATGGAGCCGTGTTGAAAGGCTGGTATGTCCACCCGCACGATTACAACGGCAACACTGTTATTCTGCTGCACGGAATTACTGACAACCGCGAGGGCGTTGCCGGATACGGGCAGCTACTGCTGGCGCATGGCTATGCCGTCTTGCTGCCGGATGCGCGCCGTCACGGTGAAAGCGGCGGCGAGCTTGCCACATACGGCCTGGAGGAAGCAGACGATATTCATCGCTGGGTTTCCTGGGTGTACGCCCATGATCCGCCGCAATGTGTCTACGGTTTTGGTGAATCTTATGGTGCGGCGTTGATGTTGCAGTCGTTGGCCGTGGAAAACAGGTTTTGCGCCGTGGCTGTGGAAAGCCCATTTTCCACCGCGCGTGCCATGAGTTATGAGCGCGTCTCCGGGCCACTGCACCTGCAAAGCTGGTTTGGCCGGACGCTGGGCCGCCCGGCGATCTGGTCGGCTGAAGTCTATGCGCGTCTGCGTTACGGCATTGAGTTGCTCCGGCCAAGTCCGCTGGAAGCGGTAACGCACTCTACCGTGCCCGTCCTGCTGATTCATGGCGAAGAAGATAGAAGCATTGCGCCATTTCACTCACAATGGATCGCCAATGCAGCACCCGGTCATGTGCAACTCTGGCTGGTGCCTCATGCCGGCCATACCATGGCCTGGGCCGCTGCGCATCAGGAATTTGAAACCAGATTGATCGGCTGGTTTGGGTCGCACCGGCAGCAGCGGACGCGGGCTCAGACGTTCAATATGACCTCCGGTCTTTGGGATATCAGGGCCGGGATATAGGGCCGGGAACAAGCCAGGGCATTGCTGTCCCGCAAAGTCTTTCCTGTCAAGGTTTTCTCGGTGGCGCTTCGATCTTAAAAAAATCTAATAAATTTACGAATTCAGAACAGACAAAATCTAGTTAAAAAAAATTAATTCATGATAGTAGTCTCCTTCCCAGTTTGGCAGCCGGAAAAGAAGCTTGGTTGCCACAAGCAGATTGCTAAAACCCCAAATCTAAGAAGCCTTGAATCCATGGTTTCCATCAGGACTTTATAAGTGTGGGTTAGCAATTCTGACCCGAGCATTCGCTACTTCCTGGCCAAGTTTCAAAAATTACTCCAACACGAGGTGGTAAAAATGAATCTGGTTCTCGCGAAGAAGAATGTTTCTGTATTTACCGTTGCGCTGGGCATCCTCATGCTGTTGTCCGCAGCCGCTGTGGCGCAGACATTGGCTCCTCCGCCTCCTGCACCGTTCTGGGCCCAGTGGGCGCTTAATCCACAGCACACGGGCGCGCCGAATGTGGTTGCGCAACCTCTCAACAACAACCTGGTAAACATCATTTATGACTTCAATGTCGCCCAGGAGCAGGCCGATCCGAATGCTGACGGCGGTCTGCTGGTCCATTATCAGGTGCCTCTGATTGACGGCAATGACGTGTATATCGAATCCAAAGCCGGGACCTATAGCAACAACACGTACAGCACCCAGACCTGGCACCAGAATAAATACACCTGGCAGGGAAGCAACTTCGTCAAGGTCTGGACTTTTGACACGGACTGGTATGCTGCCGGCTCGTCGAATGATTTCTGGGAGCCTGTCTACCACGCTGTGCTGGCCAACGGGTTTCTCTACGATCCGGGCAAAGGCGGTACGATTTTCAAAATCAATAAGTCCACCGGAGCGGTGGTAAAACGAATCAACCCCTTCGGAACCACGATTGACGGAAACACCTATACGGCTTCTCCTCTCTCGGCGGACGCTCAGGGAAATATTTATTACAACGTGGTGCAGATTTCCACGCCGCCAACGCAAAGCTTTTTCACCGCTGACGTGGTGGGATCATGGCTGGTAAAGGTGGCGCCGAATGACACTGTGACCAAGGTGAGCTATACCGCTCTGCTGTCCCAGGCCCAGATCAAGGGTGAGGCAGTGCCGCGCGGCAATGACCGCTGCAACGTATCATTCACGGCTGCGCAACTGCCCTGGCCGCCGCAGCCCAATGCCAACCCCCAGACCACGCCATGCGGGACGCAACGCGCGGCGCTGAATGTTGCCCCGGCCATCGCACCCAACGGGACGATTTACACGGTCAGCAAGGCCCACTTCGTGAGCCGCTACAGCTATCTGATCGCCGTAAACCCAAACCTGACGGGGAAATGGGCGGCCTCATTCCGTGGCCGGCTGCATGATGGTTGCGGCGTGAGCGAACCAATCGGCAATCCCGGCGGCGCCAATGCCAATGGAGGTTGTAACGCAGGTGCGATCTTTGGAATCGATCCTGCCACCAATGAGCCTCCGCCGGCGCGCGTGGTTGACGATTCTTCCTCCACGCCCACTGTGGCTCCTGACGGCAGTATCTATTACGGAGCGTATACCGGTTACAACTATGCCCAGGGGCATCTGCTGCATTTCAGTTCCAACGGCGATTTTCTGGGAGCATTCGGTTTTGGATGGGACAGCACAATAGCCATCTATCCTCATGGCGGCACATATTCGGTGGTCATCAAGGATAACCACTATTCGGGCGGGAGTTATTGCGGTGACCCCAACTGGTGTCCGGTGGAGCGCACCAATGCTGACCTGTTAGGGCCGGAAGCGTATTTTGTTACCCAGCTTGATCCCAATCTGAACGTGGAATGGAGATTCCAGAACACCAACACTCAGTCCTGCACGCGCAACCCTGACGGTACGCTGAGCTGCACCTTCACGAATCCCAATGGTTTTGAATGGTGCGTGAACGCTCCAGTCGTCGATGCCAACGGCAACGTTTATGCCAACAGTGAAGATGGCAACCTGTACTCAATAGGGCAGGGCGGCGCGATGTTGCAAAGGATATTCCAGCAACTGGCAATCGGAGCGGCATACACGCCGGCTTCAATCGGCCCGGATGGAAAGATTTATTCCCAGAATGATGGGCATCTCTTCATCGTAGGAAGATAAGTCCGGTCCTGCCTGGCTTGCGAGAAGGAGCCAGGGTTCATCCTGAAAACGAGGCCGAAAGCGGCCTCGTTTTTTTGCTGCTGGAAGTATGTATTGCTGCCAGCGGTCTTGTTGCGCCGGACACGCAATCAGTCTGACAACAGTCGTTCTTCCACGATGCGAACAATCTTTTTCTGGACCTTGGCCTTGGGATCAGCAGCGTCTACCTTGACGACCCGATGCGGAGCACGTTTTGCGATCGCCATATAGGCCGCGTGCACGCGGTTATAGAACAGGCGATTTTCCTTTTCAAACCGGTTCTCATCGTCCGCCATGTTCCTGGACTGTTCCACGTTTCTGCGACGGGCACGGGCCACGGAGCGCGCAACGTCAGAGACCATCAGGATAGTCAGGTCCGGTTGCAGGTCATGGCATAGCATTTTGTGCAATTGAAGTACCACGTCGCTGCCGAGTTCGCGGCCTCCGCCCTGGTAGGCTTCACTGGAGTCGGTAAAGCGGTCGCATAAAATCCATTGTCCGCGGTGCAGAGCAGGCAGAATCTGCTCGTCAATGTGCTGGGCGCGGTCAGCAAACAAAAGCGCCATTTCGGCGAGCGGCGAGAGGCCTGAGGTCCGCGAGCTGAGCAGTACAGTGCGCAGTTTTTCTCCCAGCGCGGTCCCGCCTGGTTCGCGGGTGGTAATTACGTGAATGCCGCGTTCACGCAGATGCGCGGCAAGATTTTCCAGCTGCGTGGACTTGCCCACGCCATCGAGTCCTTCAAAGGTTATGAACTTGCCGCGTTGTCGAAGAGGCACGATAGTGATTTAATCACAAACAGGGCAGACACACGGTCTGGCTTCCGGCAAAAAGAAGGAAGATTCGCATGCCGATTACCACCATTATCGAACCCTTCCGGATCAAGAGCGTTGAGCCCATCCGCTGGACCACCCGCGAACAACGTGAAAATCTACTCAAGGCCGCTGGATATAACCTCTTTTTGCTGGCTGCCAAAGACGTTCTGATTGACCTGCTGACAGATTCCGGCACCGGAGCCATGTCCACCGAGCAGTGGGCGGGCGTGATGCGCGGCGACGAAAGCTACGCCGGGAGCCCCAGCTTCACCCGCTTTCGTGACTCCGTGCAGGAAATTTTCGGTTACCGGCACGTGATCCCCACGCACCAGGGCCGTGCCGCGGAACGTATCCTCTTTAGCGTGATGTGCAAGAAGGGTGATGTGGTCCCCAACAACACGCACTTTGACACGACGCGGGCCAACGTGGAGTTTGTGGGCGCGGAAGCCATGGACCTGCCTTGCGCTGAAGCGAAGAACCCGGCGGACCAGCATCCGTTTAAGGGCAATATGGACGTTGCCGCCCTGGAGCAGACCATCACGCGCGTGGGGCGTGAGCGCATTCCGCTGGTGATGCTCACCGTGACCAACAATTCCGGTGGCGGACAACCAGTTTCCATGGCCAACGCCCGCGCGGTGAGCGAACTTTGCCACAAACACGGCATCCCGCTGTACTTTGACGCATGCCGCTTTGCCGAGAATGCATATTTCATCAAGCTGCGCGAGCCTGGCTACTCGGACAAGACACCAAAACAAATTGCGCAGGAGATGTTCAAGCTGGGCGATGGCTGTACCATGTCCGCGAAGAAGGACGGCATGGCCAACATTGGCGGCTTTCTGTGCACGAACGATGACGCGCTGGCGCAGCAGGAGAAGAACCTGCTGATCCTGACCGAAGGCTATCCCACATACGGCGGGCTCGCCGGCCGGGACCTGGAGGCTGTGGGCATCGGCATTCAGGAAGCGTTAAATGAAGACTATTTGCGTTACCGCATCGCCTCCACCGCGTATTTGGGCCGGAAAATTTCCGAACAGGGCGTACCGATTATCCAGCCGCCGGGCGGGCACGCGATATATATTGATGCCCGCGCATTTCTGCCGCATGTCCCGCAATCGCAGTTTCCCGGGGTGGCGCTGGCAAATGAGCTCTATCTTGAAGGCGGGATACGCTCGGTGGAGATTGGGACGCTGATGTTTGATCAGGCGGCGCGCATGGACCTGGTGCGGCTGGCCATTCCGCGACGGGTTTATACCCAGAGCCATATCGATTATGTAGTGGAAGTGATTCTGGAAGTCTGGCAGAGGCGGAAGCAGATCAAAGGCTTGAATTTGATTTCCGGAGCGCCATTTCTCCGCCACTTCTCCGCCCGGCTGGCGCCGGCGGATTAAATTTACTTGCGAGGGACTTATGCGACTGGGCGACGATATTGATGACCATTGTTCACGGTGCAAACGTTCAACGGACCACTCAGTGGTGTCGATGATGGGAGAAGAGGTGCTTAAGACGCGGTGCCGCACTTGCAACAGCGAGCATAAATACCGGCAAAACAAGAGCCGCAGCAAAGAGATGACGGCCAAAGAAGCCTTCGATCACGTGCTGGCCAGCGTTACCGGCGCACAGCCGGAGACACCATCGCCCGCCAAAAAGAAAAAGCAATAACCGCCGTTCAATTTCGGCGATTTTTGGCAATCCTGGCAATTTGGCAATCTCTTTGTGTTCCTTCGTGTCCTTCGTGATTAATCCCCCAGCTTGCCTTCCATCCGCAGCTTCTTTAATCTTGGGGGCGAATCTGGTCCGCCCCCAAGGGAGAAGAATCAACCAATGACCATCTTGCATAGACGGATCGCCTTGCTTGCCCTCCTCATGAGCACGACTGTGGCCTTTGCCCAGAAGCGCCAACCTCAACCAGCCGCAAGTACGGCGCCCGCGCAGCCTATCAAGTTGATGGTTGACGCAACGCATGCACCGGAAAAAATTCTTCATGCGCAGATGCAGATTCCCGTTTCTCCCGGTGAAGTCAAACTGGTTTTTCCCAAGTGGATTCCCGGCGAACACGGTCCCACGGGCCCCATTACGGACCTGACAGGGTTGCAGTTCTTCGCCAGCGGACAGAGATTGAGCTGGCGCCGCGATCTGGACGAGATGTACACCTTCCACGTGACGGTGCCGCAGGGTGTAACTACCTTGGAGGCGCGGCTGGATCTGGTGATGCCCGCTCCGCCAGAAGGTTTTTCTTCCGGCGCTTCAGCCACCACGCAACTCGATATGCTGAGCTGGAACCAGGTGGTACTCTATGTTCCGGGAAAACACACGGATGACATTCCGGTGGTGGCATCAGTGAAGCTGCCTGCAGGCTGGCATTTTGGGACCGCTTTACCGGTAGCCAGCGAGGCCGGTGGGCAGATCAACTTTCAGCAAGTGTCATTGACCACTCTGGTGGACTCGCCCGTGCTTGCCGGAGCGCATTTTCGCCGCATCCCGCTCACCCCTGAAGGGCCCATCCAGCACTACATTGATGAAGTTTCCGATGGCGAAGCCGCCTTGCAGATGCCGGCAGATACTGTCGCGCAGTACAAGCGGCTGATGGCTGAAACCGGAGCGCTCTACGGAGCACGGCATTATCGGGAATATCACTTTCTGCTTACCTTGAGCGACCACACGGCGCACTTCGGCCTGGAACATCACGAGTCCAGTGATGACCGCGTGGCCGAGCGTACCATGATTGACGACGATGCCCGCTGGCTCTCCGCCAGTTTGTTACCGCACGAAATGACGCACTCCTGGAACGGCAAGTATCGCCGTCCAAAGGGGCTGGCCACGCAGGACTACCAGATCCCAATGCAAGGCGAACTGCTCTGGGTGTATGAAGGTCTTACGCAGTATCTGGGAGACATTCTGGCTCCGCGCGCCGGTTTGTGGACCAAACAGCAATTCCTGGATGAAACAGCGGAGACAGCCGCGGCTCTGGACCATACGCCCGGACGCGCATGGCGTCCGCTGCAAGACACGGCCGATGCCGCGCAGCTTCTCTACAGCGCGTTGCCGGAGTTTGAGAGCTGGCGCCGCAGCGTGGATTACTATCCTGAGGGGTTTCTGATCTGGCTGGAGGCGGACACGATCATCCGCCAGCAGACCAAAGGGCAGAAATCCATGAACGACTTTTGCCATATTTTTCACGGCGGTGGCAATACGCCGCCCATGGTGAAAACCTACACCTTTGACGACGTGGTCAAGACGCTCAACGAAGTCATGCCTTATGACTGGAGCAAGTTCCTGCGCGACCGCCTGGATACTTACGGGCCTGGCGCTCCTTTGGGCGGCATCACCAACAGCGGCTGGAAGCTGGTGTATGACGACAATGCCAGCGAATTCACCAAGGCAATGGAGAAGGTGCGCAACGCCGTGGACGCGCGTTTCTCCGTGGGCCTTGCGCTCGATGACAAAGGCGGCATTCACGATGTGATTGTGGACAGTCCCGCGTGGAAAGCCGGCATTGCGCCGGGAACAACGCTGGTAGCAGTCAACGGCAGGAAGTTCAATCCTGACATTTTGCGTGACGCGCTGAAAGCAGGCAAGGGAAATGGACAGAACCTGGAGCTGCTGGTGATGAACGGCGACTACTATAAGAACTTCACGCTGAACTATCACGATGGCGAGAAATACGCTCACCTTGTTCGCGATGAATCCAAGCCGGACATTTTGAGCGACATCATCAAGCCGCTGGCGAAGTAGAGCGGCAAAAACGGTATTCGGGCTTTTGGTATTTGGCCCGCTGGTTCAAGCGGGCCATTTTCTTGTCCGGTTGAAGGACCGGACGAACGCCGGTTCTTTTCAGATCAGTTTTTTATCTGCGTAGATCAGCGGCAAAACTCCCGATCTATTCCATCACTCCCGCGAACAAATCTGTCTCGGTTTCCACTTTGCGCGGCGTTGAGCTGTTGGCCAGATGGAAGACCTCTAGCCTGCCGCGCTTGCGGATAGTCTCTTCAAAGAAGCCGAACAGTGGCGACTGGGAAGTATGAAGTTTGAAAGCGGCAATCTTGGCTTCAATCTCGCGCTGCTCCAGTTCGATGGTCGTTGTGGTTGGCGCCAGCGCCACCGGTTGCCGGTCCGGCATGGTGAACAACGCGGTGCCGTAATAGAGCTTTTGCGTCTTGTGGGGCGTAACACCGTTTTGCAACTGCTCTGGAAAGCGGTTGGTTCGTTCCGCCCAGTGGCTCGCCATCGTCGCAAAAACTGACACCATGGAGTGGTCAGGGTGCGCGGTTATGGCGCCTTCCGTTCCCATAGTCATGATTACGTGCGGACGCAGCTTGCGGACCCGGAGCGTAAGGTCGGCAACCACCGCATGGAAATCCTGGCAGTCGAGCTTCCCATCCGGATAGTCAAGCACCGTGCCCCGGCTCACCTTCAGCAGCTTGCATGCGGCGTCAAATTCCACACGGCGGATGGCAGAGAGTTCGTCGTCGGATTTTGCCTGGCCGCGATGCGTGGCGGCCTGCCCCGGAGTAAGGCAGATCACATGGGTTTCCACGCCGCGTTCCGCGTACCGCAACAGTGTGCCGCCAAAGCCTCCTGCTTCATCGTCAGGGTGGGCAGTTATACAGAGCAATCGAAGCATCTTTTTTCTCGCTGGCCTTCTCTCATCAGGTGACGCTTCTTGTGTATCACGGCGCGGCCTGTTCACGCCATACGCGGGAAGCGGAACAGGACCGCCTATGAAAGCGCATCGTTCCACCGCGGGTGGATTTTTTCTTATCGCTCTTGCCGGCCTTGGACTTGCGGCCTTTGCCGGCACCGGTCTCAAGACCGGCCCTGGTTTGCACTCCGCCATGCCGGCCGGATATGACGTGATTATGCTTAAGCCCTCGGGAGAAACTCTCTCACTGATGGGGCTGATCGAGTGCCCTGAGATTGAAGGCGCGCAGCACGTTGCGGTAGGCTCCAAAGCCCGGCTGATCTCCGCCAACGGCAACACAATTCAGAAATTTCCGCAACATTTTAGTTTTCGCGTGACTGCTTCGCTTAGAAAAATCTTTCTGGATAGTCCGAGCGCATCGGTTGACCTGACTGAAGATCCCCGTGAACTGCTGCTTCACCTCAAGTTTCGTGTCCGTGCCTATCATGCGCTGGAATCGCGGGAGATTGCCGCGGAATCCGTGGAGATGATCGGCATGCCCGCGGACGTGCCGTATGACGAGCGTGTCTATCGCATAAACGTCAATGCCGCAAATATTCCAATCACAGACAGGCTGGTGATTGAAGTCCTCGCGCCGCAAGGCGAACTGCTTATGCACTTTACTTTTAGTCTGCTTTAAGTCTTTTACGGCGCCGGTTCGGTTGCCGCCCGCCAGTTTGGGTCTGTTGTCCGTTCTGGGGCTCCATTGGCGACCGTCGCCGGCATCCAGGCGCGGATTTGCGGCATGGCTGCGCGGGTGGCTGCTTCTCCGCATTTGATCAAGGCCGTGGCGCGGACAAAATCGTCATAGGCAAACTCGCCGATTTCCGGTTGCAGAACAATGTCTGACGCGGCTTGCCACGGCCCGCACATGCGTTCCTGGGCAATGGAAAAACACTGCCCAATCACGTCAAACACGTGCCGCGGCCCGCCTGGCTTTACCCAGTGTGCGGCCAGATGAACGGAGATCACGCGTTCGGCTCCCAGATCGCGAAGCGGCGTGGCCGGAACGGAGTGGGCAAGAAGGCCGTCCACCAGCAGGCGTCCATCAATTTTGACGGGATGAAACATTCCCGGATAAGCGCAGCTTGCGCGTACGGGATCGATCAGGTCGCCTTTGGTAAAGATCGCGGGCTCACCGGTAATAATGTCCGTGGCGGCCACGGCCAGCGGTATCCGCAGCTCTTCAAATGTCTTGCAGCGGAGTACCTTGCGCAGAAAGATGGCCATCTTGTCATTGCTGAAGAGACCAAAGCGGGAGAAGGTCCATCGGGAGAAATCTCTAAAGCGCACCAGGGAAGCGACTTCTTCCAGCTCCTTGGCGGAAATGCCGCTGGCATAAGCCGCGCCGATGACCGACCCCACGCTGGTTCCGGCGATGAAATCCACTGGAATGCCTTCTTCTTCCAGCACTTTCAGCACGCCGATGTGGGCCAGTCCGCGGGCAAATCCTCCGCCCAGCGCAATACCAACTTTAGGGATATGGGGCGCTTCAACCGGCGGTGCAGGAACATTTTGTCCGGCAAGTTCACGTCCCAGGGCCCATACAGACTGTACGATCTTATTCAGCGAATTCTTCACCGGCGCTCCTTAAGCTGTCACTTCTCGCACCAGCCATGAACGTTCTATCGTAAGATGCTGCTCAACCCAAAATGTTGCATAATTCATTTAAACGGCGTAATAGCTTCTATAGTTTCACTTTATTTTCCGCCGAAAAGCGAGACAAGTTTTTCAGTACCTTGGTAACCTCAATCTGGTCCGTAATTGGGGCCAAAAAGCATGTATAAATAGTCTTCTTTTCTTCATTTTCTGCAATAACGCTGAGACGCTTTTCTAAGAACAATGCTGCGAGAGTTCTCTTCCGGCGCGCTGGTTTTGCGCCACAGGCAAAAACAATGGTGGGTGGCCGTGATCGAACCCGGCCGGGAAGGCGAGCCCGACGACCGCAAGGACGTGGTCGCGCTGCCCAAGGGCAACGTAGACGCCGGTGAAACGCCCGCCGAGACCGCGTTGCGCGAAGTCTGCGAAGAAACCGGGCTCAATGCCACGCTGGTAACCAAACTCGGCGACATCAAGTATGTCTACACCCGCAAGTGGGCCGGGAATGAAAAGGTCTTCAAAATTGTTTCCTTCTTTCTCACCCGATACCAGTCCGGGCGGATCAATGACATTACGGAAGCGATGCGCCATGAAGTGCGCCGCGCCTACTGGATGCTTCTGTTCGAAGCCCCCGGCAAACTAAGCTACAACGGCGAACGCAAGATGGCTGAAAAAGCTCTGGAGTACGTGAAGGCCCATGCTGACGAACTGGCCTAAGCGTTCAGGCCAGGTTCTGTGATTTTAAATTTGAAATTTAAGATCTTGCTTCCCGATCTGGGTTGATCCGCGGTAAGTCTTTGGTTTTCAATTTTGGCAATTCTGGCAATTTTTTGCCCCTGCCCCTCCCCTATGTTCAACCCAATTCAACCCAAGGGCACCCAAGAGAACCCAAGGTTCTGAGGTGAACCCCGAAGGTGAGACAGTTTGAAGTGTCCCACTTGCTGTTGAGTTAAGTGAACCCCTCCAGAGAGACAATGCAAGAGACATGGGATAGTGCGATGAGTCATAGATGGTCTCCAGCAGGGGGTTGGGGTCTGGGGAAGGGGACGGCGTTTGAGTCCCCGTGCCCCAGCAACTCTGTTGTAGCTCTCTCCGAGGAAATGGAAAACTCAAGAGTTGCACTCTGAGCTTCCCCGGTTGGTTGTGCGTTCTGTTTTTCAAACTCTTCCGGAGAGCAGTAGCCTAGCGCCGAGTGCAGCCGCTGCCGGTTGTAATACTGCTCGATAAACTCGCCCACCTGGCTCCGCAGTTGCTCCAGATCCATATATCCATGAGCATAAATCTCTTCCCGTTTCAATGTCTTGATGAAGCTCTCGCAGTTGGCATTGTCATACGGGTTTCCCGGCCGGCTCATGCTGGCAATCATCTGCTGCTTCTCCAGCAAGGCAACATACTCTCGACAGGCGTACTGCACCCCGCGATCGGAGTGATGCACCAGACCGGGCGGTGGCTCGCGCTCGGCAATCGCCGCTTCTAAAGCCGCCAGCGCCAACCCGCTGGCCAGCTTTCTTCCCAGCGCCCAACCCACCACCTTGCGCGAAAATACATCCAGCACCAGAGCCAGATACACGAACTCGCACCCCAGCCGGATATAGGTGATATCGGCTACCCAGAGCTGATTGATTCCGCTCAGCTTCAACCGTCGCGCCAGGTTCAGAGACACCTCCAACCGGTGGTCCGCATCCGTAGTGACCACAAATGGCCGCGGGGGCACCGCCAGCAGGTTGTCTTCCCGCATCATCCGCGCTACCCGCTTATGATTCACCCGCATGCCTCGCCGCCTCAGTTCCGCCGCTACCCGCCGATAACCGTAACGCCGCCGATGTTCCAGCACAATCTGCTGGATCGCCGACCGCACTTCCATCTCCTCGGCCACCGGCTCCCGTTCTTGCAAGCTGCGATAGAACCCCGCCCGGCTCACCTGCGCCAGTTCACACATCCGCTCTCGACTCAACCTGCCTTGCACCGGCATCACTTCCCGGATCTGGTCGTAGATGCCTTCGCGCCACTGCTTCCTTTGCCCTGGCGTCGAACCTCGACTTTGTGCAAGGCACCTTTGAAAAAATCCACTTCCAGCACCTTCTCCGCCAGCACTCGCTTCAACTGCTCCACTTCCTTGCTCAAGCCAGCTTCCCGCGGACTCTGCGCCCGCCCTGCCGCCGCTGGATCCAACCGTGACCGCCAAAAGTACAGCTGCCGCTTCTCTACCTTCAACTCTCGGGCCAGTGCCACCACGTTCTCGCAGCCTTTCATCCTGGCCACCGCGTTCTTCCAAAACTCCAGCCCTCTTCTTCTCACCACTTGCAGTTCCTTTCCTGCATAGTGTGACACTTTCCCCTGTCTCACCTCGGGGGGGCACTCCAGCTGAAAACATCGGCAGAGGGTCGTAGAGTGACCCCTTGGTTGAGACCAATTCACAAATTTTAAATTTCAAATTTGAAATCTCGTCTTCTTGATCCGGTCTACAATTCTGCCCATGCCTCAAGGTTATTATTTGCCCTATATAGCTGAAGCCGATGAACCTTACTGGCACTATGGATTCGGCCAGTTGTCCAAAACTCCCGCCGGAACTATTCCTAAAGGCGGCATCGTCCACGTGCAGAGACCTCCAGACAGCCTGGGGACCCACCAGAGCGCACATCTTGATGGAGTGGGTCGAATCCTGATCAGGATTGGCAAATTCCGGCCTGCTCCGGCGCTGATTACCAACAGCTGATTGTCAAAGATCAGGTTCCGGGCCGCCTGAGCGGCCCGGCGTGGGTGAAACAAGGTCGCAAAGGACCCCAGAGCACGATTACTTTGCCATATGTTCGCCTATGCGTCAAGCCCAATTTTCGGGCTGTAGATCCCGCATTCAAGGAAATAAACGGCGCGGAGCACATGAATGCTCCGCGCCCAGGCGGGCGCCCTTAAGCTTTATTGCGCGAACTCCAGCGCATCCTGCTCAACGCGAGTTCAAACTGAAAATACTCCCCCTGGTTGAGTGACCGGAAGGCCCCGTAGTCATAAGCACGAATAAAGCTCCCGCCATCCGGGACAAGGCAGTTCATTGCCTCCGCGATGCTGTGGTGTTTATGCCCGCAGGAATAAACGCCATCGTCCTCAGTCCAGCAAGCCACGTAGTGCATGTCTGATATATTCGTACGCAAGAAAAGTACGTGGCATTATACAACGCACGCGGTGTAACCGTGTACGGTGTAGATTTTTAGGGGATGCCGAAAGACCCTATACGCGTGCCCAACGCCCTGGATTTGTTCGGCAAAAAGATTCGTCTAATGCGTGAAGAACGCGCGCTCTCACAAGAGAAGCTCGCGGAGCTTTGTGGTGTCCATAGGAATTACATTGGCCGTGTGGAGCGCGCGGAAACCAATATGAAGTTTGAGCGTGTCATCCGGCTCTCCGTCGGCCTCAAGGTGCGGCCCGAGTTGCTTTTCCGCCTTATCCCTAAGCACACTCTGGCCGATGCAATCGAGCTGGAAAAAGCGGTAAAGAAGCTAAATCGCAGGAAGGAGTGACAATTAGGGGAAGCTTGATAAAGAGGCAGGGCTGCACTTTCTCCTAAGACCCTATACGGCGTGCCCAACGCATTGGTTTTGTTCGGCAGACAACTGAAGAAGCTGCGACTGAGCCGTGACCTCTCACAAGAGAGGCTGGCGGAGCTTTGCAACTATCAGACAAATGAAATAGGAAGGATCGAAAGGGCCGAGCGCACCGTTTCTTTTGAAGGCCTTATGAGGATTTCCTACGGCTTGTCCATGCCTCCTGCGGAGCTTTTAAATCCATTCCAGCCATGGAGCGCCCTCTAAGAAAAGGGGAATATAAGGGCGTAAAGAAACGGAAGCCCTGAGTAAGAAGTTGCCAATTGGAAGTACTTGAAAACAAGACTTTATTGTTGACTGAATGAATGTTCATTCATTAAAATATAGGACGTCAACGAAATGCCTGAACTCCCCCTTGACGTAAACCAGTTTTACCGCAGGAATTTCATGACATGTTCACAGGTCCCTGTTACAACTCCTTGCTTTGCAGATAATTCGTCCCTATTAAGGACTTATTGGACGCCATGATCGCCGGACGCCATGATCGCCGGATGCCATGATCGCCGGATGGAAGATGAAAACTGTTATGATTCGGAACGTCTCAAGACTCGTCTACTCACCCGCACCACCCAACTCCAGGCGATGCCAAACAGGAGATTCCAAAGATGAGTAATGTTGCCGTTCCTGCCGCCCCGCAAAATCGAACTTCAACTGGCGCAGCCGTACAAACCGGGCGCCACGACTCCGCCGCCGGCCATCCACGAATCAATAAAGTTGCTGTGCTGGGCGCCGGTACCATGGGAGCGCGTATCGCGGCACATTTCGCCAACGCCGGCGTGCCCTGCGTTCTGCTGGATATCGTCACCCCAGACGCGGCGCAGAGCACGGACAAAGCCGCGCGCAGAAAGATTGTTACCGCGGGTCTGGAAGGCGCGGTCAAATCCAAACCTGCGGCATTCTTCGAAAAAGGTCTGGAGCGGCTGATCATGATCGGCACCTTTGACGACGACCTGAACCTGCTGGCCGACGCCGACTGGATCATTGAAGCCGTGGCCGAGAACCTGGAGATCAAGCGCGGCCTGCTCAAAAAGGTTGAAGCCGTGCGCAAGCCCGGCAGCATTATTACCACCAATACCAGCGGCCTTCCCGTGGCCAGCATTGCGCAGGGATTTAGTGAAGATTTCCGCCGCCACTGGTTTGGCACGCACTTCTTCAACCCGCCGCGTTACATGCGCCTGCTGGAAATTATTCCCACGCCGGAAACCGATCCCGCAGCGATTGAGACCGTGGCGCATTTCTGTGACGTGCGCATGGGCAAGGGAATTGTCACGGCCAAAGACACGCCTAACTTCATCGCCAACCGCATCGGCACATTTGCCGGGCTGAACGTCTTCCGTGTGATGCAGGAGATGGACCTCACCATTGAAGAAGTTGACGCCTTGACCTCAAGCGGCGGTTGGACCAAGGCGCCTACGTTCCGCACCATCGATCTGGTAGGCCTGGACGTGCTGGGGAGCGTGGTTACCAACTTCAGCAAAAATGTACAAGACGAGCGCTCTGACCTGAAGCTGCCGGATTTCTTCAAGCAGATGCTGGAAAAGAAGCTGCTGGGCGACAAGGTGAAGTCCGGGTTCTATAAGAAGGTGAAAGGCCCGCAGGGCGAGGAAAAGCAGGCCATCGACTGGAAGACGCTTGAGTATCATCCCACGCAGAAGGTCAAATTCCCCGCGCTGGAGATGGCCAAGAATATTGAAGACATGGGCGAGCGCTTGCGCACCATCCTCGCCGGCGATCCGCGCGACAAGGCCACCCAGTTTATCTGGACCACACTCAGCGATCTGTGGACCTACTCCGCGAACCGCATTCCTGGAATTGCTGACACAGTGGTTGAGATCGATCAGGCCATGCGCATGGGCTTTAACTGGGAAGTCGGGCCGTTTGAAGTCTGGGATCTGGCCGGCGTGGAGACAACGGTCGCACGCATGAAGAAGGAAGGGAAGCCCGTTGCGGCGAATGCGGAGAAGCTGCTGGCGGCAGGCGCAAAGACCTGGTACAAAGACGATCCTTCATCGCCCTCAGGCCGCGCTTACTTTGATCTGCGCACCGGCAAATACCAGCCTGTGAAAGTTGCGGAAGGCGTGTGGTCGGTCTCAACCGCCAAGAAATCCAACGGCGTGGTCAAGAAGAATGCCGGCGCTTCGCTCATCGACTTGGGCGATGGCGTGGGCTGCATTGAGTTTCACTCCAAGATGAACGCCTTGGGTGGCGACATCGTGCAGATGGTCACGCAGTCGCTCAAGACGGGCGGTATCGGCGACCAGTTTGAAGCGTTCGTCATCACCGGCGACTCGGCCAACTTTTCCGTGGGCGCCAATCTGATGATGCTGATGCTGGCCGTTCAGGAAGAAGAGTGGGACGAAGTTGACATGGCCATCAAGCAGTTCCAGGGCATGACGCAGGCCATCAAATTCTGTTCACGCCCCGTGGTGACTGCTTCTTTTGGCATGACGCTGGGCGGCGGCTGCGAGATCAATCTGCACTCCGCGGCGCGCCAGCCGCACTCTGAGCTGTATATGGGACTGGTGGAGGTCGGCGTGGGATTGCTGCCGGGCGGCGGTGGCTGCAAAGAGATGCTGCTGCGCGCGCTGGACAATGCAAAAGCAGTGCGGCCCGATGGTCGTGGCGAATCAGTGGAAGTGATGGAAGGCCTGAAGCGCATCTTTGAGACCATCGCCATGGCCAAGGTTTCCACGTCAGCTTATGAGGCGCGGGACCTGGGCTTCCTTTCGGATGGAGACCTCATCTCAATGAACCGCGAGCGTATCCTGGCCGATGCAAAAGATCGTGCATTGGAACTGGCCCGCGCCGGATACAAAGCCCCGGTGCAGCGCAAGGACATCCCGGCGCCGGGCGAAAACGTGCTGGCGACTTTGCGGCTGGGGATCCATCTAATGAAGCAGGCGGAATACATCAGCGACCATGATGTGAAGGTCGCAACCAAGGTGGCGGAGGTGATCTGCGGCGGTAACGTCACGCCGGGGACGCCGGTAAGCGAGCAATACATTCTTGACCTGGAACGCGAGGGCTTCAAGTCGCTCTGCGGCGAGAAGAAGACACAGGAGAGAATCCAATTTACGCTGAAAACGGGCAAGCCATTAAGAAACTAACGGCAGAGTTTACGCTCAAGACCGGCAAGCTACTGAGGAACGAGTGAAAAAACGCGGGCTGATCATAGCAGGGGTTGTGGTGCTGCTGGGAGCGTGGTTGATGGTGATTGGCTACGAGTTCCTGGAAAAGGAAAACGCTCTCTTTCAGAAAAAGGTGAAAGCGGCCAGGGAAGAGGCGCAGCGTTGTGAGGCGCGAAACTCAAAATACCGGAATTTCGACCAGTTTCGTACCAGCATACGGATGCCATACACGTCAGACCTGCCGGCCGAGCGCTGGATGCATCAGTTCAGCACGCTACACGCAGGTATGAGCGAGGCAGAGGTTGAGATCGTGATGGGCGCTCCGGATTACGCGCGTTGCGTAGTGAACAAAGAGGGTGACAAGTTTGTAGGTTCGAATTGGAACTATGAAGTTGTGATTCCGCAGGAACTGGCAGCAAACGGCCAGAATAGCGAAATTGAAATATTTTTTGGTCCAGACGGCAAATTGACGGACAAGAGCGCGGTGAACATGCAGCCTAAGCCAAGCCCGACGCCGGCAGCAGTGGCAACGCCGATGCCGGAGAGTTCGCCGTCGCCAGCCGCTTCGCCGACGATGACCGCGACACCCGGAGTGAGTCCATCGCCACAGGCAATACCGTCAGCGACGGCTACGCCTTCTCCGACGCCATAACACCAGCGCCGGAGGCGCGAACTGAGTTAGCCCAGACCGGAAGGTCTGGGGAAGAAGAAGCAGAGAGATTGAGTTTGAGCCCCTTGAGGGGCGGCACAGGCCAGGAGTTATTTATGCGTGAAGTCGTGATCGCAAGTTCGGTTCGCACCGCAGTCGGAAAATCAGGCAAAGGCACTCTGCGCGCCACGCGCCCGGACGATCTTGCCGCCTTGGCTATCAAGGGCGCGCTGGAGCGTATCCCGCAGCTCGACAAAAAAGAGATTGAAGATGTCATCATCGGCTGCGCCACGCCGGAAGCCGAGCAGGGGATGAACGTGGCCCGCATTGCCTCTCTCCGCGCGGGTTTGCCGGTGGAGGTTTCCGCCATGACCATCAATCGCTTCTGCTCCTCGGGACTGCAAGCCATCTCGCTGGCGGTGGATTCGGTGGCGGCGGGGCGTGCTGAGGTTGCCATCGGCGGCGGCACCGAGTCGATGAGCATGATCCCCATGGGCGGAAACAAGGTCTCCATCAATCCCTGGCTGATGAACAACTATCCAGACAGCTATCTCTCCATGGGATTAACGGCGGAGCGGCTGGCCAAACGCTTCGGCATCACGCGCCAGCAGGCCGACGAGTTTTCACTGAACAGTCACAAGAAAGCCATTGCGGCGATCCAGGCGGGCAGGTTCGAGGATGAAATCGTTCCCGTGCCGGTGAGCTTTACCACGCCCAACGGCGCCAAGCCAAAGCGTATGGAGATCATCTTTAAAGTCGATGAAGGGCCGCGGGCGGAATCAACGCTGGAAGCACTGGCCGCGCTGAAACCTGCGTTCCACGCCAGAGGCAGCGTAACCGCGGGCAATTCGTCGCAAACCTCAGACGGGGCTGCCGCCACCGTTGTAATGACTGCTGACAAGGCCAAGCAACTCGGCATCAAACCAATGGCGCGCTTTGTGGCCTTTGCCACGGCCGGCTATCTGCCGGAAGAGATGGGTCTGGGGCCGGTGTACGCAATTCCCAAAGTCCTGAAGATGGCGGGATTGAAGCTGGAAGACATTGATGTGATCGAGTTGAACGAAGCGTTCGCGGCGCAGGCCCTCTCTGTAATTAAAGAAGGCGGGCTCGATCCAAACAAGATCAACCCCAACGGCGGGGCGGTGGCGCTGGGACATCCTCTGGGATGCACCGGAGCGAAACTTACGGCGACGATTCTGCGAGAGCTGAAGCGCCGCAACGGCCGGTATGGAATCGTGACGATGTGCATTGGCGGGGGCATGGGAGCGGCAGGGATTTTCGAGAATATTCAATGAGCTTTTCACCACAGAGGACACAGAGGAGCACGGAGGAGAATCGGGTTAACTCTGTTACTGCGGCGATCATTGGCTCTGCAATGAAGGTGCATTCAGCTCTTGGCCCAGGTCTGCTGGAATCGCCTATGAACTGAGAAAGCTGGGTTTTGACGTAAAGGTTGAAGTTGAACTGCCGGTTATTTATGAAACTGTTCGGATCGACCTGGGATACCGAATCGATCTTCTGGTAAATGACCTAGTCGTTGTCGAACTGAAGTGTGTAGAGAGAATCGCGCCGGTTCATGAGGCGCAGATCATTTCTTATATGCGCATGTGCAAGAAGAGCGTCGGTCTTTTGATTAATTTTCACGTACGGCATCTCAAGGATGGCATAAAACGATTTGTCGAAGGTACAGACTGGAACTGACTCTATGTTCCTCTGTGTCCTCTGTGGTTAAAGTTCTTTGCGGTTTAACGAGGAGAAATCATGGCAACAGCAACAGTCCCAAACAAAACCAAACTAGCAGGCGGAAGCTTTCTGATTCAGGAGCACTCCACCGACGAAGTTTTTACCGTGGAAGACCTGAGCGAAGAGCATCGGCAGATCGCGCAGACCACGGAAGAGTTTGCCCGCAATGAGATCCTGCCCAATGCGGAAAAGATTGAGCACAAGGAATTCGCCGTAACCCGCGCCCTGATCCAGAAGGCGTGCGAGATCGGCATTGGCAACGTGGACATTCCGGAGCAGTACGGCGGGTCGGACATGGACAAGATTGCCTCGGCGATCATTGCCGAGCATATGTCGGTCTCCGGCAGCTTCAGCGTGTCATTTGGCGGACACACCGGCATCGGCACTCTGCCGATCGTTTATTTCGGCACCGACGCGCAGAAGAAAAAGTATCTGCCCAAGCTGGCCACCGGCGAGTGGCTCGCTGCGTATGCGCTTTCCGAATCCACCTCGGCTTCTGACGCCATGAATGCCCGCACCAAGGCTGTGCTTTCGCCGGACGGCAAAGAGTGGATCCTCAACGGCGAGAAAACGTGGATCACCAATGGCAGTTTTGCTGACGTGGTGATTGTTTTCGCCAAGGTCGATGGCGAGAAGTTCAGCGCTTTTATCGTGGAGCGCGGCTTTCCGGGCTTCCAGTCGGGCGCGGAAGAAAAGAAGATGGGCATTCGCGGATCGTCGACCACACCGATCATCCTGAATGATTGCCGCGTGCCTAAAGAGAACCTGCTGGGCGAAATCGGCAAGGGGCACGTCATCGCGTTCAACACGCTGAACATCGGCCGGTACAAGCTGGGCGCAGGAGTTGTTGGCGGCGGACGCAACGCGCTCAATAATTCCATTGGTTATGCCAAGCAGCGCAAAGCGTTTGGTCAGACGCTGGCTGACTTCGGCATCATCAAGGAGAAGCTGGCGACCATGGCGGTGAGCGTTTATACCACCGAGTGCATGTCGTATCGCACCGTGGGCATGATTGAGACGGCCATGTCAGAGATCGACAAGAGTTCGCCTGACGTTTACAAAGAGACGGCCAAGGGAATTGAAGAGTATGCCGTGGAGTGCTCCATCCTCAAGGTCTACGGCTCAGAGATGCTGGATTACGTGGTGGATGAGACCGTGCAGATCTATGGCGGCTACGGATTTGTGGAAGAGTATCCGGCGGAGCGGGCCTACCGCGACGCACGCGTGAACCGCATCTTTGAAGGCACCAATGAGATCAACCGGATGATCATCACCGGCTGGCTGCTCAAGCGGGCCATGAAAGGCCAGCTGCCTCTCATGCCGGCGATCAAAAAGCTGACCGACGAGATCATGTCGGGGCCGAGTTCGGCCGAGCCGCTGGAAGGCCCCATGGCTGCGGAGCGCACGCTGGTGAGCAATGCCAAAAAGGCCGGGCTCATGCTGGCCGGCGCGGCGGTGCAGAAGTACATGACGGCCATTGAACAGCAGCAGGAGATACTCTCGGCGATTGCGGACATGGTGATCGAGATCTACGCCATGGATTCAGTCGTGCTGCGCACGCAGAAGCTGATTGAGCGCCAGGGTGAAGCGAAGTCGGAACTGGCGGTTGCCATGGCCCAGGTCAGTCTCACTAACTCCATGGACAAAGTTGAAGCGGCGGCCAGGAAAGTGGTGGCAGCCGTCTCCGAGGGCGACATGCTGCGCACACAAATGGTCATCCTGCGCCGTCTGTTCAAGCATGAGCCGTTCAATGTGATCGCGCTGACACAGCAGATCGCCAACCGGCTGATCGAGGCGGGGAAGTTCGTGCGGGCGTAAAGGCCAAGTTAACCACAAAGGACACGAAGGAACACAAAGAGATTTGGTAATTGAGTAATCTGGTAATTGGGTAATTGAAAAACTGTGAAGCCGCGGGTTACGCAATCCACGCGAATCTTATTGGGATCCGCGTTTGTTTGTGAAACTCGCGGCCTTATTGTTTTTAATTGCCCGATTACCAAATTACACAATTACCCAAATTCTTTACTCAATTACCCCAATCTCTCTGTGTCCTTTGTGGTTTATTGTTTTGTTATGAATACAGCATGCAATCGTATTGCCTATCAATTTGCCTCCACGATCAATGGAGAAGGGTGGCACGGTGACTCACTGCGCGAGATCCTCAAAGGAATTACCGCCGAGCAGGCACTCGCCCATCCGATTCCCAAGGCGCACTCTATCTGGGAGCTGGTCCTTCATCTGGATGGCTGGTGCAAACTCGCGTGTGGCGCTGTCCGGGGAACACCGATTCCAGCCTGGCCGGGTATGCCCAAGGACGAAGACTGGCCACCGGTGACTGCCACGAGCGAGCAGGCATGGCAGCAGGCCGTGAAGTCTCTCTTCGCCAGCCATCTGGAACTTGTTGAAGCGATCAAAAGCTTCGGCGACGAGCGTCTGGAAGAAAAGGCCCCGGGAAGAACTTACAGCTTTTACTATTTGTTCCACGGCTGGAACCAGCATGCGGTGTATCACGCCGGACAGATTGCCGTTTTGAAAAAGAATTTCGCCTAGAAGAAAACTAGTAGTGTTTTCAGTTGAAAAGCAGCAGGCGGTAACAGAAGTGCCTTGTGTCCTCATGAGTTCACAGGCTCAGCTTCACACCGGGCCTGTATCCGAAAGTGCAACGCTACTTTACAACCGCAAGGTCCCTCGCCCCTATTCGGGCGCTGAAGACGGCGCGCCCTTATTGACGGGGCTCGGGATGACGATGTAATCGTGTGACGAATTTTGACTTCGCACCTTCATTCAAGCTGCACCTCTACCAAAGCAGCAGGCAAAAATGTTGACAGCTTTGCTCTGGCCGAGGCACTATTTTCATGCGGCGTAGGGCGCATCAGTGCATGAGCGAAAGGGCAACGCCCGCCTACATAGGAATATAGCTGCGCCTATGCCGAACATCGAAAACCTCAGGAAGCAAGCCAAACAATATCTGCGTTGGCACCGGGAACGGTATTATCCGGTCGCAGCCCAAATCAGGGCAGGCCTGCCCCGATTTCGCCATCTCAGCGACGAGCAGATACTGGACGCGAACTTTAAGCTCGCCGATGCACAGGAGCTAGTCGCTCGACAGATGGGTTTCGAGGGATGGCAGGCGCTCAAATCAGGAGCCCACGTCATGACCCATGAAGCCGGACACCCCGCACCACGCCCTGTCCTTACCTCAACCGCCGCACAATTGTTTGTCGTCGACATCCAAGCATCCTGTGATTTCTATACCCATAAGCTCGGCTTTGCGGTCGACTTCGTCTACGGCGATCCGCCATACTATGGGCAGGTCTCTCGCGACCACGGCCGGCTTGCTTTGAGGATGGTGTGCGAACCAGTGTTCCTTGATATTCGAGAGCGCGAGCATCTGCTCTCCGCTTCGCTCACCGTCGCTACCGCAGATGAGATCAAACAACTCTTTTTGGGTTACCAGGCTGCGGGAGTGCGCTTTCACCAAACACTCAAGAAGGAGCCTTGGGGCGCCAGGACTTTCGTTGTCATGGATCCCGATGGAAATCTTGTTCTCTTTGCCGGCCCGGCCGATTGAAGTGTCGCGCTGTACAGCTGGACCGATGATGTGCATTGTGTGAATCCGCCGTTTATTGTAAAGTTCTGTCGTCCCATGGTGCTCGACGGCTCGCATTCCACTCTCACGAAAGCTGATGTTGAATCCGCCGTACGGGGTTATTGGAGAGCGCTTTCCGCCAAGGAAGCCGTCCAACAGCAGAATTTTTATGACGACCATGCCGGCATCTTCGCCACCGAGTCAAGCCGGCTGGAGCGTGCGCGGGTTGTGCTTCTGCGGCGGCAGCGTGAGTATCTGAGCGCGGCCACAAGAACAGCCGTCCAGGTAGGCGAAATCGAAGTCGACCTGATCGGCCCGCACCATGCCGTGGCGGCCTATACCATCCAGCTCGATGCCAAGCACATCGCCCGCACATTGTCCTCAGGTTCTGCCGTGGCGGAAGAACATCTGGAGAATGCCCGGGTCACCCACATATTTCAGCGCCAGAGCGATGGCGCCCTGCGCATTGTTCACGAACACATCTCCGTGCCTCACCCCCACTAAAATCTCAGCCGAAAATCAATTTGTCTGGGAGCTTGTCTTTGGGGGAGAGGTAGTAGTTTTAAAATGGCACCGGATTTTCCGATGCCATTTTTTTGCTATCGGCTGCCGAAGAGATGCAAATTATTTCACTTCAGGCTATAGAACATGCAGCGATGCAATGGGATTGGGATGAATTGCATTTTCCCCAATAAATTGCCCGGTTTTTCATCGTTCTGACATTGCAGAGCTGGGCAGAGTAGGCGTATGGTTGTTGCGCCAGCTTCTACTCCCTAATAAGCAGGCCAGGAGATTTCCCACATGAGTCGCTCTGCACGATTTGCCACCGTGTTCTTCCTCGTTTTTGCTTTTGCAACTTTCGCCTTTGCCCAAACCGATGCCGGTACCGCGGCTGCCATTGCCAGCGCACAACCAGGCTATGTTGACAAGGCGCCAGTATCGCTCAATCCCTCACAACCCAGTGTTCTCCAGCCTGTAACTTCAGCAACGATTCTCGATTTTCCAGCCGATGCGGATTCTTCGCGCGCAATCTTTGCCGCAGGCAACGGTGCGTCATCGAACGGACCATCTTCCGCAAGCAACAGCTCCGCGGTGAAGCATGCATCACAAAACAATCGAGGCGATGGCGACCGCCGCCCCAATCTGCCTACGATCGATGGGCTCGATACACTTGCCACGTTCTCCGGGGCTTTCATGACCCAGGCCGGTCCCAGCCTTGGCCGCGTTTTCAACTTCAACATGATTGGGAACCATCCTGCTCTGGGCGGCACCACGGTTATTCCGGCACAAATTACCACTGTGAGCTTGCGGCTCCTGAATCCTGACGGAAGCCTGAACGTCACCGTGCCGTTCGTGTTCCGTGATTTGTTTGAGGATTCACCAAACTTTGCGCGGACAAACTATCGCTCAGGCAGAAGAATTCAATACGCTGATGCCATTCATCGCGCCCAGTTCTTTAACATCATGGGCGACGACTGGCACACCGTGCTGGATCCGAGTTTTGTGAATGATGTGACCTTCACCATTCCCCGGTTCGTCAACGTGCGCTTCCCTGATGGATCGGTCAAGGCCATCCAGGCTTATCAGGTCGGGACCGCCCCTGACGGAAATCACTTTGTTCTGATGCTCGATCTGCTTTTCAATGCCCTGTATGTTAACCAGGTGGTCAATGACATCAACGCGGGCAATTTCACCACAGATGCTCTGAGCTCAACCCTCTTCCCCAACACTTTCCTGTTCTCCATCAATAACCAGGGACAGCCAGCAGGTTGCTGCGTGCTGGGCTTCCACACCTTCTTCAATGACCCTACGGCAGTTCCTCAGCCGCGCTGGGTCACCGAGTTTGCCAGCTGGATTTCTCCGGGCCTGTTTGGTGCAGGCTTTGAGGACGTTACGGCGCTCTCCCATGAGATCTCTGAAGCTTTTGCCAATCCTTTTGTGAACAACGCCACGGCATCATGGCAGTTCCCCGGCGTACCGCCAACCGCCAAGGTTTGCCAGGCGAACCTGGAAGAAGGCGATCCAATTGAAGTGCTGAATAACGCAACCATTCCGCTGACCCTGCGGGAGCGCAAAGAAGTGTTCACCTACCATCCCCAGATCATCCCGCTGCTGCAATGGTTTGAGATGGGAGCAAAGTCGAACGCCATCGATGGGGCCTTCAGCTTCCCCGACGAAACAACACTACCGCATTCAGCGCTGCCTTGCCCGCAGTAAGGCCGTTGAACGGATAACCTCGCAAGGGCGCCTGATTCCCCCCGGCGCCCTTTTTTACTTGCCATTTAGAAAGTGCCGGAGCAGGGAATATATTTGCATCGTTGGGCGGCGGGTGGTATTCTAACTAACTAGTTAGTTAATTATTCGGAGGGGTGCCATTGATGCCACCCGGCGCTTTTTGAATTCCTGTGAAAGCTAACAGTCCAATGGAAGGGAATTGGCAGACCAGAAGGCGATGAAC
Organism: Terriglobia bacterium; assembly: GCA_020072585.1. Classification (GTDB taxonomy): domain Bacteria; phylum Acidobacteriota; class Terriglobia; order Terriglobales; family Acidobacteriaceae; genus Angelobacter. The sequence goes on along the minus strand of JAIQGL010000044.1, from coordinate 8,716 downwards.
CTGCGACCTAAGCCGTTTGCATCTAAAAATCGATATGGTAACCGGATGAAAAGTACGAGGATGCAAGCTGCCCTTGTGTTGCTATTCGTATTTCTGGCCGCAATCTCTTCCTCTGCTCAACTTCCAACTTCCGCTCCAGCGACAGCTTCTTCCAATCAGTCGCCATTGCCCAGCTCTCCGCAGACCCCGTCCCTTGATACGTTCAATGGCAGCGGGACCGTGGACAAGCTGGTTCCCGGTGTGGTTCAGCTCTCGCTGCTCGATGCAATGGACCGCGGACTGAAGCATAACCTCGGCCTTCTGCTATCTCAGCAGCAAACGGAGCTGGCACGCGCACAATATCGCCGCCAGTTGAGCGCTTTGCTGCCGAATATTTCCGGCAATACCAGTGAGTCAGTAAACCAGGTCAACCTGGCAGCATTTGGCATTCCGTTGCCGCCCGGATTGACCTCGCCCGTGGTTGGGCCGTTCGCCGTTTTTGATGCACACGCCAGCATGAGCGAAACGTTGCTCGACTTTAACGCGCTGAACAAAGTCCGGGCAGCATCAGAAAACGAGAAGACCGCCAGATTCACCGTAAAGGATGCGCGCGAACTGGTGGTACTGGTTGTGGGCAACGAATATCTGCTCACTCTGGCGAGTGCGGCCCGACTGGATACGGCAAAGGCACAGCTCAACACGGCCCAAACCATTTTCCAGCAGACACAGGACCTGAAAAAAGCCGGCGTGGCCGCGGGTATTGACGTTCTGCGTTCACAGGTGCAGATGCAGGCACAACAACAACGCGTGCTGGCCGCACAGAACCAATACGAACAGCAGAAGATGGTGCTGGCGCGGACCATCGGCATGCCGGTGGCGCAGCAGTTTCAACTGACGGATGCGGTCCCGTATGCGCCGCTCATTGTGATGGACTTAGACGAAGCATTGGCCCACGCTTTTCAACAGCGTCCGGAGTATCTGGCGGCGCAGTCTCGCCTGCGTGCGGCCGAACTTGCGGTGAAGGCCGCAAGAGGTGAAGCCCTGCCGACCGTGGAAGTGAACGGTCAGCTTGGCTTTGTGGGCCCGGCCCCCGGAAGTTCTGAAACCACATACAACATCTCTGCCGGTGTGCGCATACCGATCTTTCAAGGTGGAAAGGTCAAGGCAGATATCGACCAGGCTGAAGTGCAGGTGCGGCAGAACCGTCTGCAACTGGAAAATCTGCGTAGCCGCGTGGAGTTTGAAATCCGTTCCGCCTTGCTTGACGTAAAGACCTCTGACGACGAGGTGGCCGTGGCGAAACAGCAGATTGATCTGGCCGCGGAGCAACTCAAGGAAGCCCAGGACCGCTACAAGGCTGGTGTGTCCGGCAGTCTGGAAGTAGTGCAGGCGCAAGAAGCGGTGGCGAACGCAAATGACACCCACATCCAGGCTTTGTACCAGAACAATGTGGCCAAGCTTTCTCTGGTGCGCGCCCTGGGTGAAGCGGAGCAACGAACGCGAGCATTTTTGGGAGGGAAATAAGGTGGCTGATCCGGTGAAGATATCGTTGAAATATGACGAAGAAGATATGACGGAGCCTGTCCTAACAGAGGCGAAGGAGTCCGCAGGCGATGATGATCGGCGCTCTGGGAAGGAACGGCGCTCACTCGTCGACCGCCGCGCTGTGGGATTTTTCCGTGAGAATCCTAAGGCCAAATGGATCATCGCCGCGGTCGTGGTTGTTCTACTCATAGGTGGCGCTTATATATGGCATTACTATTCCGTTCGTGAATCCACTGATGACGCGCAGATTGACGGCCACATCAACCCAATCAGCCCGCGTATTACCGGCACCGTGATCAACGTTTTGCATGATGATAATGAAGTCGTCCAGGCGGGCACGCTGCTGGTGGAACTGGATCCCAAAGATTACGAAGTTGCGGTGGACCGTGCGCGTGCGGATCTGGCCAATGCTCAAGCCAATGCCACCGCCGCAAACGTGGGAGTGCCGCTCACCCAGACCACGAGCTCCAGCCAGTTGGTCGCCGCTGATGCCGGCGTAAAAACCGCAGAACGCGACATTGAAACCGCCAAAGCCAAACTCAATGACGCTCAGGCAAACTTTGCCAAGACCTCCGCAGATCTCAAGCGCATGGAGATGCTCATCGCAAAGGATGAGATCTCGCACCAGCAATATGACGCTTCCGTGGCAGCAAACAACTCCGCCAAAGCAAACGTTGACGCCGCCACTGCGGCAATCGCCAGTGCTGAAAGCCGCGCCGCGCAGGCGCAGGCACAGGCGGAAGCCTTGCGCACCATTCCGGAACAGATGAAGGTGACGCGCGCTCGCGCCGGTGCAGCTAGTGCGGAAGTGCAGAGAGCAATCTCCGCTCTGGCGCAGGCAGAATTGAATCTGAAATACACGAAAATCATTGCTCCGGTAACGGGGATTCTCAGCAAGCGCAGCGTTGAACCAGGCCAGACTATTCAGGCTGGGCAACCGCTGTTTTCCATCGTGAACCTTGACGATATCTGGACCACCGCAAACTTCAAAGAGACGCAACTCAAGAACATGCAGGTGGGCCAGAAGGCAACCATCAAGGTGGATGCTTATGGCCATGAGTATAAGGGCACCTTGGAATCAATCGGTGCAGCCACCGGGGCCCGGTTCAGCCTGCTGCCGCCGGAAAATGCGACTGGCAATTATGTAAAAGTGGTGCAACGCATTCCCGTCCGCATCCGTTTTGATAAAGGTCAGGACCAAAATCATCAACTGCGTCCGGGCATGTCAGTAGAGCCCACAGTGTTTACCAGGTAAAAGTCGAAAGCCGCGAGGCCGACCACCCGCCGAGCGGCAAGCAACAGGGGGACCAAAGGAAAGTTCAACTCAAGGTCCTCGGACTTGGGGCCTCAGGATTTCGGCAGAAGGCCCTCACTTCGCTCAGGCCTTCTAACGGCCTCAGGTTTGGAGCGAAGCGACATAAATCGTAGCGACATAAATCAATGTCTGACTCAAAGCCGGTCATCAATCCGTGGATCATCGCCATCTCCGTGATGCTCGGCACCTTCATGGAAGTTCTCGACACCACGGTGGTGAACGTATCGTTGCAGCACATTGCCGGCAGTCTTTCCGTTACGCCGGAAGAAGCCACCTGGGTGCTGACCTCGTACCTGGTGGCCAACGCCATTGTGCTGCCGCTTACGGGATGGCTCGGCAATTATTTTGGCCGGCGCAATATTCTTCTGATGTCGGTCGGCGGCTTCACTCTCTTTTCTTTTCTCTGCGGGATTGCGCCGAACCTGCCACTGCTGATCATCTTCCGCGTCTTCCAGGGCGCAACCGGAGGAGGCCTGCAACCGCTCTCGCAAGCCATCCTGATGGAAGCCTTCCCTCCGGAAAAGCGTGCCAAAGCCATGGCGTTTTGGGCGCTGGGCATCGTGGTTGCGCCCATGCTTGGTCCGGTGCTCGGCGGCTGGATCACTGACAGTTACTCCTGGCGCTGGCTCTTCTATATCAACATCCCAATCGGGATCGCGGCCGTCATCATGGCCGTGATGTTCATTCATGATCCGCCATATATCAAGCGCGGTGCAGGCGGCGTGGACTACTGGGGCATCGGCTACCTGGCGCTGGGCATCGGAGCGCTCCAGATCATGCTCGATAAAGGCCAGGAAGAGGACTGGTTCGCCTCGCACTTCATTCTCACGCTGGCCATCATCTGCGTCGCCGGCCTGGTGTTCTTCGTGGTGCGTGAACTTGTCACCGGGCATCCCGTGGTTGATCTCAGGATATTCAAAAACCGCACCTATGCCACCGGTGTCTTTCTTATGACGGTGCTGGGCTTCGTGCTCTATGGCAGCACCGTCTTGCTTCCACTCTGGCTACAGACGCTCATGGGATACTCGGCTCTGGAAGCCGGCATGGCCATGCTTCCGCGCGGCCTGGGCTCATTCCTCTTTATGCCGATCGTCGGCATTCTCATGGGCAAAATCGAAGCGCGCAAACTGCTGGCCCTGGGGCTGGTCATCGCTTCGTTCAGCATCTGGCAGCTCTCCAAGCTAAACCTGAACGCCGGATACTGGGACATCTTCTGGCCGCAGCTTTTGCAGGGCGCGTCCATGGGGCTGCTCTTTGTGCCGCTCACCACCATCACCAACGGACTGATTCCCAAAGAGCAGATGGGCAACGCCACCAGCCTGTTCAACCTGATGCGCAATATCGGGGCCAGCATCGGCATTGCCAGCGTCACCACCATGTCCGCGCGCCACGCCCAGGCGCACACCAACGACCTCACCCGGCACATCAATCCTTACAACCCGGCCTCGCAAACCATGCTGGCCTCAATCAAGCAGGCATTCATGTCCCGCGGCATGGACGCCGCCACCGCCGCCAAGCAGGCTTACGCCGCCATTTACGGTATGGTGCAGCGCCAGGCCTCCATGATGTCTTATATTGATGTCTTTTTTCTTCTGGCCATCATGTTCGCCGCCTGCCTGCCGCTGATTCTGCTGATGAAGAAAGCGCCCAAAGGCGGAGGCGGACCGGGAGCGATGGCGCACTGAGGTGCCCGCACCGCTCTTCGAGTTGGTAGATGCTCCGCGCTTGAATAGCGCGCCACAACGTGAATTCTTGCAACCTGCTTCCTTTCTTCTTGCGAAAGGCTCTTCCATATAATAAGTTGGGTACGGATAACTGGGAATTATCATGAAGCGTTTAATAACGGCGCTACGGTTGATACACCTTGATTCCTGCATTACTCCTTTTCTGGCAATCCTTATTCCGGTTTTCTTAAGAAGCAATGATGTCGCTCTGAGCTTTGGCCGAGCGATGCCCATCCTGTTTATCGTCGTATGCACCTTTATCGCCAATGATCTGGCTGATGTAGAGAAGGACAAGGTGAATCATCCCAATCGACCATTACCCAGCGGACAGATAACCCCTACAATTGCTGCAATTCTGTATTTTATTGCGTTATTCTCAGCACTTTTTTTAATTCGCCATTACATCCCAGAAAGCGTTGCCTTTTGGTATTACCTGCTCACAGCGATGTCGATAAGCTATCGTTATATAGTTGATTGCATTCCGGGCTTGAAGGCGCCCTATGTGGCCGCTACGGCTGCAGTTTTACCTTTGATGATTGCGTCCTGGTATCCCAACGGAGCACGGCTTTACTTCGTCGCCAGCGCTACTTTTCTATTTATTGTAGGAAAAGAAATATGTTTGGACATAAGAGACAGGCCCGGGGATCCCTTTTCATTTATGCATAGGTTTAAGCCAATACCATTGGCAATTTCCGCTATCTCATTGGAAGTATTAGGCTTGCTTTTGCTAATGACCCAGGTGGGTAAGCCAAGTGACTTTATTTGCCTATTTGCAATGGTATTTATGCTTACGTTATCTAGTTACCAATTGTTCAAGTTTGCGAACTACAATCGAGCCAACATATTGATGGAGTTTCAGCTTATTTTCGGCATCTACTTTCTGACTTGAAAATCAGGCCATCATCTTTTTAGCAGCGGTTGCAGCACCATAGCCAAAATTGTTATGCCGATTGGCAGGTCATTTATGGTGAGCTGCAGGCTGTAGCGCAACTCCTCACGGCTGAGCTTGTCAAATTGCAACAAATAGGAGCGCTGCTCAGACGCGCTGACTTTTTCATTCTGTAGCACACCCTGTAGCCGTGTTATTTCAAGATCAATAGATTCCCGATACAGCCTTCGCAGTACTTCTCTAGGATAAAAATTAAAAATCAGCAACACAGGGGTCGCGATAACCGCTGGAAGAACTAAAAATATCTTGACGCTTGGCCCGAGCATGCTGTCATATTTGAAAGGTCCGCCATGATAGCCCATAACATGAACATACACGAAAATAATGGTGAGTGTGGATGCTACATTCACAAAAGTGTTAATGTCATCGAGTTCTCGCCTTGCGAACAAATTGCGAGTAACCTTAACTTTTAGCAAAGCATGAAGCATCAGGCCAGCTGCCAAAAGCTTGCGACCAACATACACGCCAAGCGCATATTCTATGCAAGCGGCTATAACCATGAGGCGTTCTGCCAAACCCTGAAGCGGGAACCGGCAGTAGGAAAAGATGATGAAGCCAACTATGATGAATTCTGCTGAAAACTCTATTGAACGCAGAGCGCTCTGAAATACTCGCTTGTGAGTAAAATACTCAGTTGTGGACAAGTCGCTTTTTGTAAAAGCTGTTTCAATAACTTCCACAATGACATTCTGATAGCGGAATATGATCAGCGCTGTTCCAAGTATGAGTCCCAAAGAGACGATGGTTTTAAATGAACTTGTATAAGCCAAGGCAAACTGTTGGGCCTCGGATTTGTTTTTGATGCCCCAGAGGCTAAAGAAGCTCGCTACACCATAGGCAAGGCTTAGGTACAGCCCCCACCAGAGGGTCCACATGAGCTTAAATGGCGACAGGTCACGCATGATAATTCCCAGTTATCCGTATTGGGAGTCGCTCGCGTCATGTGAATATCCTGATCATCAGTGTGAAAATGTTTGAGCAGTGCTTTGCTTTTTGCAGTTTGAATCCTGTATAAATCTCCCGTTCCCCCATTGGGAACTTGCAAGCGAGAAGTCATGCACGTGAACGACAGACAGAGCAATGCGACTCAAACAGGCGAACAGGGAATTCCTGAGCGGTTATTTTTCCACGCATCAGCGTGGTGGAAAGACCCTGTCTGCTTATTCGTCAGATCTGGCACAGTTTGTGGAGTTTGCGGGGAAGAACCGAGAACTGAGGTCGGTTAAAGGTCCGGTAATCGAGCGTTGGGCTGCTCATCTAAAGCAGCAGGAATTTGCGCCTGCCTCCATCCGAAGAAAGATCGTTGTTTTAAAAGTGTTTTGTTCTTATTGGGTGCGCAGGGGAGTTCTGGCTGAGTCACCCTTCTGGCGGGTGAAGATCAGCTTTGGCCGGATTCAGCAATTGCCCCGAACCCTGACAGAGGACGAAGCGCGAGCGCTGATGACTCGAGCCCGGCGCAGCAGCGCAGGGCGACGCAATCAAGGCTTGGCAAAAAGAACCCTCAAGCCATTAGCACCATCCCATTCTGGTTATCGCAATTCACGTGATTTGGCCCTGATTGATCTACTCTTTGCAACAGGAATGCGCGTAGGAGAAGTTTCCAGTCTGGATGTTAAAGACTTTTCTGCGCAGGAAGCGATGTTTCGAGTGCGAGGGAAGGGTGGCCGCGATCGTCTGGCATTCACGGTTGATCTAAACACGTTAGCGAGTCAGCACAGTCATTTGGAGAACCGGTTGCGAATTGAAACGGACTGTCCAGCACTGTTTCTCAACGCGCGTGGACAACGGCTTTCTACACAAGGGATCAGTGGAGTGCTAACGCGATTGCGCGAGGAGGCCGGCATAAAGCGGCACATCACGCCTCATATGCTGCGTCACACAGTAGCAACATTGCTCTTGCGGAACGGGGCGGACATTCGGGTGGTCCAGGAGTTCCTTGGGCACGCTTCTATTGCCACGACACAACGATACACGCATATTACAAAAGAACACCTGATCGGAGTTTTACGAAAACATCACCCATCACTAACACTGTGCTCCTGACTCTTTGGCTGTCTTACTTTCTGCTTTGCTCTAGCCATTCCACAAGTTCGCCATTGATCAGCATGCGGGCATCCTCAATCATTTCCCGAGCCTGCCGGAGTTGTTTATGTGGCAGGGACGGTTCCTGACAGAGGTCTCCAAGAGCGTTCACGGCGTGAATGAGGCCCTGATTGGCCCAATAGAGACTCCGGTAGACCCGCACGCTCTTCTTCTTGCTGACTTTCATGCCCATTCTGCGCACTTCTTTCCTGGCGCATCTTACTTAAAGTATTTACAGAACTTTAGTAGGAAAAATAATCCCTGTCAATAACGGATGATTGGAATGTGGGACGCCAAGTCGGGATCAATAAGGAAAGAAAGCACTCTACGCCGGATGAGGCGTTGGGCGCGGTCATTACCGCGCTCCGAGTGCAAAAGGGCTGGACGCACGCGGAAATGGCCGAAAGAGTCGGCTACTCAGACAAGCATCTCAACGCCGTCGAACTGGGATACAAGAGCCCGACGCACCGGTTGCTGGTGGCCATCGCGCAGCTTTTCGATCTCCACCCTTCGCAATTGCTGGCCCGCGCGGAAAAGCTCTATCTAAAGGGAAAATGAAAGAACGGTTGTGGCTATTGGCCTGCATGATGTTTCGGGAAGACTCCCTGAAGTAGTATGGCAGCGGATAGATTGTCGGGATCTTTCGACTCACCCTTAGTCGCGTTGCTCCCTCGGGTTCGCTCAAGACGACAGGGGGAGGGCGCATGTACGGCACGGCTGAAGCCCGGTGCCCTGATACGACCCAAGAGCTAAAACCTTCCGTCGGCATTTTCACTTCTCCGCACCCACACCTTTAGGTGTGGGTGCGTCGGGGCTGGGTCTTTGCCCTGCTACTTGTAGAGCTAAAGCCAACAGATGATGTACCTCAGCGGCTGAAGCCGATTTTTTAAAACAGCAGTACCGCAGGCATAAATGTGTTCAGTTTCATGACATCCTTTACAGAATGTTCCGGGACATCCTTTACACTTCGGCCCGCGAGGGGTGGAGGAAAAAGCCCTCTGAAAGAGGGAAAGGATGGCGTGGGGAATGAAAGAGATCCGGGAGCAACGAGTACGCTTCGTGGTGGCGGCGAGTGGGCGAGAGAAGCCCCTGGCGCAGTTGTGTCGAGAGTTTGAGATATCG
>JAIQGL010000010.1 GCA_020072585.1 Terriglobia bacterium | reverse complement strand
CTTCCCCGAACCCCAACCCCCTGCTGGAGAACACCGAGCGTGCACTATGACACTGCGGACTGTCTCAGATCAGGGGTTCACCGTTCTCAATCACGTCTGTGGGATAAATTTCCTGTCTCACCTCAGGGGTGCACCTCAGCTTGTGTTTGCAACCTGGCGAAATGGGGATACATGGGGAGGAATCGTGTAAGTCTTTTAGAAATGGGGATCGAGAGAGGGGGGTAGGGTAAGGCAAAATTGCCAGAATTGCCAAGATTGCCAAAGATCGCAGAAACTGAAAAAACAAGGACTTGCCGCAGATTTGCGCTGATGATCGCAGATCAAGAAGCTGTTAAGGAAGGCATGAAACGAACGAAAACTGGATGAAAAGGGTAAAATAGAGAGTTTGCTGACTTCATCCGCGCCCCTCTTTCATGCAAGAGAGCCAATGCAAGAGAGCGCAAAAGGAAATTATTTATGGCGACCCAACTTGAGATCTCGCAACCCACGCTCCGTCTACCGCTGACCCCGTTTAAGAACGAACCGCTCACCGACTTTACCAACGCCGAGAATGCCCGGAACATGAAGGCCGCCCTGACCAAGGTGCGGGCGGAGCTGGGACGCGAATATGACATGGTGATCGGCGACAAGCTGATCAAGACCACGGAGAAGATCAAGAGCGTGAACCCGGCGCATCCGTCTGAGGTGGTGGGGGTGTTCCAGAGCGCGGGGCGCGAGCATGTGGAGACGGCGATTGCGGCGGCCAGCACGGCGTTTGAAAGCTGGAAGCGCACCACGGTGGAGCAGCGCGCGGCGCTGGTGCATACGGTGGCCTGCATTTTGCGCGAGCGTAAATTTGAGTTTGCCGCGTGGATGGTGTTTGAAGTGGGCAAGAACTGGGTGGAGGCCGACGCCGACATCGCCGAGACGATTGACTTTGCCGAGTTCTATGCGCGCGAAGCGCTCCGGCTGGCCCAGGCGAAGACTCCGGTGCAGCTGCCGGGCGAGGGCGACCGGCTAATGTACGTCCCGCTGGGCGTGGCGGCGGTGATTCCACCGTGGAACTTCCCCTGCGCGATCATGGCCGGCATGACGATGGCCGCGATTGTGACCGGCAACACGGTGGTGCTGAAGCCCTCACACGATTCACCGGCGATTGCCGCGAAGTTCTTTGAAGTGCTACAGGAAGCGGGCATGCCGGATGGCGTGGTGAACTTCTGCCCTGGCTCGGGCTCCACGTTTGGCGCGGGGCTGGTGGAGCATCCGCTGACGCGCTTTGTGGCGTTTACGGGATCGAAAGAAGTTGGTCTAGACATTCACCTGCGCGCGGCCAAGACGCAGCCAGGACAGAAGTGGATCAAGCGGACGATCCTGGAGATGGGCGGCAAAGACTCCATTATTGTTGCCGACGACGCCAACCTTGACGCGGCGGTGGAAGGCGTGGCCCAGGCGGCTTTTGGCTTTCAGGGACAGAAGTGCTCTGCGTGCTCACGCGCGATTGTGGACGAGAAGATTTATGACGTGTTTGTGGAGCGGCTGAAGGATCGCGTTGCGCAAATTACCGTTGGCGAGCCCACGGAGAACAAGGCAATGGGTCCGGTGGTGAACGAGAAGGCGATGAAGAGCATCCTGGAGTACATTGAGATCGGCAAGAAAGAAGGACGTCTGATTCATGGCGGCGGCCCGGCGAAAGAAGCGGGCGACGGCTACTTTATACAGCCCACGGTGATTGCCGATATCGCTCCCAAGGCGCGCATTTCTCAGGAAGAGATTTTTGGGCCGGTGCTGGCGGTGATCAAGGCGAAGAATTTTGAAGACGCGCTGGCGATTGCCAACAACACGGAGTTTGGGCTGACGGGCGCGGTCTACAGCACGTCTCGCGACAAGCTGGAGAAGGCGCGCACGGACTTCCATGTGGGCAACCTGTATTTCAACCGTAAATGCACGGGAGCGATGGTGGGCGCGCATCCGTTTGGCGGGTTCAACATGTCCGGCACGGATTCAAAGGCCGGAGGGCCGGATTATCTGCTGCTGTTCACGCAGGCCAAGTCCGTGGCGGAGAAGCTGGGCGACGCGCCTCCGCTGGAGAAATAATTCCCCGAAGCTGGAAGCGCTGAAGTTTGTTGCGCTCTAAAGCGGGGCGTAAGAGAACCGGCAGGAAAATGTGAAGTGAAGGGCCGTGAAAAAAATCACGGCTCTTTTCTATTGATCGTGCACATGGAGGGGGGAGCGCGGACTAAGGTTTATGTAGTCCGAAAGAACTACGACTCATCGCGTTAAGAATGCTCAAGATGCGAGTCACGGATGAATCCGCGGGGTTATAACCTGCGTCTTATCCGGAAACTGATCAAAATCCCGCAAGGAGCTTTTTAAGCGATGAGAAAAAGTTCTGTTTTATATGCAGTTGCATTCATCTTTCTGTTTATTGCCTCTGGATTTGCGCAAGACTATAAGTCGGAATTCAGCGTTCAAGGGACTTGGAACCTGCCCAAGAACTCAGACAACATCGATATCCCGCACCATGCAACTGAGAGTGGCGGCTTTCTGATTGGGTACCGTTATCACCTGAACTCGTGGTTTGCAGTGCAGGGAGATTACGGTTACACGCGCAACACGCAACGATACTTTGATCCGTTCTTTGGAGAGACGGACATTCAGGCCAACATGCATCAACTTACCGGAGAAGCAGTGATTACGGCGCCGTCACACAGCAGAGTGAGGCCGTACGCGCTGGCCGGCATTGGCGGACTCTTCTTCCGTCCCACGAACTCACTGAACAATGCGTTCTTTGGCGTGGGCAACAACACAGACAATAATCAGGCCAAGGCGGCGTTCGTCTATGGCGGTGGAGTGGATTTTGATCTGACGCGTTTCGTTGCGCTGCGGGGAGAGTATCGCGGATACGTTTACAAGATCCCGGACTTCCAGATTCCCGGTCTGGCATCTGACAACTTTACCCACCTGGCGCAGCCTTCCGTCGGGCTGGTGTGGAGGTTCTAACCACAACTACCACGCAAAAAAAACGCGCGGGTTTGAGAGTCCGCAGGTAGAACGGGGAAAATCCTCTCCGGGCGAGAGTTCCTGAATGGGGCCGTTCCTGAAAGGTTCCGTTTCTTGAAAGGGCAGTGGCCGGAGGCAGTTTTCCCGCCCCAAGAGAGGAGAATTGGGGTCCAGCGGCAAAGGGAATGGTAAAAGCAGAGAGAAAAACAGGGATTATTTGACTTCCCGTGATGGCTGCTTGAGAATAAGGCCAGTTTCGTTTAGCTGCCCTTGTGCCGCAGCTATCATTTCCCCGAAGGCGCGCCCGATGTCACTAAGCGCGTCAGCGTTAAGGACGTCCCACTATGGCCAGGATCCTTTGCGTCGACGATGAGCCACACGTAGTCACGTTGAAGTGCGCCATCCTTGAATCCGCCGGACACACGGTTACGGCTTCCACCTCCGCTCGCGACGCCATGGAAAAACTACAGAGCAATACCTATGACGCCGTGGTTACAGACTGGCGGCTGGGTGATGCCAATGGTCGCGCCGTGGTACAAGCAGCCAAGAACAACAGCAGCATGCCGGTGGTTGTGGTGTCAGGATACGTAGCGGAGGCGTTTCAAGCCGCAGAGCCGCTGGCAGATCTGTATCTGGAAAAGCCGGTGAATCCTGAAGAACTAGTGACGATCGTGAACGAGCTGCTCAAGAGCAGCGAACGCGCTACGTCACATTGACAGCTTGGTGCGCGATTGCAGCCGACAATCCCGATGAAAAATTACGTTTCTGTCTTCGTCTCGCCATGTAGCGCGGAGAGCATGCGCGGATCTGCATGAATTTTTTGAATGATGGGCTTTTCCCGGTTGGGATCGGCAAGCCATGCCTGATCCACGGTTGCTCCAGCGGCAACTAGTAGCGCGACAACTTTGTAGTAATCATCGCGGCGGGCTTCAGGCGGAGGATCGCTCCAGGCGTAGAGCGCCCATCCCAAGGGCGTTCCTTCGTAGCGTTTATCTTGCGCGTCAACAGGCGCTTTTCGTTCCAGGAGCAGTTTGACCATGTCGACGTGCGCGTTATAAGCGGCCCAATGCAGTCCGGTCTGTCCGTCATGTCTGAGCCTTGTATCGACGGCGAAACCTATTTGCAGCAGATACTCTACGACGCTGGTTCGCCCATATTCACAGGCCCATGCAAAGCCTGATTCCATCTGCGCTTTGGTTGCTGTTGCTTTCAAACTACCGTCTTGGTTGAAATAACTTTTGACTGCATCGAGATGTCCAGTTCCAGCTGCACCCTCAAGGTCCAATCGCGCGCCACGTTTAGCCAGGAATTCGGCGGCGTCTCCACGACCGTTTGCCAAGGCTGCCGTTAGCGGGCTCCAGCCTCCTGAAAGACCGTCAGGAGACGCGCCTGCTGCAAGCAATGTTTCAAGCAGCTCAATTTGTACACCGGCCCGAGCCGGATGATAACTCGTTGCCACCAGTCCCAGAGCTGTGCCGCCTCCGCTGTAGTCATGGTTTTCTGCGTCCACCTCGGCGCCTGCTTCGAGCAACATGCGGGCCACGGCAACCACGTTTTTGGGGGTCTTCTGGCGGAAGTCCTCAATCCCGTTGGCTGCGATGTAGTGAAGAAGTGTGGATTGATGCTCGCGAGCGGAACGCGCACGAATCAATGATGGGCCTTCGCGCAGCAGTCGTGCGAGCGTGTCCAGATCGCCGGCAACAACTGCGTCGGCTGCGGACTCAAAGATTGAAACCGGAGAATCCTTGCGCGCCAGATCTTGCATGTAGTGTGTGAATTTTGACCAGCTCTCAAGCCCATACTCTCGCGCGATGACCCATTGCGCATCGGCCAGGGCAAACGGCGCACTGCGAAACTCAGCCTCTGCCAGTTTGCGGAAGCGCGGATGATTTCTGCGTACACGGTGCATCGCGTCTATTTCTGCGGAGCGGAATGCCTGGAGAAGTTCTTTGGCCTGTTTCTTGTATTGCTCAAGGCTGGGGTGGGCGGGGAACTGTTTTATATCCATACGAAGCTCCTTTCACTGCGTTGCCTGGAGTCCGCACGAGTCAGGCTGAAAGAAGATTCGTTGCTTGATTGTTCTGCATAGGGTGGGCACGGCCCTTTCCGCGGACTGGATGCGCCCTTTAGCGCTGACGCCAGCGTAATTCGGGAAGACGCCTGAAGTCAATCGCGGGCCGCGACAATCTGGCGTAGACATTGTCGGATGCGGGAACCGCGATTTTCTTGACGCTAGCGGTCCAGCCACAGTAGAACCGCCGGGGCGATCGCTACTTGTCGAATTTCGTCGATTCCATCGTCTTCACAAGCGCTTCCATTTCTTCTTGAGTCCGGCCATGAAATTGAAACAGTAAGAAGTAATTTCGCACTGTGGTGTCGAGAAGGGCTTCGTAGTGAATATCCTTGTCGACGAGGTCCGTCCGCGTGAAATTCTGTCCAGCAATCCTTTGCTGCTGCGGCGGATGCAAAATAGTAAGCGATTTCGTTTTAGCCAGAGATTTCGCGTAATTTCCATTGCCCAAGAGGTCCTGAGCTTTCTCGATGGCCAAAATATGGATGTATGGAAGAGATAGTTGGTCGTCCGCCGATATGGGCCCGGGTGAGGCGAGCAGCAGATTGTATGTCCAGAGAACCACCCCTGATTTTTTATGTGTCTCTCGATTCCTTTCCAGAGGGAGCTTATCGTCCTGGATAAGCCAGCCTTGAGGAAAAGAGTAGTGAAACTTGAAGTAGGGCGATTCAATCGTATTGCCGGAGATGTTCAACGCGTCGGGTTCCATCTTTTCCCGGGCTGCCGTCGATACCGTCAACACAAAAATAAGAGTCAGCGACCAAAGCCGCATGAATACGCCTCCGTTTCGCCGCAAGAGTATAGTATCGCTCTGCGGTGATCGTGGACAGCGCTCCAGACCTCAAGTCAGCCGAAATTTTCAGACTCGCGTCGCGGAAGATTGAAGTGGTTCAAGGGCGCGTCCCCAAAAAAAGAACGCCTTCATTTCTGAAGGCGTTCTTTTGCGGAAAATGGATGTGTCTTAGCGCGCCGGTGTGGCTGTAGCTACTGAAGTTGCCGCCGCTTCTGCCAGAATGCGGTGATGGATGGTAAACAGCGCCAGCTCCAACCGGTCTGATACGCCAATCTTGTCATAGACGTTGCGCAGGTAATTCTTGATCACCTGTTCGGTCGTGCCCAGCTGCGTAGCAATTTCCTTGTTCTTGTAGCCCTGCACGATCAGCGCAACAATCTTAAGCTCTTTGGCCGTCAGGCGGTCACGCACGCGCGCGCCCACCAGATCGTTTTCAGCGGTCTCTTTGCTCTCCTGCGTGTCCTGCACCCAGGTTTCGCCTTTGCTGACTTTGCGGACGCACTGAACCAGTGATTCGCCGCTTACGTTGCGGTAGATCACGCCATGCACGCCGTTGGTCAGGTAGTGCCGTGAGTCCTGCCCTGTCTCGGCGATCGCCACCAGCTTGGTCTTGAATTTTCTGGCTGTTTCCACCACGGTAGGCAGGCTGGGGTGGGTTTCAACGCCAAAGATCATGACTGTGGCGTGGAATTTTTCCAATGCCATCATCATCTTTTCAGTGTTCTCCGCCTGCGCCACAATGCGCAAATCGTCTTCCACGGCCAGGACTTTGGCCGCGCCTGTGCGGAAGATTGCCTGGTTGTCAGCCAAAATGATCTTCAGCATTACTTGGCCCCTTTGCTCTTGCGGATGAATTTGTATTGATCAATCACGCAAGCCACGCCGCTCTTCGCCGCTTTCTTGCGTTTGCTGCTGGAATTGGAAGTTGCGCCGGCGGCAGCCGTGCTCGCGTCTTTGCGGACCACGCGTCCAGTGCAATGAACTTCCACATCGCCCGGTGTTCCCAGCACCTTGGCCGGCAGAGTTATATCGAATTCAATATTGGATCCTATAGCCAGGTCAAGATCGGCCATTATATAAACGCCTGCGGCGCTCATGTTTCCGGTGGTGGCGCTGTCGTCGCCGCCCTTACCATGGATTTTGATCGGCAGCTCCAGCGGAAATCGTTTCCCTGTTCTAGCCTCTTCTGACATTTACTACTCCTCAACATTTTGCCCCAACCCGAGAAGGGCCATTTTTTTAACGGTGGAAAAAGACGATGAATCAGGTTTATACCATGAAACCGCGGAGCAGAGTAGATGATTCATCAACTTAAGCAATAGCCCTGAGAAAGGCCAAAACTAGCAAGCAGCCGCAAAAAAAAGGCTGCCAGCAGGTTTGCGCGGGCAGCCACGAATCCAGGGCTCGTTGTAAAAAGCTGTTTTTAATCTGATGTGAAGATACCCGTCAGGGTGTAGCCCAGTGCCAGCCCCAGAATCGCCAAAATCCCGGCTGCGGCTCCCAAGTGGTTCCTGACGTTACGTTTAACATCCAACCGCTCATGCACTGACTGGCGCAACTCCGCCACGCTGTTGTGCAGCTGGAGGCGCTCATCGGCTGCTCGTTTTTCCAGCACGTCCACAAGAATTCCTTCCGTCATGCGGTCCTCGCTTCATTCTGGAGCCATACCTGGTCCTGTTTGAGTACGGTTAAGGTCCGCTTGGGGGCCCAACTGGTGGCTTTGAGTGTGTTGAGTACGAACATCCCGGCCCCGATCCCCAGTACCAGATATAGGCCGGCAACAATCAGGCTGGCCCAAAGCCAGGCATAGACGCTGGGCATGAACAGTCCATGCAGCAGGGCCATCAGCGCGAAATTCAGTGTAATCCACCCGGAAAGAAGCAGCACCACGGCCGCCACCGCCATGGGAATGACTGCTTTCATTCTGCTGACTTTTTCGTCGATCTCTGTTTTCAGTATGTTGACCCGCGTTGTCACGAACCGGACTAATTCTTCCTTGGTCTCAGTCAGGATTGTGGCAATTGATTTCTCAGTATGCACGTTTCGCCCTCCTGATTCTTAATCCAACGCCAATCAGAAAACCGGCCACACCGGCGGCGACCGCCGTTTCCACCGGATAGTCCCGCACCGTCTGGCTGGCCTTGAGCCGCACGCGATAGTAGTTTGACCTCGCATGGCGGCCAAGTTCTGCGGTCTTTTCGCGGGCCTGCCGGCTAAGCTCCGTAGCTTTATCCTGGGCAATGTGTGTCAGTCCCTGGACCTTGGTTGCGGCAACCCGGCGCAATCGTTCGCTTCTGTGTAGTGCGTTTTCCGCCAGGCCAGACAGGCGCTCGTAAATGGAGTAATGCGCCAGGTTCTCAAGATTGTCCCTTGTTTGCTTCATGATTAAGGCAATCCTGCCGGCTGCGGCGCCCAGATCGGCGGCCCGCTGTTCCAGCGACGATCTCTCTAAACCCTTATAGCTAACCGGTTCACCCGGAGGCGGAGTAGAAGGATAGGTGTCAAAGTTTGGGATATCTGAGCTTTTGTGCACGCTTTCGGCCATAGTAGTTCCTCTGGGTTAGTAGGATGTCAAATCTGGCCAGCATGTTTGAAGGAGGGAAGAAGGAAATCCAGAGCTGCTGCAACGTCCGGGTTGGGTACTATTAGTGTCGGCAATGTGGAGCACCATTTGGTGGAATTGACGTCCATCAGCAAAAGATACTCAAGCTGATCTTAAGAAAGAAGTTCATAAGGCTTTGGAAACCACACTTTACGCACGCGATCAGGGGCCACAGTGCTTTGAGGCAGAGATTCTTTTTCAACACGAATCAGCGGAGGCATTTGTAGAGCAGCTCCGGCAATCGGGGTTGACGTGGTATTGGCAAAGCGTGCGGGAAGAAGGTCAATCCGTGCATCCGGGGCAACCCGAACTCCCGCGGTACAGGCCTCTGACCCTCTTAACGGATCAAAATTGGCATGACCTTGTACTGGACATAGACGAAAAGGTTGGAATTTGTCATATGGGAAATCGCACTTTAGCGACTGTCGGACTTGACATTGAGCTTTGTTCAGAATGTCGCAACCTCATCCTCTTCGGGCTCGGCGCCGAACTCGCCCCACCTGCCGAAGCTAGCCTGGACGAAGCGACGCAGCGGTTTCTACAGGATATTGGCCCTCTGGAGATAGTGTTCAATAGGGTTCAGGATCTACCTTACGAATTTCTATTTTTCCGCCACGAGATAAGCCCCGAGGTTCGTTGCGTGTTAGAAGCATGGCGGCTTAGTCCAAAGAATGTCAAAGTGAAGCCTTATAAAAAACTGGGGGAAAGCCAGGCGGAGTCCATTTTGCCAGGCATGAAACGCTGGTTTCGCTAGGATCTTCGTTTCTGATTTCCCAATTTTGGCAATCTTTGGCAATTTCGGCGATTTTGGCAATTCTCTTAAAACGCTCCGCCCCCACCGCCGCCAAATCCGCCCCCGGAAAATCCGCCGCCCCCGCCACTACTCCATCCTGAACCGCTGGAACTTGCGCGGGGTGCGGAGACAAACGTTGAACTCGCTGTCTGCGCCATGGAGCCCAGGCTGTTCACAAAATAAAACGTGCTGAACATATGGCCGTCAGAAGACTGATACCAACTGGGAGGGTTCTGGATGATCCCTTCAAACGCTTTGGCCCAGCGATGTTCCACGCCCAGGGCCATGGCATACGGCAGGAATTTTTCAAATGTGTCAGGCGGCATGCGCTTAAGCCGGTCGGCATCCACCCGGTTCATAAACTCCTGGAAGCCCTGAATCTGGACCCTTGTGCGGGCCCCTTTCAGGCTGGTGGCTGAGAGCTGTTTTCCGATAATGACAATAACCGCCACCGCAACCAGGCCGCAGACCACAGCCAGTGAAACAGAGTTCAGAAAATCCGCCACATGCATTACCTGCAGCGCCGCAAACGGCAGGACCACCATCAGCAATCCGAATCCCATGTATCCCGCTGCTGAATCAGGGTCGAGCGTGTACATGCCTTTGGATTTCAATGAGCCCATGATTCCGCTCTTGATCGATGGCAGCGCAGTGTAGAAATGATTACGCAGGCTGGAGAGCAGCACCACGTCACTGCCGCCAAAAACATTATTCAGCAAGGCGCGCTCGTAATCCGTCAGGTCGTTCCATTCACCCCGGTTTTTGATCAGATGGAATTCGTAATCTTTGGTGGTGGAAAGAAAGCCTTTGTGCTGCGTCTCCACGATCTTCAAATAGCCGCGCACGGCCATATCGACCAGAACGGAAGTGATATCGCGCGGATCCACACTGTCATCAATCAGCGTACCCACCTCGGCCGGCCCCATCTTTTCCGGCGGCTCGTACATCGGCGCCACTGAAAGGCCGGGATCGGGGTCGCGTCCTTTTACCCACCACAAAGGGAACATCACTGCAAATGCCCAGAGCGGGAGTGAGAGCACAGGATTGCTGCGGAAAAACCTGAAAAATCGCGTTATCGCGCCGGGCTGATGCAGTACTCCCTTCTCAAGATAAACGTCAACCGTCAGGCCGCCACGCATGGGCAGTGGCCGGGTGTTTTCAAAGCTTGCGCTCGGCCCTTCCACTGAAGCCGTCGCGTGCTCTGACGAACCGTAGATCCCCTCAAAAGCCTGGGCCCGTAGTTTGCCCGTGGCCTCAGGAGGAAAGAAGACGACTGCCGATGCTTGCCCGATTGGAACAGGCCAGTCATTGCCTGTCACGTTCCAGTAAAACTCATCATGGTCTTCAAAAAACCGGGTAGCATTGGCGGCGGAATATTCAATATTGACGGTTTTGGTGGAGTCGCTGGCGCCGGGAACATACACCTTTAGCTTGAGATAGCCGTCCGTGGTGCGCTTTTCATATTTGAGGGGGCTGCCATTCTCATCAGTGATCGCGCCAAGTTTGACGAACAACGTGTAATTGGATCCGCCTGGGCCGGGATAGTCCACGGGGATATCGCGATATATGCCCTGATACACACCGGAAAAAACAAAAGTGATCTGTTCCTGGATGCGCGCCGAGCCGTCGTCATCCACGTGGACTGTGCTGTTGAATTTGGAAACGCGATAGCTGCGCGCCCAAGCAGGCAGGCAGAAAACCAGCAGCAACACCACGACCAGCGTTTTTCCGCTGGGAAAAGCCCGACGTCGGGGATGGCCAGAGAGTTTCACGGATCTCTAAAACTTCACAGCCACGTTTTCCCGGTCGGCGGGGCTTTCCATTTCAAAGAACTGCCGTGTGTGAAAGCCGAACATGCCGGCAATGATATTTGTCGGGAACGATTGCACGCGCGTGTTGAAGTCACGCACCACGGCATTGTAATAGCGCCGCGCGTTCTGGATGTTGTCTTCAATGGAGTTGAGCGAGCTTTGCAGCCCGACAAATTGCTCTGACGCCTTCAACTCAGGATAATTTTCCGCCACGGCAAACAGGCTCTTGAGCGCGCCCGATAGCTGCCCCTCGGCCAGGGCCTTGTCGGCTGGGCCCGTGGCCTGCATGGCCTGGGAGCGGAATCTGGCGATGTTCTCAAACGTCCCCTTTTCGTGGGCGGCATAGCCTTTGACGGTTTCTACCAGATTGGGAATCAGGTCATGGCGTCGTTTGAGTTGAATATCTATATCTGACCAGGCCGAATCGGCCCGCACGCGCAGCTGTATCAGGCTGTTGTACATGCCGGCAAGAATGAAGATCGCGCCGACGATCAATATCCCGATCACAATCAGAGGCGTCATTTTTTCTCCCAAGTTAAGCCCGCAGGAATTTGAGGGGTTGCGTCGGAAGTTATCACACTGCATCATGGAGCGCAAATTGCTGGCGGGTAATAAAGCATCCGCTGAGTTACAAGCCCCTGGGCTGGATGTAGGTAACCAGATGATTGTGCGCTATTTGGCCCAATCGCTCCAAGAGGCGAGGTGCGTTCGCCATGTCGACCCCTGTCCTGTCATCCCAATTGCTGCATGATATAGGGCCAGTATTTGCCTTTTAGCAAATTCACTTTCAGGCACGTTTTTACCTGTCCGAAAGGACACTCTTGGGAGCAAAATATCGTTCTACGGTTTTGTATTCGTACAATTTTTAAAATCGCCCATTATTAAATTTGGAATTTCTAGGCTCCGTGGTGTTACTCTCATTCGCGCAACTTATTGATAGTAATTGCACTGGCATTGTGTGTATGGGTGGCAGATGCAGTGCAACACGAACCGTCTTGGAACTTCAGATAATTTAAAGGAGCAACAAATGGGTAAGAAGATTGTGGTGGGCGTTTTAGGCCTGGTTCTTTCCCTGTTTCTGGGGCTTGTTGCAGCAGCTCAGGAATCGGCTGTCAAAGGAAACCTGGGCGGAGTCGTCGTCGATTCCACGGGTGCCGTGGTCCCCGGAGCTAAAGTGACCCTTTCCGGACCCACCGGGACACAAACAATCAGCAGCGAGAATGATGGTAACTTCCTTTTTTCTCGGCTAGCTCCCGGCACTTATAACTTGAAGGTAGAAAAACAGGGTTTCAAAGTAGCGGATGCGAAAGGGGTGCAGGTGGAGGTTGGCCGTACAGCCAATTTAAAGATGCAACTCCAGCCAGGCGCCGCCACTGAAACCATTGAGGTCAGCGCGGAGGCTGTGACCGTTGATACAGCTTCCACCGCATCGGGCTCAAATCTTAGTGACACTTTTTACTCCAAAGTCCCGACGCCTCGTAACGTATCAGGTCTCTTCTATGTTGCTCCTGGAGTGGCGGACAGCGGCGGTTCAGGCCGCGCCAACCCATCCATCTCCGGCGGATCGGGCCTGGAAAATCTCTACGTCGCTGATGGCGTGAACATTACTGACGCTGCCTTTGGTGGCTTGGGTGTCTTTACACGCAACCAGGGATCGGTCGGCAGCGGTATCAACCTCTCATTCATCAAAGAAGTCCAGGTCAAGACCGGCGGGTTTGAACCGCAGTATGGCCAGGCTACAGGTGGCGTGGTGCAGATCGTCACCAAGTCCGGCGGGCAGGCTTACCACGGCGCAATTGCCGGCTATGCTTCTTCGCGCGGTATGGCTGCCCCGAGGTTGCAGCCTGACCAGTTCCGCCAGTTCAATTCTGGCCTTCTTGATAACCCTTCTGCTTATGACATCAGCGGAGAGCTGGGCGGCTACATCCCAGGGTTCAAGAACAGCCTGTTCTTCTTTGGCGCTTACAACCCCACATGGACTTTCAATTACGTTACGCCTGCTCAGTTCCTGGATGATACGGATCCAGCCGGCACGCATCTTGGGCTTTTTGATCTCCGTGGCAATAAGCCTTTTGTGCTGCGCACCTTTACTAATAATTATGCCGGCAAACTCACCTGGAAGCTCAATGAGAAGCATGCTCTGGAAACGTCGTTGTTTGGCGATCCTTCACGCAACAACCAGGGGCCGGAAAACCTGGCTCTGGCGCAACAAAACGTGGGTGGCTTCAGTAAGTGGGACTACGGCACGCGGAACTGGGTGGTTCGCTATAACGGCACCGTGACTCCCACCTGGCTGGTGGATGCGAACTTTACCTGGAACAAGAACCGCTTTACGGAAGTCCCGCTTCTTGACGTGTACCAGGTGCAGGACGGCACCAATGGAAACGCAGGGTTGCAGGGATTCGGTTTTAAAGAAGACCACAACGCGAATGACTTTGCTTTCACACTTAATACTTCCAAGATCGTGAATGCGTGGGGCCAGCATACTTTGATGGTTGGCTTAAACAATCAGTTCCTGAACTATGACAATGTTCGCCGCCGCAGCGGTCCCGGTTTTGCTCCGCCCGCAACCAATTTGAATGGCGCACCGGTTGCCTATCCGCTCTGTCCTGGCGCGAACTGCTCGACCAACGCAGGCACTATCACGGATGCAAGTTTTGTTCTGGTGGACGCCAGTAAACTCGGACCAGTAGTAGGAGGTAATCCGACGCCTTGCACCATCTGTCCGCTCTTCAACGGAGTACCCGTTGCACTGGACCAGACACGCGGCCAGACCGGCGGCAACCTGGCGCAAACCGAAGGGCTGTATTACGCGGGCTTCGCCAATGACACCTGGCAGATGAACAAGTTTGTCACGGTGAGCCTTGGTCTCCGCTGGGAGCAGTTCACCATGCGTGGCAGCGCGGTGGGCTACACCTTTACTGATAACTGGGCTCCTCGCTTGGGCTTGGTTGTCGATCCTAAGGGTGACCGCAAGAGCAAGATCTACGCAAACTTTGGTCGGTACAACTACCAGATGCCTCTGGATGCAGCGATCCGTTCACTGAGTTCGGAAACCGATCTCTCAGCATTGTTTTTTGCTCCGGGATCGTCGGGCGGAGTAGTGACACAGAATGCTGACGGTTCAATCAACGTTATCACTGACGCAGCTCATCTCCTAAACGGTGCAGTGGGCGGTGTAAGCAAGAGCCCAATTGTTAGCGTCTCTGGCGCAGGTGAAGCATTTTCTCCTGGCACCAAGATGCAGTATGAGGATGAGTGGATCGCCGGCTACGAGCGCGACATGGGCCACGGGATTGTTTTTAGTGCGCGCTACGTCGATCGTCGCCTCCGTCGCGTCGTGGAAGACATGTCTGGCATGTCGCCGGAAGGCGCCAATATTGGATTGGCCCAACAGTTCTCCATTGGCAATCCTGGACCTAACACCGACCTGTTCCACAATCAGAAGGGGCATCTATTTACTGGTGCCACTCCGCCATGTGCTGTTTTCATCAACCAAGACACAGGTGATCCATTCAACGTTGCCGTTGGTCCACTGAGTGACGCCAATGGCAACATTGTTTCTTCCCAAGGAGTTTGCTACGACCTGGATCCAAATCATCTTAGTAGTGGAGTCGACTCAACCTCATTTGGCGGAGATGTCGGACCAGATGGTCTTGCTGACGGATTTGCTGCTCCGGTGCGTAATTACCAGGCCGTTGAAATTGAACTTAACAAAGGTTTCAGCAGCGGCTGGCTTATGCGGGCAAACTATCGCATTGCCAGGTTGCAAGGTAACTATGAAGGCGCCTTCCGCAATGACAATGGTCAGACGGATCCCAGCATCAGTTCGCTCTTTGATTTCACTACAGGCCTAGTGAATGAACTGGGGAATCAGTTTGCCGTTGGTCCGCTGAATACCGATCGCCGCCAGGTAGTGAATGGATTCTTCAGTTACACCTTTCCCAAGGCAGCGCTGAAGAGTCTGACGCTGGGTACCGGTATCCGAGTACAGAGCGGCACTCCCATCAGCCAGCTTGCCGATCATCCCGTGTACCAAAACGCCGGCGAGGTTCCCATTGGTGGACGTGGTGTCCTTGGGCGCACTCCTGTTACCGGCCAAGTTGATCTTCATGCCGACTATCCCTGGAAAATCAGCGAGCATTCCACGATGAAGTTCTCAGTGGATTTGTTCAACGTCAGCAATTCCAAACCGATCATCGTTGTGGACCAGAACCGCGATCTTTCCGGCGGGGCTGCATTCTCTAACCCTGATTTCCTCAAGCCTGGGTCCTCCAATTCCAATCTTGGCCTTCTCACTGGCTTCCAGGATCCCTTCAAGGCCCGGTTCTCCCTCCGTTGGGAGTTCTAGGCTGTAAGCGATAAACTTGTCTGGGGAGGATGAATAATCCTCCCCAGACTTTTTGCGGGCAAACGAACCTGCTTAGGAAGTCAACATGTCCTCTCCCAGATTCCTCTTGATTGTTTTCCTGTGTTCCGCGGTTGCCGTTTCAGCACAAATTGCCGGCGCAGGCGGGAAGCGTATTCAGGGGCAAATTCGGTTGGAAGGCGGTCCTGCGCCTCAGGGGGTGCTTGTTCTTCTGGATCGCGCGCGTGGCAGGGACTCTTCTTTCGTGAACGGCAGCGGCGAGCTGGGTAACACCATGACCGATTCCCGCGGCAAATTTTCCTTTGACGGTATCGACGCCGGTCAGCAGCATCCTGAGGGCAAGATTTACGTCATCAGTGTGCGTTATCCCGGTTACCGCAATGCGTCACAAATCGTTGATCTGACGGCCACTCCAATTGGCTACGCAACATTTGATCTCAGGCGGGACATAAGCCGTGATGTGCCCAATATTCCTCGGGGCGGCCCTGGCGCCATGATTTCAGCAAAGCAGCCCTCATCGGACAAGGCGCAGGAAGAGCTTGCCCGGGGCGAAGATTTATTGATTGAAAAACGCGATCCCAGGAGCAGCATCAAGAACTTTAAGAAGGTCATTGAGATTGAACCGCAATACTGTCCGGGATACGTCCTTCTGGGCACCGCTTATATGCAGGTGCGCGAATGGGGTGACGCCAAATCCGCCTTCGAGAAAGCGACCAAACTTGAGCCTGGCAATGCGCCAGCGTTTTTGGGTATCGGCGCGGCCATGAACCAGCAGCAGGACTTCAGCGGCGCTATCAAGCCGTTGGCGCGCAGCCTGGAACTCAACGCCAATTCAGCCGAGGCACACTATGAAATTGGCAGAAGCCTCTGGGGCCTGCAGAAATGGCAGGATGCGGAACCTCATGCGCGCCAGTCCCTGCAACTTAACAAGGAGTTTGCTCCCGCCCATGCGTTGATGGGCAATATTTACCTTCGCCGCCGTGATGCCAATTCCGCTCTCCAGGAATTTCAGGAGTATCTGCGCCTTGATCCCCAGGGTGAACATGCCCCCGCCGTGCGAGAGATGATTGATAAGATCCAAAAAGCCCTCGGACAACGATAAGAAACAACGATAGGAAATGGGTAAGCGCTAAAATGGATCAGCAGCAAAATGGGCCGGCAACACAATAATCAGGCCTTTGAACTCATATGCGACTTTTCATCAAGCATTTATTTTTCGTCGTACTTCTGTCAGTGCTCGGCTCCTCGTTCTTGTCGGCCAAAACCTCGGCCAAGGATCTCCCGCCGCGATATCGCACGTGGATCACGGATGAAGTCAATTACCTTATCACTAATGAGGAGCGGAATGTTTTCCTCGACCTTCCAACCGATGCTGACCGTGACAAGTTCATTGAGCGCTTCTGGGAGCTGAGAAACCCTACTCCCGGTGCGCCAGACAACAGCTATAAGCAGGATATCTACAAGCGCATTGAATATGCCAAGCAATATTTAGATGGTGTCCACAGCGCCATGGGCCAGGTTTACATCACTCTGGGTGAACCCAAGCAGCGGGCCAAGTATTACGGCCGCCATGAAGTGCGGCCCATGGAAATCTGGTTTTACCAGAACGTCAATCCGGCATTGCCGCCGTACTTTTACGTCGTCTTTTTTGATCGTGACGGCAACGGCACCATGCGGCTCTACAGCCCTTATATGGATGGCCCCAGCAAGCTGGCCACCTCAGTGCTTACGGTCAATGACAACCAGCATTCGCTCCAGGCGATTGACAGGGCGCTTGGCCGGGAAGTGGCCCGCACTACTCTTTCACTTCTTCCTGATGCACCGGTGGATTTGCAGCACGCCAAGGCCGGCCTTGAATCCGATGTAATGCTCAGCGTGATCAAGAACCTGGCCAACCATCCTCTTACCAAAGCGGAGCTTGACCAGAAAAGGCTGGCGGAGCGGGTCACGCATCGCCTGGTGCTCAATGATGAGTTTCTGGATGTAGCCACAGTCCTTTTGCGGGATGCTACCGGAAATTTCAATCTGCATTATCTGTTGCGGTTGCGCCGGCCATCAGATTTCTCGATTGAACAGACCGCTGACAAAGCGTTTTACAACGTGGCATTTTCCGCCCGTGTCTATGGGCCGGACAACAAGCTGATCTTCAAACAGGAAAAAGATGTTTCCCAATACCTTGATACTGCTGAGGTAGAGCGCATCAAGCGTGGTCTCTTTGGTTATGAAGGATGGCTACCGCTGGCCCCGGGAAAGTACAGGATCGAGTTCCTGCTGACCAACAAGCTCAACAAAACGGCCTATAAAGTGGAGCGCCAGACAAGTGTTCCGTCACTCCCGGCAAAAGGCGCGCAGCTTTCTGAAGTTGTTGCCTTTTCGAATGCCAAAGCGGTTGGTTCGGGCAAGGACTATCTGCCGTTTACCGTGGGCGGAGTAAAGTTCACACCCATCACCGGGGAAGGGTTGACCTTCGCGCCCGGCCAAGACCTGAACATCTTTTATCAGATATGGGACCCGCCGGGAGACCCCACTGCCTACGGCGGCAAAAACCTGATAGTGGATTACGCTTATGGCCGCCTGGGCGCAACCGGCGATGCCCGCAGCATTCACGAGGAAGTAGCAAAGCAGCAGTTGGATCCTTTCGGCTCCATGTTGACCGGCAAGAAAATACCTCTCCCCCTGGAGGCCGGCGCAGGTAATTACCGGCTTATGGTTTCAGTCAACGATCCTGATAGCCCGCAAAAAATTTATTCTTCACTGAATTTCCGAGTCTATGGGGCCCCAGGCGCGATCACCCCATTTGACGTTTCTGATCCGGGTCTTGCCGACGACGTGAGCAAGGGCGTTCCTGAATTCAATCGTGCTCTCTGTTATCTGGCCGTGAATGACAAGCCTTCCGCGCTCAAATGGTTCAAAGAGGTCCTCGGCAAAGACCCCGGCAATGAGATTGCCCGTTCACGTCTGGCAGAACTCTATTTTGCCGTGCAAGACTATGCCGGCGTGGCGTCCTTATTCGCGCGCGCCCCCATCACCAAAGATACTGATGATGACGCAATCCTGCGGGGTGCGGAAAGCATGGCCAAGACCGGCGACGTTCCGCGCGCGATCTCATTCCTGGAGAACGCCATCAATCAGCGCAATGCCAGCGGTCCGCTCTACATGGCGCTGGCCGGCTTCTACCGTGATGAGGGGAACATACAAAAAGCGAACCAACTGGAATCCAAGGGCCGTGCGCTGACGAAAGAGTAGGGGATAGCTCCCAGCGAATTTCCGAAATGCTGGCCCAACGTTCAGGATTGGAACCTTGCCCGGAACCCCTTACAATTCAAGTAATGCGCAGCACTCATTTCTTAATCGGTATTCTTTTTTCATGTCTCACAGCGTCTCTTTCTTTTTCGCAGGAGAGTTCCAGTCAGACCACGCGCGCCGCAAATCCTGCCGCTACTCCCACGCCCACGCCGGAAACCCGGAAACGCCGTTCGGTGGTCGAAGTGGAAGAAGCCATGAGCAAGGGCCAGGACCTGCTGTTCAAAAAGCACGATGCCAAAGCCAGCATTGACGAGTTCAAGCGCGCCACCAAACTTGATCCATGGTATGGCCAGGCGTACTTGCTGCTGGGGCTCGCGCAAATGCAACTGCAGCAATGGAATGACGCACAGTGGGCCTTTGAAGAAGCCGCCAAGGTGGAACCGGGCAATGCCAAAGCGTATTTGGGTGCGGGGTCCGCACTAAATGAGCAGAAGGATTATGTAGCTGCGCAAAAGGCCCTACAGCGCAGCCTGGAGATTCGCCCTGACTCGGCTGAAGCGCACTACGAACTGGCGCGCAGCTTGTGGGGACTTGGTAAATGGCAGACCGCTGAACCGCATTTGCGCCAGGCAATCGAACTCAATAAGGACTATGCCGGACCACACGCGCTCATGGGGAATGTCTTTCTCCAGCAGGAAGATCCGGAGGCCGCTCTGGCTGAATTCGAGGAGTGCCTGCGACTTGATCCTGAAGGAAGCATGGCGCCCTCAGTCAAAGAGATCATTGTCCAGCTGAAAAAAGCTCTGGGGAAAAAATGAAGAAGTAATTTTGCGCAGATCTTCTCGGCCGTGTACCAGTCTGCCCCGGAGAGTTGTACCGCTTTACCTAGGGTTTTCAGCTGACAATTGCCGATACGCACCTAAAGGTCAAGGGCCTTGAGTACCGCAGTCATCAATCTGTTCCAACGCGCATCGATCTGATAATATCTCTCCACTATTTCACGAATTTCGGGCCAATTCCCCTCAAGCCCCTCCATCAAATGAGTTCGGCCGTGCTTCCAAAGCGACGCGAAACGCCGGGCATGCGGGCCCTGCCTATCCTTGCGTATTTTGCAGAGGATGCGATTGCGGCCAAATATTTCAATGGTGTTCAGCGCTTCCGCCGCATGCTCTTTGGGGAAATCTCCGGCGAGCACGCTGACGTGGAACGGATCATTCTGGTTTCCAAGGAAGACCTGGTGGAACAGCACTATAACCAGCTTCGCGTTCCCAATACGCGCGTTCTGGCGTTGGCCAATTCCCGTTTCAAAGATCCGCGCAACGATGGCGCGGTCTATGCCTACTTGCCGTATGACGTTCCTGAATCGCTTCTGGAACGCATGGCGGACAACGCTCTTGATCACATTCATCTTGTGCATACCCGGCATGAGGTAAACCAGCGTCTGGCCGGTGCGAGCCAGGAGATCCATGAGCTGAACCAGATCGGCATGGCGCTCTCCGCGGAGCATGATCCCGGCAAACTTCTGGAGTTGATTCTTACCAAGTCGCGCGAATTTACCAGCAGTGACGCTGGTTCCGTCTACCTGGTGGAGAGCACCGGTGATGGTGGCCGCCAGTCATTACAGTTTCCGCCTGCCGAGCCCGGTGCACCCGTGCAGGAGCAGGAAGCGAGCGAACACTTGCGCTTCAAGCTGGCGCAGAATGACACCGTGGCGGTACCGTTCCGCGAAGTTGCCATCGATATCAACGAGCATTCCATAGCGGGCTATGTGGCGCTGACCGGTGAGATCGTAAACATTGAAGATGCGTACCATCTTCCCGCTGATGTTCCGTACTCCATCAACCGCAAATTTGATGAGGATTCGGGTTACCGCACCAAATCCATTCTGGCCGTGCCCATACGCAACCAGAAGGAAAAGATCATCGCGGTGCTGCAACTGATCAACGCCAAACGCGATTTCGCGGCGCGGCTCGATTCATCTGAAGCCGTGGACCAGCAGGTGCTTCCTTACACGCCGCGCCAGCAGGAAATCGTGCAATCGCTCGCCGGCCAGGCCGCTGTGGCGCTGGAGAACAGCCAGCTGTATGACTCGATTCAGCGCCTGTTTGAAGGCTTTGTGCGCGCCTCCGTTACTGCTATTGAAACGCGCGATCCCGCAACCTCCGGCCACTCCTTCCGCGTTGCCAACCTCACCGTGGCGCTGGCTGAAGCCGTGGATCGTGCGGATAGCGGACCCTATGCGAGCATGCGCTTTTCCCGTGACCAGGTGCGTGAAATCCGCTACGCCAGCCTGCTGCACGACTTTGGCAAAGTCGGCGTTCGCGAAGAAGTGCTGGTGAAAGCAAAAAAACTCTATCCCGCCCAGCTTGAGGTGATCCGGCAACGCTTTGGACTGGTCAGGCGCACGCTGGAAAATGAGAGCCTTAAATCCAGACTCGACTTCCTGCTGAAGAACGGGCGTGAAGAATTCATGGCCGCGCAAAAGGAATTTGATGCCAGGCTGGCGGCCCAGTTGCACGGCGTGGACGAATACGCTGAAGCTATTATCTGGGCCAACGAGCCCACGGTACTGCCTGAAGGCAACTTTGACCAGCTTCTGGAGATCGCCAATCTTCACTACGAAGACATTGATGGAAAAAAGCGCCCTGTGCTGACCGGGGAAGAGATACAGATGCTTTCCATCCGCAAGGGGTCGCTCGACGAGATGGAGCGGCTGCAAATCGAATCGCACGTGCTCCATACGGTGAGCTTTCTCCAGAAGATCCCATGGACCAATGAGCTGCGTAACGTTCCTGAGATCGCCCGCGGGCACCATGAAAAACTAAATGGCACGGGATATCCGTATAAATTGTCAGCCCCGGAAATTCCCGTGCAGACCCGCATGATGACGATCTCTGACATCTTTGACGCCCTTGCTGCCGCTGACCGTCCCTATAAAAAAGCCGTTTCTATTGAAAGCGCTCTGGAAATATTGGAGACCTCAGTGGATGACGGTGAGCTTGACCGGGGCCTGTTCGAAATTTTCCTGTCCGCCAGGATCTACGACCGCTGGAAAGTAGAGCCACGCGCCTACTGAGTTTCGCACACCCATCCGGCAATAAATTGCAGTAAACTCACTTATAACCATGAAAGAGTTTTATATCTCTGACTGTGTTCGTTTTGAAAACCAGGTGGTCACCACCTCGTTTGTTGTGGTTTCCAAGCAGGCCAAGCCGAAAAAGAGTGGTGAGCTGTACCTGGCCATGACTCTGGCGGACCGCACCGGCCACCTTGACGCCAAGATGTGGGACAACGTATCAGAACATATCAACTGCTTTGAGCAGGATGATTTCGTCAAAGTGCGCGGGCTGCTCAACAAGTTCAACGGACGCTTTCAGCTTACCGTCCACAAAGTCCGGTCCATGCAGGAGTCAGAGGTCGATTTTGACGACTACCTGCCCCGCACCACAAAAGACATTGGCGCCTTGTGGGAGACAGTGCGCGGCTTTGTCGATAGCTTTCGCGATCCGCACTTGCAGGCGCTGGTGCGCGCCTTCATGGCTGATCCGCAGATTGAACAGGCGTACAAAAGCGCGCCCGCAGCCAAAACGCTGCACCACGCTTTTATCGGCGGCCTGTTGGACCACGTGGTTTCCCTGTTTAACCTCTGCGATCTGGCATGTCGCAACTATCCGGAAACCATCAATCGCGATCTGTTGTTGACGGGCGCGTTTCTCCATGACATTGGCAAGGTGCACGAGCTGACTTTTGCGCGATCCTTTACTTACACCACGCGCGGACAGCTCCTGGGGCACATGATTATCGAACTGGAAATGTTGCAGGAGAAAATCGCGCAGGTGCCGGGCTTTCCGGGTGAATATAAGACGCTGATCGAGCATCTCATCATCAGCCATCACGGTAAGTACGAGTTCGGCAGTCCCAAGCTGCCCATGTTTCCTGAAGCGCTCATGCTGCATTACCTTGATGATCTTGATTCCAAAATGGAGAGCATGCGCGCACACTTTGGGCGGGAGCCGGAAGCTGAATGGACCACCTATAATTCCAGTCTGGAGCGGCCGCTGCTCAATTCCAAAAAATATCTGGATAAAATGAAATCCGGGAACGGTGCTGCTACTGCTGCGGCAGGGCCGGAAGCGGGCCCACAGGATGCTGCCCAGTCTGATCCAACCCGGCTTGATTCAGGCCAGCTTGATTCAAGCCAACCACAAAGCTCAAACACCGCGGCGAGTGAGAAGAAGTAGACCTTCCGCCCGAGGCTATAATTCACTGACACTAGCAGGTGTCGATAAGGGGGTTTCTGTGAAAGCTACACGCATGCTGAATATGGTGGCGCTAGGTGCGCTATCTCTTGCGCTTGGATGTTCGAATACTTCGAACACGCCGGCATCTTCAACCGACAACCCCAATGCGGCCAGCGGCAGTGCGGGGAGCAGCGGAGCAGGCGGCACTAAAGCCGCGGAAAACAAGCCTGTTGCACAAACCATCAACATTCCTGCAGGGACGCAGATCACCGTGCGGCTGGGTGAAACTCTCAGCTCAAAGAGCAGCAGTGCCGGGCAGGAATTCTCCGCGACGGTTGGCGAGCCGGTGGTTGTGGGCGGCAAGACCGTGATTGAGCAGGGCGCCGCCGCGCGTGGCATGGTGGTTGACGCCAAAGCCATGGGCCACTTTAAAGGCGGAGCGCTGCTTGAAGTGAGGCTTAATTCCGTGACCATCCATGGAAAGGAGACGCCTGTTCAAACCAGCATGGTGGCACGTTCCGTGGCAGGCAAAGGAAAGCGCTCGGCTGGATTCATCGGCGGTGGCGCTGGCGCCGGAGCACTGATCGGCGCTTTGGCTGGAGGCGGCAAAGGAGCTGCCATTGGCGCAGCAGCGGGCGCGGGCGCTGGTACGGCGGGCGCAGCTTTTACCGGCAACAAGGAAATCGTTCTTCCGGCAGAAACAGCCTTGAGCTTTAAACTCAAACAGGCAGTTGAAGTGCGATAGTACTGCTTCCATGGCACAGGGCAAATTCGCAAAACAAATGGGGACGCTGCGGTGGCGTCCCCATTTTGTTTGGTTCTCTCTCCTCGAATTGTTATTTCATTGGATCAGCGATACGGATTTCACCTCCGCGATTTGTGCCAGCTGTTTAAGCCGGTAAGTAAGAATGCTGCCGGTTAATTGCAATGACCCTTTCCCAGATTCCACTTTGAACCCCGCAAGTGCAAGCTTCTGCGCGATGGCGGCGCTTGCGGCGGTAAGCTCAAGTTTGATCTTTACCACCTTGGAAGCAGGCGGCTCGCAGGTTTTTCCGTCCGGTGTGGAGCCGATGCTGGCGCATTGATACAACGACAGCAGGTCAGCGCTGAATTTGGGTTGGACCAGCTTGAGATTGGCGTCCCACTCGGCTTTCTGTTTGTCTTCAAAGTGGTTCTTCAATCCGCTGATGATGGGGGTTCCATTCGCATCTCCTCCCGGCCCATGTAACTCCTTTCCGGAGAAAGTGTGAGTGATCTGGGCAGTAGAAGTATCGACAAGCGGCGCTTCAGCTGTGACCTCAACTGTGGTAGAGGCTGAGCCGGCATACGTGGGAGCTTGCATTACAGATGGAGCCGATGACAGCTTGGCAAAGGTCTGCAGTCGATCGTATCCCTGGCCCGGCACCGCCAGCGGCGAAACGCCTGAAGGCAGCTCCACTGGGACTTCAACCTTGACCGGCTTGCCGTCAGAGACCACCGTTTTTTCTTCCACCGCGACGAACGAGGTATATTGTGTGGCCAGGCTATGCTCCAGCCCCACCTTGATGATGTCTGCTTTGTATTTGGAATTGCCGCTCTGGATGCCGTTCCAGTCCTGTGACATCAGGTCTTCCACTTTGTGCCGGGCCCAGATTTTTTCCAGGGCCGCGTTGCTCTCGCCCGCCGAAGAGAAATCTACTGGGATTGTGCGACTGTAGTCGCCGGTTCCCCGGTAGCCTTTGATCGTGATCTTGCCGGAAGGATGGCCCGTGTAACGTCCGGTGATGATGACCGGCTTGGCGGAGAAAAGATCGCGCACGTTTTTGGGATAAACATCGGTAACCGGCAGCCCATTCCAATCGATGGAGATGTTGGTCAGCACCGGCGAATGTACACGTTCATAGAATCGGTCGGCTGCGGCCTGCGCTTCTCCGGGAGCTGTGACAAACTCCACATCCCCGTGGCCTTCTTCCGCCATCTTGGTGAGCAAGAAGCGATTGACTGACGTGCCAATTCCAAAAGAAAAGACGCGGGCATCCGAGTGCTTTTTGATTTCGGCAATAATGTCAGCGTCATTGCCTACGTAGCCGTCCGTCATAAAGCAGACTACGCGGATCGGATCGGCCTCCATGGGTTTGTCCGCGCCGGCATCGTCACCCAGCGCGGTGCGGATGGCCTTCATCATCTCCGTGCCGCCGCTGCCGTAAGCGCCTGCCAGCACCTTCTGTGCGGCGGCAATATTTTCCGGCGTGGCCGGCACCGGCTCGGGAAAGAGAATTCTGGTATCTCCGGAAAAGGTGATCAGGTTGAAAGTCTCGTCTTTACGCAGATTATCGAGCGCGCGCTGGATAGTTTTCTTCGCCATATCCAGAGGAAAGCCCCACATGGAGCCTGACGTATCGACGACAAAGATAAGTTGGCGTGGCACCAGCGTTTTTTCCACCGGCCGGTTCGGGGGCTGAAGGATCAGCGTAAAGTATCCGCCTGATTTATCAGAGTGCGCCAGAACCGCGTCATTCACACCGGTACCAGAGACCTGATATTTGAGAATGAAATCCTTGTCCGGCAGAACGGCGCCATCTGCCAGCGTGATGTGATACGAATCGGGGCCGGTGCGGTCAGCAAAGATTTTGTGCGACGTTGATTCCACATCGCCTACCGGAACGCCGGCAACCAGATTTACCTCCATCGATACATTATGTCCCGCATGACCATCCGCGGTGTGCACGCCTGCCACGGGCGGGCTGATGCGTGAGGCATCCGGGACCTGGTCGGTATTTGGCATGGTGCCGTGGTCGCCTGCGGAAGCAGGAGTGCCGGGGATATAACGCGGCCCCACTACCAGAGGGAAGGCAAACTCGTAAACGCCCGCTTCATACTTGAGCAGCTCAATTACGGTCAACTTGATCTGTACTTTTCCGCTGGGAGGAATGTTGGTGACGGACTGCGTGAAGATATTCGGTCGCTCCTGTTCCAGCAGCGCCGCTGTATGGCCGGTATTGCGCGCCTGCTCATAGATCTTGCGGGCCTCGTCGCGTTCCTTGATCACGGCGCGGATCTCACGCTCGCCCACCGTCATGGTCATTCCATCCACGGCGCTGCTATGCGGCAGTGGAAAGACATAAACAGCCTCCACCGCATCCGGCAGGACATTCTCAAATTCCTGCGTGACTTCAGTCCGCGCGACAAAACCGCTGATCTCGGTCTTGATGCCGGTGTGTTTGAGCGGGACAAAGCCGGTCACCTTGCCGTCTTTGCCCAGGATTTGCAGTTGGCTATTGCCTTCCGGCTGGCCTGCGGAGGCATTCTGCGGAGTGGCAACTATAAGAACATAGAGGAAAAATGCGGCCACTATGGCAGCCGCTGACAGTCGAGCTTTCATGTTGGTGCTCCCTGCTTCTTGCAGGATGAACGGAAGAATCCAGAGTTCTTGCAGGGAATTTTCACGCGATTTATGCAGCGATTACAGCTTTTTGCGACCCCAGCCGCAGCAGGGCCCTGCGCAGCCTGGCATGCTTTAGTAGCAGGTGCTGGTAGTGTTGCTCCGTCCTGGATCCCTTGGCGGCGATGATGGCGCACAGTCCAGCTTTCTCATCCGCTGACCACCGGGCAAGGTCCGGCACCAAGCTAAGCGCCATGGCAAATTCGGCAAACACAATCTGCTCCTGGCGGTTGAGCCGGGATGGATTCAGTCCAATATCGCGCGCAACTTGTGTGGCAGCAGACGTGCGCATGCTCTCAGCATCGCCGTTGAAATCGCGCGCCATGCGGCGCTGCACAGCCAAGCCGATGTTACGCATGGAAAACCTGTCCCACGCGCCGCGTTCGGCCTGAGGCAGTTCATACACCACGTGTGCCTTGCTCAGGCGGCGCAGGGTACGGGTGGGCGTCCGGTATTTAGAGTTCGCCTGGACTTTCTTTTCCTCCGCCTGCGCCAGCTTCTCCAGTGCAGGATGCATGGAGCGAAAGCCCAGCTTGCGGTAAAACCAGAATGCGCCGGAGTCGATAGCTTCTTCATTGCCATCGCCAATCTGATATGGATACACGGAAATGGCGCTCACGCCATGCAGTTGGCGCAAAAGGCGCAGCGTTTGCGCGTAGACCCAGGCTGTTTCGCCATCGCGATACGCAGGGAAAGTGTTAAAGCCAATCTCTGTCCAGTCAAAGAGCGAAATACACTCCACATAGTTGATGGGCACGCCGTTTTTTATGGTGAACCCGGCAAGGTAGGCGCGTAACGGAAGCCGCTTTTCCGGCGGCAGACCCCAGAAACAAATCTCCACTCCTCGGCCAACGTCCGCTTGCACCACCCACTTGGGACCAGCGTTGCTGGTGCCGTAAAGCTCGCGATAGCGTACCCCAGTTGCCTCTTTCACCAGGTCGAGCGTTTTCTCCGCTTGGTGTGACGGTAATATCTTCACGGGCAGCTTCGGTTTGGCCAGTTCCTGGGCCAGCGAAACCTGGCGGCGCTGCAGGAGTGGCTCTTGATGAAAATAGAAATGCCTCACGGGTTTGCGTGACCGGGTGCGCGATGCCGGTGAGCCGCTCATGTCCCAGCGAACCATGATTTCCAGGGAATCGTAGTACGCGCCTTTTTCTTTTTCGCTGATAGGCAATCGCTGGAATTGCTCGACCAGCCAGGAAAGCTCATCCCGTCTTCCACGCGCAGCCTTGAGCCAATCAAGGTAGGGGACGTTGGCTTCCGTGAGAGAGTCTTCTTCCATCAGCGGAAAGAAGCGCGGCCAGATTGCGGCGCGCTGGACCTCACGCTCATAGCCGTCCCATTGAATGGATATTGCTTTAGGATGGTGCTTCACCAGCCAGCAGACCATGGGATAGCTATAACTGGCTTCAACTACCGTTCCAGTGATGCCCACTACTTCTTCCGGCGCAAAGTCATCAGCGTCAGCGCCCGCGTCTAGCGCGGCTTTGACCTTCAATTCAATCTTGCCTAGAAGCGCGTCCGCCAGCCGCAATACCGCAGGCCCAGGCGGAAAGGCGCGAAAGAACAGGAGCAGATCGTGAAAGCGAATAAGAGATTCGGCGTCTTTACCAACCGTTGCGGGGTTGGCCTCTGAGAGGAGCCGGACAATTTCCCGTTCTTTGATTGTGCCGATCGCGGTGCGTGCCTGCTCCAGCCGTGGAAGCAGTGTAGCGAGTTTTGTCTGGGCCATGATTTATGCCCGTCAGGGCGGGTCAATCATATCGTTTGTTTCGGCTGGCGCAAAAACACCAGCAAGGCTTCCGCCATCCGCTTATAGCAGGTAGTCTCCACGGTAGACCAGGCGTCCTTCGACCGTGCGGGCCTCTTTGGTCAGAACGTGGGACTTGGGCGGTTTTTCATCCAGAATATGCAGTACAGTGTGGCCCTGCTCCACCAGATAATCAGAAACCAGCATGCGATGGCAGCGAAAATAAAGCTGCTCTGCGCACATGATCGCGGTGTTGGTTTTATCAGCGCGCGCCACCAGTCGCTCGACGGCCATGCGGAATGGCTCGGACAGCATGTAGTCGGCATAGTTGCGGAACGATGGGTTGCGCAGCGCGATGTTGGGCGATTCATCGGGCGGCATTTGCTTGCCGCGGCGTCCGCCAAGGTCTTTTTCCCAGATATAGTCACAGCCAATCTCCGGCAGCCATAGCTCCAGATTTTCCCGGTTGAAATGCGGATGCCGTCGCGACATGGGGAAGGCGCGAATATCTTCCAGCAGGCGAATGTCATGGGATTGCAGAACGCGAGAGAAGTCCGCAAGGTCGCGCGTGGAGTGCCCTATGGTGAAGATGGTGGCCACAAAGC
Source organism: Terriglobia bacterium (assembly GCA_020072585.1). Taxonomy (GTDB): domain Bacteria; phylum Acidobacteriota; class Terriglobia; order Terriglobales; family Acidobacteriaceae; genus Angelobacter. Next base: position 178,068 of record JAIQGL010000010.1, on the reverse strand, counting down.
GATTCTATTTACAATTGCTGAACCATGCATCCACTGCTGCTTGAAACCGCACACCGCCCCATCCCCATGCCCAGCGCTCAGTGGATCATGAAACAGAACTGGCATGATTTGCTGTTTGCCCATTGGCCGCTTGCGCCGGAAAAGCTCCGGTCACTGGTTCCGAAAGAATTGGAATTGGATTTGCGCGATGGAATGGCTTACGTTGCTGTAGCGCCGTTTTGGATGAGCGGTATCCGCGGCCGTCTGGCGCCGCCGTTGCCCTTTCTCTACAAGTTTTGCGAGCTGAACGTCAGGACGTATGTTCGCTACAAAGGCGTACCGGGAGTTTATTTTTTTAGCCTGGATGCGGGCAGCCTCCCCGCGGTGCTGGGCGCACGCGCAGCCTACAAGCTACCGTATTTCCACGCGGCCATGCTGGTCCGGTCTTCCGGGGAATCGTTTGAATACACCAGCAGCCGCCTGGAGATGCCAAGGCCAGCAAACTTTCAAGCGCGCTATTGGCCGGTTTCAGCGCCGCGAGTACGGGAAAAAGGATCGCTGGAATATTTTCTCACTGAGCGCTATTGCCTCTATACCGTTGATCGTGGCCACGTGCTGCGGGCCTACATCCATCACGCGCCATGGCAGTTGCAGGATGCAGAGGCGGAATTTGGCGTGAATACCATGGCGCAGGCAGCAGGGATTGAACTGCCTGACTTGAAGCCGGTACTGCATTTTTCCAGGAAAATCGAAGTGCTTGTATGGTGGCCGGAGAAGATCTGACGACTTTTGCCGCAAATCTGCGCAGATGAACGCAAATCGAGAACGATTTAACCGCGAATCAACGCGAAAAACGCGAATCAGCATGGATCCAAAACAGCTTTTGATCTCAAATCGTGGCGTTCGGCTTGGCCATCCCCAGCAGAATCTGGAACAAGACCAGCCAGCGCTTCAAGTTTACGGTGATCAGAAAATTTTCCTTGGCGTGCTCCTTGCCGTTTTTGCCCAGTTGTGTGGCGAACTCCGGATGCGTAAGCAGATAGCGGATCTGGTACGCGCAACCCTCCACCGAATGCACCAGCACGCCGGTAAGTTTGTGAATGATCTGCATAGGGATACCGCCCACGGCGCCCGCGACCACGGGCTTTTCTTTCCATAGACCTTCCGTCACGGTAAGACCAAAGCCCTCTTTGAGAGACTTCTGCACGATTACGGTGGAAGCGCGCTGTAGCGCATTGATTTCCAGCGCAGACCATGGCGGCAGATTCAGAATGATCACGTCAGGGTCGTCACCCGCGGCCTCAATGACTTCCTGCAACACCACGGCCCCTTCAGGATCATCTGTGGCGCCGCCGCCTGCGAGCACCAACTGGCAGTCCACATATTTTTTGACCAGCTTGTAAGCCTCAATCACGCCCACCGGATCCTTGAGGCGGTCAAAGCGGGAGATCTGCGTAATCACGGGACGCGACCGGTCAATGCCGAAGTCGTCACAAACCTTGTTGATGTATTCCTCTGGAAGTTCTCTGTTCTTTTCTGAAAGCGGATCGATGGAAGGATAGAAAAGATATTGCGGGATGGGGAGCTGGCAGGCAAACGCCGGCGCGGAAAAAACGGCGGCATCGTACTGCTCGATCATCGGCTTTAGAAAATCCCACACTCCCTGGTGCGCGTTGGAGAGATCCATATGGCAGCGCCAGATCCATTTGCCGCGTTCTTGTGATTTGGAATGGACAAGCCCGACCGGCTGGGGGTCGTGAATAATGAAAAGGTCTTCAGTAAATTCCATGCGCTGGCGCGTTTGTTCGCTGTAGGACATGAAGATGTCCTTGATCTGCTGCGTCAGGTTGTACTCGCCGCCGTGCAGCGCATTGTGAAATCCTTTTGTGACCTCATAAAAATCATTGCCGCCGGTGATTACGTCCCAGCGGGTGGGGACTTCCAGTTCATTCATCAGCGGAATCAACCGGTTCAGGATCTCGGCCACGCCTCCGCCTACTGCGGTGGAGTTCACCATCTTGACCGTTTTGCCGCGAAGGCGGCGGGCAAGAAAACGAATCTCATCCAGCTCCGGCTGGCCAATGATGGATACATAGTCATCCAGGCACGGCGGTGCTGGAGGTAATGGCTGCTCCATGCTGATACGCGGATGCTTGCGCCGTTCAATAACGCGGGCGGGCAGATCTGTCTGACGGAACCGGCGTTCACGTGTACCAGAAGGAGCTGCGGGAACGGCAAGCTCCTGCGGCGCCGCCTGTCCCGCGGGAGTTGCTGGTTCCTGCTGCTGCTTCGGATCGCGGGCTTTGGAATTTTTCTCTGCGTTTTTTTCTTCCACGGCCGTTTTCCGATCCGGGTTTTTATCTTTCATTGACTGCACTCCACCATCCGCTGCTCATTTAGTCAGGCCCAGCCGAATCAGGCGTGGCCAATTCGATTTCAATAATTTTCAAAATGTTTTGTCGCACGCCTTCCAGCGTGGAGGTGTAAATATCAATGCGATTGATCCGATCAGCGGCCTGCGCTAAATCCAGTTCCTTCTCCAGCCAGATGGAAAAATCATTGTTGTTGAGCTTCAAGCGGAGCCGGGCATCAATAAAGTGGTAATAGATCGAGTGGATACTAATTTTGTGAAGCCCGTCGGCAAACTCCTCAAGGTTGCGCGCGACGTACGGCGTGGGCACAACCACCAGGTCAGAGTCCATCAGGTAAAAAGGCTCCATTGCGGTGCGTGTGGCTGCCCGGGGATTCTTCTGCAGGTATTCCTCAATGATGAGGACCAGGCGGTCCCGCAGCGTGGCAATCGAGGTGAATTCGCGCACATCGATGATTGCGAGCCGCTCGGCCAGCTCGACTTCATTGCACGCGGCAAAAGCCCAGTGAGAAAAGTCGTTGGAAAAACCCTCTTTGATAAAGTGGTGCTCTTCCAGGGTCTGGAACGTATGCCGAAAAATGGACGAATCTGGGCAGAGGCGCAGGGCTTCCAGCAGTTCCTGAAGATTATTTGCCTTCCCCCGCCCGATTCTCAGCAGGTGAGCGGTGGAGTTGAAATAAAAAGGCGAGCGCGCCCAAAGCGGCCGGGTTGTGGGCAACTGAGGTGCCGTAGCCATGAAGATTCCCTTCAGTCATCGGGCAGTGACCCCGATTGAGTGTTCCTGATTCTTTGTAGGATGCTTGGCTGGTGGGCGTTGTTGTGTGCCTGCCGTCTATTCGGGGCGGCGAAATCCGGGCCCTGGAGGTGCAAACAGGAATGAAAACCCGATCCCTATCAGCAACATCCAGCCCAGGTTGGAACGTGCCGATTCATTGGCCACGCTGACGCTTCCCGTTGGAGAAAACAGGAATTCAGCAAATACCAGTCCCGCAAGGATGGTGCCAAAAATTCCCGCCCGTGCCCCGAACAATGCCGCGATGACCAGCAGGATCGAAGTGAAAATCAGGGGTACGAGGTTTTTCCACGTATGCCCACCGGCCGCTGCGCTGGCGCCAACAGCGGCAATGCCGCAAAGAACTCCGCCGATGGCCGCATCCATAAGCGGCAGGGTCCAAAGCTTTCCTGCGGCTGTTTTCATGGCGGTTTTACTGATGAATTGAGCTAGCTGCATGCGATTTTGTTCTCTTTACATAGGATGACAAAAGGCAGGGTTGCTGTGGGAAAAATCGAGAGCTGGCTGGCCGCTTTTGTCCGGTGCGTTATAAAGATGCATTGCGTGACGATTGGATACACAAACGCGCCCCTGCCGCGCACGTGTTTTCTATGGGTTTTAAAATTCAGCAACTCTGGTTTTTGCTGGTATTCCAGCATCTATACAATTAAAGTTTCGCCGGGCTCTGCAATCAAAATTCATGTTCCATGCATACTGCTGATCCATTTCTCTTTCAGCTATTTTTCATCTTCGTGTGGGCCAAACTCTTTGGCGAAGCCTTTGAGAGGATGCGCCTGCCGGCAGTACTGGGTGAGATTCTTGCCGGAGTGCTCCTGGGACCGTACGGCGCCCGCCTGGTGGTCCCCACGGACGCCATCTATGCGATCGCGGGCATTGGAGCGATATTCCTGCTGTTTACCGTTGGTCTGGAGACGCAGCCCAAAGACCTGATCAGTGTGGGCCGGACTTCTCTGTACGTGGCTCTGGCCGGGATCGCGGCGCCCTTTCTGTTTGGAGTCACTTACATGTTGCTGCGTCATCATCCCACGCATGAAGCCGTGTTTGTGGCAGCCGCCATGGTTGCTACCAGTGTCGGCATCACGGCACGTGTATTGGGGGACATGAATCTGCTGCAAACGGTTTCAGCCAGGATCATTCTGGGGGCAGCGGTTTTTGACGATGTGCTGGGCATGATCGTGCTGGCCGTGGTGGTAGGCCTGGTTTCTTCCACGGGACTGGAGTGGGCCCAGCTACTGATCACCGCAATTGAGGCCATCGGTTTTGCGTTGATCATGATGTTTTACGCGCCACGCGTGGTAAAACGCATGGAGCCGGGGATGGAGCGGATGTCCACGCAGGATGCGCCGCTCATTATTGCCATGGCCATTTGCCTGGGACTGTCTTACGCCGCGGTGAAGATCGGCATGGCCGCTATTATCGGCGCATTTTTTGCCGGGCTGGCGTTTGCCGAGTACTCACCGCGATGGAACCTGCGTTCGCGCGTCTTCTCCATCAATGAATTCCTGGCGCCTTTTTTCTTTTTCAGTATGGGCGCGCGCATGAATATGGGAGTCTTTGACAGCAAGCTGCTGGTTTCAGCGATTGTGATTTCGCTGCTGGCGATCGTTTCCAAGCTGGTGGGCTGCGGTCTGCCCGTGCTGCACTCCGGCTGGAGAACGGCGCTCAAGGTCGGGATTGGCATGGTTCCGCGCGGCGAGGTGGGGTTGATTGTGGCCCTGGTTGGGCTACAGATGAACATTGTTTCTGAATCGGCCTATGCGCTGGTCATCTTTATGACGGGCATTACAACGCTGGTGGCGCCTCCTATCATGAAACTCGCCTTCCGTGACGAAGCGGTGAACGAGCCTGCGCTGACGGAACGAAGAAGCACGGCCATGTGAGGGGCGCATTGGCTTGCCCCTTGCCTGCATTGGGTATAATTCGCAGTTAACTTTTTAAGGAGAGCAAACTCAATGCCGGGAGTTACAGGGCGTGTTGCGCTGATTACGGGAGCATCCCAGGGGATTGGCCGCGCATGCGCGCTGGCACTGGCAGAAGGCGGCGCATCCATTGCGCTGGCAGCGCGTAATGTAAAAAAGCTGGAAGAGGTAGCCAAAGAGATTGAAAGCAGAGGCGGGCAGGCGGCCACGTTTCCCATGGACGTGAGCAAAGAAGATGAAGTTAAGAACGCCGTAAAGGCCGTGTTGCAACGTTTTGGAAAGATAGAAATCCTGGTCAACAACGCCGGTGTCACCCGTGACACGCTTCTGATGCGGATGAAAAAGGAAGAATGGGACACTGTGATCCAGACCAACCTGAGTGGCGCGTTTTACACCACGCAAGCCGTCATTGGTTCCATGCTGAGGCCGCGATGGGGAAGAATCATCAATATCACCAGCATCTTTGGACAGATGGGCCAGGCGGGGCAGGCGAATTACTCCGCTTCGAAAGCCGGGTTGATTGGTTTTACCATGGCGATGGCGCGCGAGGTAGCGTCGCGGAGCATCACGGTGAACGCCGTGGCTCCCGGATACATTGATACCGCCATGACGGAGGGACTCGCCGCTGAATTGAAAGCCAAGGTGAATGAAGCGATTCCCCTGGGCCGCCCCGGAACAGACATGGAAGTAGCGTACGCTGTGCGATTTCTGGCCTCAGAAGAGGCAGCCTACATCACCGGGCATGTGCTCAAAGTGAATGGCGGAATGCTGATGGGATGAGGGCCCACCCTACATATTTTTATATTTTTCAATGGAAATGTGTATTTTTTGAATGATGAAAGATTTTGCTATGTATTTTTTTGCGAAAGACAAGTCTGCCTTTTTCTACGCCTAAGCTTTTTCTTATCAATAAGAAAGCTTTTTTCAAAAAAATCGGACCAGCAAAGCATTGAGTATTCGCCCGTATTGGAACAAGAGTTGCACTGACAGCAGTTGCTCATTGATGGCGCAAACCCATTTTTGTGACCGAGTCTGTGGGTCCCACCCAAACTAAGAATCTCGACTTCTAGGAGAAAACTGCATGAAAAAACTGCTGCTAGCGGTTCTTTGTGTCATTGGGCTGTGCGCCATCAGTATGGCGGCGACCGATAATGATGACCGTAACACTTTCCACGCTACCCTCCGGGGCATTAATGAAACTCCGGGGCCGGTTGCGACTCAGGCCACGGGTTCCTTCCACGCTACTCTCAGCAGCGATGGAACCACCCTCAGTTACACAATCACCTATAGCAATCTGAATGCTCAAGTGACCCAATCGCATATTCACTTTGGACTTTCCAAAGAGACCGGCGGCATTATGGTGTGGTTGTGCCAAACCGCGGCCGCTCCAGCTCCTGCTAGCGATCCGGGAGTGCCCACCTGCCCGGACACCACTTCTGGCACAGTGAGCGGCACAATCACTGCAGCCAACGTCGTTGGCCCGAATGGTCAAGGCATTACCCCCGGCACGGATTTTGATAAGGTTATTCAGGCGATCCGTGAGGGAGCGTCTTACGCGAATGTCCACTCCTCACGGTCTCCCGGCGGCGAGATTCGCGGGGTAGTCCACGTTGGCGACGGTGACAGAGATGATCGGCGTCACGATCACGACTGACTGCGCTGTTGTTAGCGAAAGCCTCGCTCCGGCGAGGCTTTTTTGCTTCAGGGGAGGATTTTTCCGCCAGGGAATTAGAATGTGAGACAAAGTCTGGAAAATTAAATGGCGAGAATCATGCTGGAGTTTACCTGATGCTGCCGGAACAGAAGCATGCTCTGATATTACTGCTGTGCGGGTTCGCGGTTGCTCTGGCATGGTCCGCAGCCCATCCGCACGACTATTTCACCTGGTCGCTGGAGGTCTTTCCCGCATTGCTGGTGCTTGCGGCCCTGGCCATTACCTATCGCCGGTTTCAGTTCACCACATTCGTTTACACGTTGATTCTTGTGCATGCGTGCATTCTCTTTGTAGGCGGACATTACACCTATGCGGAGGTGCCGCTCTTCAATTGGATCCGCGACCATTTTCACCTGGCCCGCAATGACTATGATCGCGTGGGACATTTTGCCCAGGGCTTTGTGCCGGCGTTGGTGGCGCGTGAGGTTCTGCTGCGGCAAAGAATTGTTTTGCGGCGCGGCTGGCTATTTTTCATTGTATTGAGTATCTGCCTGGCGGTGAGCGCCGCTTATGAGTTGCTGGAATGGCGCATCGCGGTGGCCAGCGGTTCCGCGGCAGACGCCTTCCTGGGCACGCAAGGCGATCCATGGGACACGCAGGAAGACATGGCGACCGCCGTTGCCGGCGCGCTGACTGCGCTGCTGCTCTTTTCGCGCTGGCATGACCGGCTCATCGGCAGAATGGAAAACAAAGCCGTGGCGGAAGCTAAGGGATGAGTTCACCGCGAACTGGTTGTGGAAGCCTCTTCTTATTGCGAAACTCCGGTCGGTCAACCGTATGGATGGAACTGCATTATGCTCCGGTGGAACCGCGCGATTCCGGCTAGTTATGAAATCGTAAACAAAGCGTTCCAAGGCGCTGGTTTTATATCTAATGGTAAATATACAGTTCCGTGTAGATATAAGAAAGAAACCGGGAAGGATAACGAGCAAATTTGCGGAGAACGTGCTTGAAAACGCGGGGCGAACAAGATTGCTGACAAAAAATGTGCTTGCAGAAAGTTGTTGCTCTGATTACTATCCAAGCAACCCGGTGGACCTTATGTCAGAAGCTGGCTCCAACATGAATATCGGCGAAACAATCAGGACATATCGTCTGCAAAAGGGCATGTCACAAGGCGACATTGAGAAGCGCACCGGACTTTTGCGCTGCTACCTTTCCCGCGTGGAAAACGGCCATACGATTCCGTCTCTGGATACGCTTTCCAAAATTGCAGGCGCCATGGAATTGCCCCTGGGCCAATTTTTTGCCGACCACTTTTCCAACGGCTCGGCCAAGAACCTTCCTCCGCTCACTGAAGATGAGGTGCGCTTTCTTACCCAGATCCGCCGATACTCTATCAGCCTGAATGACAGCGACCGCAAGCTGGTGCTGGCCATGGTGAAAAAAATGGCGGCAGGCGCGGGGAAGTAAGCACTCAGCTTTCAGCCAAAGCATCTAGCGACTGGCAACTAGCCAAAGTGGACGATCCGCGAATCAATAACCAGGTTGTGATTCGTGTTTATCCGCGAAACGGAAATCTGCGGCGGCGTTCGTACGCTTTGGCTGAATGCTGACGGCTGAGTGCTGACTGCTCTTTAAGCCGCCTTGCTCGCCTCGCTCAGCGCCAGCACCGCCAACTCCAGCCGGTCGCGTGCGCCGGTTTTGGTGAAAATACTCTGTAGGTGACGTTTGACTGTGTTTTCGCTGATCGTGAGGGCCAGTCCAATGTCTTTGTTCTTCATGCCACGGGCCACATGGTAGGCGATCTGGCGCTCCCGGGTAGAAAGACGCCCCATGGTGTTGGCGGAATTTTTTGACTCCGCGGTCATGGTGGAGAGAACCTGTTGCGCAAGTTCATCAGAGAACGCGAGCTCGCCGTTGGCAACAGTGCGGATGGCGGCAAAAAGTTTCTCGGGGCCATCGCTCTTGAGCACCAGGCCGCGAGCACCCAATTTGACCACCTGCGCATAGTCCAGCTCGTTGTCTGATCCGGTAAGAACAACAGCGGCCACGCGGCTGCCGGCCCGGTCCAGGGTACGCAGAACTTCAAAACCGTCGCCTTCGGGCATAAACAGGTCCAGCAGAAGGACGTCCGGCGGGTGCTCATGCACAATCGCAAGCGCCTCTTGTCCGTTGGCGGCGCGGCCTTCGACAATGAAATCTGATTGAGTAGAAAGCAAAGCTGCCAGCGACTCACGCAGGACCGTGTGATCGTCGGCAATGACGATACGAGTGCGATGATTAGAGGGACTTTTAGGAACCATACTTAATCCTTAGATGCAATTTATCAGCGGATGAAACGGAGGACTTTCAGGTTGGCTGGTAGGCATGAAATGTGAAGAGGGGCGCAAACCAGAGCTGCATGGCGCATTGGCCCGGGCAGGAAAAAACGGGCCAAAGGCCCGCCGAGGCAAGTACCGCGGTGCGGGTGGAGTCCCTGTACCTTGAGCACGTAGGAGGGCGGGGGCGCCTGTGGTATATTCCGCCCTGAAATGCTCTCCTCGAGCGATCCTTTCCTGGAAATGGAGCCCCGCCTTTGGCGATTGACGACGAACTTTCCGTGTTGGAAGACCAGCTTCGCCGGCTGAAGGTGGAGTACGACATGTATTTTGGCGGAGGTTCCAAGAAACCCCCGGCCGAGATCGAATGGAAAGTCAAGACGCTGCTTAAAAAGTATTCTGACGGGCACCGCATGAATTATGCGCAGCGCTTCCGCTACACCACAATCCAGCAGCGCTACGCCTTGTATAACGCACTATGGCAACAGAAACTTATCATCAAGGAAGAAGGCTACAGGCGGCCGCAGGACGCGGTTCTGGGAATCCAGGGACTGCGGACCGACGAAGAGCATGAAGCCCAGAGGGCACTGAGCCATCACGGCCCGGTCACCGAAGACCGCCCATTCATTACTTCATTCTCTGATGTGAATGCAGACCAGAAGCAGGTGGAGTCCCTCTTCCAGGCGCTTACAGAGGCGCGCAAGAAGGCCGGCGAAAATAATCCTGCGAATCTGGATTCGTTCAAGAAGTTCGTTCAGCAGAAGACCGCACAGCTCAGGAAGGAATATGGCTGCACGGCGGTGGAGTACACAGTGGAGATGCGGAACGGGCAAGCCAAGCTGAAGGCCAAGCCGAAGTGAGGCCAGGCTGCCCAGCCCATTCCGAGCTGAAGAACAAAAAAAACTTATTTTTCCCCGTGCAACTTTCCCCACGCTGCCGCATCTCACGCGCGAATGGCCCGGAACAGGGCCTTACCGTAGGAGGGAAGTTTAATGAAAAGAACCGCGGGAATTTTAGCGTTTGCTCTGTGTTCCATCATCTTGCTGCATGCGCAGGAGGCGCAGGACAAGAGCAAAGGGACGGAGATGACCGGCATGGTCTGTAATGCCGACAGCGTTGTCACGACCGAAGGCAAGGCGGTGTGCGACGAGACAAAAGGCGGAAAAAGCCCCGACATGGTGTTCATTGACGATCAGGGCAAGGCCACCAAGATCGCCAACCCAAAGATGCTGGCAGGAATGTCAGGCAAGAAGGTGAAAATTAAATGCGAGATGAAGGGCGATGAGATCATGGTGTACGACGTAGGGCATCTGGGCCCAGGCTAGACCGCTGATCCCAGATCCAGGTTTGATGGGCCGCGGTCGCTCCTTTGCCACCGTGGCCCAATTTGTTTGGTAATCGAGTGATTAAGCGGATTTAAAATTTTCAAATTCCAACTTGCAAATCCCAGAATTCCCGTGGCGCTCTCTGCGCCGGCGGTTGCGCGCACTCGTTTCGCGCTGGTACCTTATTCTTTAGTCCTTCTACTCCTTCCTGAGGAACAAATAGTGCCCAAAATTCAGCGCGCGATCCTTAGCGTTACCGATAAGACTGGTCTGGTCGACTTTGCCCGCCAACTGGCGGCTCTGAAAGTGGAATTGGTGTCCACCGGCGGCACGGCCAAGCTACTGCGTGAGGCCGGCATTACCGTGAAAGACATCTCTGAGCTGACCGGCTTTCCGGAGATGATGGATGGCCGGGTCAAGACGCTCCATCCCAAGGTGCATGGCGGAATTCTGCACATCCGTGGAAACGCGAGTCACGTTGCGGCAGCAAAAGAGCACGGCATACAGCCGATCGATATGGTGGTGGTGAACCTCTACGCGTTTGAAAAGACGGCGTCAAAGCCGGGCGTGCATTTTGACGAGGTGATTGAGAATATCGACATTGGCGGACCTTCTATGGTGCGCTCCTCGGCCAAGAATTTTCGCGATGTTGCCATCGTTACTTCTCCCGATGACTATGCTGCCATCGCACAGGAGATGACAGCTTCCGGCGGAGAGCTGGGGCTGGCGACGCGCTGGCGTCTGGCACAAAAAGCCTTCGCCACGACGGCGGCCTATGACAGCGCGATTGCAGCCACACTGGCCGCGACGTCATTCAGCGAAATTGATTTTGGGCTTCCGCAGGCCGGCAACGATTTTCCTGCGATCTTGCGTTTTTCGTTAAATAAAGTGATGGACCTGCGTTACGGGGAGAATCCGCATCAGCGGGCCGCCATGTACTCGGACGGTTCCGGCGTGGGTGTGGCCAACGGCAAGCAGTTGCAGGGTAAAGAACTTTCTTTTAACAACATTGTTGACCTGCAGGCGGCGTGGGACCTGGCCCAGGATTTTGATGAGATAGCATGCGCCATCATCAAACACACCAATCCCAGCGGCGCGGCCACGGGCAAGACCCTGCTGGAAGCCTATCTGCGCGCCAAAGAGACAGATCCGGTTTCAGCTTTTGGGGGCGTGATCGGTGTGAATCGGGTGATTGATGGGGCCGCCGCGGAGGAGATTGCCAAGCTGTTTGTGGAGGCGATCGCCGCGCCCGGTTACTCACCTGAAGCGAAAGAGAAGTTTGCCGCCAAGAAAAACCTGCGGCTGGTGGAGGTGAAGGCAAGCGCGCAAAAAACTGCCATGAAGCAGGTTTCCGGCGGGATGCTGGTGCAGGATGCCGATGTGCGTCCTCTGATCGAAGCGGACCTGAAGGTGGCCAGTACTCGCCCACCGACCGCAGAAGAGATGCGGGCCTTACTATTTGCCTGGAAAGTCTGCAAACATGTGAAATCAAATGCCATTGTTTATGCCCGGGAGGGACAGACGGTGGGTGTGGGTGCAGGGCAGATGTCGCGAGTTGATTCCTGCAAGATTGGCGCGATGAAAGCGATCTTACCTTTGCAGGGCACGGTGGCCGCATCGGACGCTTTTTTCCCGTTTCCGGACGGGGTGGAAGAAATTGCCAAAGCCGGCGCCACGGCCATTATTCAACCGGGCGGCTCAATGCGCGACCAGGAAGTGATTGATACGGCAAACCGCTTAGGTTTGGCAATGGTACTTACGGGCGTGCGTCACTTCCGTCACTAGTGAAGAATTGCAATCTGATGAGAAAAGTCCGGAACTAAGGGCTAGAATTAGATGTGGTGAATAGCCGCTACCGGAAACAGCGCCTGTGCATCCAATGAAAAGGTGATTTCGGTCGTTCTATGACTTTCATGAAAACCCGCTCTCTTCTATCAACGTTGTTCCTGCTCGCAACCGTAAGTGTGTTTGCCCAGCAAGGCATGCGCCCCAAGGCCCCCGCTGCTCCCGCGCCGAAAGACGCTGCGCCCCAGAAAGGGGCCGCGACCAAGGAAGCAAAGGATGCAAACCAGGCTGCGAAGCCCAGCCAGCCAAAAACGGAAAACAAAACGGACAAAAAGCCCGATCAGGCAGCCGCTTACTATCACTTCGCGCTGGCGCACATGTACGAAGAGATGATGGCCATGTACGGGCGGTCCGAATATGCCACCAAGGCCATTGAAGAATACCGGCTGGCCATTGAGAGCGATCCTTCGTCAGAATATCTGAATGCCGCGCTGGCGGAACTTTACGCCAAGACCGGACGCATTCGCGACGCGGTCCTGGAAGCCCAGGAAATCATCAAACGCGATCCGAACAATCTGGAAGCGCACAAACTGCTGGGAAGAATCTATCTGCGGTCGCTGGGCGACCTACAGCCGGGAACGCAATCCCGCGAAGTGCTTACCCTGGCCATTGAGCAGTATGAAGCCATGACAAGAATCGAGCCCAAGAGCGCGGACAATCATCTGCTGCTGGGCCGCTTGTACTTTCTGAACAAGGACCTGATCAAGGCCGAGAGCGAATTCAAGACCGCCATCAGCCTGGATCCAAATTCAGAAGAGGCCATCACCAATCTGGCTTATCTGTACAACGAAGAGGGCGACAACAAGAAGGCCACCGATCTGTTGAAATCAGTGCCTGAGGGGCGACGCTCGGCAAAGATCTATACCGCTCTGGGCGGGACCTATGAGCAGCAGAAAGATTACAAGAACGCGATCGCCGCTTTCCGCCAGGCGCTGACGATGGACAAGGAGAACCTGGATGCCATGCGCGGTCTGGCCCAGAACCTCTCCAATGACAACCAGATTGACGCTGCGCTGGACCAGTACAGGACCATCCAGGACGCAGATCCGCAAGATGCAACCGCGGCGTTGCGCGTGGCTGAGATTTACCGGCGCATGGGCAAGTTTGACCTGGCCATGGAGAACCTGAAGAAAGCCGGCGCGCTGGTGCAGGATTCACTGGAAATCCCTTACAACGAGGCGTTGATTCTGGAAGCGCAAGGCAAGTATGAAGAGGCCGCCGCTGTCCTACAGAAGATGGTGAGCCGGCCATTGCCGGCGGATGCGCGCTCCGGCGACAAGGGCAACAGAGCGCTGTTTCTGGAACGGTTGGGAAATATTTATCGTGAAGCCGGACGGCCGTTGCTGGCGATGGAGACGTTCCGCAAGATTGTTGATCTGGGAGGAGATGAGGCGGCACGCGGCTATCAGGACGTGATTGACGCGTATCGCGACCAGAAGCAATGGAGTGACGCCACGCGCACCGCGCATGAAGCGGTAAAGAAGCTGCCCAATGACAAAGGCCTGAAGCTCACACTTGCCCAGCAGCTCGCGGATTCCGGCAAGCCTGATGAGAGCGTTCAAATCGCCAAGTCAGTATTAAAGGGTGGAGCGGAAGACCGCGACACGTACATCATGCTTTCGCAGATCTACATGCGGCTGAAGCGCTGGAAGGAATCAGAAGACGCGATTGCCCAGGCGGAGAAGTTCGCTACCCGAGCGGAAGAGAGAGAATACATCCGCTTCCTGCAAGGCTCCATCTACGAGCGGCAGAAGAAATTTGAGCTGGCGGAGCAGGCATTCCGCCAGGTGTTGCAACAGAATCCCAGCAACAGCATGGCTCTGAATTACCTGGGCTACATGCTGGCCGACCACAACAGCCATCTGGAAGAAGCGCTCACGCTGATCAAAAAGGCGCTGGATTTTGATCCGCAGAATGGCGCGTATCTTGATTCGCTGGGATGGGTCTACTTCAAACTGGGCAACTATGACCAGGCGGAAGAAAACCTGCGCCGCGCCGCGGACAAGAGCCCGAATGATGCGACCGTCCAGGACCACCTGGGCGAACTCTATGCCCGCACCAACCGGTTCAAGCTTGCCGCCGCGCATTGGGAGCACGCGCTGGACGAGTGGAGCAAATCAGCCCCAGCGGACGTGGACCAGCAGGATGTGGCCCGCGTGACGAAAAAGCTGGAAAGCACCAAGGTGAAGCTGGCGCAGCAGACGCCGAAGCAGTAAAAGCGGTATTGGGTACTTGGTAATTGGCCCCTCGCGTAAACCGCGAGGGGTTTGTTTTTTGGCGCCAATTTTTTTTGCTACACCTATTTGGCTGCCGATGACAGCGCAGCCAAATTTACGGGATCTCTCGGGATGGCGTCTGTCCCTCAGCGTAGCATTTTTCAGGGGTAGCCGCATTTTCGCGAGAGACACGGAGAAAAGCTGGTAGCCGCGAATCTCCAGGCAGCTGTGAACCCAGTACTTGGGTTTGGTAGAGGTTCTAAATCGCAATCTAAGTTACACTCTTTTCATGCTTGCTCCCTACGCGTTGCGCGCCGAGGAGAGCCGTGGACGGCGCTATCCTGAGGCTGGTCATGCCTATCGCAACGACTTCCAGCGTGATCGCGATCGCGTTGTGTACTCGCGGGCTTTCCGCCGTTTGGAAAATAAGACGCAGGTTTTTACGCGGCGGCACTCCGATCATTTCCGCAACCGGCTTACGCACACCATTGAAGTAGCGCAGATTTCGCGCACGATCGCCGCCGAGTTGCAACTGAATGAAGACCTGGTGGAGGCGCTGGCGCTAGTGCATGACGTGGGCCATCCACCATTCGGACACGCGGGCGAGCGCATTCTCAACGTGGCAATGCAGGAGCATGGCGACCAGTTTGACCACAACCTGCACGCGCTGCGCACGGTGGAGCAGTTTGAGCAGCGCTATGCCGATTTCCCAGGACTGAATCTGACGTTTGAGGTGCGCGAGGGCATTGTGAAGCACTCACGTGACTACGATGTACAGGACTTTCCGCAACTGGCGGAATACCTGCTGGACCAGCAGCCACCCCTGGAAGCGCAGTTGATCGACTTTACCGATGAGATCGCCTATTCCACGGCCGACCTTGACGATGGCGTGGAAGCGAAGATCCTGACGCGCGAGCAGGTGCGCCGGGAGGTCCCCGTTTTTGCGCGCCTCTATGAAGAAGTTGAGCGCCTATATCCCACGGCCACGGAGAAACTAAAATTCAATGAGACGCTCAAGCGCGTGCTGGACCGGTTGGTGAGCGATTTGATTGTCCACACGCGCAACCAGGTCAGCCAGTCAGGCGTGGGTTCGGTGGTGGATGTTCGCAAGTTCGCGCACAGGCTCTGTTCCTTCAGCGCCGGGGTTGACCAGGAGAGGCGGCAGATCAAAGACTTTCTCTATCAGAACGTCTATTTTAGCCCAGTGCTGCAGCGGGACAAGAAGCAGGCGGAGCAGGTGATCGCAGAGATGTTCGCGTTCTTTATCAAGTCACCGCGAGAGCTGCCGGCCAGCTACCAGGAGAAAACGCGGATTGAACCGCTCCACCGCATTGTTTGCGATTACGTAGCCGGAATGACGGACAGCTACATTCTGGAGCAGCATCGCCGGTTCTGTTCGCCGAAGAAGAAGGTCGGATTGTAAGTCTTTCTTCAGGGGCCAAAGCCCAATTCCTATTTGTTGCTTAATTGCACAAGTAAACTCGTGCCCAGATACCTGCGGAGGCTAAAGCCGGAACAGAAAGTCATCTTTTGCCCATGGAACCAGAGCGGCGGAAGGCGCGTACAACATAGTGTAAAGGAGAGAAGATGAGACGGGCGATCGCGCGAGCAGTAATACTTCAGGCAGGTTTTTTGCTGGCTTCAATGTGGCTCCAGGGTCAGACTGCTGGCAGCCCGTTGGAAAAAGATTTTGTTTCCGGCGGCAAGATTGAGATAACGCTTGAGTCAGGCGGCTACGATATTCGGCCAAGCGCCGATAATCGGATCCATGTCAGGTGGAATGAAGCCAGCGGCAAAGGCGTGGCCGTGAAGCTCACCATCAACGGCAAGATGGGCGATCTGAGGGTGGAAAAGACACCCAATAACTTTCATGCAACCATAGAAATTCCGGCAGTAACGAACCTGCGTATACGTCTTACCGCGGGAGCGCTGACCGTGGGCGAAATTAAAGGCGACAAAGACATTGAAATTAATGCCGGTGACGTGAAAGTCTCCTGCGGAAACACCAGTGATTGGGGCGATGTGGATGCCTCAGTGGTTGCAGGCGACCTGCATGCGTCGGCTTTTCAAGCGCAAAAGGGCGGATTGTTCCGGTCATTTCAGTGGAAAGGCCCAGGCAGATACAGACTCCATGTGCATGCAACCGCTGGAAGCATTAACCTGCACAAGTAATGGAACACAGGGAGCTTTGGTCTGAATCGATGTTTCCGCCGCGGCTTTGGCGCTTTTATAGATGCGAAATCATTTTGCGCGCGATATCGGAGCCGCGCGTGCGCGCTTCCGGCACATACATGGTATCCAGGTGGAACACGCTGTCACCCTTAAGCACATAGAGCGCATGGCCGAATGATCCAATCATGGCGCGATCGCCAACGCCGCTGATTTCATCAAAACCGGGCACAACAGACATGGTGGCACGCAATGGTGCCCAGTTTTTGCTGCCAAACTTGCGGTCCACGGTGAAGGCAAACACCTTGCCGTCTTTATCCGGTTGAGTGAGCCCAAAACCTTTCACAATGCCTTCCATCTCCCGCGTGTGTTTCAGCAGCTCCAGCGGATTATCGCTTTTTGGATTCATTGCCGGGTCCTTTGAGGCTTTTTCTGAATCTCTCCGCGCCTGTTCCACGGCGACCTTTTGCAGATCAGCAAAGGCAGCCGGGTTGGTGTAATACGCGCAGCCGGGTTCGTTGCCCTCCATGATTTCCGCGCTGCGTTCCACGGTTACGCCCAGCACCTGCTGTAATTCTGCCGGCGAGAGCAATCTGCAGGCGTCACCTTGCGTGACTTCTGTTTGCCCCAGAGCTCCGCCGGTGAGGCTTGAGACCTTACTTTTTAACCAATGGACACCAAAAAGCGTGGCGCCCAATGCAGCCAGAAACATGACCAGCACTATTCCGCCAATGATCAGCAGCGGCGCGGAAGATTTGGGCAGACCTGCGGGCGGCTGGCTGGCAGCGGGCTGTGCCGGCGTATCCTGTGCATGCGCGCGCTGTCCGCATCGTCCGCAAAATGCACCGGCAAGCGGCGCTCCGCAGTTTGTGCAAAATTCAGCCATGGGTTTTGTCCCTCAGGAGAGCTAAGGAAATTGTGTTAATTGTACTTCGCCTAGTGGTTGAACAACAGACCCCCTGCAAGCAATGCCTGTGGATTCAGGTTGACTAAATCTGGCACCATGCATTTTGGCCCCGTCCTTCCGAGCAATATTTACTCAGTTCTTCTTACGCCGGAACTAGCCGGGCCTAAGGTATTAACCGTAAAATAATGAAAATAAAGGGCTACATTCCGTCCTTTTGAATCAAGAGTTTGGCATTCGCAATGCATTAGTAGGAAGCGTAGCGTTATGCGCACTCGGGGGTTTGCTGGAAACCCTGTCACAAAGCGTGGCCCCGATGCTCGAAACGACCCCCGGTTCGGAGGATTTTTTCCAAATGAAGAATTATCTATTGTCGTTATCGCTTGCCGCCGCCGTCGCAATTCCCGCGGTCGCGCAGCAGAACCAACAGACCACACCATCAGACCAACCACAGGCGCAACAAACGCAGAGCAGCGATCAGACCGCAACCGGCAAGGATCCGTTGACCTATCAGCGTAAAGAGGGCTTTTGGGGCCATCTCAATCCGTTTGCCCGCAAAAAGTATGTCAACCGGCAGCTTGATCCAGTCCGCGGCCGCGTGAATGAGCTGGACGAGCTCACCGCGAAGAACGCCAAGATGATCGCTGACGTTGATGCGCGGGCGACCGAAGGTATTCGCAACGCCATGAGCAAGGCCAATGAAGCCGATACGCACGCGCTGGACGCGGGCAATCGCGCCAACCAGGCCCAGCAGACGGCGCAGCAGGCCCACACCCGCATCGCTACCGTGGAAGATACGGTCAGCAAGATTGACCAGTACCAGCCGATTACCCAGGCTGAGATCCGCTTCCGCCCCGGCCAGAGCGCCCTGAGCAAGAACGCCAAAGACGCGCTTGATCAGATGGCGACCACGCTGAAGGGCCAGAAGGGCTACATTGTGGAAGTGCAGGGCTTCTCGCCCGGCAACGGCAGCGCCGCCATTGAGAACTCGCGTGAAATGGCGCAGATGGTTGTCCGTTATCTGGTTCTGAACCATGAGATTCCCGTGTACCGCATTTACACCGTTGGCATGGGCAATGCTCCCATCCAGGCAGAAGACGGCAAGATGCGCCGCCAGAAGGGTGGAAAAGTTGAGATCAGCCTGTTGAAGAACGGCCTGGCCGACCTCAATGCCAGCAACAGCTCGGCTCCGGCTTCCACCAGCGGCGTAACGGCAACTCCGGGCACTTCACCTGCAACCCAGCCCGCTACTCAGCCGACCACGACTGAGCAGCCCGCCCAGAAGCCGCCGCAACGGTAAGCAAGATTTCGCGCTAGACCTCACTAACCAAACGCACCCCTCTTGCCCTTAGTGGCAGGAGGGGATTTTTTTTGTCTTTGTTTCTGTCGCTACGCTCCACACCGCTTAAATAGATCGCGTGCCCTGGGATTCCCTGATGCTCCTGATGCAATGGGCTCGGCGCGCAAGCCGGCCTCGCCGCATTTCTGGGGTTGCGATGACGTGCTTGTCGCAGCGCTCCACATCGCTTAAATAGACCGCGTGCCTCGGATTCTCTGGTGTTCATTAGGTAAAGAATTTAGCGCGGCAAGACGGAAGCGGGTGAGATCTTTCTTTAATTGTGGAATTCTGGCAATCTTGCCCTAGCCCTGCTCCACGATCAGCTCCTGGCAGGTAATGCAATAGCGGCTCCACGGGACGGCATTCAGCCGGTTCGCGCCAATCTCCTGTCCGCAGTTCAGGCACTCGCCAAACGTGCCCTGGCTGATCCGGCCCAGCGCCGCATCCACCAGCATCAGCAGTCCGCGCTCCTGCGCCTTCTGCCGGAAGACCATCTCCTTTGAGAGCGACGCGGTCGCGCGGTCTCCTTCGTCGCGTCCAAACTCCTGCGCCTCCTGCCGGTCTTCCTGTGAGCGGCTCAGGCTCAGGCGTAGCTCCTCGCGTTTTTTGCTGAGGATATCTTCAAACTTTTTGATTCTGCTCTTGTCCATGCGCGGTGACCTGGGAAATACCTGAATGCGGAGAATCCCCCGCGTTTGCTGCTTAACATTTTAAATGGAGAAACAAGGTTGCTGATACCCAGGGCGGTGGATGCACGAGTTTTGTTCGAGTTCGGCACAGAGGCTGAACCGGCGGCGGGCGCGGCGCTGGCGCAACGGTGATCGACCAATACTAGGTCTCGACCGAGCGCTCCGGCATCACCAATGACCCTAACAGCCCACCATGACTATTCCGGCACAAATGCAAGCAAAACCTTATAGACACCCTGTTCCACCAAAGCTTACGATTTGCCCAAACTCAGGTAATCCATTCAAAGCTAAGTGTTTTCTTTAGGTTCTGCTGGTGACCGAAGTACCGTTTGCTGATCGAGAGACTCAGCTTAGACTCTTTGTCATCACGAAAGACCAATGTACTGAAGGCCGCTACGCACTGTACCCCGGGCCGTTCCAGACATGTAACTGGTGACTTGCTTTTGACGCGATGAACTGTAGATTCAATCTCGACGGAAGAAAAGTGCTGCTGATACTCAGCGCCATGCTCTGCCTTCTAGCCGCCAGCGCCGGTGCGCAGACCAGCTCCGGCCAGCTCACCATCACCATGAGCGTGCAGTCTTCCATCAGCCTGGTTTTCCAGGACAACCCTTCTGTCGGGACCACTGGCTTCTGCCCCCTGACCAACGCTGGCACCAACAATGTTGGTCTCGACCTAGGTACGGCCGCGTTTCCCGGGAATTTCCATACTTCAACCTGCGTGAATTACCAGCACATCACGGCGGCATTTTATGAGGTCAGAAGCGCGTTTGACGTGGTGGTGAGCAAAGCCAACTCCAGCAGCCCGAACTACCGGCTGGCCGCGCAGATTTCAACGCCGCCGCCCAATGGCGTTGTCTGGCTCGTCAACAACGTCACGCTGACCAACACAGGTTTTACGGCGCTGGATGCCGCTGACAATTTTGGCCAGCGGATCACCAAGACATTGCAGGTCCAGGTCAGGAACAACGTGCCGGCGCAGGTATTGCTGGAGACGATCACTTTCCTGGCAACGGCGAATTAGGTATTGCGATGCTGAAGACATACATCTCGATCATGCGCGGCGCGGCCCTGGCGGCAATGCTTCTTTGCGGCGGATCGGCCCTGGCCCAGACCACGGCCACTGGCGTGATCAATGGCGTTTTGATCAACAAGAATGGCATCTCGCTGCAATTTGATACCGATCCCGCGGGCGTAACGCTGGGCGCTGCCGGCACCAATGCCGCCACCGCGAACTTCGGCGCTGTTTCTGCTTTCGGTCCGCTTGCCGCTGGAGTGACCCGGCCCAGCGTGACTGCCGCTAACTTCACCGTGCGGACGATTTTTGATGTGCAGGTAATCCAGGGCGGATTGACCAGCACCACCTATACGCTGACTGCCAATCTGGCCGCTGCGGCGCCTACGGGTCTTAGCTATAAGGTGGATGCGGTCACCCTGACCACGGCGTCGCAGACGATTCAGACCAACGCCGGCTACAACACGGACATTGCGCACAATTTGGACCTGGTGGTCTCCACGGCAGCGCCGGGTGCTGGCGGTCCAGCGGTGGGTGCGCCGATTACGACGACGATTAATTTTACGGCCACGGCCAATTGAGGATTCCGCACTGCGAATTTCGCAGAGCAGGTGTTGAGTAACAACTTTTGAAGTTCGAATTGAGGAGAGGAACAACAATGAGGAAAGTAGTACTGTTAACCATCTTTGCGGCGCTGATGATGATTTCATCGGCTGCCGTTGCCCAAACCACAGCCAACGGCACGCTTACCGTGACCGCCACGGTGAATGGATCGATCCAACTGGTATTCAACTCAGATGCCGCCGGCGTTGCCTTGACTGGCTCTGGCACCAACGCTGCCACGCTGGCCTTCGGCAACGTGTCGGCGTTTGGCGCGGTAGGCGCGGGCGTTGTCCGCACAACAACCGCGACCAACTTTACCGTCAGCTCCGCGGTTGATGTGCAGGTTTCCAAGACCAACTCGGCCAGCGCGAACTACACCCTGACAGCGCAACTTGGTGCGGCAGATGCAGTGAACGCATGGACGGTTGGCGGCACTCCGGTCACCAATGCGTCCGCGGCTGGCCAGCGGAACCGTTATCAGCAACACCATTAATTACCAGGCCACGGCCAATTAAGGGTTTAATGGAAGTGGCCAGTATTTGTATGCAAGGCATGAACATGGATTAAGAGCTGGCGCGGAGGTGCGACATAGATTTGCGTTTTGTCCTGCCGTTATTGTTGTTCGGTTCCTCCCTCATGACCAACGGATGGGCGCAACGCAAAGGCTCGAGTAAACGAACCTCCACCGCAATTTCCATGAAGTCTGAAACTGAAGGAACTATCTCGGTGAATTTCGTCAGCGCGCCGGATGGAGCCGCTTTGACCGGCGGCGCCTCCGGCCAGCGCAGCCTGAATCTGGGAACTGTTTCTAACGCAAGCGGGGCACAGATCCCCAACGTCCAGGTGCAAAAGCTTCCAGGACGCTTTGTTGTTACAACCAGGTTTGGCATGAGCATACAGAATGGCTCGCAGCATGCAACCAGTGCTGCTGTCCTGGCCGCTCTCGCCGTACCTGACACTGCTTACACTTTTCGCCTGGACGGGATCGCTCTTGAAACGGTCCCACAACTTGTTCAGGGCCAGGCGCGGATCGGACCAACGATCATGCACCGTCTCGAAATTGAAGTGCCCACATCTCTGACGGAGAAGAACTCTCAACTGCACAATGCGATTATTTTTCAGGTCATCCCAAACTAATATGACGTTGCTCGCGCCAATGCGCCTCAGCGTCTGCATCATGTTTCTCTGCTTTTCTGCTTTTCTGGGCGCGCAGGTTGCGCCCGTGTCTCCAGCGCAGAGTCCTGCCGCTGCTCCGGTAGCGGAAAAGCCATCCATCTCGCTGAGTCCTGCTGTTGTTATGGCCAAAGGCAATTTCGGCCAGGGACTCACGCAGACTCTCACGCTTACAAATCAAACGGCGCGTGACTTTGCCTTTGAGATGGTTGCCGAAGATGTGATCATCAAAAACGGTAAGCGCATCTTTGTTGCCGCCGGTGAAACGCCCAATAGCATTGCCGCGACCGCGGTCTTTGCGCAAAAGACTGTTCTGGTCAAACCTTATTCTTCCGTCTCGGTCGATGTCCGTCTTACCTTGCCGGCGCAGACCAATATCCGTGCTGTAGTGGCCATGTTTCGCGGCACAGACAAACTGCCCACATCTTCCGGCGCCGTCGGCATGACGGCATCGCTCGGGGCGCTGATCACCTTCAACCTTACTGACAATGTAAAGCTCCAGCCTGAGCCCGTGCGTGTGAATCCTGCGAGCGAATCCGCAAACATGAAGATTGCGCAATGGATTTCCAATTCCGGAGCCGAACCTGTGCTGCCGGAAGGCGCTGCGGTAGTGTTGAACTCCGGCGGCTCTCTGGTGGGGAAGGCCACATTTGATCCACAACGGCTGCTGCCCGGTGAGCGGCTGGAATTTTCCGCTGAGTATCCTGGCGACCTGCCTCCTGGAAGCTACCGCGCACTTTGTTCATTCCAGTTTGAAGGCAAGACCCTCACCAGTGAAGCGGCATTTGAAGTTCCCAAAACCGAAGCGCCGAAAACTCCAGCTCCTAAAACTGAAGCCCTCAAAAAATGAAACGCTTCTGGAGCATTGTCCTGCTATGGACCGCCTGCATGATCGCGGCCCATGGGCAATCTCCGCTTTCCGTCGCATACCAGAAGACCGTGCAGCTTCCGGTTGCAGGCGCCACCGCAGCGTACTCGCTCGATTCCAACATCGCTGACGCCACCGCCGCCAATGGCATGGTTGAAATTCTCGGCAAAGCGCCCGGCGCCACGAACATCATGATTGTTACTCCGGCCGGGGCTCAAACTCTTGCAGTGGTCGTTCCTATTCCGCCGCCGGTGCTGCCTCCGGGTTTTGAACCGCCAGAACGACTGGGCACCGGTGAAAACGGGACCTATGAGTTCCGCTACAACTCGGATCCCAGTCAGATCACCAACTCCGTTGAATTCAAGCGCACAGAAGGGAAGTCCTTCACCCGAATGCAGGTGATCAACGCCAACCTGTTTTCCGCCGGCGATTCCACTTCGGTCGTCGGTTTTCCTTTTCTCGCGTACCAGATCAACCACCCCAACACTGACATGACTTTCGTTGACAAGAATGTCGGCAACTCGCCGCTTACGCTGGATGGCTTTCTGGTTCGCGGCTTCCACCTGCGCCAGGGGCCATGGCAATTCCATGGTGGCTTTACCTCCATCGCCACGTTTCAAGGGCTTTTCCTTGCTACGGATCGTGAGTACACTGCGGGCATCTCGCGGCTCTTTCGTCTCAATGATGCAAACTCTCTTGAAGCCAATGCTTATTACTTCCAGAATCCTGATAGCCAGCGGGCGTTCTCCAGCAATGGCGCGGTTGGTTCTCTGGTGTACCGGCTCAAGTTCACTGATAAAGGTAATTTCCTGGCCGAACTGGGAATGAGCCATGGCGTAGGTTTTGCTGCGCGTGGCAGTTATGATGACAAGCGCACCCACGTCACAGGCGGCTTCCGCAGCCAGTCGCGCAACTTTGCCTCTCTGGCTGTCAACAATCAACACGGAACGTTTGCTGACGTCAATGCCAGCCGCAAGCTGAGTGAGCGGCTTTACGCCAGCCTGGACCTGAACCAGTCAGACTACAATTTTTCCACGCTGAGCCAGAGCACCTTCACTACCAGCAGTCTTCTCAACTTCAAGTTGAACCGTTACTTTTCCGTGAACGGCGGCGGCGCCTACGCTACTTTCCAATCCAAAATTCCCGCGGGGCCGCGCATCACCACGCTCAATCTGCCCACTGGAGTGGACTATTCATCGCGGCATTTCGGTGCCGGATTCCAGTATCAGCGCACCGTGAATATAGAAGGTGGAGGCGGCGGCAATGATTTCGCCGTCAACGCGCGCGCTTCCGCCGGGGCATTTCAGTTGAGCGGTTTTTTCCGGCATGACGTTCAAGTGCCCACTCTTGCCGCTATCTTCTCGCAGATTCCCGGATTGCAGGACGCGCTTGACCGCGCCGGCATCGTCGCTTCCACGCCTGAGCAACTTGCTGATCTGCTTCGCAACACCGCTCTGCTGCAGCTTCTGGGATTCACCAATGCTTTCACCGTCAACCTGGCTCCTTCGCGCAATGATCTGAGCGCAGCCATGAGCTGGATCTCACGCAACCAGTCCCGGCGCAAGCTCGACCTGAGTTATTTCAACAGCAACACTGAGCTGTTGCAGGGCCACTTTATTCTTACCACCGCCACCGTCAGTTACTCGCAACGGCTCAGGTCTGCCAATGACATTGTCGGCTCCGCGTCAATGGTCCGCACCGCCAACAACGGCGTTGCCACCACGCATCCGCTGTTCAGCATTTCATTGCAACACCGCTTCTTTAGCGTCCCCGGACTGCTGCTGCCCGGCCGCCACGGCATGATCCAGGGTCACATCTTTCGTGACGACGACTCCGCCGGTCTTTACAACGCGCGGGCGCCCGCGCTCAGCGGCGTTGAAGTCCGGCTCGACGAGAACCGCGTCACCCGTACTGACTCCGGCGGTTATTACTCATTCCATCATGTGCCCTTCGGCGTACATCGTGTTGAAGCAAAGCTGCAGAGCGCCGAGCCTTTTTTTTACACCACTGATTCCCCGGCTACTGTAGACATGAATGCCACAGTCGATTTTGGAGTCAACTTCGCCAAAGGACAAATCTTCGGCTTTGTGCTCAATGACGCAGGTACCGGCATCAACGGAGTTACCGTGGAATTGAAAGGCGAGAAGGTCACGCGCCGCGGGCAGACCGGCGTCACCGGCAAATTTGCTTTCACCGGGCTTGCGTCCGGAACCTATTCGGTGGCCACCCTGTCAAACTCTTACCCCGCCGGATATGCCCTGCAGGACCTGGCCGCGCAAGACATCACCGTGGAGTCAGGCAATCCGGCCAGCACTCAATTTACCGTCAAGGCCCTGCGCTCCATCAGCGGACGCGTGATGGTCTATGACAAGACCACTCTACAGACGGTCCCGATCGCCGGCGCTGTGGTGCGGTTGAAAGAGCTTTCTCTGGAAGTTAAAAGCGGTTCCACCGGCGCGTATATCTTCCGCAACCTGTCCGCCGGCACGTACACGATCGCAGTGGAACACGAGGGGAAAGAAATCTCGCGGACGGTTATCTTATCGCCTGCGCCTGCCAACGTCCGTGATATCGATCTGAACGCGGGAACGCAAGGAACACCAAAGCAGTAATTATCCGTCAAAAGTAGCGGGCGAGTAAGCGCCGGGTAAACGAAGGAGGATCTGAGCTCTGGTGGGGCGGCACACTCCAAAGTAATGTTTCCCGCGCTGATAACCTCTCCTTCACCGCTCTCCCTGTGATATGCATAAATCAATGCATCTTCCAGAAATCGAGTGGAAGCCTATCTCCAGGGCGCAGCTCTTCGGCTGGCTCGCCTTTTACGCCATCCTGCTTTTCTATCTCGCCAGCAACTGGGGCCAGCTCACGCTGCTTGATAACGTCCATCTGCCCATTCATGAAGGCGGGCACCTTCTTTTTGGCTGGCTGGGAGAAACGCTCGGGCTCTGGGGCGGAACACTGCTGCAACTGATCGTGCCCGCGTCGCTGGCGGTCAGCTTTGCCGTTCGCCGCGAGCTTCCCGGTACGGTCTTCTGTGCTTTTGCGTTTTTTCACAGCCTCACCGGCGTCGCCACTTACATGGCGGACGCCTTAAGGCTCGAGCTTCCGCTTGTGACCGTCGGCGCCGCAGCCGACGAGGCGCAGCATGACTGGGTGCGCATCTTCTCCAGCCTGGGTTTGCTGCCCCATGCCATTCAGATCGGCAACTTCACGCGGTTACTGGCCTGGGCCGGAATGGTGGGAACGCTGGCTTGGTTTGCCTGGCGGCAATACCATCAAGCCGAAAACTCGTCCTCGGCAGTCGCCTAGCTACGGCGCAATCGTCTCCACTAGCTCCAGCGCCGTCTTTCTTACCGGCTTCATCAGCGGCAGGCCGGAAAGCTTGAGCAAAGTCACCAGCAGTCCCAGGCTCTTTTCCACAAGCTTTTGTGTGCGTTGCTGGTTTTCGGATCGGTCATAGAGCCAGAACAGAATCAGCCCCATCTGGTAGAGCCAAAGCAGGTAGGGAAGCTGTGGCTTAAGATCGGCGGGCACTTTTACGTCGCCGCCTTCAAGCGCAATGCGCAGATGCTCAATGGCGCGTTCGCGGATGGGCCGTGTCTCTTCACTGAAAGGTGAAAGCGGATCTTTGCTGTCCGGAGCATGGCGGAAAAGCGCATCACAGAACTTGCGGTTGGGCGCGAGCAATTCAAAGCGCTTTTCCACCACGCAGCGGATACGGTCCTTCAGCTTCTTATGGCCGGCCATGGATTCAAGAACGGCCTCGTGGCTGCCCTCCTGCATCTCATGGTAAAAAGCCAGGACAATGGCTTCCTTTTGCGAGAAGTAGTAATAAGCGCCACCCAGCGCCACTCCGGCCTTGGCCGCAATGTCACGCATGGTGGTCTGCTCAAAACCCTTCTCGCGGAAGAGTTCCATGGCAGCTTCATAGATCCGCCGGCGCGTATCTTCCGCGCGCGGCGTAGGACGTGTTTTCATTGCAGGCACATTCATCGCAGATAATCCGATACTGTTTCGCCCGGCACCGCACACGGCGCCAGCGGAACTTTACGTAGTTCGCCCGCTATCTCTTCCGGCCGGTCATGGCTCAGCCAGCGGGAAATAGTGTGGCGGTTTTTGGAAATCATCTCAAAGGCCTGCCGCACAAACGGCGCAATCATCGGATGCGCCAGCCGGCAGGCCCATTCACGATAGTCTTCCAGGGCATAAAGCGCCATGATCCAGGCTGAGTTGTTCAGGTAGACCTGCCCATCATCGCTGATGACGACCAAGTCGTTGCACGTGGCCACCTGTTGCAGCTCAGGAAACATCTTTTGCGCCTTCTCAGAACCGGCCGGGACCATACACAAGCCCAGCCAGGTTCGTTGTATAAGCAGCCAGTCTTTCAGCCGTTCGCACAGCTCGCATTTCGGATCATATAGCACGTAGAGCTTTTCCATCATTCACCTCACTCCAGACCGTTCATGTCGATTCGTTTCCGTCGGGCTTGATCGCACGGCGGGGCTATACCAGCTCTATTCAAGAAATGACACTAGTGTCAGGGCATGACTTTTAGGTTTAGGCAGAGGGAGCTTACGACCGATGGCCTGCGTAGTCGTGCCGACTAGCTCTTCTTGAAGGGACTTTTAGTCCCTGAGCGAGCCTTTACCGTGGCACCGCCACCTTCAACACTGCGTCGGGAGCTACTGGAGGCCGCCGCGGACCGTTGTGTTGCCCGTGGGCGCGAATCCGCGAGAAGACAAACAGATTGAAGAAGTGCATGCCGCCCAGCGCCAGCAGGACGAAGCCCAGCTTGTCACTCAGCAGCTCAATCGCCGCGCGTGACGTGGTGACCTCGGCGTTGCTTTTCAGTGCCAGGGTTACAAAGCCGATGTTGATCAGATAGAAGCCCACCACCAGCAGATGGTTCACTGAGGCGGCCAGTTCAGCGTTGCCGTGGAATGCGTCCACCAGGAAGATAGCGCCGCGTTTGCTCAGCGTGCGCGCCACCCACACGGTCAAGGTAACGCTGATCAAGAGGTACACAAGATAAGAGACGACGATTGTGGTTTCTGTGCTGTGCATGGTTCAAGGTCCTTCCGTTTAAGAATTTTGAACAAGTTCAAAAACAAGATAACCCCATTTGGGGCCTGCGTCAAGCGCAGTTTTGAACACGTTCATGTAGATGGCGACCTGTTCTGCCGCGCCCCAAAGAGCCCCTAAGCTACTTTTTATATGGGCTTTAGCGTCTTTACCGGTTGGGCGGATCGATGGCGTACTGTGACAGGAATAGGGCCAACCCCGCGGATGCGGAGAGCAGCATCTCAATAAAATCAGCTTGTAGACGAGAACTAAGACCTGACGGTGCAGGCCTGGGATGGCACTACGCGGATCGCTGACATTTCGCGTCCTTACGCGCGCAGATATTTGCCGACCACTGATGAAACTACCCCAAGGCCGACAATGGCGACAGGCCCATGGTTCTGCTGCAATGCGCCCATCGGGTCGCCGGACGATGTAGCCAGGTAAACGCCCCAGCATATTCCGCCCACAATGGCCAGCGCACCCAGCCATCGCAAAAGAGGGCTGCCGGGGTCTACCTGGCGTGCACGCGGCGGCCTGAATGTGCCGCGATCTTCGTAGCCTTCGCGGGCTCCTGTTCCCCACTCGTCTTTGTAGCGTTTCTGCGCCATGAGCCAAATTTGACTCAATTCAAGCAAAAATACAACTGGCAAAACCGCCTAGATCGATACTTTCCAAGGTTCATGCCCTTTAGAAAACGGAAAAGAATGAAACAGTTTGCATAGCAGCTCTGTTGTCGCGCCGGCAATTACAATAAACGGTCTACTATGGCCCATCTATTTGATTCTCTCAAGCTCCGTGGCGTGGAGTTCGCCAACCGCGTTGTTGTCTCTCCCATGTGTCAATATTCCTGCACCAACGGCTTTGCCACGGACTGGCATTTTGTCCATCTCGGTAGCCGCGCCGTTGGACGCGCTGCCGCCGTGATTGCGGAAGCCACGGCTGTTACGGCGGATGGCCGCATCAGCCCGCGGGACCTCGGCATCTGGACTGACGATCACATAGAGCCGCTGCGGCGCGTGTTTGCTTTTGTCGCCGAACAAGGATCCGTGCCGGGGATTCAATTGGCGCACGCCGGCAGGAAAGCCAGCACCAGCGAACCATGGAATGGCGGTAAACCAATCTCGCCCCCTCAAGGCGGCTGGACGCCTATTGCCGCCCCAAGTCCACTGGCCTTTGCCGATGGCTACCAGGTGCCGCATGCTCTGAGCGTTCCTGAAATCACCGCCCTGGTGGAAGCTTTTGCCGCTGCCGTGCGACGCGCGCACGCTGCTGGCGCAAAATTGGTTGAGCTGCATGCCGCGCACGGATACCTGGTGCACTCTTTCCTCTCGCCCTTGAGCAACCAGCGCACGGATCAATATGGTGGTTCGTTCACGAACCGCATACGCATGTTGTGTGAGGTTGTAACGGCGGCAAGAAAGGTCTGGCCAGAGGAATACCCGCTCTGGGTGCGGATTTCCGCCACGGACTGGACAGAAGGTGGATGGACCGTGGAAGAGTCCGTTGAGTTGGCGCGGATCCTTAAGCCGCTGGGCGTCGACTTGATTGACAGTTCATCTGGAGGAAATGTCTCCAGCGCAAAAATACCGTTTGGTCCTGGCTATCAGGTGGCGTTCGCTGAACAAATCCGCCGCGAGAGTGGCGTCCCTACTGGAGCTGTGGGCATGATCACTGATCCGGCCCAGGCTGATCAGATCATTCGTTCCGGACAGGCGGATGTGGTGATTCTGGCGCGCCAATTTCTGCGTGATCCATATTGGCCGCTCCTGGCAGCACGGGCGCTGGGCACGGACATCCAATGGCCGGTCCAGTATGAAAGAGCAAAGCAGAAATAAGATCCGGCGAAATCGCTGGATCTCAACAGATGGAGCGTGAACAGCGCAGATCTTCTTATTCCGCCAGCAGTTATTTCCGCTGCGCTGCCTGTGCCGTTTGCGCTGCCTGCTGCACCTCTTCTATTCGGTTAATCGCGCGCTTCTCCACCGGCGACGATAAGACGATGGAGGTCGAGGTTGTACCGAAAGGCGTCAGCCGGTCAATCAGCGATTCCAGATGTTCCACCGAACGCACGTGCACTTTCATGATGAAGGAGTCAGCGCCAGTGCCGCGGTGGCATTCCACCACCTCAGGCGAGTTCTTCACCACAGCCGTGATCCGGGTAAACACGTCACCAACTACTGACATGCGTATAAACGCCGTAATGGGCATGCCAACTTTCATTGGGTCAACGTCAGCGTGGTAGCCCACAATGATGCCGGCTTCTTCCATGCGCTTTACGCGCTCCACCACCGCTGGGGTGGTTAAGCCCACGCGGCGTCCCAATTCAGCATAAGAGAGTCGGCCGTTGATTTGCAGCTCGTGCAGCAGCTTCCAGCCTATCTGGTCCAGCAGTTTGTCGGTTCTTAAATTTGTTTCCATTTTTTACCTGATATTATAAGACAGATTTTCGCTTCACCTGTGGCCATAAGGGGTACTGCTTTCGATTCCTCATTTAACGCAAAAATTAGTAAACCCTAATCTTTCCGTCTGGGGCATATATCTAACATCAAAAGGTGAAGTTTGGCTACAAAAATAAAGCAGGGCAGGCGCGAGCCCTTTCGCCTCAGATCAACAAAATCCTGCATTTAAAGCAGATTCATTGGTACGAAATGCACTCGAAATACACTAGTAGTAGAGTGAAGCTGATGAGTGTTCCTTGATTCGAACAGTTTTCCTTGCTTTGGAATTCAAGCCATTATAAAAATGAGCATTCCAGTTTATTTGTGAACCACTCACCGCCGCATGACCCCCTCAGGTGTGAGCTAGTTATTTCCAATGGATCCTATTGTCATTACAAACCAGGAAGTTGCCCAGGCGCAGATTCCCGTACAGGGAGCGCAGGAAGTTCGCCCAAAAGTACCTAACCCCGTTCCCGTGTGGGTCCGGCTGTTATTGGCTCTATTGGTTCCGGTTTTGCCGTTGCTGTGTCTGGCGACGCTGATCCTGCGCATGGCGATTCGTGGCCAGGCGCCCCGCGTACGCCAAACCTGGGCGTCCTATCTGCTGACGTTGCTGATTATCAGTGGCCTTTTTTCCACCATGCTGGCGGTGTTCACTATTTCACTGGACTCAATATCGGCGCCGGATGCCATTGGTTCCTCACTTTCTGACCTGGACGAACGCAGCAATTTCCCGGCATTGCCAGCCGGCAAGGTAATGTCCGGGGTGGAACTGAGCTCGACTCTGAAGCCGCTGGTGCTGCTGGCCTCGCCCACAGCGAAACGCTGGTTTCAGCAGACCTATGGGGCTTCCGGCCTTCTGGGCGCCGCGTTGATTCTCCATTCTGATTCGCACGGGTACCTGCTGGCCACCGCGCGCCATGTAGCCGATGGCGAAGGCTGGAAATCTCGCAACGGTACACAGAAAGTAATGGTTTCCGTCGGCATGAATGGATGGGCGTCAGCGCAGGTGGTGGGCCGCCACAAGCGGTTCGATGTTGCGCTTCTCTGGCTGGAGCGGCACTTTGGCGATGCCGAGTTTACCCAGCCCGTGGCCACCTATAACAGCGTCCAGATGGGTGAAAGAATTTTTGTTATCGGCCACCCGGAAGGCTTGAATTTTTCCGTCAGCAACGGCATTGTTTCGCGCACGCCCGGGAATGACCTGTTGCAGGTTTCAGCTCCTATCAGTCCCGGAAACAGCGGCGGGCCGGTCTATGATGAGTTTGGCAATCTGCTTGGCATTGTTACTTCCAAGGTGGCGCGGTCCCTGGAGCCGGAGGCGGAGAACCTGAATTTTGCCATCAGCACAGATGCGCTTCTGCATGAGGCGGACTGGGAGATGGTCAGCGGAGGAAGTGCTCCCAAGAACTTGCTTGCGGATTTCGTGCACCAGACCAGAGTACGCAAGGCCCCGGCTGACGCCGCACCCGTGCGATAGGAAGCTCAAAAAATGGCTAACATAACTGTTACGGTCTACGATTCAACGGAAAACAAGCGCGTCCCGGTAGAACTGCCGGACGATGCGCCGGCAAACCGCATCATCGCCGTGCTGGTGGACAAGCTGCAATTGCCGCAAAGCGGCCCTGATGGCGCTCCGCTCAGCTACAAGTTTCACCACAAAAACTCAGGCCGGCAAATACAGGACTCACAAACGCTTGCGGACGCCGCGGTGAAAGAGGGTGACATCCTTCGCCTGCAGCCGGAAATCACTGCGGGAGCACGATGAGCAAGTCCGTAACATTGCCGGCTGGCGCAGTAACCGTGAACGAGGACCGGTTCAGCCGCTTCCGTCTCATCGGCTGGTGGGACCAGGAAAAGCTGCGTTCGGCGCGCGTGCTGGTGATCGGCGCGGGCGCGCTGGGCAATGAGATCCTGAAAAATCTGGCGCTGCTTGGTTTTGCCAACATCGTGGTCGTCGATCTTGATTCCATTGAGTCCTCCAATCTCTCGCGCAGCATTCTCTATCGCGCCAGCGATGTTGGACGGCAGAAAGCCGATGTTGCAGCGGATGCAGTACGGAATATTTTTCCCGAGGCAAAGGTCCATCCCATCACGGCCAACGTGGTGCATGGTCTGGGACTGGGACTTTTCGCATGGGCTGATGTGGTGTTGGCCGGCCTGGACAATCGCGAAGCGCGTCTATGGATCAATCGTGCCTGCTGGAAGATGAACAAGCCGTGGATTGATGGCGCCATTGAAGGTATCAACGGTGTGGCCCGCATGTTTGCGCCCGGGCAGCCGCCTTGCTATGAATGCACGCTCGGCGAAACCGATTGGGCCATCCTGAACAAGCGCATGTCCTGCAACCTGCTGGCGCTGGAAAGCGATACGGAAGGAAAGGTTGCTACCACGCCTACCATCTCTTCCATCATCGCCGGAATGCAGGTACAGGAAGCGGTGAAGCTGCTGCATGGCCTGCCCGTGCTGGCCGGGAAGGGCTTCATCTTTGAGGGGCTGAACCATACCTCATATAAGGTTGAATACACTGAGAACGCGGAGTGCATGAGCCATTACACGTTTGCGGAGGTCATTCGACTTCAGGAAGCATCGCGCGAACTTACACTGGCGCAATTGCTGGCGCGCGCGCGCCACGATCTGGGTTCAGAAAACGTTGTTCTTGAGTTCAGCCGTGATGTGATTCACAAGCTGGTGTGCCCGGGTTGCGGCGCGGAAGAAGAGTTGTTTGCGGCCGTCGGTACGGTGCCATACGCTCGCGGCAAATGCGCCACGGATGGCCAGATGCGGGCGGTTATCACCGCGCACAGCTACTCCGGCAATGAGAAATTTGGCGGCTTGACTCTTGATCAGCTCGGGCTTCCGATCTTTGACGTGTTCACCGCGCGCTCGCCGAAGCGCGAAATTGCGTATTTGATCGCCGGCGATGAAAAGCAGGTGCTGGGCCAGATGGCAACGGGGATGGCGCACTGATGGCAAAGCAGGCCAAAGTAAAAGTGAGAGTATCCACTCACCCGGTAGTGGTGATGGAAGCCGAGGTGGCGCGCAAAATCCGCCAGCACGCACGCAGCTCCATGAAAGCGGAGGTATGCGGGGTGTTGATCGGCAGCACCGAGCATGAGCGCATGACCGTTGAGGCCTGCATTGCCGGCATCAATGCGGCGCAGGGCGGCGCTCACGTCACCTTTACGCAGGATACGTGGGAGCACATTTACAAAATCAAGGATAAGGATTTCCCCGAGCACAAGATTGTCGGCTGGTACCACTCGCATCCCGGATTCGGCGTGTTCCTTTCCGAGCACGACCTTTTCATCCAGCAGAACTTTTTCTCCAACCCTCAGCAGGTTGCATGGGTCTACGATCCGCACACGGATGAGGAAGGCTGCTTTGGCTGGGTTGGCGGCAACATTGAAAAGCTTTCTGCCGTCCGCATGGGCTATTCGGAGTCAATAGAGATCACAAACACCGGCGGTAACGACTACGAAGATGATGAAGACACTCCCGCGATGGATTCCATGGCCCGGGCGCCTCGCGAGAGAGGCCGGCAGGAGCCGGCCTGGATGAAATGGACTGGCCTGACCATGGGATACATTGCCGCCGTTGTTCTGGGTTTCGTCTTAGGTCATCAATGGCTGGCGCGGCAAGTGGATCCGGTCATTCGCAGCTACCAGCAGATATTGGAGCATCCCATGGACGCGTGTCGTGTGCTGTTGCAGCCCTATATGCAGGCCGCTCCTGACCAGAATGGGGCGGTAGCGCCCATACAAAGTCCACAACAGGCGGCGCCTCAGCCGCAACCAAAAGCTCCCGCAGAAAAAGGAAACAATGGCAAGCACTGATGACAAGCCGACGCTGAAGATCACACTGGAAGACCTGGCCAAAGTGGAGCTGCCCGCGCAAACCCCGGGCGGGACGATGGTGGCGACCGCGGCGGGTGAAAAGAAATACGGCAATATCGCTACGCCTGGTGACGGACCTGTTGCCGTGGCCGAGGAAAAAGGAAGCATCTTTCTGCAAGGCTGGTTCTATCTGGGCGCTGCCGGGTTGGTGGGGGCGCTGGTGGGATGGGGAATCTGTGAACCTTTCTTTTCTGATGGTCCGGGAGCCCGCGGAAGCTGGGCTAACTATTTCATGCTTCCCCTGACTGTAATGTTTGTTTGTTTGGGGCTGGGCGTGGCGGAAAGCATTGTGGAGCGCTCAGCGAAAAAAGCCTTGATTCGCGGACTCCTGGCGCTGGCTCTTGGCCTGGTGTTTGGTTTTATCTTTGACCGGTTCGCCAACCTCATCTATTTCATCGGGCGGCAGATCATTGCCTCCCTCGGCGTGGAAACCAATAAGAACCCTGCGTTCTGGCTGGTTCGCGGGATTGCCTGGGCGGTGTTCGGTGTTGCAGGCGGACTGGTATACGGCCTGGTAGACCGTTCAGGACGCAAAACCAAATATGGCATTCTCGGTGGACTGCTGGGCGCGGGCCTGGGTGGAATGGTTTTTGACCCAATCAGTTTTGCCACGCGTACAGGAAGTGTCAGCCGTGCTGTCGGTTTCGGTCTGGTGGGACTGGCCACGGGCGTGGCCATAGGGATCGTGGAAAGCGCGCTCAAAGACCGCTGGCTTTATGTCGCTTCAGGACCGCTGGCAGGCAAGCAATTTATTCTTTACAAACCGCTCACCACCATTGGCAGCAGCCAGTCGTGCGACATCTATCTTTTCAAAGACACCACCATTCTTCCCCAGCATGGCATGATTGAGCTGCGCGGCGCGCAGACATTTTTGCGTGCTGACGGGCCGATTTTTGTTTCCGGCGCACCTGCCCGTAATCGTGCGTTGCAAAGCGGAGATCTTCTCCAGATTGGCCGCTACGCGTTTCACTTCCGCGAAAGGCAGAGAAACTAATGAGCGCCGCCGTCTGTCCTTACTGCCGCATGCCTTTTGACGAGGCCTCGCCGCCGCGGATTTTCTGCACGGCTTGCGGCATGCCGCATCATGAAGACTGTTATCGTGAAAATGGAGGTTGCACGGTCTTCGGTTGCAAGTGTGCCCCAGCGGACGATCCAAAACTCCAGGTATCCCAAAGCGATTTGCAGGCCGTGCCCCTCCAGCCTTATGCGCCTTCCGCGCAGCAGTATGTTCCTGCACAGCCATACAGGCCGTCAGCTTATAGTGGGCCGTTGGGATTGTCGCAGGCGGCAGCGCCTGCTCCAGTGCAAAGCGCAGGCATGTCCGCACCGGCTTCAGCGCCATATACATATGGACCAGCAGTGCCGGTTGGATACCAGTACGGCGCTTATGGCCGGCAGCAAAAAAG
This sequence comes from Terriglobia bacterium, assembly GCA_020072585.1. Classification (GTDB taxonomy): domain Bacteria; phylum Acidobacteriota; class Terriglobia; order Terriglobales; family Acidobacteriaceae; genus Angelobacter. Next base: position 142,081 of record JAIQGL010000010.1, on the reverse strand, counting down.
CAGGTCCACTTACATTGTTCTCGGCATTTTTCTTGGCGCCCTGGGGATACACAACTTCTACGCCGGTTATGTTGGGCGAGGAGTAGGGCAGCTCTGCCTTAGCATATTCACGCTCGGTTATCTTGGTATCATCTCCTGGATCTGGGCCATCATTGAGATTTGTATTGTGGAAAAAGACAGCACTGGTCTGAATTTCAGCTGATTGTCCGGATGACGAATGAAATATTACATTCAACGCGAACTCAATGAGTATGGTCCGTACACGCTGGCCGATTTGCAACGTTATATCGGTCAGGGAAGTATCTTGATGACCGACCTGACCCGCAGCGAAGGCATGACGGATTGGGTGCCGGTCTCGCAAGTGATAGGCAATATTCCAGTGCCCGTTGCGGCCGTGCCTGCGCAGATGCCCGGAACTCCGAATGTCTATGGTGGAACGGTATACACCGGAGCGCCCATGTATGGGGGACAAACTGTAACACCATTCGCCGGCGGCCCGGTGCCCCCGGATTTTCACTGGGCATTGGTCCTGGTGATTTCCCTGGTTACGTGCGGGCTGTTTTACTGCGTCTGGCTCATTGTAGAAGCCGCCTATGTCAGGAAAATCCGGCAAGACAGCAAGGGCTTGCTCCTGGTCATCCTTTCACTGGTCGCATCCTTTGTCGGTTTCTCGTTCGCCGGCGTCGCCGGGGCCAGGAACGATGGCAGTCCCCTGGGCGCGTTGTTGCTGCTGTCGAGTCTGGTCCTTTTATTTGTCGGACTATTTCAGATGCAGGGCGATCTTGAAGATTATTACAACATTCAGGAGCCCATTCACCTGCAACTGAATGGAGTAATGACTTTCTTCTTTGGTGTTTTCTATTTCCAGCACCACTTCTCCCGCATCAGTGAATGGAAGAGAAGCGGAGTTCTGCAACCTCAGGGCTAATGAAACGGAGAATCCTTACCGGGACAGCAGCCGCCGCCATATTGGCCGGCCTGGCAGTGGTGTACAAGTTTTCCCCGGCAGAGTACGGGTTCTATCCCCGTTGCCTAATCTATACGACAACGCACTGGTTGTGTCCCGGCTGCGGCTCCACGCGGGCGTTGCATGCGCTTCTGCACTTTGACGTGCAGAGCGCGCTTCACTATAACGCTTTGTTTTCCGTGCTGGCCCCATTTGCTTTCCTGTGGATTGCCTACTGCTCCTATCGCGTGATGCGGTATGATCAATTTCCGCGCCTGGTAATCCCGCGTGCACTGGTCGCTTGTCTGGTTGTCACTGTCTTGTTATTCACCGTTGCAAGAAATACGCTGTTCGCTTTTTGAGTCGCTTATGTTGTCACCCAGAATTCGCCGCCTTAAGCTCGATCACGATTCGCTATTCAAGCGCTTTAACGGCTGGCCTTTGATCCGCATTGTGGGTACGGCGGGAATGCCGCCCGAGCTGTATCGTTTTCAATATCTCGTGCGTGGTCTGTACGTGGCGCCCAATGGCGCCATCCTGGAGCGCGATGACCATCTGCTGGAGGTCAATCTTTCTTTGGGTTATCCGCGCCGCGCTCCGCAATGCCGCATGCTCACGCCGGTTTTTCATCCTAATTTCGATGACAGTTCGGTTTGCATCGGCGATTTCTGGGCCGCCTCAGAATCTCTGGACGATCTCATTATCCGCATCGGAAGAATGATTTCTTATCAGGAGTACAACACCAAGAGCCCGCTGAACGGCCTGGCGGCAAAATGGGCCGCGCAAAACAGCCAACTGCTGCCCGTGGATGCGCGACCGATCGCTCCGCCGCTGGCGGACCAACCGCAAGCCGAACCAGCGTCGGTACCCCTGCCCACGCCTGCCGCGCAAGAAATCCCGCCTCCGGTTGGAACTCCCTCTCAGGCGCAGCCCAGCGCCGCACCTCGTTCTGACGAAGATCCCTGGGAACAGAAGATCGTAATTTCTTAAACCAATCCCGGAATTAGTTTCATGGATAGACGGCGAGTGAAGTTTTTCTCCGAACATTTGTTGTCTGACAGGCGTGGTCCAGTTCGCAAAGGGTGCTCATTTGCCTGGAACCTGGCCGGCATTGCTTGAAAAAATTTTAATATCAAAATTTTTTCTTGTTCCGCATTCAGAACATTTATTTTTTTTTAATGAGAGTTCCCTTCGCCGTAGTAGACTCCATCAACATTGCACGCTGACTTCCGGTTTTAGCGCGAGCCGTCAAGCATTTCGAACAGTGGGATATCAACACCTGAATAAAAAACGGGAAGGTCATTCGTGTGAATCAATTCATAGGCAGTCTCGGCTTCTTCTGTTCCTTTTTTCAAACAGACGCAGCACAATCCTACAAAACAGTGAGGTCAGTGTAATGAAACTTCCCCAGGGAAAGATTAGATTTGCATCAGTTTTCCTTTTCATGCTTTTGGCCGCCAATTTCTTGATGGCCCAGGCAGTCAAGCAGCATGTTGATAACCCGGGCCAGACGGCGATGGACCCGGTGCCTGACGATATCACCCACAGCCACCGTGGCAATCCAAATCAGGCATTGCCCGCTGTTCCCGGCCCCATTGGTCAGGCCGTTTCAACAGGCCATGGCATTAATTATCACAACGGCCCCGTGATGAAGGGCACGCCCAATGTGTACGTAATCTGGTATGGAAACTGGAATGGTACCGGATCGAACACGGCTGCCACACGCAGCGCGATCGAGCATTTCCTCGGCACCATCGGCGGCTCTGCTCTCGAGCTCGTCAACAGCACTTATGGTGACACTACCGGCAACGTGACTGGAAACGTGCGTTTTGGCGGCAGCACGATCGTCAGCAGCTCAACCAACTTGACCGATACCAGCCTGCGGACAACCGTCAACAATGCGATCAGCTCAGGCGCACTTCCCCGGGATTCCAATGGCGTCTATTTTGTATTGAGTTCTTCTAACATCAATGAGACCTCGGGCTTCTGCACGCAGTATTGTGGCTTCCACACCCATGCTTCGCTCGGCGGAACGGACGTGAAGTACTCATTCGTCGGCAACGTAGATCGCTGCCCCTCAGGCTGCGAATCCCAAACGACCGGCCCCAACAGCCCCGTATCTGGCCAGGGCGGCATTGACGGTATGGCAAACGTCATCTCGCACGAGCTGGAAGAAGCCATTTCTGATCCTGACCTGAATGCTTGGTTTGATTCCAGCGGCCAGGAAAACGCCGATAAGTGCAACTTTAATTTCGGCACAACTTCCACCTGCACATCCACCAGCATTTGCAGCGCGGCAGGGAAAGCGGCTGCTGCCAAGTTCAACCAGTCTTTTGGCGGCAATGATTACCTCCTCCAACAGAACTGGCGTAACTCAGGCGCCGGCGCTTGCGCTCAGCACCTCTAAACAACATTCAGGGCCGTCTCCACGGCGGCCCTGTTTTTTGTGGTTGTCGACTATAACCAGATGCAAAATACCGATTAGGGAAGATAAAAATCGATAAATTTGCGTTTTTTAATCTTTTTGCAGAATGCGACGTTGCTAGCGACGACAGCGAGAATCGTGATTGTGCCCAGCCCGCAGCCGTGATAGTCTCTCCGGCAATCTGCTCTACCGATTCCGGGGCGCCGCGAATCAGGGATCAGCCATTATTCATTCTCGGCCAACAATTTTTCCGGCTTCTTCTGTATTCAGCAGAACGCAGCAAATTAAGATAATGAGGTCATGCAAGATGAAAACTCTTGGAAAAATGAAATATGCGCTAGCCTTTCTTTTCGTCCTCCTGGCAGCGAATTTTCTGGTGGCACAGAAGGTGCGCGAAGGAAGTGCTCCCGATGGAATGAAGAACGTCCCCAACGGCGACGGCAGCGCTGCTGCTGTGGCAGCAGGACCCACCGGGCAGGCGGTGGTCACCGGCAACGGCATCAACTATAACGGCGGCCCGGTCCTGAAAGGTACTGTACCGATCTACATCATCTGGTACGGCAACTGGAATGGCACAGGCTCTAATACTGCCGCCACGCGCACCATCATTGAGACTCTCATCGGAGGTCTCAGCAACAGCGGCTACGAGAAAATCAATTCTACCTACGGCGACGCCACCGGAAACGTCAGCGGCGCGATGACCCTGGTCAAGGAAGTTTTTGATTCGGGCTCCCAGGGCACGAGGCTCAGGAATAGCAGGATTTCGTCGGCCATCTCTGCCCAGCTCACCAGCGGCAACCTGCCTACCGATGCCAGCGGTGTGTATCTGTTCCTGACCTCATCAGACGTTAAAGAGAGCGGATTCTGCACCCAGTTCTGCGGCTTCCACACCCGTCAAACGCTCAACGGCGCCGACATTAAGTGGGCCTTTATCGGAAATGTTGACCAGTGTCCCTCCGGCTGCGAAGCCCAGACCACTGGCCCTAACAGCACTGCCGGAAGCGGCGGTGGCGCCGATGGAATGGCCAACGTGATTGCGCACGAGACAGAAGAAGCCATTTCTGATCCTGACCTCAATGCCTGGTTTGATTCCAGCGGCCAGGAGAATGCCGACAAGTGCAACTTCCGCTTTGGCACCACATCGACCGCTGCCAACGGATCTCACTTCAACCAGACCTTGGGCGGTCTCAACTTCCTCCTTCAGATGAACTGGGAAAACAGCCGCGGTGGCGGTTGCGACCAGACTCTGGGCGGAACGTTCCAGTAAACTTTCATTACATTCTGCAAAGAGCCGTCCAGTCCGCTGGGCGGCTTTTCTTCTGAAAGTCAGAATGATTACCCGAGGAGAATGCTGAAACATGCCGAGTTACTTTAGAGGAAGTTTATTATCAGCCCTGATTGCAGTTACCATTTTCGCGACGGCCCAAGAGCCGGTGAAACCTAAACTGAATCCCCGGATCATCACCGCAACCAGGCAGGTCACAATATTTAGCAATCTGGAAATTCAATTGCTTGAAGCGGTGCGCAAAAAAGATAAGGCCGGATTGCAAGCCATGCTGACGGACGACTTCGCCATCGATATGCCCAATGCCGATCGGCTGCCAGGCGATGACTGGCTGGACTCGGTGATGGCCAAGGATTACATCCTCAAGAATTTTGGTGTACGTCAGATGTCCGTAGCAGATTTGGGGAATGCCGCGGTTGTTAAGTTTGACCGCCCTCAGGAGGCCACTCATAAGGGCATTGCCGATAGCGGAGACTTTTTTGTTGTGGACCTGTGGAAGAAAGATGGAGACACATGGAAGCTGGCCAACCGCTATGTATCCAAGGTCAGTTCCGTGGTGCCTAAGGGACCGTCGAAACCGACGGGCAAAGAATAGCCGCAGAATGGCGCTTCATTGCTGGTTCGCGTCCTTAAAGATCGCGGCGAGCCGGTCGGCGTCTTCCCGGGCGGCATCCGTCACCACATAGTACTGAAGTCCGCCCTGTTGCCAGCCCTTTACGGTAAAAGTCTGGTCCGTGGCGGAAGGTTCGCCACGGACATCACGCGCCTGGAAAATAAAAACAGAAATCTTGTGTTGGCGTACCTGATAGACCAGCTCCGCGCCGGGGTAGTGTTGCGTGTAAACCAATTTGCCGCCAAGCAGCGTAAACGGCGAATCCGCTGCCAACTCTGGCGGATTAAACGTAAAAGACAGTTTTCCCTGGAACCAGGGCTTGACCACGTGCTTGTTGCTGGAAATCACGTCCACCGGATTGGCGCTGGCCAGCATGGTCACGTGCTGGTCAATCAATTGTGCCACCACCGCATTTTCAGTGCGCGCGCGTGTGAACCATGCAAAGCTTAGCGCGGCGACAACAATCAAGGCTGCCGCGATCGCACTGAATTTCCACCAGGGCCATACGTTTCCGCCCGGGTGGATCTGTTTGCGTACGCTGGCGTACAACTCCGGCGGCGCGCTGAAGCGCTTGCCGGCCACGCGCACCGCTTTCTTGATCTCCTGCTGCTCCGCCGCCGCAGCCGAGCAATCCGCACAGCTTTGCAGATGGTCGGCAACGGCTTGCTGCACGGAAGGCTCCAATTCGCCATCAACGTAGGGACCGACTTTTTCCCGCCATTGGCAGTTCATGACCTTATACCTACAATCTTCTTTTTACCCGCAGCCGCAACAATATGGTTGCGAATCTGCCGTCTTGCGCGCGCCAACCGTGACATCACTGTGCCGATCGGTATATCCAGCGCCTCAGCCACTTCCTGATATTTCATCTCTTCCAGGTCGGCGAGCAAGATGACTTCCTGGAAGGCGGGCGCCAGTTGAGTAATCGCGGCCTGCACCAGCTCCGTGTCCGCGCGGCGAATCAGCGCGATCTCCGGCGTTTCCCCGCTGACGTAGCTTTCTTCAAAGCCGTCTTCGTCTTCCTGCTGGGTATTGCGCCGTTCCAACCCTGTCCTGCTGGTCAGGAACGTATTACGCAGGATCCTGAACATCCATGCGCGAAAGTTTGTGCCTTCGCGAAAAGAAGAGAAGCCCTTGAGCGATTTGACGAACGTCTCCTGCACCAGATCGCGTGCCTCGTCCGGGTCACCGCTCAGCCAGCAGGCAAAGTTGAATAACCCGTCCAGCAACGGGACCGCCAATCGCTCAAAATCCTTGCTTCCCAGGCCGCTCACGTTTCCTCTGGTAATAACTGTTGCGGCCATGATTCTATTCCTCTTGCCTGCGTTTTTCTTGCTTGAGCGCGTTTATTCAGACCCGTTTCATACAGGCGCGTTAACGCCACTCAGAAATCCGCCCAGATGTGCTGTGATCGCCACCAGGACGGTAGCAAGGGCTTCCAGAGGAAGCCGGTAATTCGAAGGGGTGCGTGCATGCCTGCGGGCATAAAAATGGATGCACCATACCAGCCAGATCAGGGCGCTTGCAGACAAGCCCAGGACCAGATGCTGAAGCAATATTCCTTTAAGCCGCTGGCCCTCAAGCTGCCAGCGCCACGCCATCAACCCGGTGGCCACCACGGGCAAAGATGTAATGGCAGCCAGCGTCATGTTGTAATACGCAACTGCGGTAAGTATGGCGTCATGCTTCCATCGCCCGGCAAAATCAAAAGCCACACCGGCCAGAAACAACGCGATGGGAAAGTGTATGAGCACCACGTGTTGCGCATGCCGCGCCAGCAGGACAGATTTAAGATCGAAAGGGTTCATGGCCATCCTACTGAACCACGATCTTGCCCGTCATCTTAGGATGGATTGAGCAAAAGTAGTTATAAGTGCCCGGTTTGGCAAACGTGTAGCTGAAGCTCTCGTCGGTATCCATCACTTTTGATTTGATACTCTTGTCGTCGCTGACAACATTGTGCGGAATGTCGTCGTGGTTCGTCCAGCGCACCGTGCTGCCTGCTGGTACCGTGAGGGTGCTGGGCGAGAAGACAAAATTATCGATCTTGATTTCCGCTGGCGGCTTTTCTTCCATGGCGGTAAAGCCGGAATTTTTTGCACGGCCCGCCACCATCAAAAGAATGATGACGAGCCCCGCGATACCCAATCTGCAAATAGACCTTTTCACTTTTACTGCTCCTTGGTTTCTGTTCTATTGGTTGACGTTCGGAAATTTTATTCCAGGCTTGAATCCACCACGGCCAGCGCATGTTGACCGGCAACGTAGTTCACGTCCCGTATGCCCAAAACACTTCGCAGTTGTTCAGCCGGGACCTTCATTGGCCCGGGGGACGGCGCTGATCCTGGCTTGGGCTGGGGAAATGCCGTGGAGGCCGCCGTGTGGAAAGTAACATTGCCTTCCACTTTTTGCATCGTCTGATGGATATGTCCGTTCAAGACGGTGACGGATCCGAATTTCTTCAAGTAAGAGAGTGCCTGCGCGCTGTCGTCAGTCCCCCAGCCCCATTCCGGATAAACGCTCCACAGCGGGATGTGCGCAAACACCACGATTGGGGTGCTCTTGGAAAGGTGCTTCACATCGCTTTCTATCCATTCCAGTTGTTCTTTGCCCAGGCTGCCCAGTCCTCCGGCCTTCAGGTTCATCACATTGACCAGTCCGATAAAGTGGACGCCTTTTTGATCAAAGCTGTACCATCCCGCACCTTTGGCGTTCTTACCGTAGCGTTCAAGATATTGTTTGCCATCGTCGCCAATTACGTCATGTTCGCCGGGAACGTAGAACACGTCTTTGGCGCTGGCGTTTTTCAGCAGTTGATCCACGCCATCAAACTCTTCCGGTTTTGAGAGATGAGTGATGTCACCGGTATGGAGAATAAAGCTGGGCGCTTTTGGCAGAGCGTTGATCTTGTCAATGGCAGCCTTAAGCGTGCCTGCCACATCAGTGTTGGCCGGCTTGTTGAAGCCCATATGACTGTCACTGATCTGAACAAAACTGAGCTCGCCTTTCATTTGTTTTTCCTTGAGCCCGGAAAATGCGCTCAGGCTGTATGACTTGAGCACGCCGCCTTGCATCACGCAAAAGGCGCCGGTGCCTGCCCAGGCCATGCACTTTAAAAAGCCGCGGCGATCAATGCCATCATGGTTGTGGTCATGCAGAATCTCGTCCTTCGGGTTGCTGGCCATTCGTTCCTCCTTGGAGACGCGCGTTTCGGTGCAGCTACGCGGCCATCTGGCTAAATAACTGTGCGGCGGAATAAATATTCCCGAAGCCGGAAAAGTTCCTTGTTTATGATCATTTCAGGTACACGACGCGCAAATTCTGTCCGCTGTCTCCGAAGGCGGCTTGGAATGCATCAAACCTGTTAATATGCTGCGGCAGTAGCCGCCCGGAGAGGAAATTTTTGTTGATTAGTACTCAAAATAAGGTTGTTTTTGCGGCACTTGTGCTGATTGTTTTGTCATGGCCGAAGCCGGCTATTGCCCAGGTGGCAGCTCAACCCAGCATCTCCGCGCAGACGCAGAACATGGATTCCCTGCTGGACCAAAGTTTCAGTTCAATGTATAACCTGCGGTTTGATGAAGCGCGGCGGCTGGCTGAGGTTGCAAAAAATCTGGCCAAAGACGATCCCGTCCCCTGGGTGGCACAGGCATGTGCCGTGCTTTTTCGGGAATTCGATCGCATGCACATCCTGCGCAGCGAACTATTCGGCTCCGACAATGGGTTTATTGATGGCGCCGCCATTGCGTGGGATCCGCAGTCGCGCAAGGATTTTGATAATGCGCTAAGCACCGCGGAAAAACTGGCACAGGAACGGCTGAAGCAGGCCAAAGATGATCCCAGGGCGCTTTTTTCTCTCTCCCTGGCAAGCGGGTTGCGTGCTGATGACGCTGCTTTGATCTCCAAGAAGAAGTTCAGCGCCCTTTCTTATACAAAAACGGCTACCGGATACTCTGAGCGTCTTCTGGCACGCTTCCCTGATTATTATGACGCCTACATTGCCACCGGGATGGGCAAATACATTATTGGCGGCAAAGCCGCGCCGGTCCGCTGGATGCTGCGCCTGGGTGGATTCAAGGGAGACCAGGAACAGGGCGTGAAAGAGTTGGCCCTGGTGGCTGATCACGGCCGCTTTCTTGCGCCTTTTGCCCGCATTCTGCTGGCATTTGACGATCTGCGCCGCAAGAACCCTAAAGAAGCCCGCAAGAAACTCGAGTGGCTGCGTGAACATTTCCCCAATAATCCCCTGTTTTCCCAGGAAATTGCCAAGCTGAACCGTCCATCGGTGGGACTAGGGCAGCACTAACGGGGTGTTTTCTTTCAGCTCTCATTTACAATAGAAGTTTCCGGTAGTTTGAGCCCCGCCAAGAATAGCTGCCCGCAGGCCATGGATGGGGCGATGAGGGACATACCCTTTCGTACATCGGCAAACCTAACGCGACCTGTTAGCATGCCGATACCCTGAAAGACTGGGAGAGAATGTTGGAAATCGGAAACCGCCAAAAGACTGTCGCTTTGTTGATCCTTGCCCTGCTGACGCTTATTTCCCGCGCCCCGGGGCAGGTCCAGCAAGTGGCCTACAAGGCGCCCTCAGTGGACGAAAAATTGGCCCAGTCCTATCGCGCCATGTTTGATCTCAAGTTCCAGGATGCCTTCAAGGCGGCCGATGAAGCCAAAGCTGTTGCTCAGGATGATCCGTTGCCTTATGTGGCGCAGGCATGGGTGGCATTTTTCGGTGAACTCAGCCGTTTACACGCCCTCCGCAGCGAAGTATTTACCACTGACGATGGTTTCAACGCCCGCGATTCCTATGCCTGGGAGCCGGCGAACAAGAAGATTTTTGATGGCGCCCTGGACCGTGCGGAAAAGCTGGCACAGGACCGCCTGAGTCATGATGCGAATGATCCACGTGCGTTGCTGGCGCTCTCACTCAGCAATGGGCTTCACGGTGACGATCTGGGCATCTTCACCAAGCGAGACCTCAAGGCCATTTCCTATATCAAGGCGGCAACAGGGTACTCAGAAAAGCTGCTGGCACAGTCTCCCGATTCCTATGATGCGTACGTTGCGACTGGCATGGGCAAATACATTGTTGGCCGCAAATCAGCTCCTGTGCGGTGGATGTTGCGTCTGGGTGGTATCAAAGGAGACGAACAGGAAGGCATGAAAGAACTTGCCATGGCCGCTGAACATGCCCGCTATCTGGCTCCGTTTGCCCGGATTTTAGTGGCTTTTGAGGATGTACGCCGCAACAATCCCGCCGAAGCCCGTAAGAAGCTGGAAGACCTGCATCAGCAGTTTCCCAACAACCCGCTGTTCCTTGAGGAACTGGCAAAGCTGAACCGCACCTCAGCGCGGATGAACCATCAGGGCAACTGAAGCCGCGCCCTGGATCTTCCCGCTGGGCCCCTGCTGAACAAAGACCGTCGCGCGCAGATCTTCGCGCTTCCATTCTTTCTCTACTTTGAACGGCACGTTCGCTTCAAAGCCGCCATCATGGAGCCGCGCAATCTGTCGTAGCTCGCGGACCACTGCGGTGTGATGCAGCGTGCGGCCACCATTTTCTCCCGAGCCAACCTTAGTGGTGAGATTGTCTTCTGTAATCGCCAGCATCACATTCGCGTCATTGGCTGAAGCAGGAGCTTTAACCTGGACTATCAATTGGTCCGCGTCTGCCACGCTGATCTTTACTTCTACTATTTCCGGCTGGCTTGCGGCTTGGTTGATGGCGCGCTGCGCCTGTCCGGCATTATTGCCGACAAACTCAAGTTGGCCATCCACCACCATTTGCGGGGTATAGGGGCCATCCACGCGCAGGCTATGCGCATATTGCTCTTGCCGCTGGCTGAATTCAGCTGCTGAGAACCGGTCCTTCCATCCCAGAGAATTCCAGTAATCAACATGGAACCCCAGAGGAATGACCTGTATGTTCCTGGCGGCCAAGTCCTGGCGTAAATGGCCCAGCAACTCATCGGCGGGCGGACAACTGGAGCAGCCTTCAGAGGTAAATAGCTCCACCACCACGGCTTTGTGGGAGCCAGCGGGCGCAGGAGGCTTGGCGAACACAACGGACAGATAGATAGCTGTGAACAGGAAAATTGCGAGCGCAACGAAACGTCCCATGGCCATAAGATGCATCGCACACCATTTGGTTACAACATCTGTTCATCTGGCGTTATTTCAGCGGGTAGTTTTTAGCGTACATCCCGGGCTGGCTCGGTCGTGTAAACATCAAATTCCAGTTCCAGCTCGTCTTTTACTTTTATGGACCCGCCACCCAGTGAAATTGGCTTGATGCCAAAGTCAGACTGCTTCAGTTTTGTCGCACCGTGATAATGTTCAGCCCCGCCCGTGACTTCCAGCGTGATTTCCCGTTTCGTGCCATGCAGTTCCAGGGTTCCCGCAACGCGATAATGCTGAGGGCTGGTTTGCTCGATATGCGAAGACTTGAAATGTATCTCCGGATATTTCTCGTGATCAAGCACCTTTGGGCCAAGCATGGTGCTTTGGATCTCAGCGCGGTCTTTCTCTGAAACTTCCGGATCGGTGACCTTCATCTCTTTGGACACGACGGTGATTTCCGCGGACAGATGTGCGGGGTCGACGGTTGCGTGATTGATTGGCGCCACCACAATGTGATTGTGCGCAAAACCGGAGAACAATCCTGACTTGGAAACATGGATCGTGATGGCGGACTGCTGCGGCTTGCTTTGCGCAGCGTTCCGCAATGGCATCGCCAACAGAGCAGCAATCAATAACAACAAGCAGAGTTTTTGTCTGAGCAAAATCCGTTTCCTTCCCGGCCATTGAATCTCAATATTCATTTATCTAATCATTGTAAGGAATTTTGAAGTGAGATATGCCGCTTTGGCCATTCGCGTCACACGCTAATCGTCATTTGCTAATTGTTTACTCCTTCACTGCAATCCCCAGCGTCTTCATTTTGCGATACAGATGGCTGCGCTCCAGTCCAAGGACCTCCGCGGCGCGGGTAACGTTGCCGTGGTTCTCATCCAGTTTTTTGAGAATATAGTCTCGCTCATATGCGGCACGGGCCTGGTGCAGCGTGGAAAATCCGGCAGTGGCGCGGCCTCCCTCGCGATGAATCAGCGGCGGCAGGTGTTTACGTTCGATCTTCTGTGCCGTAGGGTTCATGATGACCAGGCGTTCAATCACGTTACGCAACTCGCGCACGTTACCCGGCCAGGAGTAGCGAGCCAGGGTATCAATCGCGTCGTCTGTAATTTCACGGGAGCGCCGGCTGTATGCGGCGGAAAACTCTTTCAAAAAATGCCGCGAAAGGAGCGGGATGTCTTCTTTGCGCTCGCGCAGCGGAGGCACATAAAACGGGATCACGTTCAGGCGATAAAAAAGGTCTTCTCGAAAGTTGCCTTTGGAAATCTCTTCTTCCAGATCTTTGTTTGTTGCTGCGATCACGCGCACGTCAACCTTGACCGGCTCATCGTCGCCAACCGGGGTGAACGTTTGCTCGTCGAGCGTGCGCAGTACTTTGGACTGGGTCTTCAGGCTCATGTCGCCAACCTCATCCAGAAACAAGGTGCCTTCGCTCGCCTTTTCGAATTTTCCTTCTTTGTCGCTCGCCGCGCCCGGCAGCGCGCCCTTGCGGTGGCCAAAAAGTTCGCTTTCAATCCAGTCTTCTGGGATGGCGGCACAGTTCACTTCTACAAACAGGTTGTCCTTTCGCAGGCTGTGCGCATGGATCGCGTGCGCAACCAGCTCCTTGCCCGTCCCTGATTCTCCATAAATAAGGACCCGTCCATTCGTTGGCGCCATCACGGCGATCTCATGCCGCAAGGCCTTCATGGGGATGCTTTCGCCCACGATCACGCTCTTGGCTTGAAACTGCTTTTTGAATTCCGCGTTTTCCAGGCGAAGGCGGTGCGCTTCCACCGCGTTTTTCAACACGATCAGCGTCTTATCCAGCGAGAGGGGCTTTTCCAGAAAGTCAAACGCACCAAGCTTGGTGGCGCGGACGGCGGTCTCAATAGTCCCATGACCGGAGATAATGATCACTTCTGGAGGATCTTCCGTCTGCCGGATTCGCTCCAGAGTTTCAAGTCCGTCCATGCCGGGCAGCCATATATCCAGTAGCACCACTTCACAGGAGCGCTTCTTCAACTGCTCCAGGCAGGTTTCGCCGCTCTCCGCCAGCAGGACCTTATATCCTTCATCTTCCAGGACGCCACGCAGTGACTCCCGGATATCTTTTTCATCATCCACTACCAGAACGCTATGCACTCTGCGACTCCGTTGTGGCCATCTCGCCCGCCAGCGGCAGCTCCACTAAAAACTTTGCGCCTGCCGGTTTGTTTTCTTCCACACGAATCGTGCCGTGATGGTCTTCAATAATGCGCCGTACAATCGCAAGACCAAGGCCGGTACCGCGCTTTTTGGTGGAGAAATAGGGCAGAAAAAGCTTTTCTTTCACCTCGCGGTTGATGCCATGGCCTGTATCGGCAATCATGATCTCCAGCCCATCGCGTCCTTCCAGCAGAGCTGTGGTGATATGTATTTCGCGGACTCGTGAGTCCTGCATGGCCTCTGCGGCGTTGTCGATCAAGTTGGCCAGCGCGCGCTTGATCGCCTCAGGATCGGCCATGGCCAGCGGCAGATGTGAATCAAGCTGCTTCTCCACCAGGATACCGTCCAGCCTTCCATTGAACATAGCCAGCGTTCCTTCCACGATTTCATTGATGTCTGCGGGCCTCGGCTGGGCCGCCGGGAATCGTGCCAGGGAAGAGAACTCGTCCACCAGGGAGCGCACGGTCTGCACCGCTTCAGTAATGGTTTCTGAACAGCCATGGATCACGGCAAGCGAAGTCTCATCCGGCACAGTGCCGCGCTCCAGGTGCCGCCGTATGCGTTCGGCGGACAGTGCAATGGGCGTGAGTGGGTTCTTGATCTCATGGGCCACGCGTCGCGCTACCTCACGCCAAGCCGCTTCGCGCTGTGCCTTCAGCAGTTCGCTATAGTCTTCAAACACAACCACATAGCCCAGCCGCTGCTTTCCGTGCTGCACTGAGGAAACCGTTACGCTCACGTTGAGTTTGTCTTTTTCCACCGGGATCTCAAATTGTCCCGCGGTCACAGACATGCGATCGGCGCGGCGCAGCAGGTGTTCCAGGTCAGATGCTGTTTCCGCGCTGAAGACTTCCCGCAATGTTGAGCCGATCATCGGCGCGCCACCGTTGGGCCAGAACATTCGTCCAAAGGCCACGTTGCTGTGAGTTACGCGCCGCTCCGGATCCAGTGAGAGCACGCCCGTAGGAATGTTCTCCAGGATGGTTTCGATGTGCCGGCGCCGCTGCTCCAGCTCCGTATTTGACTCCGTAAGGGCGCGCGCGGACTGGTCAATCTTTTCGCGGCTTGATTCCAGGTCGGCGGCCATATCGTTGAATGATGAAACCAGTTCGCCCAGTTCATCGGCTGCGGAAACCTCAACCCGGTGTCCCAGATGTCCAATGGAAATTTCCCGCGTGGCCTCGGCCAGGGCCTCTACCGGACGCGTTACAAGCTTGGCGACGAAGAGAGACGACCAAGTAGCCACAAAAAGCACCAGCACGGTCAGCAGCGTAAGCAGCAACATGTACAGACCGCGAATGCGCTTCGCCTCGTGGCCCAGGGTTTCATAATCATGCTGGTCCTGGTTGATCTGCTCCAGCGCCGGCGAGAAATCCTTTGGCAAAGGCAAACCAATCAGGATTGCCCCCGAATTTCCGGCCGGTGCCGTGGCCACCAGGTATTCCGTGTTCTGGTAGACCCATTTTTGTGGAGCGCTCTGCAGGCTCTTTGGCTCGGGAATGGTCTGGCGCAATAGCGCCCATGGCCGCGGCAAGTTCCAGCTAGCTACAGCGTCGCCTTCACGGATCGCCACGGCAAAACCGTTTTGCAGCGTGTGCTGGTGGCGGCGAAATTCGTGCAGAACCCCAGCGTAGCTTGCTGTTTCAAAGGCGTGCTGGATCTCAGGAGACTCCGCAATATCCATGGCCGTGTGGCGCGCGCTGTCTCCCTGTGAGGTGGAGAGCAGCGAAGCCACGCGCCCGGAGCCCTGGTGCAGCGCGTTGACGGGGCTAGAGAACCATTTGTCAATGGACCGGTTCATCAGCCCGTAAGAGAACATAAACATCACGATTGCCGGCGCGAAAGAGAGCACCAGAGCACCAATCAGCATGCGTGTACGAAAGCGCGAGCCGAGCACGCCGAGCCGGCGTTCAGCATAGAGCTTGAGCAGATTACGAAACAGAACAAAGGTGAGAACAACCAGCAGCAGGAAAACCAGGGCGGAAAGCGCCACCAAGCCAAGTGTCTGTCCAGCAGAATCCGGCCGCAGCTGCTTCAAATTGAATGCCTGCTGGGCAAAGACCACGCCGAAGAGTAAGACGATGCCCAGGGCGAGCGGGATCAGCAGAGCGCGCCGCTGCGTCAGGGGAAGCGAACGATTATTCTTATCCGGTTTCTTTTCGGACACAAGCACTGCTCGCGCGTCTCTTTACTACTCCGCCCGAGTCCTGCGACTCATTATAAGCTGGACTGCGCGTTGCGAAATCCGGTGGCAGGCAGCATGCTTTACCTGACTGGCTCCCAAAGCCCGCCGTTATTCGGTATCGATCTGGGCGCGCTGCAGCCGGTCAGAGTAATCAACGTAAATGGATTTCCATTGGGTGTAGAAATCGATTGCGCCCAGCCCGCCCTCGCGGTGTCCATTCCCCGTTGACTTGGTACCTCCGAAAGGCAGATGGACCTCCGCCCCGATCGTGGGCGCGTTTACATATGTAATTCCGGCGTAAATATCGCGCATTGCACGGAAAGCTTTATTCACGTCGCGCGTGTAAACAGACGACGATAACCCGTAGGTTACGCCGTTGGCGATCTCAATCGCCTGATCAAACGAGTCAACCGGAATCAGGCTGAGCACAGGGCCAAAGATTTCTTCCTGGGCAATGCGCATCTTTTCATTCACGTCAGTGAAGATGGTCGGCTCAAAGAACCATCCATAAACGTGGTCAGGAGTATTCAGCGCCTTGCCGCCGGCTTCCAGCTTTGCGCCTTCATTCTTGCCAATCTGGACGTATTTCTCCGTGGTGGCCACCTGCTGTTCATTGATCTGCGGGCCCATCTCCACGCTTTCGTCCTGACCGTTGCCTACCTTGAGGCGCTGAGCGCGATAGATCAGCCGGTCAGCGAACTGCCGGTAAACACCTTTCTGCACAATCACTCGGCTGGCAGCGGTGCAGCGTTGTCCTGTGGTGCCAAAAGCGCCCCACAGAACGCCATCGAGCGCGAGATCGAGATTAGCGTCATCAAGAATAATGATGGCATTCTTGCCGCCCATCTCCAGCGAGCACGGTTTGAAACTCTGTGCCGCGGTTACACCCACGGTGCGGCCGACCTCGCTTGAGCCGGTAAATGAAATTGCCTGCACGTTCGCATGCTCCGCTATCGGCGCGCCCACCTCAGGGCCAAATCCTGTCACCACGTTGACCACGCCTTTAGGCAAGCCGGCGTCAGTCAGTGCCTTCAACAGGTTCAGCGTGGAAAGCGGCGTGTCTTCAGCAGGCTTGATCACGCATGTGTTGCCGCAGACCAGCGCCGGCAGGAGCTTCCAGGAGGGGATCGCCATGGGAAAATTCCAGGGAGCGATCATGCCGCATACACCAATCGGCATGCGTACCGCCATGGCAAATTTATTGGGGAGCTCTGAAGGGACTGTTGCGCCGAACTGCCGCCGGCCCTCTCCGGCCATGTAGTACGCGGTGTCCACGGCTTCCTGCACATCGCCGCGCGTCTCTTTCAGCACTTTACCCATCTCGCGTGTCATCAGGCGAGCGTACTCTTCCTTGCGTTCCAGCAGTATCTCCCCTGCGCGGTAGATGATCTCAGCGCGTTTGGGAGCAGGCACCAGCCGCCAGCGTTCAAATGCCTGGCGCGCGGCGGAAACCGCATCATCCACATCCCGCTTGTCAGAACGTTGAAACACACCGATCACGTCGCGCGTGTCAGCAGGGTTCAGGTTTTCGTAGGTTTGGCCGCTGCGGGATTCAACCCATTCGCCGCCGATGAAATTCTTGAAAACTTTTGCTGCCATTAATGCAGGCGCCGCCTTTCCCAAGATCCAAACTCACTATCGTATCAAGATTTTGCAGGTTGCGGGGCGCGCCCGCCGCGCATACCTTAACAAGCATTCCGTGAACACTATGATAACAGTAGGGTTTCATGGGCTTTGAATGCCTCGGCGTCCGGGGCGTGGCCCGACAGGGAAAAATATCTGCAACGCCGACCTGTCTAGCTTCATAAAATTACGCTAATGTCGAGCATAGAGTATTTTTATGTTCTAGAATCACCATCATCTAGCCATTAGTTTTCTTGTAGATGCTTAAGAAACGGGTTAGATGAGGAAGCGCGCCTTAAGAGTTTCCATCGCGGCCCACATAGATAGAAGGAGGTAGATTGCCATGTCGATACTCCTCGCCGATGACGATCTTCACCTGGCAACATTCTTATCCAAGTCTCTGGAATCGGAAGGCTATTCCGTGCACACCGCACTCAACGAAGATAGCGTTATTTCCGAGCTGCAGCGGCAGAACTATAAGCTGATCATCCTGGATTTGAATTTCGGCCAGACGGACGGATTGAAGTTGTTGGAAAAATTGCGCGCTGATGGCCTGGAGACCCCGGTGATGGTGCTGAGCGCACGCAATCGCGTCTCTGACCGTATTCAATCACTTAACCTGGGCGCCGACGATTACATTACCAAGCCTTTTTCATTTCAGGAGCTTGCAGCGCGGACCAACGCCTTGTTGCGTCGCAAGGCCGACCCGTTACTCAGTGTGCTGCGTGTGGAAAATCTGGAGCTCGACCCGGCTTCACGCAAGGTCCACCGCGGCAAGCGGGAGATCAAGCTCAGCCCCAAGGAGTTTGACCTGCTATTCCTGCTGATGCGCCACGCGGGAGACACGGTCAGCCGCCAGAACCTGCTGCGTGAATCCTGGGGTCTGCAGCCGGAAACAGACAGCAACCTGGTTGACGTCTACGTGAACTACCTGCGAAAAAAGGTGGACTTTTCCGATGAAGGCAAGCTGATCTACACCGTCCGCGGCTCTGGATACAGGATTGGCAGACCCGCGCCATCGCCCGGAGGAATGCCGGGGGCCAACAAGGATGCGGATGATACGCATCCAGACGTCCATTACACTTATCAGTCCAATACTCTTACAGGATCAAGCGACTCCATCAGCGTGCAACAAACGCCATTGCGGGCACTGATTCACTCGGTGGCGCATGATCTGGCCCAGCCCTTGACCAGCGTGCGTTGCTTCCTGGAAGTATTGGGCATGCACAGCGGCGCCGTTCCCACGCAGCAGGCGGACCTCAGGAACATTGAGCAGCAGGCAGACCGGGCCATTTCACTGGCGAAAAGTATCTCGGCCCTTGTGCGGGAGGGTTCGGTACCCAGCGGTCCATGGACGTCACTGGATGTATTGCTCAACGACCTCTTCAATGATTTCATCGTGCTGCTTAATTCCGGGCTGCTCACGCTGGATCGCCAGTGGAATTCCTCGATCCAGGTGACCAGCAATCCTGTACTGCGCCAGTTGATGGTTTTGTTTCTAAGTAAGCTGATTGGGCGCAATACGCGGCCGCTTGTGCTGACGATTTCAGCACAGCTCAATGATGGCCGTTGTTTCCTTGAGTTAAAGTGGAAAGCAAACGATGATTCCCCGGCCCCTATACAGGACGCGAAAAATATTATCGCCAAGGAACTCTCCTGCATACAGGAGTTGGTGTATTCCATTGGTGGTGAACTGTTATTTTCTGAAGGCCGTCCGGAAATGTTGCTGAAGTTGCCGGCTGCTCCGCAGAACAACGGACAGGACCTGGTTCACGGGAAAATGGTCCACTAAGAGATTGCACGAGCTGTGGTGATTACGCCAGCGCGGCTACATCGCGCCGGTTTGGCAGAACGCAAGCTCCGTTCTCATTCTCCCATCACGGCAACCACCACACGCTTTTGCCTCTGGCCGTCAAACTCCGCGTAAAACACTCGCTGCCAAGTTCCCAGCAATAGCTTGCCGTTTGTTACCGGCAGGATGACCTGATGGTGCACCAAAAGCGCTTTCAGGTGTGAGTCGCCATTGTTCTCGCCGGTCTGGTGGTGAAGGTAGGCCTCATTGAATGGCGCCAGTTGTTCCAGCCACTTGTCGATGTCCTGGATCAATCCTCGTTCATCGTCATTCACATAAACACCGGCGGTGATATGCATGGCTGAAACCAGTGCCATGCCGTTGGTTACACCGCTGGTCTGGACAATCTTTTCCACCTGTGGCGTGATGTGGATGTATTCGCGGTGCTTTTTGGTGTTGAAAGTGAGGTATTCGGTGTGAAATTTCATCCTTGGCCATCCCCGTGAACCTGCGTGAGCAGTTTATATGAGGCGTGAAGATTGTGGCCAAGCCGCAAAATACCGAACGGGCATCATGAAAATGGGATGGCTCGGGGAGAAAACGATCAACGCTTCATTGCAGGCACAGTCAAACAGCGGGAATAGGCATTATTGCTGGCTGATCTGCATGGTCTGGTCAATGCTGATGGTCTTTGGCATGCCGGAACTTTCAGGACCGGAGTAAGTGGCCACGACACGGAATGAGGAATCGCTTATTTCGGCGGTATAGTTGTAAGGGCCGCGATTGTTCCGCTCCATGGTAAGTTCTCCTTGTGACCGTAGCGCGTCAATGGAGACAAAGGTCCCCTGTGAAGCGGCGTGGCTGCGTTCCGCTTGAGCAATCGCCAGCAGATCGTTTCTCACACCAATTAAATCCACCGTCGCGGTGGGATTGCTAGTGCCGGCGGTCATCACGCCCTGTGTTTGCCGCATATAAATGTAGGCCCCGGCCGCCACAACGACTATCAAACTCAGAAAGCCAAAAGCGCGTCCCATACGGTATTCCCCCCAGCGCGCTCATGATATCCTTTGCTGCTTTGCCCCGGCTCTGAGAAAATCAATCTTTGGCTGACGAAAGTCCAATTCGGGTGGCGGTCGTTGGTGTAGGCTCCTTTGGCCGCAATCACGCCCGCGTTTACCATGACTTACAGAAACAGGAGCATGGCGTGGAACTGGTGGCCGTGGTGGATAATGACACCGCGCAGGCCCAGGCCGTAGCCAGCCAATTTGGTTGCTTAGCATTTTCCAACGTGGAAGAGCTGTTTGGCCGCGTGGACGCAGCCTCAGTGGCTGTGCCCACAATCCACCACCGTTCAGTGGCTGCGGCGCTGATGGCTGCCGGCATTGATGTGCTCATTGAAAAGCCATTGGCCTCAACCCTGGACGAAGCCGATGAGCTCATAAGCCTGGCGAATGCCAACCAGCGCATTGTGCAAGTTGGCCACCTGGAAAGATTCAATCCAGCAGTGAGAGCAACGCTGCCGCTGATTACGCACCCGATGTTTTTTGAGGTGCATCGTCTCAGCGTTTTCAGCCCGCGCAGCCTGGATGTCGACGTGGTGCTGGACCTGATGATCCACGATATTGATGTAGTGCTTTCGTTCGTTCAGTCTCCATTGAAGGAAATACGCGCGGTTGGCTTGCCGGTGGTCACGGAAAAAGTGGACATCGCCAACGTACGCATGGAATTCGAGTCCGGCTGCGTCGCCAACCTGACGGCCAGCCGCATCAGTACGGAGCGCGTGCGCAAGCTGCGTTTTTTCCAGCCGAAGGAATATATCTCCATTGATTACGGCCGCCAGGATGTTTTTCAGATTCGCGTTACACAGGAAGAAAAGTTTTCTCTTCACAGCCTGATGGCATTTGCCGAGACGCCTTCCACTCTTCCGATTCCAGGTGTG
The DNA here is from genome assembly GCA_020072585.1 of Terriglobia bacterium. Lineage (GTDB taxonomy): Bacteria > Acidobacteriota > Terriglobia > Terriglobales > Acidobacteriaceae > Angelobacter. The sequence continues at coordinate 120,951 of JAIQGL010000010.1, read as the reverse complement.
ACGCTGAACAAGCCAAAGGTGGAAGCGGAAGAGCCTTTGCGGGCTGAACTGAAATCGTTCTTGCATGCAGTTCGTCACCGCAGCAAGCCGGTGGTTTCGCTGGAGGACGGTCGCCGCGCGCTGGCTGCGGCGCTTAGCATTCTTTCTGCCATTGAGGACCATGCGCGCCGAGCGCAGCTGCACGCGCTGTAAAATCCTTGTAAAGGTGCGGATGACCTGTAAACAAGTGTTAAGGCCTGAAATTTGCTCCCTTGGTAATGAGTCATTTCTACTAGAAAATCGTTCTTTTTCATCCCCAGCGCCCGCAAGGACATCTCATAGGCACCGTTCTAGTGAGAGAATAGTAACCAAGGATGCAACAGTGCCTGTGAAGGCTGGTGGTGGTTTATTCCGGTAATGGAAGAACAAAAGCGTCCGGCAGAAAGCCAGCGTCGTGCGGTGGGGCCTCCGGTGAAGATCACCGAAGCAGACTTGCATTTGCTGGTCGCCGATCTGCAAGACGACATCACTACATATCGCCGTCGGGAGGCTGCATGGCTCTCCCTGGTGGTCCACGGCATCGTGATTGCCCTGCTTTTGCTTGGTCCCAAGTGGACGGGCAATCAGCCCGTCATTGTTCCCATCAAAGAGAAACAGCAAACCACTTTTTTGTCATTGCCGGACGACCAGCTCAAAGTAAAGCAGCCGCCCAAAACTGATGTGATTTCCGATAAAGACCGCATCGCGCAAACGCGAACTCCGGCTGTGGACAAAGAGGCGTTGCGCAAACTGCTTGACGCGCGCAAGCCTGGACCGCCCAAAGCCTCAACACCGCCGCCCGCAGGCCAGCAGGCCATGCAGGAGAACCCAACAACTACGCAGGGTACTGCTCCTGTTTCAGAAGCGCAACAGCAGCCGCCTAAAGTTGCGCAACTAGAAACGCCAGTCCCCGCAGCTCCCAAGAAATCACCGTTTGCAATTTCCTCTGCTGGCTCTTCTGTGAATGATGCAATTCACGCCGTGGCCAGTGGGCACGGCAGTCCAACTGTAGAGTTTGGCGGGGGAGAGTATGGCAGCGCCGCGCGTCCCAGGGTTGACGCAAAGGGCGGACTGGAAATCCTGAGTGACACCATGGGCGTGGACTTTGGTCCATATATGAAGCGCCTGCGCTATACCGTGCAAACCCACTGGGACCCGTTAATTCCGGAGTCCGCTATGCCGCCGATCATGAGGAAGGGAGTTGTGGTAATTGAGTTTGCCATTACCAAAGACGGCAAAGTTATGGGCATGAAGCTGATCTCAAGCTCGGGCGATGTTGCGCTGGACCGCGCCGCCTGGGGCGCCATTACCGATGCGATTCCATTGCCCAATTTGCCTGCCGTATTTGCCGGCGACTATCTGCAGATCAGGGCGCGCTTCTACTACAACCCGGACAAGAACGATCTGGAATAACGAACAAGGCGTTACCGGCCGCGCTGCATCATTTTCATGAGGGTGCGCTGCGCGAACGGCATATAAATCAGCGCGGCGCATGCGCCCAGGGCAAAGCCCAGTCCGATGCGGTCAGCAATAAGAAGCGGCGCGATGGCCCAGATCATATCCAGCACAAAAAGAGCGGGAGTAAGAATGCGGTACTTGCTGCCAAGCAGATGATAGTCCATGGCCGTAGCAGAGATCAGATACAAACGCACGGCCAGGCCTACCAGCGAAGTTGCCAGATAAACGACGAAAGCCACCGTTCCTGCTCCTCGCCAGGCCATGAATGAGGCCTGATAAGTGTTCTCCCAGCGGAAGAGCGCAGACAGATAGAAGATGAGATACATGATCTGCGTCAGCGTAAACAGCAGGCGGGCCGTGGTTCTGCTGGCGCGGGGAAGGCCTGAATCATGTTCAGGCGGAGTGATAGCCGCTTGTCCGTCGAGCAGTGACGGGCTTGGTTGGGAGGCTTCAACAATCGCCAGTGCTTGCTCAGGCGCGGCCATGGGCTGATCAAGTACAACCTCCGCGCTTCCAAGGAAACGGTAGCCGCGCTTGGCGATTGTCTCAATGAATTTCGGATGGCTGGCGGAATCACCCAACACGTCACGCAGTTTGACCATGGCTGTATTCAGGCCGTGGTCAAAGTCGACGAAGGTATCTTCCGGCCACAGGCGCTGTCGCAGCTGCTCACGCGTGACCACTTCTTTCGGACGTTCCAACAGCGCCACCAGGACCTGAAAGGGCTGCAACTGCAGCTTTAGACGCGTTCCGGCCCGGCGCAGCTCCGCGGCGCGGAGGTCAGCTTCAAAGTCATCGAATTTATATTTTGCAACCGTTCCCATGGATACGTTTGTAGCTGCCAGCATCAGCTGCCGCGCTAGAGTTTAGCATTTTCAACTTCAACTCTGAGTGATCTCTATATGCTCTCATTTGCTCACCCTAGCTACAATGTGATGAATGGATGCTCAAAGACAGCAAGCCTTGGGCTTGGCATTGTTGGCCCTGCTGATACTTTTGTTCGTCCTGCTGCGGCGGGTCTGGAGTGGGGCATGAGCATGCCTTTGCTCGTGGTAATTCTTGGTCCTACAGCCAGCGGCAAGACTTCGCTCTCATTGCATCTTGCCGAGCGCTTGCAGGGCGAAATTGTCAGTTGCGATTCTGTAGCTGTCTATCGTGAGTTTGAAATAGGTACCGCCAAACCCTCGCTGGCCGACCATCAGCGGATTCCACATCATATGATTGACATTGCTGCGCCGGACGAATTGATAACGTCAGGGGACTATTCACGGCTGGCGAGACAGGCGCTTCGTGACATTACTTCTCGCGGTCATCTGCCGATCGTTGTTGGTGGCTCCGGTCTTTACCTGCGTGCACTGCTGGAAGGTCTGTTCGCGGGGCCGGCGCGTTCGGCAGAATTGCGTACCCGATTGCGTGATCGAGCCGCGGAACGCGGCTCTACTTATCTGCACAAACTTCTGCGCCGCCTGGACCCAGTTGCCGCGCAAGCCATCCACGCCAACGATACGCCCAAAATGATACGCGCATTGGAAGTCAGCATCAGCGCGCGGGCGCCTATGACCGGACTTTGGCAACAAGGCCGGGACGCGCTTGAGGGCTTCACAATTCTTCGCATCGGCTTGAACCCGGATCGCGCAGCGCTGTACGAGCGCATCAACCATCGTGCCTGCGAAATGTTTTCTGCTGGTTTGGTGGAAGAGGCTGAGACGATTGCCAGGAAGTACGGTCCTTCTCTGTGGCCCCTGACCTCCCTTGGTTACAAACAAGCCATGCAGCATCTGCGCGGAGAGCTCTCACTGGAACAGGCGATTGTGGCGGCGCAGCAGGGACACAGAAATTTTGCCAAACGGCAGTTGACCTGGTTTCGCCGTGAGCCGGACGTACACTGGATTACTGCTTTTGGTTCCGAGCCGGCAGTGCAAAAAGAAGCAGAAGATTTGGTGAGAGCAAAAGCATAGCCGCTTTTTAGAAGCAACAGGGGCGGTAACCTTTAAAGAAGTGTTCCCGTGCGGTGCCAGCGTGTGTGGGAAAAGAAATTACCTGCAATGGAAGCGTAAAAGGAAATTTTGTGTCCTAGATTTTCATCGAGCCAGCGTGACGTTGGCGCGTCATACGACCAATAGACAAACATCGGTTCGCCGATTACGTTGTCGACGGGAACAAATCCCCAGTCACGGCTGTCGCTGGAATTGTCACGATTGTCTCCCATCACGAACAGCCTGCCTTCGGGTACAAGGGTCGGCCCCCAACTCTCGTGCGGGCTGTGTACCAGCGTGTTGTGTACCGCGTAAGGCTCCGACACCGGTAGCAAGTTTACGTAAAGCACACCGTTCCGGATCTCCAGACTGTCACCGCCGACGGCGGCCACACGCTTAAGAAAAGTTTCCGACGGATCTTTGGGATACCGGAAGACGATGATGTCTCCACGGTGAATTGTTTTGATCACGGGCAGACGCCAATGGACGAGAGGAATCTCGGGTCCGTAAAGCAGCTTGTCCATAAAAAGGTGGTCGCCTACAAGGATAGTGCCTTCCATGGAAGCAGTAGGAACGACGGAAGCCTCACCTACGAAGATTCGCATGCACAGAACAATGCAGGCCAGAACAATCAGACGACGCGTCGACAGATATTTGAACCGATGCGCGCGACCGACAGGCGAAGCGGCCGTACTCTTTCCTGAGTCAATCGCACCCGTTTCGACTCCGGACGCAAGCGCACTCGCCGATCCGGCAACGGGAGTTTCAGAAACTGTTAACCCCGGATCAGTCGCGGTTTCCGCTGGCGCGGCTCGTTCACATAGTTCAAGTGAAAGCATAAAAGACGAAGAGGGAACTGTGATTGTTGGCTGGCGGCCCATGGGCCACAATCAGGTGAATACCTGCTGTCGATGAACAATCGGCCATGACCGTGTGGCAACATTGCTCGTCCGTGACTGCAAGATGCTCACCCTCAAGTTTTGGCTGGGAACCGAGGTCCGCCTGCAATTCAAGGCGATTGCTGTACGCAGCGCCTAATCAAAAGCTCTCAACTCAGCTCGTTCGGGATGCATGTCACTCTGTTATAATAAGTTTCTACCGATGCCGCCCGTCTGGGGTGGTTTCTTTTGTCGGGGAGTGGCTCAGCCTGGTAGAGCACCTGGTTCGGGACCAGGGGGTCGGAGGTTCAAATCCTCTCTCCCCGACCAATTATTTCAATCAGATACAAGCGATTTCTGGTCTCCCGCCCTCAGCGGTGTAGGCGAAATTGAGGCTGCGAAAGCCTCAGATATCAACAAGGCAACTCTCCCAAAGCCTGATCGTCTAGAATTGACATTTCCCACAGCCGAATTACGCTTAAGTCGATAAACGACCTGGATTCCGCGGTGGTTTGGAAAGGACTCGGTGTAGCCCTCGCAAAAATAGGAAGATTTGACAGCATTTTCAAGAATTACGGTTGAATATGGCAGACACAATCACCACACGGCAGAACGCTCCGGAGGAAATAAAAAAGCTGCGGGCACAACGCTATCTTTATGGCAAAGCGAAGATTGTCATGGGGCTGCAAGCTGTTCTAACCGTCGCCTTTCCGGTCGCTGGAGCCATCGCAGAGCTATTCTGGCCTTCGTTGAAGGGAGGCTTGGCGTTCTACGGGATTGCAATTTCGGTTCTCGACATCGCAGTTCTTGAGCCTTTGCAGAAGAAGATGAGAACAGTCGCAGCCAAAATTCAAGAGCTATTTGACTGCAAATGTGCTGAACCTTGGCTGGGATGATATTGGAGTGGGATATCGTCCGGACGAAGAAGACATACACGCCGCGTCCTCAGCGTATCGTGGCGGAAAAGAAGACCCCCAGTTGAAGGATTGGTATCCGACGGCCGTTGTCGACTTACCGCTGTCTCTCGGCAGAATCGTCTGCCAACGAACAAACCTTCGGTGGGATGCCGCACTTCGGCGACGGTATCGAACCTGGCTTGCCTGCATTTTGTTGATCCTCGGCGCGACCGTTGCTTTTATTGGTTTCCGCAACGGCGCATCGCTAGAGCAGCTCACGGTCGGCGTACTAGCGCCGATCTTCCCGATGTTCCTTTGGGGCATCCGGCAATTTCAGGAGCAAGGCGAAGCCGCAGACACCTCAGATCTGCTGAGAGAGAAGAGCAGCATGCTTTGGACGGCGGCCATCGAAAAGCAACTATCAGACGAAGAGTTATCCGTTCGTTCGCGGCAATTACAGAATGCGATCTTCAGCCGACGCTCCACAGCCCCCATGATCTTTGACTGGATTTACAAATTGTTACGGCGCTCCGAAGAGGAGCGGATGAATGTGGCCGCCGCCGAGTTCGTTCGACAAGCAAAGGCTGGCGGTTTTTGAAGGTTCATTCTCTAAGTTAGGTGCGCCGTTCGTGAAGTAGCTTCTCAATGTAACTGAGAATCTCCGCGCGCTGTCGGTCGTCAAGTTCCAAGACGCGGCGTACTAGAAACGATCCAGAATTACGGCTATCTGCAGCGCCCTCTAGCTCGCCCGTCCAGCCAGCCCAATTCGCCAGCGTCATGAAGTCGAGCTTATAAAGGTCAGCCAGTTCCAACAGGACCGCAGGATCCGGCTGTCGAATAAGCCCACGCTCGACCTGTGACAAGTACGCGCTCGACCTTCCGATGCGCCGTTCAACTTCCCTTAATTTAAGGCCCCGGTGTTCTCGCGCGCGCCGGAGCACCCGGCCTACTGCCGGCACATCGTTACGCAGGGCTGCTTGTTGGCGTGTGGTCAAAATACTCATCCGCGTCGGCTGGAAGTCGAGGACCGGCAACAATTTAAGGCAGGTTAGTCTCCCACCTTTTACACCCTTCTTGTGAACGCCAACAGCACGTAGAATCCAGTTCCACGGAACAGGTAGGACGACAAATGATCTGGGCGCGTATGTTGGCATACATCACAGGAACAGTGGACCAGGAACTGTTACTCAGGAACGAATATTTGGCGGCAGAAAACCGCATCCTTAAAGCAAAGATCAAAGGCAGGTTGCTGCTCTCCAGCTCGGAAAAGACAACATTAGCCGAAATCGCTCATCGGTTGGGGCGGAAAGCACTGGCCGATGTTGCAGCAGCTGCCAAACCAGATACGCTGTTGCGCTGGTATCGAGAACTGATCGCGAAGAAATTCGATGGATCCAAGTTCCGGAGAGCCCTGGGCCGCCCTCCCGTGACTGAGGAAATTGAGCGTCTGGTGGTGCGAATAGCTAGGGAGAATCCGAGTTGGGGTGATGATCGAATTAAGGGAGCAATGACCAATCTGGGTTATGAGCTCTCAGATCAAACAGTGGGTAACATCCTCAGACACCATGACATTCCGCCAGCTCCGAAGCGAAAACAGACCACGAGTTGGAAGGACTTCATTCGCGCGCACATGGCAGTGATTGTTGGAACAGACTTCTTCACGGTGGAAGTGCTTACGCTCAAGGGATTGAAGACATACTATGTGCTGTTTTTCCTGCATCTGGAGAGCAGGCGAATTTATCTGGCGGGTGTCACGCGTCATCCCGATCAGGAGTGGATGGAGCAAATGGCACGTAACGTGACGATGGAAGGAACTGGATTTCTAACCAATTGCCAATATTTGCTTCATGATCGCGATAGCAAGTATTGCGCATCGTTTCGTGAGTTGGTTGCGGCGGAAAAGATCAAGGTTGTTGCTCTGCCACCCAAAAGTCCGAATCTGAATGCATTTGCCGAGCGATGGGTTAGGTCGGTCAAAGAGGAATGTCTTTCGAAGCTGATTCTGTTTGGCGAGCGTTCGCTGAAACGAGCGCTGTACCACTACGAGTTGCATTATCACAGGGAACGGAATCATCAAGGCAAGGAGAACTTACTGCTTTTTCCGGAGCTAAGCCGGCCAACTCAGCGGCGAGAAAGAGTGCGATGCCGAGAGCGACTTGGTGGTCTGCTCAAATTCTATGAGGGCGAGGCGGCATGACCCGTTCGAATAAATTGACCATACGGGCATGGGGAGACCGCATCCGGGAGCTTGCTACACATCTCTTGCAACATGAGGAAGAATTCGATCAAGATCTTGCGTGGTTAGGTAGTGATGAAGCGAAATCCTCAGCAGAGTTCGGAGTTCAGATCGGTGGGCTGGACGAGAATCTTAAGTTCTTAGATCGTGTCGTCACGGTCTGCCATTCAACGCGAATAGCAGACGACGTGACACGCTCGCTCGTGGAAACTGTTGAAATTACAGCAGACCACAATTTTGGCGACCGACAGCGGCTAAGGTTAACTCATTTGATTGTTAATCTGACGGCTCTAATATTCTAATAGTTCATTTCCATATTGAAACGCTTTCCCAAAATAGACTATAAGCAAAAATTTAACTGCACAAACTATAGCCTCGTAAATATCTCAGGGATATAGTTTGTGAATTACATGGGAACAATATTCGCAATCTGTCCTACTTACATTTATAACGCTCATCAACTTTTGCAAGCTTATGCATGCTTAAGTAAATGGTAGGCATAGAAAGGCTGTCGTAACTACATAAAGAAAGGAGGAAAGTCCCATGAAGAAAATCGTTATTCGTGAAGTAGAAACCTTGAAGACAACTGCAGCAGGTTACATTCCTTGCGCCGCATAAGCACTATAGTCTACTGCGGAGCAGCCAGCGGAATGTCATTTTCATGGGAGCTCTACGGTAGATGAGTTGAGCGGCAGACCAGAGAACAGGGCAGTTCTCAGTCTGGCTAAAATCCATGACGCCCGCATTCATGCTGGGAACCGCCCGGGCGGTTCCCAGTACCTGATATGACAATGCCTATATATACGCGAGACACCATAGTAAATGTTGAGCCCTTCACGCAGCAACAGGAAGGAATAGACATAATTATTGGGCGCGCTGAAACCGGGGTTTTCTTGGCAGTGCCGCCAGAAGCTGTTGAATTGTTAGAGGACCTTGCCGATGGTAAGTGTGTTGGACAGGTCGCAGATCTCTATCAAAAAAGGCACGGTGAACTGCCTGATCTGGATGAGTTCCTCGGCTTTATGGAAGCCAAGGGGATCGTTACGTTGGCCTCGGGTAGCAATGAAAGCGGGATCAGTGGCGTTGCCCGTACCGGCCTGGAGCCGCCGCGAAAGGTTCGCTACCACTTTACGAACATTTCTCAGTCGTTTGCGCAGCTGCTCTTTAGCCGGACAGTGTTGGTTGGTAGCGCTGTACTGATTGCGGTGGCGCTCGCATTGATAATTCACGATCCATCAATAACTCCGCGGCCTCGCGATCTTTATTTTGCTGACCATCGGACGCTCATCTGGATGATCCTCATTGTCGTAGGCTATGCCGCAGTGTTCATACATGAGCTTGGACATCTGATTGCAGCCCGCGCCCTAGGAATCAACTCACGCATGGGAATCAGCCACCGGTTGTGGCATGTTGTCGCGGAAACCGATCTTACGGGGCTGTGGGCTGTTCCCAAGCGTCAGCGTTATCTGCCGTTATTTGCCGGCGCCATCATAGATGCGGTTTCTGGCGCTCTGCTTTTTCTGGTTGTCTTCGCGCAAAGTCGCCACTGGTTGGCTCTGCCTGCGCTCGTTTTACAGGTAGTACGCGCCTTATCCTTCACTTACGTGATGCGCATTATTTGGCAATGCCTTCTGTTTATTCGTACCGATTTCTATTATGTGATCGCCAGTTTGTTCAATTGCAGGAGTCTACTCAGCGATACCGAGGGCTTTCTGCGCAATCTGTTGGCTCGCGTAGTACCCTGGATCCGCAGGGTGAACCAGGCAGGGATACCTGCTTCCGAACGGAAGGTGATCCGTGTGTATGCTGCGGTGTGGGTACTCGGCAGAGTCGTAGCCCTATATCTTCTCTCCGTAGTGACCATACCGTTGTTCATCCGTTATTCAGTTAGCCTTGCCAGTGCTGTAAGAGCTGGTTACTCCGCCAACCCCGGCAATTTTATCGACGCTATCATGTTCACGTTCTACTTTCTAATGCCAGTAAGCCTTGGATTGACGCTATGGATTCGCAGTCTAATACGAGGTGAAAGGACGTAAGCAAATGGCAGCCTCGCACTGTTTTGAGGATCAGCTTTCCGTGAATCACGGCTTGGAGCGCGTGCTGATTGTGGAAGCTGCGGCTGGTGCAAATCGCCGGCACTGGCTTGAGAATCATTTGCAAGAGCTCGCTAAGTCACGCGAACGCACGTTCTATTTGGATTGTGATTTTGATTTAGGCGGCCCGTGGGCGGGAGTCAACGAATTCTTTTCCGACCTTCTTCCGGAAATCCAAGCGCAAAGGCCCGATCTGGTAGAGCAGCATGTTTTTGAATTGGTGCAGGTACTCCCCCAATTAAGACGACAGTTGAGCGTACGGAATCCAAGCCTTACTGACCTTGCCCCACCCAGCGAAAGGTCGCGTAACTATGCTGCCGACCGTGCATTCCGTATTGTGCACGGACTAATCGACCTGCTTGATAATTGGAAGAGTGCAACCAGCAACCAGAGTCAGTGGGTCATTGCCTGCGATAGCTACGATTTTTCAGGACCGATGACCAGTTATTTTTTCAAAGAGTTGATGCGACGCAGAGGCGAACGGCTAGGTTTTCATCTGCTGCTATGTGTGGCGCGTGGTCAAGGGGAGAAAGTCCGGACGTTATTCCTTTCATCTCAGCCAATTGCAGTCAGGCCTCTCCGCCTGCTTGACGAACCGCCAGTGCCATTGGATCGGGCCGTGGCTGCGCAAATGGCGAGCGACCTCGAGGAGCGGATAGGTGAGGACCTTCTTGAGAGGCAAGCAAAGCTGCCGCAACTGATCAGGCTATGGCGGCTGGCGGCTCGCCCTGAAAAAGTGCTCCATTACAAATATCTGGCCCTGGAGATATGTAACCCCCTTGGCCTTTATGAAGAAGGTCTTCGCTATAGTGAGGGGATCTTGTCTCTGGCCGCGGAACATCAACCGGAGAATGAGCACTTGCGATGGTCGATCATCATGAAAATGCTGGCCTGCTATTCTGGCCTGCAGGACGCGAAAGGCGGCCTTCATCTAGCTGAGCAAGAAGGCCTGAAGGCGGTGGAGGGCCATCCCAGCTGGCGCGGACAGGTTTTCTATATGATTGCGATGCTATATGCGCGCTATAGTCAGCCTCGCGATTTTGCAAAGGGTGAGGAGTATCTTGATCGCGGCCTGGAGGCGATTGAGGAATCTGATTTACCGGATGGCGAGCGCCACTTGCATTCAGTGTTCAACCGCAATGGTCTTGCCATGATCCGTAGCTTCCAGGGCCGCCACCAGGAAGCCCTGGATCTATGCAAAAGCGGGATCGTTCGGCTGAACACTCATCTCAGCGCTGACAAACACCGGCTTCATCGCTCAGTCCTGGTTTACAACATTGCCCAGGTTTACTCCGCCACTGGTTCTTACAGCGAGGCGCTCGATCAGTATGCTGTTGTTATGGCGATGGATCCAAACTATTCGGAATACTATAACGAGCGAGGTAATCTGCTGCTCCGGCTAGGACGTCTCCAGGAGGCGCGAGGAGATTATCTCAAAGCCATAGAATTGAGCCCTCCTTACTTTGAAGTCTTTACCAACCTTGGGCAGTGCCACCGGCGGATGGGCGCCATGGCTGAAGCAATCGAAGCATATTCGCGAGCTCTTGATCTTCAACCCCGTCAGCTATTAGCGCTCGTGGGACGGGCCAAAGCCCATGAAGAATCTGGTCACGTGGAGGCAGCAATATCTGACTACACTGAAGCGCTGTCTCTTGATTCCAATCAGTGGGAGGTACTGGCGAGCCGTGGCGCAACATACTATTTCGTCGGCGATCTTCTCTTGTCGCTGGAGGACTTCAATCGGGCAGTTGACTTGAAACCGGACCGGGCAGAGCTCTATCAGAACCGTGCAACTGTTCTTACTAATCTCGCACAATATCACGAGGCCGCCCAGGATCTGCGATTGGCCCTAAGTTTGAATCCTCCAGATGAGGATCGATTGGAAATTCAAGCTAGACTGAAAAAAATCACCCTCACGTTGCAATCGCCGATCTCCGGATAGGCACTACAATCTAAAATGGAAATGCACGTCTTGAGTGGAGCAAAATGCATTGATCTCCCGCATGTCGATTTGCGGTTATGCTGCTTCCAAATTTTGACTTTTCGACTGCATTCGAATCGCATTAAGATAACGGAGGAGCGAATATGAGCACCTGGCTACAGGATTTGAAATATGCCCTCCGCATACATACAAGGGCCTCCAGCATCACGCCAGTAGCAGTATTGACGCTGGCTTTGGGAATTGGTGCCAGCGTAGCTGTATTCAGCGTCGTAAATGCGATCTTACTGCAGCCCTTGTCCTACCCGGAGGCAGAGAAAATTGTAATTCCCTGGCGGCTGGTGCCTCCTGGATTAAATCTTGGATACGACGAATTTCCCTGGGGCTTGCATGATTTCCGGCTTTTCTTAAACGAATCCAAGACCTTCCAAAGTCTGGGTGCTTTCAAGAGCGATTCTTTTAATCTCACTGGGTCAGGCGAGCCTACCGTGATGGAGGGACTTCGAGTATCCACCGGTTTTTTCTCTGCTCTAGGAATTTCGCCAGGGTGGGGACGCACTTTCACCATGGAAGAGGACCAGCCGGGCCACGAACATGAAGTGATCTTGAGCTATGCAGTATGGCAAAGCCAGTTTGGAGGCCGCACAGATATTTTGGGAAATACCATGGATTTGAACGGTGAAGCATATACCGTTGTTGGAGTGATGCCTTCCGGCTTTGCATTTCCTCGGGCCGAGGAAATGCCTGGAAGTTTCAGCTTTCCACGGGAAGCCGAACTTTGGGTGCCGCTGGCTCTTCCCTTGGTGCCCCGGCCTAATCAACCAGCTGACCTCGCCGTGATTGGCCGCCTGAGACCGGGCATCACGATCGCTAGCGCCCAGGAGGAGATGAATATATTTGCCAAGCGCGAGGAGGTCGAGTTTCCCAAATACAAAGGCTGGTTCAATTCTCGTGTAACGCCACTCACTACGCAGGTCACAGGAAACATGCATCGCCCGCTACTCTTGCTTATGGGAGCAGTAGGCGTGGTCCTTCTCATTTGCTGCTCTAACGTTGCTAATTTGCTTCTAACGCGTTCAATTGGGCGCAAACGAGAATTTACGTTACGCGCAGCATTAGGTGCAGGAAGGTTTCGGATCATACGGCAATTGTTGATCGAAAGCGTTCTGCTGGCAGTGGGTGGCGGGCTGGCGGGAACGCTGGTTGCGGCGGGGGCAATCTATTGCTTAAAAATCTTTGGACCGACAGACGTACCTCGGCTACGAGAGGTTGGTCTTCACCTTTGGGTCTTTGCCTTCACCATCGGGATTACTTTTATCACCGGAATCTTATTCGGGCTGGCCCCCGCAATTTCCGCGGCAAGGGAGAACCTGTTCAATTCTCTCAAAGAAGGTGGCCAGAGAACGAGCGGAAGTGCCAAGGGTTCCAAAATCCGCAACTCACTCATGATTTTGGAAGTTGCTTTCGCGCTGGTTCTGGTGGTCTCGGCGGGCTTGCTAATGCAAACTTTCTTTCGCCTGCTCCGCGTTGACGGCGGTTTCAATCCAGATCGGGTTCTCACTTTTGAACTATCTCTTCCTGACTCTAAATACCCTGATACAGATCGAATTGTGGCGCTTTATCAAAGAGCACTTCAGCAGTTGCAGTCAGTTCCGGGCGTTCGTTCAGCGGCTATCGCCTATACGGTACCGATGGATGGAGCCACTGAGAGTGGCGTGATTCGCATTCCTGACCACCCCGTCGCAGACAATCAGGCCAAACCATTCTCAAATTACAACATTGCCTCACCCGGCTTCTTTTCCACGGTCGGAACACCGGTCCTGCGCGGCCGCGAGTTTCTTGAGTCAGATACCGCAGATTCAGTTCCGGTAACCATCATTAATAGCGCGATGGCGAAGAAATACTGGCCGGGCGAAGACCCGTTAGGCAGACAACTTGGCCTTGGCAGCCTACGGTTTCCAGCTATGACGATTGTTGGGATCGTGGGAGATGTCAAGCAAATCTCTTTACGAGAAGACCCTGGCCCCGAGATGTATGTGCCCTATACCCAAAAGCCGTATCCTTCTATGTTGACCATGCACGTTGTGCTGCGAACTGCGTCTGACCCCATATCAGTGGCTGGCGGCACGAAGAAAGCAATTTATTCACTCGATCGAGACATTCCGGTCACTAAGCTCGCAACATTGCAGGCCGTGGTTAAGAGTTCAATGGCAGGGCCACGGTTTTCATTGCTCTTGCTCGGATCATTTGCGGCATTGGCCCTGTTGCTCGCATCAGTTGGATTGTATGGCGTGATTTCGTACTCGGTAACCCAACGTACCCCGGAAATCGGCATAAGGATGGCGCTTGGGGCCAATCGCAGGAACGTGTTTGGCATGGTGATTGGCCAGGGTGTTCGGCTCGTCGTTGCCGGAATTGTAATTGGCATTGTGGCCTCGCTGATGGTCACTCGTTTGATGACGAGTTTTTTATATGGAGTTCGGCCAACAGATCCACTTACGTTTACAGCCGTATCCCTGCTCTTGGCGGGGATATCACTTTTTTCCTGCTATCTACCAGCACTCCGGGCTACACGCGTGGATCCTATGATCGCTCTTCGATATGAATGACAAGTTAAAGCTGGTGTCCTTCGCCAATACCAAAGCGCAACATCGGTCAGCGTGAGTTTTAGTTTGTCTTCATGTTGCGTCCGGTTTTTTTAAGAAGGACACAGGACCGCGAGCGAGTTCACGTTAGCGCGTATTTCTCATGGCATCTGAGAATCAGACCCAACAAGAACGTGGAGTTAGGCAGCAACGTCGTAACGGTGGTGTAGGCCGCCGAGCCGTGGAAATGACTGTGGTGCGCAAAAACCTCGTCGGGCAGCATGATTTCAAATGAATCAATGGTTTGCGGATAGTGGTGGTTTCGACAGGGGAAGCCAACAATTTGCCTTGCCTTCGCTGATCTGATGTGGGATTCTCCCAGGGCATGTCATTCTTCCCGACGGTTTTCCGATTCCTTGATATATGCAAGGGTTTGCTCAGCGAGGGGCTGTGCTTCTTTCCGCTGATGGCCCATTCTCAAGCCGCCTTGGCGGCTGAGATTTTGTTCCTGCGCAAACAGCTTGCGTTCTACCAGGAACGCAAGATTAAGCCTCGCCGATTCGACGATGGAGCGCGGCTGTCGATGCTACTCCTCATCCAAATTCTTTGACTGGAGGAGCGCTCTGGTCAATGTAACGCCGGATACCTTCACCGGCTGGCATAAAAAAGCGTTTCAGCTGTTCTGGTGTTGGAAGTCACGCGGCGGAAGACCACGGTTGCCAAAGAACATCCGACGATTGATTGTCGAGATGGTCACGAACAATCCGACTTGGGGACAAGAGCGAGTGGCAGATGAACTGTCGCTCAAACTGGGCATCCTGGTCTCACCGCGGACGGTGAAGAAGTATTGGCCGGAGGGTGTGAGCTCCGGTCCGAGACGAGTCTCATCTCAGCGCTGGAAGACGTTTGTGCACAATCACGCCGGTGCTCTTGTAGCCTGCGATTTTGCTACGGTCGTGACCGCGACATTCCGCAGATTGTATGTGCTGGTAGTGATGGAGATCGGCACGCGGAGAATTCTCCACTGCAATGTCACTGCACATCCCACGGCAGCATGGACGGTCCAGCAGTTCCGCGAAGCGATCCCGAGCGATCACTCGTATCGGTTCCTAATCCATGATCGTGACAGCATCTTCTCTGCCGACGTCGATCAGACAATAGAGAATCTAGGCCTCAAGGTTCTGCGAACACCAGTCCGAGCGCCGCAAGCCAATGCATATTGTGAACGATTGATTGGGACAATGCGGCGGGAGTGTCTGGATTTCATGATTCCGCTCAGCGAGAAACATCTGCGAGCAATCTTGCGTGATTGGATTCGCCATTATAATCACGGGCGTCCACACCGCAGCCTTGGACCGGGATTACCTGTTCGCGAGCCACAAGCAAGGGTCGCAACACCACCCCACCGTCATCGGATTCCGGAGGGCTGGCGGGTCACAAAAAGGCCGATTTTGGGTGGGTTGCACCATGAATACTGGCTGGAAGAAGTCGCAGCTTAAACTGCTGAGACCATGAGAAGACGGCGCACATTGATAACCTCACTGCTGGCTTGGTAAATGACAGCTGCGCCAGTAGCCCCACCAATTGTTCCGGTCATCGCCGAACGTGGTGGAACACAGCTCAAAACTCCGCGTCCAGTTCTTCTGGTAGATACGCGCGAACAGAATCCGTTGGATTTTTCTCGCTTTGCAGGCTGGTTCGCGGGCATTGAGCGCACGGCACTCAAGCTGGGAGATTACTCCATTGCCGGCATGGAGGATATGTGTGTAGTAGAACGGAAGGATCTCTCCGATCTCATTCATTCTTGTACGACCGACCGGTGCGTGTTTATCAATCGACTGCGGCGGATGGCCCAATACCCGAACCGTCTTCTGGTGGTCACGAGCACCTTGAGCCGGGTCAAGTCGCCGTACGATCACACCGCTGCCAATCCGAATCGTGTTACGCAATCGTTGGTCGCGGTACTGGCGGGACTTCAAATCCCATTCTTGTGCAGCGAAACCCACGAACTGGGAGAGGAACTTGTGGCCTCCTACCTCTATCAGGTTCACCTGTACCACTGGTTGGAGACGAATGATCTTGGTCGGTTCCTAGCCGACAATGACATCTAGACCTTGCCAGCATCTCTTTGGGATGAGCACGTTGCTGTCTGACGAGGTTTTTGCGCCCCACAGGGCGAGAAAATGAGGCTAACGGACTGTATTACTACCGGGCACGCTACTACTCCCCACTGTTGGGAAGATTTATCAGCCAGGACCCGCTCGGATTTGCTGCCGGCGTAAATTCCTATGCGTATGTTTCTGATAGCCCTACCAACCTCAAAGACGCGACAGGCCTGGGTGGCGGAGTGCCCGTGCCATCGGAAATCTTTGCTGGCAGGAAAGAAAACCAGAAGTGGTGGAAAGATTTCTGGCATGCGTTCTGGTATGAGCCTTATTCTTCCAAGTACACCTGTCGGACATACCCGGAGTCTTGGTGCATCGGTAATGAAAAACGTTTGGGACAAATTGGTATCGTCCCGCATTACGATACAATGATTCTTGCTGCACCAGCCGTGGCAGCTGTCGACGAAGTAGTTGGCGAGGAAGCAGCAGATCTTGCTGGGACTGCGATAGCCGACGGTTCGGTCGAAGGTGCGCATGATGTCGCTTTATTTCATCAAGGGAACCTCGGCGAGGGTGTTTCGGCAGGACGTAGTCTTTCGACCAGCTTCGATTCCGATTTGGCACACTATCATCCAGAAGGTCAGTTATATACGTTTCGGGTTCCTGAAGAAGTTACAATGAGTGGCTCAGCCGGGGTCTTGTGCAGAAGCCCGAGGCTTTCGCAGCACAGTTTCGACTACCTCTTCGCTGGTGACCACAGTTCATACTGCAAATTGTTAGCTTTTGATCGATTTGCTAATGAGCCGATTGGTAAACCGCCTGAGTTTGCACCAGAGGAATGGTCGCGGTTCAATTCTATCTGTCTGGCTTGGTGTCGTGTCCTGTGTTTTTGCAAGAACACTGGCTAAACGCTTCCTGAGTTAACTCGGTCTGAGCGCAGGAATAACTGAGCCAGTTATTGGTCGTCACCGATGCAGGTTTTGCGCTTTGCACATTGTAAAAACGCAAATATTGGGACCGCATGTTCTCGTCTGATCGGATTGCTACAGCAATTTTCATCGCGGCTTCAGGGCCATATTCTGGAATGTGATACTCGGAATTAACGGAATATTCAATTAGCCACGAGGGCAAAACAGCAGACTTAGCATCTTTAAAGCTCGCCAAATTGGCCAAATAAATCACTGCATAATCAACCAAGCCAGCATCGCTTCTTCTATAGATACCGATCTCAAAAGAAGGATTATTGTTGTAATTGGGACTGATAGCAGGGACAGAGTGAATCTCGAAAAAAGGTTTGCCTGCCAGGTCCCTGATTACACGAAAGTCATCCATGTGCATGTGGCCTGCATAACCATCGCGCAATATGCTTTTAAAAGTCGCAATAATTTGTAAAAAGTTGGTGGCATATTTTGGATTCCATAAAGATATTGCCGGCCCGCAGGCACCCGAACGGGAAGAGTTATATGCGTCTATTCCTGGAGGTATGTGCATGATGAGGGTTGCCGTCTTTTTTTTAAGCTGCAGCAGATAAAGCTTCCACGTCAGCCACCCAAGCTCGGCTGAACCTGGATCAGTCGGAATCGGAGAGCAAGCATCATTATATGAAGCCGACCAGAATGTGCTATTTAGAATTAGTAGTTCATGATTTGGGACAGTCGGGTGAGGAGCAGCATAAAATCCGCCAGCTGCGAAATCGCGGTATGCTTCCTTATCAGATGCCACTCCTTTCCATTCTTTTGCCATCCTATCGAGAAAGATCGAGCCGGGACGAAGCCGGTAATCGCCGCAAACTGAATCATTATTTCCCAAAATTCCAAACACCGGCAGTGAAGGAAAGCTCGCCTGAATCGTGCGGCTAATAAAAATCATGGTCTTGATTACAAAAGCCTGAAACGCTGCTTCATCATTACCGATCAGCTGCTGATATTGTTTTTTGAATTCATGGGCAAGGTAGTCGCCCGTCACAATGACATAGTCATAGTGCTGCTTGACGCCATAATCTTGCGCTGCCTTTAACACCGCAACTAGAAGGGGATAATTGGTGTCAGCTCCATATTGTGAAAACCCCGCAGCCGACGATGAATGGAAGTCGTCCTCCCATCTTTCCACCGGATGTGAAGCCAGTTTTCGAGCGAGGACAGGATCGGAAAAAGGGTCAAAGTGAATATCCGAGAGCACAAGGAATATGCCTCGGTCCGGAGATAAAGTAAAACCCGGAATCGCTGGGGTCTTACTGAAAGCCGCCGCGTCCTGGGCAACTGCAGCAGACGAATGAACCGCCAAGAAGACCACTAAGATAATTAGGGTGATAAAGCATTTATCAGGCTTGTGAATTTTCATTGTAAATGTAACCTTGTTTTTGATCAGGAGAGTGCCTGGAAATAGGATCGTTTTTACAGTCGCTTTTTGCCGCGCAGTTCATAAAATACCCCTGCTTTTCAGGACGGAAATGGCAGCCAGGGTGACGCCGCACAGGAGATGGCCTTCCCGGATATAGTGGTCGATCCCGGTTGCATTGAGCCAAATCAGGCTGCTGCCGATAGACTCCATTGATTCTGTCTTCTGTTTCGACTGCTCGCGCGAAATTACGTGCAGAAGCGCGACGGGAACCGAGCTTCCGATAAATCCGCTGTCAGGAAAAATGTTGCCGATGATGGCGGCCTCGCCGGCGGACAAACCGGCCTCTTCTTCCAATTCGCGGAAAGCGGCGTCTTGGGTTGATTCTCCTTCGCGGCAAAAGCCGCGGGGAAGCTCGATCATTTCCCGGTCTGCCGGATAACGAAAGTTTTGCGAGAAGGCGACTGCTGTTCCGTCAAAGGGGATAATGACCACGCCGGGATTCTGCCATTGCCAGCGCAAATAGCGGCCGGCGGTCCCATCAGGCGCTTTTACCTCATCGTCATACAGGGAGCCGAACCGGTTGCGATACACTTCCACGGCTTGGATTCTTTTGATTTTGGGAATGGTCATTGCAATTTTCAATATACATGAGCTCAAACCTGCTTGGTCTGGTCCGGCATCTTGCTCTCTTTCACTGGGTCCCCGCCCAGGCTTTCGATTCGGCGAATCAGGTCTTGCAATTCTTCTTTGTTCATCGGATTGTCATAGCGCATGAGGTCGATGCTGTAGCTCAGGTCGCTATCGATCTTCCGGGAATCCAGGTCAATCATGTTGACGATCAGCTTCACGGTATAGCCCGTGGCTTCTGTCGCCGCGGATTCAAGGATTTTGTAGAGGTAAGGATTCGCGGCTTGACTGAAGTGACGAGAAACGCCCAACAGCACCAGCTTCCCAAGAATCTGCAGCCCGACCGTGATGAACGTGGCATATCTTTTGGCAACACGCGACTTGGCCCCGATCTCTCCGTTTTTGAAAAGCTCGGAAATTTTGGCCTGGAGCCGTATCAGCTCGTTTTGAAAATCGTCGAGGTTCTCGCGCATCTTCAGGGGATGCCTCAAGACGCTCTGTTGCTTGTTGATGAAGATATTCCACTCATCCAGCTTCTGGATCTCGACTATGTCAGATAAGCTCAAGTGCTGCAGCAGAGGCAGGTACATGCTGCGTTGCTGATCCGCCATGAACCTTCGTTGCAGATTGGTCAGGGAGTCCTCCACGAACTCCGCCACTTCCTGGTTGCTAAGCTGCCTGTTATATTCCTTAAGTTCATCCTGCAGCGCGATGCGCGTAGGCAGGTCTAAAGGTGTGAAAGAGTACCTCTTCAACCTGTCCGGAAGGTTGGTGTTGTAGCGCAAGTCCACCAGTCTCTTGAGTTCGCGCAGATGGTTCTCCCGTGTGGGTTCCTGGAACCTTCCGAGGTCGACATTCGCTTCCTTCTCTTTCTCCGAGCTTCCCGGGACTACGAAGAACTCTTCATATACCTTTTGCCTTCGTACCGTGCCTTGTTTGTAGGCATAGTCGGCCAGTTTGTATAGATTGGCCCGGAACTGTTCGAATTCCTGTCCTTCCATTTCCCGATTGAAAAGTTCCTGCGCCATGGCATGCAGCTGCAGGGGCTGCAGGTTTCGCAGGGAGGAAAGATAACCGCCAAAAGCCGAGTACAAGAATTCTACATTTCTTTCATTCGCTCTATCATCTTTGGCCAAGCGGACACAGCAGATCTTGTCTCCGGTTGTTTCCAGCAGCTTGCTGAGCGCTACGTTGGCGTCCTCATTGGTCCGGATGTCGGGGTTGGCATCAATGGATTTGCCTTTTGCCAGAAATGGAAGGATCTTTTTTTGGGAAAGCAGCGTGGCAAAGGCTTTGAAGTCGGCCGTGCCGGGAACGGAATACAACTTGATCAACTGCTTATTGAGGTTGAAAAACGCCCGATTAATTACCAGTTGTGACGAGTAGGTCAAGGAGCGTAGAAATTCTGTGCGAATTTCATTCTCGCGCATGTCGCTGATTTCCGGGTCCAGGTAGTCCGCTTTCTTCTTAAGCATCCGGTCCATTACCCTGTCGGAGACATACTGGTCATCCAGGCATTGGGGAACAGTGGCGTCCAGGTTCAGCTCGTCTGGTTCAATCAGATTACTGGGTTTGGGGGCCGGTTCAGGCATGGAAGCTCCTCGTAATGCTGCATTTGCGCGGTCGGGCCCGTCTGGTTTGCCGCTGGAGCGAATTAAATTCCTTCTATAAATTGTGACGAAAGATGGCGAACCGTTTCACCGGCGGGGCGAAAAATAAAGTGGCGCCGGTTTGCGCTTTCAAGCGCCTAACTGGACGCTACCACTGCACCTTCGACTCGCGGAGCATACCCGGCTCGAAGAATCAACGAGATGACGGAAAAAAATTAGCATTGTGGCAAAGTTGTGAAAGGCAAGATTGTTTTCCAAGTGAAGGGTTCACATTTCATAAGGCCGCGAGGTGTTGTAATCGGAAACTGTAACCAGGAGAAGGGTTCAGTCTAACCGAGTGTAGACGATTTTGTGCTGAGAAAGCCTCCGACTTCAACAATTCGCAACAGCTCTCAATGAGCGGCTCGCAACAGGTTCAATATCAATCAGTTAAGAGCCACAAATTTCAATCGGTTTCAATAAGCTCTGGAATCTGGTTCGGGACCAGGGGGTCGGAGGTTCAAATCCTCTCTCCCCGACCATTTATTTTCAACTAGATACAAGCCTTCAGAAGTCCTGAAAATCCCCGCCGTAGGTAAAAATGCGACAGTGTTGACCTCCAAAGCTTTATAACGTGGAAGATCCATTAGAGATTTATCCTGAGTTGCAAGCAGCAAGGCTGTAAGTACCCTACAAGTGTAAGCCAAAGCGACGTGCTTCAATCTGGATAGGGCTGTCCTTCGCCAAAACTGAAAGCGCACCATTCACGGAGCAGCGCGGCTATGCGCTGTCGCACCGGCGAAGGTGAGTTTTGGCTGTCTTCACGTTGCGTCCGGCAATTCTTCCAAAGAAGAACACGGGACCGGGCCAGCGAGTTCACGTAGCTTGTTTTTCCGTTGGGCATCTGAGAATCAGACCCAAAAAGAACGAGGAGCTAAGCAGCAAGGTCGTAACGATGGTGTAAGCCGCCAGGCCGTGGGAATGATACGACGCGAGAGCTCTGGTTTGGAGTTGCGGCCGGCCGCTCATCAGGCGTATCCTTGTCCAACCCGAGATGGGTTCGGTCGCCATAGTAATAATGGACATATTCTGCTATGAGACGTTTCAGGTGCTTTTCGTTCAATGGAATGATGTGATCTAGCAAGTCGCGCCTGCAGCTGGCAACCCAGCGCTCTGCAATCCCGTTCTGCCAGGGACTCCGAAATGACGTTCTCGTGGGCGACAAGCCGATTGCACTTACAGCCTCGTTCACTACTTCTCCAAACTTGGCATCGCGGTCATGAATCTGGTACTTGTGCTTGTCATCATAAGGAAAGGCTTCACGCAGTTGCTGCGCGATCCAAAGGCCGGTGGGATGCTGAGTGACGTTGCAGTGCAAGATTCGTCGGCGATCATGGGCGATCACGAAGAAGCAATACAGGACGCCAAAGGTGATTGTTGGAACAGTGAAGAAATCCATCGCAGCGATGGCTTCGCGGTGATTGTCAAGGAAGGCCTGCCAACGTCTTGCCGGTTCCGGATTCTTCGGGACTTCCCGCGCCCAGCGAGAAACAGTTCGCTCAGAGATATCAAATCCGAGTTTTAGCAATTCGCCATGGATGCGCGGAGCGCCCCATGGCGGATTCTCGGCCGCCATGCGGAAGATCAGATCCTGCAATTCTTTACTGATTCGCTTTCTACCCACAACGACTCGATGGCGGGAAAGCCAATTCCAGTAGAGCCGGAAGCCGGCGCGATGCCAACGAACAACAGTTTCCGGCGTTACGATTACCAAGGCTTGTTCCCATTTCGGCCACAGCCGCCTGACAGCAACCCAGAACAGCCGATCAATGTGAGCAAGTCTGGGTTTTGGTTTCCTGCGCTCCAAAGCCAAGAGCTGTTGGCGAAGGGCCAGATTTTCCAGCAGGAGGTCACGTCGAAAGGAGAGGCAGCGTCGAAACAGACCTAACAGGAGCCGGAGCATGGCAAGCTTTATAGCAGACGACGTTGAACGCCGCCTTTGTGGAAACTGTTGAAATAACAGCAGCTCGCAATTTTGGCGAAGCACAAATTGAATCACTCTTCCAACAGAGGGGAGTTGTACTGGGCGAGGAATCGGAGCATCCTTCTCCAGTCCCAAGTGAGTTCGCGATTCCTCGTAATAAGCAAAGTAAGATCTCAGAATGCGCCGCAGGCCTCGCTCGTTTGAGAATGAGAACATGGTCGAGGCAGTCGCGACGGATTGAGCCAATCAGCCTCTCCACATAAGCATTCTGCCAAGGTGAGCGAGGAGCCGCGAGGATTTCCCGTATCTGCATCGCTTTGGCCGCTTGCGGAAATGGTTCTCCAAAACTTCCGTCCCGGTCACGGAGTAAGTATCGAGGTGTGGAACTCCAGGGAAACGCATTGATAAGTTGTTGTGCTGTCCATTCGGCCGTGGGATGGGCAGTGACGCCAAAGTGCACGATACGACGACGATCATGCGAGAGCACAATAAAAACGAACAGCAGCCGGAATGTTGCTGTTGGAACAACGAAGAAGTCGGTTGAGACCAAGTCCTGCATGTGGTTGTTCAGAAATGTCTTCCATGTTTGCGAGGACGGCCTACGGGGACGGACCAAATACTTGGCCACGGTTGTTTCACCGACATCAATACCGAGTTTGAGCAGTTCGCCGTGAATTCTCGGTGCGCCCCAGCGAGGATTGGCCAAGCTCATCTTGCGGATCAGAGCTCGAACCTCGCAAGTGATCGGTGGGCGACCATTCCGTGCTCGACTCTTCCATGTCCAGTACAGCCGAAATCCCTTGCGATTCCACGCGATGACGGTCTCTGGTTTTATGATTCGCAGAGGCACCCCCCAGTTCTTCCATAGACGAGACAACCACACCCAAAACACTCGATCCGCCACTTTCAAGCGAAGTCGGCGGCCGCGTGTGACGCGCTGCAAGACAAGAACCTGATGGCGTAGCGCCAGGATTTCAGATTGCAAGGCCGCACGGGTACTCAGACAGCTTCGCAGAGACGAAAGCAAGAGGAAGAGAATATCAAACATGGAGAAGAGGGAAGACTACAAGCGGCCGTCATTAAATTCAACTGATTCAATCAGAACGGAGTTTTCACTAGGGACACGTGCTCTTCCCACGCCTGAGTGAAAAAAGAAGTGGCCAGTTCGTGGGCGATCGTGAAGCGCTGGCGATTGTTATGGTGTGCGGGATTAATTGCAACAACTACGCGTCCGTCTTTGCGGACGATGGCACCGGAAATCTCATCGTCGGCGGGAAGAAGGCACAAGAGGATCCCTAATTGTTTTGTAAGTTGGTCTACCGGGACAGGTGGCTTCAGTATGTTAAACCGCTGAAGGAGCTCTTCAACTTTCTTTCGGATTTCGAAATCGACGTCAGTCATCGTGGCGCCTCTGATTTCGTACTCACGTTGTGCAAAATCTCTTTCGCCTGCCGCAGAAACTTCTCTTGCGGCGTTGCCGTGGGTTCGTTAACGCGCTTCTCAGCACCGGTCTGCTTCGGGCACAACTCTTGGATGTCAGCTGTTGGATAGATGCGAACGTGTATACGTGGTGGAGCTGCACGGCCTGCCTACCCCGCTCGATATTGGTTATGCTGGCCGAGAACCCGGAAAGGGTGCCGAGCGCCGCCTAGGAAGGCGTTTTCGCTTACGGGCCGCCGCCAGACGCGCACCAAATTCTCCGTAAAGCAGATTCTTGTGAACAGTTCACGTCGAAAATGAAAGAAGCGTCGAAATAGACTCAATAGGACCGGGAGCATGGCAAGCTTTATCGCAGACGACGTGGAGTGCTCGCCTTGTGTAAGCTGTTGAAATCACAGCAGATCACAATTTTGGCGAAGCACAACCCTCTGCACCGCAAAAATAAATTTCTAATACTTCGCTTTGAAACGCCACCTCCTACAGAGGGATAGCTGCAATGCAGACGAATCGGCAAACAAGGCCAACGAAACTGAAGAGCGATGGCGCCACGCATATTTGGCGAGGCGACTTTTGACTTGTACAGAGAATATTCATGAAGGCCGTCGCTGAAGGCAGTCATATGTGACCGTTTTGTCGAGATTTGTCTGAACTGTGAATGATGAGGAAGATGCTTGTGAAACCTGCTTTCATTCGTTTCTTATTCTTGTGTCCTTTGATCCTCGCAACTCTTGCCATGTCTGCCCAAGTGGTGACTGGAACGCCCGCCTTTGGGACATTCAAATCTTTTGGGCCGACGGTTTTGAACATCGCCAACCTGAACAGCCGGGTCACGATTCCGATCATGGGCAAGCCGGGTCGAGGAACGCCTTTCAATTATGCGATGACCTATGACAACTCCGTTTGGGTTCCCTCGGGTGACCCGGGAAGTTTGTCATGGCAGCCACAGCCGAATTTTGGCTGGCACGGGATGTCCGAAGCAATCACCGGCTATCTCAGTTACAGGACGGCCACTCGGCCCTGCCCCGACCACGTGCCTGGAAGTAGAACTGTCTTTAGTAATTTTGTTTATCACGACAAATTCGGGGTGCCGCATTCCTTTCTCGGCATCGCGGTAACGGACACCGATTGCGATGATGCCCGGGACTTGCTAAGTCAACCCGCCTCGGACGGGTCCGGTTACTCCTTGACCTTTCAGCCCAACAGCGGCGGACCTACGGAAATTCATTTCGTCAACGGTGTTGTCATTCACCCGCCGGAAAATGACCCTAACGGAAGCGGATCGGTCGCGGATGTGAACGGCAACGTGATCAGCACCAACATGGCCAATGGTGTCGGAACATTCATTGACACACTGGGTACGACCGCCCTCACGGTTTCCGGAGCCGCGCCCAATCCGGTCAGTCTGGCCTACACCGACAGCAACGGCGCGTCACAATCAGTGGTTTTGAACTATCAGGCATTCTCGGTGCGAACGAATTTTGGATGCGGTGGTATCGCCGAGTATAGCGCGACAAATAAGCCACTGATCGTCAGCATAGTTTTCCCGGACCAGACCTCCTATAAGTTTTCCTATGAGAGCACTCCGGGAGATGCGGCGAGCGTGACTGGCCGGATCGCCTCTGTCACACTGCCGACTGGAGTAACGATCAACTATGCCTACCCTGGAGGGAACAATGGGATCGTCTGCGACGACGGCAGCAGCGCGGGTGTGAACGTGACAACGTCGGACGGGGGAACTTGGCAATACAGCCGGAGTGGTTCTGGCACTGAGTGGGTAACTACCGAAACCGATCCCGCAGGTAACCAGACTGTTTACAACTTTTCAGGAATTTACGAAACGCAGATGCTGGCCTACTCCGGGGTTGCAGCCCCAGGTCATGCGGTTTTTTTCCGGTTCACTTGTTATTTTGATACCGACAACCCGCAAGGTTGCATCCAGGGCGTTGTTATCCCGCCGATCTCAGTAAAGGTCGATCAGGTACGGTTGGACAATGCTCAGACTGGATGGACGAAGACCTTCTATAACAACCAAGGCCTGCCTACTGAGTTTGATCAATATCATTACGGGAGCGGACAAGTAGGTCAGCTGGCGCGGAAGACGGTGATCAATTATGTATCTTTGGGCAACAATATTTTTGACCGGCAGTCCGATATCACTGTCTATGACATGAATGGACAACAGGTCGCGAAGACCACGTTTAGCTACGATGACACGGCCTTGATAGCTACTCCCGGGCTGCCGCAACATGTTCCTGTCACTGGTTCGCGCGGCAATCTGACCCACCGGAACGAGTGGCTGAACACCAGCAATGGCTTCTTAACAACCACATACAAGTATTTTGATACTGGCATGCTGCAATCAGTGAGCGACCCGGGCGGTCATGTTGCGACATTCAGCTATGATTCCACCGGCGCCTATGCCTCGCAAATTGCCCTTCCCGACACCAACTCGCCCGGCCCCGCTCATCACGTCAATTCAGCCAACTACGACACCCATACTGGCCTATTGACCAGCGCAAGAGACGAGAACGGCAATCTCACGACCTTCTTCTATGACAGTCTGTTACGGCCCACGCAGACCAATTTGCCTGATGGCGGGCTAATATCACTTCGTTATCCGGATGCGAACCACGTCACCGCCCAACAACTGATCAATGATCCATTCATGCTGTTTTCTGAGACGGAGTTGGACGGCTACGGACGTGCCTCGCGCGCAATCATGGCCAATGGGGAAGCAGCTCCTTTTGATATACAAGATTTTTGCTATGACTCGATGGGCCGCTTGGCTTTTCGGTCCAGCCCCTATCAAGGCTCCGGTCTGTCTGCCGCCAAGGTGTGTTTCGGAGCGGGCGACCGTTACGAGTATGATGCGCTTGGGCGCATTACTCGTCTCACGCATTCGGACGGAAGCAGTGTGCAATACAGCTACACCGGCAGGGCCACTCAGATCACTGATGAGGGAAACGCGGTGTCGCGAATCCTACAGTTGGATGCGCTGGGCAGGCTCACCCAGGTATGCGAGGTCTCTAATAGCACGCTTTTGGGCAGTGGAGGAACTCCCGCAAGTTGCGGGCTTGATATTGCCGCCACAGGGTTTCTGACCTCCTATGGTTATGACGCTCTTGACAATCTGACGACAGTGACGCAGGGCAGCCTGGCGAATCGCAGCTACGCCTATGACAGTCTTGGGCGCATGACCTCGGAATTAGAACTGGAGTGGGGCTCCACCACGTCCTATACCTATGATAGTGACAGCCTGCTGGTGACTCGTGTGCGCCCGGCCCCGAACCAGCAGCCTGGTTCTAATGTCCAGGTGACGACAACCTATACCTATGACGCGCTGCACCGGCCGCTCTCGATATCTTATGATGACGGTAAAACCGACGGCACACTCTTCAATTACGATGAACTTTCAGCTGGTGGCGCCGCCCTCAATAACTCCATCGGTCGTATGACAAGCGCCATGAGTTCCTCCACGGAAGCAATCAATAGTTTTGATTCCATAGGGAGGATCGTCACTTCTTGGCAACGCACACCGAGCGTCACCACGCCGTTCCAGCTGGACTATCGATACGATCTTTCTGGGAATCTGATTTCTTCCACCAGCGTCGCGGGGGCCGCGTTCAATTATTCTTACAACACCGCCGGCCGTCTTACTGACATGTTGAGCTCTGTAGGGGACATCCATCACCCTCCACAGTTGTTGAGTAATGTGCATTACGGAGCATTCGGCATGGTCAGCGCGGCTCTGGGGAATGGCGTGCAGGAGAGCGCTAGTTTCACGCCGCGAGGCCTGCTGCAAACGTATGCCGCGGTCGCAGTCCCACCGCCCAATGCACACAATTATGAAGGGTTTCTGGACCATGCCGGATGCGACAACATCTTTGGCTGGGCAGCCGACAGGAATAGTTTGAACACCGCCATCACGGTGACCATCTACGATAACGGTGCTGCGTTGTCGACCGTACTGGCCAATTCTTTCCGTCCTGATGTGGGTGCTTATCTTGGGGACAACGGACTCCATGGCTTCGGCATCCCGACGCCGGCCAGCATGCGGGATGGGGTAACCCATCAAGTGAGTGTGAAGTTCGAGAATGGCGCCGAACTTGGGACAAGCCCTAAGTCGTTGGTGTGTCCGTCCTCCACCGTGTCGCTCACGAGCAGCGGGAGCTCTGTTTACGGACAAAATGTAGGGTTCACCGTGCATGTCTCCGCAATCGGCGGTAGCGCGGTCCCCACCGGCGCCGTCACCTTCAAGGATGGAAACCAGGTCCTGGGTACAGTGCCGCTTGACAGCTCCGTGCAGGCGTTTTTAGGTACAAGTCTTCTTAGCGCGGGAACACATTCCATAACTGCTTCCTATGGCGGGGATTCCGTGTTCCCGGCTGGCTCTGACCAGGTCCTCCAGGTTGTGACGCCGGCGGCGTTATCCGCAACCGCCGCCTCAGCCTCTCGTCTGTATGGAGCAGCCAATCCGGTCTTCACTGGAACGCTCTCGGGCCTGCAGAATAACGACAACATAACTGTGAGCTTCCAGTCTGCTGCCACGCCGGCTAGCCCAGTGGGGGCATACGTGATTAATCCGGTTTTATCGGATCCCGGAGGCAAGCTTGGCAATTACACAGTCACCCTCTTGAACGGGACACTGAGTGTGACGCCTGCTCCGCTCATCGTCTCGGTCAACTCTGCTACCCGCGTTTATGGAGCCCCCAACCCGGTATTTACAGGAACCATTTCAGGGTTGCAGAATAACGATAATATCGCGCCCAACTTTACGACTTTCGCGACCGCCGGCAGCAACGTCGGCACATACCCGATTTCGCCTACACTTGCAGATCCGGGTGGAAGGCTGCCCAACTACGCCGTCTCGTCGACTCCGGGCGTACTCACGGTCACGCCTGCTTCGCTTCAAGTTATTGTCAACAACAAAACCCGCATGTACCTCGACCCTAACCCACCGTTGGATGGAACGATTACCGGTATACGGAATGGAGACAACATTACGGCCCAATATACGACTCCAGCGACGCCCCAGAGTCTGCTTGGGACCTATCCTATTAACGCTACACTTTTGGATCCTGCCGGAAAGTTAGGAAATTACACCACTACTATTCAACCCGGAACTCTGACTGTGACTCGCTCCAACATTCACTTGGCCGTCCCGACTTTCACCCCGGCAAGTGGAGTGTATCCAGTGGGCCAGGCAATTACAATTTCCGATGCAACTTCCAGCCTTGCGGCCATTCATTACACCACGGATGGCAGTACACCCTGGGCAGGGTCGCCTCTTTACACCGGCCCGATTGTGCTGAATGGTCCAGCCACTTTCGTCGCCATCGCCATGCAGCCAGAATATCTGGACAGTGGGCTGGCGACCGCCACATACAATCAAATCCCAATTTTGGTGACGCCTCATACGCAGGAAGCATCGGATTGCATGCCTGTTATTTATACAGTGACTGTACCGGCAATGAACGGCCTCAGCGGCAGTCTGGTTTTGAGCGTCAGCGGGCTGCCAAAGGGCGCCACGGCCACCTTCACTCCCGAATCCATCGGTAGTCCAGGCTCTTCCACGTTGACTGTGACAATCCCGTCAGGACCGAAAGGAACCGTCCCATTATTGATCCCACTTATGGTCACTGTCACCGATGGAACCGTGACCGGCACGGCTTCGGCCACAATCAAGAACAAAAACCCGCAGGTGTGTGGCCCGTGAGCCGTGACCGGCTACTGCTTCGGCTGGTGCTCCATGAAGCAAGTTGTAACAAGGGTTTGCTGTTGCTTAGACCAGTTTGTGGATTGATCTCAAGTTTGGTAACGATAGGGAGATGCCCTCGTGAAATCTAATTTCCTTCGTTTGATACTAGTTGGCCTGATACTGGTTGCCGCCATGACGTTTGCGCCTTTGGCCTCATTAGGCCAGTCGGTTGCAGGAACTCCGGGATTCTCCCAGATCAAAGCCGGGACCGTGGCTGGTTCGATGACTCTGACTGCACCCCAAACAGCTGCGGGAGGGCAACTTATGAGTCCCACTCCGCCGGCCCAGGCAAGCAGCATTCCCGTTCCTATTTATAATTTCGTCTTGGACTACAGCCCAAACGCCAATATCGTTACTGCGCAAGATTCGTTGAACGGTAACTGGAGCTACTCCTACGATGAGTTCAATCGCTTGCTCACAGCCTCCGGTGGTGGGCAAGGCCAGAGCTTTGACTATGATGCCTACGGCAACCGTTGGCATGAGAATGTAACTCAAGGCATGGCGCCATCCACGCAACTTGTTTTTGACAACTCCAATCGCATTATTGGCAGCGGCGTGAAGTATGACACTCTGGGCAATGTCATCGATGACGGCTTTCACACGTATACCTATGACGCGGAAAACCGGCTGGTCAAGGTTGACTTAAAGGCAGACGGGAGCTCGGCGGCATCCTACACCTATGATGCCTTTGGCCACCGCGTGAGTAAGACTGTGCCCAGCGCAGCGACGGAATTCCTTTACGATTTGGCGGGACGCGTGATTGCGGAGAGAGACACTGCCACCGGCGCCTGGATCCGCAGCGAAGTTTATGCCGGAGGCCGTCATCTGGCGACCTACGCGAGCAATACCACCTACTTCCGCCATTCCGATTGGCTGGGCAGCAGCCGGGTGAAAACGCTTCCTGACGGGACAGTTGCCGAGACATGCAGGAACCTGCCCTTCGGCGACGGTCTGACCTGCACACCGGGAGCCGGCCAGTCTGTTTCGCCCGATCTGTTTGCCGGCTATGATCGCGATCAGGAAACGCAGCTCGATCACACCTGGTTCCGCAAGTATTCCAGTGTCCAGGGACGCTGGACCACGCCTGATCCTTACCTGGGCAGCATGGATTTGGCGAACCCGCAGTCTCTTAATCGGTATTCATACGTGTTGAACAACCCAGTGAACTTGCGTGATCCATTAGGGTTGGACTTCTGCGAATGGGATGACGGCTCGATGGATGATGCACCGGAGGATGGAGGAGCGACGGAGGGCGAGTGTCGTGACGGAGAGGGAACGTGGGTTCACGGCACGCCAGGCGATAGCATAACCGTTAGCGCCCCCTATCCGGTGCTTCCTTTGCTTCCTTTTTGGCCGCCATTTACACCGGTTTCAATTGGGGGGTATGGAGGTGGAGGCGCGCCAGGCTCGCGGATGTATGATCATCCCATCGGGCCGCAGAAAGCGGCAGTTCCACCTCCTTGCCCGATTCCGCAGGGGCCTTCCAGGCAAACGCCAATTAATACCAGTGTACTTTATTTCTTGATGCACACACCCCCGGGCGATAACATTCCGTCCATGCGCGCTGCTACGCCTGACATTCCATCCATGCGTGCTGCGACGCCTGGAGAACGCGACTTCCCCTGGCCGCTCGATACTAGCTCTAGTTGTACTATGCAATGCATCAATCTTTACCGAGGCAATCTCGCTGAATGTCCCAAGCTTTGTAGCCCCTCAAGCGGCGAACGCCCTGAATTTGAGCGGGAATCACCGCACATTGAGGAAAACAGGGTTCCATTTCAGATAAGGTGTGGACAACAGATCCAAACCATTTGGGCCCCTACATCGAGGGGCGATTAGTTATCTCTATGCCAAGGCTGGTTTTTTTTGGCTCCAAAATACTCTACTTGAGGAGCAAATTGGAGCCAATCATTTACCAATGCGATCCACACGCTAGATTGCTGTGCCTCGCCAAAATTTAAAGTGCACTCTTTGTTATGGCATAAGTCAACTCCGTACAATGTCGGCTGCTAGTCTAGCGTTTGAAAAATCTATCTGGAAATCAGGGGGATCAGCGACTCACCACAGCAAATTGATAAGCTGTAATATTTTCTTCAATTGTACCTATGCTTGCTTTGCCATCCAGTTTAATCAGGTAGTCGCCTCTACTGAGAGCATTGGATGGAACCACAAAGTAAATGAAAGAACGGCCCCGGGAATCCTTGTGGCTCTTCAGCCCTGACGTCTGCAACATCTGCTTGCCTTGGGTAGTTTGGAGTGAGGCTCGATAGCTGGAGAATTTATCGTCTTCTAAATAAAGCCTCATCTCGATTTGAAGCACCTCGGGAGGAACAAAAAGTTGCTTCACCGCACCGGAGCTTCTGGATAAGCCCGGCGTCAGGTTGAAGGCCATAATATCGATCTGCGGGTGAGTGGGTAGCTGCTGACCCTCAGAATTACTTTCCTGTAGTCGCGCCGTAAGTGCCGCCAGTTTTATTTCCAGATCGCGCTCTGCACGCTGTAACTCTGTTTGTTCGGACCGCAACTGTCTCAGTTCTCTGTTCAGCTGGTAATTGATGATTCCCATCCAGAGAATAACTGCTGCCGCTGCCAGAGCAATTGCGCTCACGATAAAACGTACGCGCCAGGTTTGCATGGCTGGGCCAACCGGCGTTTCGCTCCTGGCCGGCGGGCGTTCCTGTTCAGAAGAGGCTCGTACTCCCTCAGTTCCGTATAGACGCTGCTCCAGTGCCTGAGCAAACTCTACTTTTTGCTGTCTTGCCGGCGTGATGAGATAGCCCTTTTCAAATGCTTCCCGCTCCATCTGCGAAAGTTCGCCGCGAAGATAGGAATGCAGCAGGTCATTTTCAAGATCAACCGTTTCATGAAAGAAATCATCGTTGTCAAAGCACTCGGCCTCAAATTCGACCCTCTCCTGCTCAGAGAGCTTGCCGAGCAAGTATCGCATCGTCTTTTCCTGCCGGGAAGCTTCCATCAGATCTCTTTCTCGCAGACTATTTCAGCCGTGTTTGGATGAACTTCAAATTTGAGCGCAGACACCGGTTAACACAAGCGCGCAGTTTCTCCCTAAACAGGTTGACCTCGCTTCTGAGTCTGGCCAGCGTTGTTGCGCGTTTTTCAGCAAGCTCTTGCCTACGTCGTATCCTCTCCTGCTTTTCACCCTCATAATATTCAAGCAGCAATTCGTGATCGCCTGCACGAAGGCGCTGAAGGCACGCATTCAGGCACTGGGCATTTCTCATTTTTCGCATGCTGTCGATGATCCGGGCCTCCGGATCACGTTCACCTACCAGTGAATCCTCCCAATCTTCACGGCCATCAATGGAGACAAATCTCGCCGAATCCTTCTGGATCTCAAGGGAAATCTTCACGGCGACTGAATACGCAAAAGAGTTCAAATTATGGATGGCTTCTGTTTCAAGTTTTTTCGCAATGCGGTCAAGGGCATCGTCGGCAAGGTCTTCAGGGTCGCCATATTGGAACCGCTCAAAAAATCTTACCAGCTTGTGCCGCAGCATAACGTACTTTTCCGCTGCTACAACACGGTCCGAGTGCAAACTTGCGAGAAGGCCGGTGAACCGTTCCCTTGACAGGTTAGCCATTTGTCGTTGTCCCAGAGTACAGCCAGTCAGTCATCAGATTATCGGGATCAGCTTTACGCGACTTAACTACGGCTGCCCCTGCAACACAAATCCGGCCCAAAAGTACGGCGCCGTCCACCGCTTGCTCATCGCGATTTGAGCATAACGCAGCGCTGCCGCCGGACGCATTTTGTCATTCAGCATCGCTTTGTAAAACACCTTCATAAACTCAGCTGTCGCCAGGTCATCCACCTTCCATAAGCTTGCCACCACGCTGGAGGCTCCAGCGTACATGAACCCACGGGCAACTCCCACCAGGCCTTCGCCCTGGACCTCCTTTCCCAATCCAGTTTCACACGCGCTGAGAACTACGAGATCTGCACGGAGATTTAGGTTGTAAATATCTTTGAGCCCGAGAAAACCATTTTGCTCCTTCCCATGCTCATCCACCAGTGACAAGACCAGTCCGGATAGTTCTGGATGTTCGCTGTTCAGCAGTCCATGAGTAGCAAAGTGTACAACGCGATAGTCGTATAGATCCTGGCTGGCTGCCGTGGCGCGGCTGGCTTTAAAGTCCAGCGCTTTTAGACTTTGGCCAGCCGGAATTCCCTGTAAGATCGCTTCCGCTTCGGCCCGGGCAAAGACCAGTCTTGGAAATGACGCGCCTCCTTTGATCACCCCAATTTCTGATGCGGAGCGGAGGAATAGTGGCTTGCCATGCGTATCGGATACAAGAGAGTCCTCAGTTTTCGTGCGAACTTGTTCGGCTACAACTTGTTTTCGCAGCGATGCCTGGGCGGTTCTGACTCGTGCATCGTTGACGTCGAAAACTGGATCGGCCAGCACAGCAACAGCCTTCGCAGCCGGTGCTCTTCCTGCTGTCTGCGCTTTCAGCACTGCCAGGACCGACGCAGAAGGTAAGTTCACAACTTCATGGTTGCGCATGAAAGGCGTTGAACTGCCGGGAACAGGAAGAACCGCAAAGGGTATATATTGCAGAATTCCATCGCTTACCACGAACAGCCGTTTGTGCTTAAGGCGGGAGGCAGGCGCGTTCAAAATCGTACGGCTCAACCTCGCTGCCGCTGCCGGAAATGCGGCATCAGCCCCCTTTGCGCGAGCAAGCCGGCCAACATCGGTTTCGTTTTTGCTGCCGTTATTACGTGCAGTGAGAATTGTGCGAAGCTTGCGGGCTGCGGCTTCAATCTCGCTGCGTTTTGGCAGTTCGTAGGTTGTCGAAGAATCCGAGGTCACAAGCCAAAGATAGCTGCGCTCTTCCCCTAAGTCATACGCCAGCAGGGCTGTGTCGGCATCGAGCAGATGCTCTTGCACTTCTTTCACGCTTAAAGGTTTCGGTTGAGTCAGCGCAGCATAATCCGGGTTGCTTTTACCGATTTGTGAGTTCAGCTCTTCCAGTTGTGTCTCAAGTGTATGAATTTCCTTATCAAAAGCTGAGATTTTCTCTTCCGTATGCTCGTCATTTAAGAGCACGATACGGCGATTAGATTTGGCTGCAAGGTCAGCAGCCAGCGCACGCTGCTGCGCAAGCAGCGACGCAGCCCCGCCTTTACTGAGATCGACGTGTGCCGTCAGGACCTTCAAAAGCTCCCGCGCCCGCAGGCGTTCGAGTATCTGGAAGGCAAGCTCGGGCTGTTTTTGCTGGACCAGGAGATCAATGTATTCTTTGTAGTAGTCGATATGCCTGGCGCGAAAGCCGGAGCTGATGTCTTCCCCGCCTCCCAGTACAGCAAGCTGGCTCTCAAAAGCATCCAGTGCCTGAGCGAATAATTTTGCGGCTTCCTCTGTCTGTCCTTTTCGATGCAGAAGTGAAGCCAGCGATGCCAGGGATTCTGCGTACTCAGTATGCTTTAAGGAGAGCTTTTCTCTGATCTCAAGCGCGCGCCTGTAATTAGCTTCAGCCTTGGACAGGTCATTCTCGCGAGCAGACAGGTCTCCAAGGCTGTTCAAGCTCAGTGCAGCTAATGGGCCGTGAGGAGCTACTTTCTCTTCTATCTGTAAAGCACGCTCATAATACTCTCTGGCCTGTTGATTGGCATTTTGCTCCTGCTCGAAACTACCCAATTTATTGAGTGTTTCCGCCGTATCCAGGCTGTCAGGAGCGACTTTTTCGCTGATAGACAGAGCCCTGTGAAAATACTCCGATGCTGCCGTGGGGTTGCCTTGCTCCTGGGCTATGCTCCCAAGGTTACCAAGCAGACCGGCGACATCCATGCCATTCGACCCAATTTTTTCCGCGATCGCTAAAGCCCGGCGGAAATACTCGCCAGCCATATCCACATCTCCCCGGTAATGATTAAGATCCCCGAGATTGGTCAAAGCCACCGACATATTGTGGCTTCGCGGAGCGATTTTTTCGAGAATCGCGACGGCTTGTAGATAAAGTTTTTCGGCTTCGATGAGGTCTCCGCGTTCGGTATAGATCATCGCCAGATTGTTGAGGCCCGCGCTATAATCTATCCCCCGGGGAGAAATTTTTTGTCGAATGTCGAGAGAGCGGCGATGGTAGGACTCCGCTTTTCTCAGGTTGCCCTGCTCCCGTGCAATAGTACCCAGGTTCGTCAAAGTGCTGGCAGTCGCCAGTTGCTCCGGCTCAAGCTTCTCTTCGAGAGCAAGCGCCCGTTCGAAAAACGAAGCGGACGCATCCAAATCTCCCTTCCGGATCATGATGTACCCCAGGTTGTTGAGGGAGATTGCAAGATCAATGCTTTCAGGAATTAATCGTTCTGTGATGGCTACTGCTTTGCGGGAGTATTCTTCCGCTTTTTGCAAATTTCCCCGTTGTCCTTCAACAATACCAAGATCATCCAGGCTCTCCGCTTCATCAAGACTATCGGGAGCAAGTTTCTGCCGGATGGCTAGAGACCTGACAAATTGCTCTTCAGCCATATCCATTTTCCCGCCTGTCGCGAACAGGACACCCAGGTTGTTAAGGCATGTTGCAATAAATAAACTTCCCGGGCGGACCTTCTCAGCCTCTGCAATCGCCTGTCGGTAATACTTTTCTGCGTTGTTCCAATCATTCTGAGACTGAAAAACACGTGCCCGCCGGCGCAATATTTGAGCAATGGCTGGCTGTCCTGGAGATGCGTCAAGCGCTTTTTGATAAGCGCTATCAGCCTCCTTCCACTGACGCGCGCTGGCGAGTGCCTCTGCCTGCTGAAAAAACAGCCACGCGCTCACCCATCCGGGCTGTGATTGTTGAGCCTGAGCTGCAACTCTCTGCCAATGCTCCATGGCTTTGGCGAGCTTGCCGGTTTCGGCCAAGTCCTGTCCTTCATGGTAAATAGATAAAAGAGGTTCTTGCAGATTTGGCCGTGCCTTGACATCCCAATGCGCTGGTCCGAGATTCCAGGTCAGTTTTTGGTTGTTCCTCAAACCTTCGAGCGTCACCCGCCCGCGTTGCACTTGCTCGGCTTCTACCCAGGACAAATCAAATGGAGTCTCGACCTTGCCATTGGCATTGCCGCGCGTCCATCGCAAGATGATGTCTCCTGGATGGAGACTTGCCTTTTCTCCTTCAGAGTTCTTTGCCACCTGCTCGACAACTACTCCATCATTAGTCTTTTTTTCGGCAGTCACCCCTGGGCTGAGCACCCCAGTTTGCGCCTGCGATAGAGCAACGAGAACCGCAAAAAACATAACGACGGTAAACACAGGATGACGTGACTTCATCCGAGCACCTCCAGGGAAATACGACACGTTTCCTGAAACATTGTTACTCATGTGCATGGAATAGAAGAAATTTAAGGGACTTTCGTCTTATATACTACACCGGAGAGCAAGGAAACCCAGGAAATTGAAGCCGTTGCGAACCGTTAGCAGAAGCGTTGGAGTTTATTGAATAGGCGGCAGTATCCAGCGGGCTGGCGGTGGCGCCGAGATGACGCTGTAAAAGATGCAGGTAGATGGTGGTCTCTTCCCAGATCGTGATGCCGTATAGTCAAAAAATTGATCCGCGCCTAAAACAAATGACACTTCAGGACTGAATCACGGAGAGGCCTGGGATGTTTTGGAGGTGGCGGAGATTGAATGTGGCCACAGCATAGCCAAGATGGAGCGCAGTCGCGCCGATCAGCAAGTCTTCGAACGCAATCCGGATGCCTTTGGCTTTCTGCTGGCCTTCAATGCGCCTCAGGGGTTCACTCCAGGCTGCAACAGGGAATGGGGTGTTCACGATAGTCTGTGTACCGGGATTCACTTTAAGCAGACGAGATACGCTACCAGAAACGGCTGTGGTTATGGATCTCGACCTCAGAATCACATTGATCCTGGGAATTCAAGACACAACTCGCATCAAAAGAGCCAAATAGGAGTGGCTCTGCTGAAACAGACACGTGGTGCACGGTTCGCAGATTTCATCGGCAGCAGCTGTATGGTCATTCAAGAACATTGCTATCCGCGAGTTTCGAATGCCATCAAACACTATCGATAGCTCTTTCCCAAGACAGCCTGGGACTGGCAGTCTTTAAGGAGCAACAGCTTGAATATTTAAGAAGCATATTCATTACGTGCAATGCCAAAAGCAGCAGAGGCGTCAGTGGGCTACGTCTTGCGATGCATAGCAACTTTTCTTCCAGCAACGGCAGTGTTGCATGATACCGCCAATACAGCGCCGGAAATTCGCAAGGCCATTACCGAGGCCCTCAAAGCATCCGGTTTACGAAATATCTGGGCAGGAAATTCTGGAATCGTTTGGTGATCCACCGCTTGAGAGCAAAGAAGAACTGCGCTATATGATGCGCGTTCTCTTCCCACAAATTCCATCCAGCCAGTTGGTCCTGTCTTCCCTGGATGCGGTAGCCGCAGGTTTGCACTTTGAAACAAAGCGTCTTCTGACTACAGATCGAAACCGGCGAGTCAGCTCTCAGGCGAATTGTCTTCATCATTTAAAAACGACTTCATGGTTGGACCACTCTCATATCTCGGGGGCAAGAATCATATCGCCCGAAAAATCATTTCTCTTATTCCTGAACATACCTGCTATATCGAGTCGTTCTGCGGCGGGGCACAGGTCTTCTTTACAGGATCCGGAACCACTTTTTCGGGTTCCGGATCCACTTCACCGAAGCCAGACGTTCCAGACATCAAGCCGCCTATCCCTTGATCAAGCTGGCTGAATAGCATTCTTCTTCGTCCAGGTGGTGCAGGGTCCCGATGGTATCGGTATTTCCCGCATAAACGTGACTTGATCCTGTGCTACTGCGGAGGTAGATGGAAATCGGGACACAGTTTTCAGACCAAGATCCTGGGCTGATCGAAGACATACAGCACGGCAACGTTGTCAGCAATACTTCGACAGATTTCTTTAATAAGTTGGGGGCGAAAAGCGTCGATGAAGGGAGGTGGCGGCGATGTTTGCCGCATTCAAGTTGCGGTCCGAAGCTCGGCCCCAACTTACCATCAGCCTTAGCCTTCTTATAGCTTTGATCGAGATCATGGAAGTGCGCTCTGAAGGAATCCTGATTAAGTGGAAGAAAATTATTCCTGGAGACGCCGACTACGACGAGGATCTTAAAAAGAAATTTGACGGCCTCAAGCTGACGGGGGAGGGAGCAATTTGCTGGCAAAACATTCCTAATATGATGCCCGATGGAAGCGGTTTTTCGCCGTGAGGAGTCGCCGAGATCATCAATACCGCTGTTGATAACTTCGTTCACCAAACGCCGCTGACACCTTGAGCTATGGCTGACGCTCTTCAATCCGTTCTCACCCAAGCGGGACTCGCCATCTCGCCGTTGCGCGCGGTTAAAACGCCAGCGCAAGCGGTGGCGTTTTTCCGCAAATTGGGTTACGAGATACCGGCTGCTTTCGGTCCAGGTCTAGCGATTCTATCGTCCGAGGCGGATGGCCCGATCAACTCAGTTCAGCAACTAGCTCAAGCCACGGACGCAACTGCGTTGGCGACTGCAATCGGGAACTTATTCGCAAAGCTGGTTTTCGACGGTCAACGCCATTGGTCAGGTTCACCTCGAAATACAGGCTGGAGGAGGCGGAGCGCTCCCGAACATTGGCGACTTTCCGCGGCGGGTTGTCGACTTTTTGATCCTGGATTTCGCCGATCGCCAGAAGCCGGAGACTCACAAGACGTTGCACCTGTTGGGCTTGATCGAACACGAGGTCACTCCCAGTCCGGGACAATCAATGATCTGAAAATCCAGCGCTGTGGAAACTGTTGAAATCACGGCAGATTTTAATTTTGGCGAGCTACAGCACGGGACTGTAGGAAAACGCGGGACTGTAGGCAAAAATGTGACAGTGAAAGCCTCCTATTGAGCGGATATGGCGTGTGGATAAAGAACGGGAAGGAGACCTTGCAACGCGCAGCAGTCCAATTTCAACTGCAGCGGCCAAACCCTATGTGGGAGCCCAGATTGGCGAAGCAGACATTTCAAATGTGACTCTGAGACCACACGACGAACGGGATGCTTTGCCGTAGGCGAACAGCACAAGCGTCGTCGCCCATATAAATACCTAATGGCTTCATACTATTGGTGGAGGAGGGCTGACCGTCTAACATGTTCACAGCTACAGGTGATCCATGGCAGAGAAAGCAAAACGCCCGGCTAAGCAGAAAGTTGGCGCGCCAGTGGAAGACTTTACTCTCACTTCGATCGATGGTAACAACGTTAGCTTGCGCATGCTGATGAATGAAAAAAAGGGGGCCGTCATCGTGTTCTGGTCGGGAGCCTGCTCGCACTGCACGCGCTACGATGAGTACCTGAACACCTTCCAGCAACGGCATCGCGAACTGGGTGTGGCCGCAATAGCATCCCGGCGTGGGGAAACACTATTGCAACTCCAATCGATGGCCAGGAAGCGGAGACTGACATTCCCAATCCTCCACGATGTCTCTGGCGAGGTGGCCAAAGATTGGTTCGTGCAGCAGACACCGCGCGCCTTTCTCATCGATAGCAATTACCTGCTGCAATACAGAGGAGCAATTGACAACTATAAATACCCCGGGGACGCCGATCACACGGCGTACCTCGAACTTGCGATCACAGAATTATTATCGGGTAAACCGCTCTCGCGAACCGAGGTGGCAAGTTTTGGCTGTGCGGTAGAATCTGTGTATTACAGCCTGCCGAAAGTTTTATGAATTCGCCCCCGGCCTTCCCTTTTAGCCTGCCCATCTCAATGATCGAGGCTGGATTTCGCGTGCTTGATCCCACTTTTCACATTGCGCAATCCGGGTCCTCGTTTCCCAACTCGGCCCGCATGATTCAGAAGGCGCTTACGGTGATGCATGCCACGCTGGCTGCAATGCAGAGTTCTTTGCAAGCGATGACAGGTCAAGATCGCGAGAAGGTGCTTGCAATACCACCGCTCGAAGGGCCGCAGAACATTGATGCCGCCACTGCAGATTTTGCAAATCGTTTAGCGTGCATCATGCGCATCACTGCACGGCAAAGCCCTGAGATGGGGAAGGCATTCCATGAGGTTCTTGCAGCCGCCAGAAAATCCTTCCGTTACCTCGATTCAAGTGATCCACGTAACCTCGTTTTTCCACTTCAATTGGTA
Organism: Terriglobia bacterium; assembly: GCA_020072585.1. GTDB lineage: Bacteria > Acidobacteriota > Terriglobia > Terriglobales > Acidobacteriaceae > Angelobacter. The sequence goes on along the minus strand of JAIQGL010000010.1, from coordinate 79,906 downwards.
CTCGCAATGGGGACTCTTCTGGCCGAAACAGGATTACGGGGCCTCGTCAGTTACGAATCTGTTGGCGCGCAGCACTTTCCAACATTTTGTGCCGATATTTTCGAAATTTTTACTGATAACCAGCTCTATGCAAACCTGGAGTATCCGAACCTTCTGACAAAGTATGAGGCTTGGCTGGCCCGCACCCCAGACAACGATGAATTACGCTTCGAACTTGGCCATACTCAAATTAAGTGCGGATTATATGAGCAAGCGGCCGCTAATCTGTTGCAGGCGGCTGACAACCCGTCCGTGCGTGAAAGGGCCCTGTATGATGCGGCGGTGGCTCTCTTCCGTGCCGGAAGACTGGAAGAAGCAGCCAGAGCGGCGAGCGGCTCTCTGGCTATCAATCCCGGAAACCAACGCGCCCGTGCATGGCTTTGGCTTACCGCCCACAAGATGGGCGGCTATCCTGACTATATCCCACCGCGCCACCACATGGAATTGAAGGTTGGCTTTGAGAAGCCAACGGTGGAATTCGAAGACATTGCGGCAAAAATCGGGCTCGATAAGACCAGCGGCGGCCGCGGTATAGCAGTCTTCGATTACAACAATGACGGACTGCTGGATGTGGTGATTGCCTGCGCCTACGGCGGATGTAACCTCTACCGTAACAATGGTGACGGAACATTTACTGATGTGTCGGTGGAATCGGGCCTGGACACTGCCGTCAACATTTTTGTCGTCATTGCCGGGGACTATAACAACGATGGCTATGTTGATTTGTTCATGGGCCGCTTCGGATGGATTCCCGGGGAAGGCCAGCTATTTCGCAATAATGGAGATGGGACCTTTACCGATGTTACCGCCGAAGCCGGCCTGAAGATGTGGGGGCCGGTATTCAGCGCGTCGTGGGTAGACTACGATCTCGACGGGAATCTTGATCTTTTTGTGCCTAACAATACAGGCGGAATGTTCGATCGCAAGACGCCCAATCGCCTGTTTCACAACAATGGTGATGGCACCTTCACCGACGTCACCAAAACGGCTGGCCTTTTCACTCGGTGGCCGACCATTGGTTCGGCATGGGGCGACTATAACGAGGATGGTTACCCTGACCTCTTCTTATCGAACGGAGTCGGTCAATCCCAGCTGTACCGTAACAACGGCAATGGCACATTCTCAGATGTGAGCTCAGAGGCGGGTGTGGACGGCACTTGTATGGGAACTGTTTGCACTTGGTGCGATTACAACAACGATGGCCGACTTGATCTGCTTCAATTCATCTGGTCTGACCATGAAGACGTGTTACATACGTTGCGCCATGGTAAAGGGCCGCTGCGCGGTACGCCGGCCCGGATTTATCACAACAATGGTGATGGCACTTTTACCAAGCGTGACCGCGATATCGGCCTGACTGGCTGCTGGGGCACCATGAGTGCAAACGTAGGCGATTTTAACAATGATGGTTATCTCGACCTGGCGTTGGGAAACGGCAGCCCCAAAATGGACCGCCTGGAGCCCGCAGCCCTGCTGGAGAACGACGGCACTCGTTTTCGCAATGTAACCTTCGCCTCCGGCCTGCCCTTCATTGTTAAGGGACATGGCTGCACCATGGCTGATCTCTTCGGCGATGGGCGTCTTTCGGTACTCCTTGGTTCGGGTGGCGCTTACCCAGGCGACCTTCTAACCACGCGCGTCTTCTGTCCTAAACGACTGCCGGGTAATTATTTGAATGTTCGCCTACGTGGGGTCAAGAGTAATTGTTCTGCCATCGGAGCCCGCGTAATTCTGACGGCGGGAGCACGCCAGCAATACCGTGAGGTTTCCGGTGGCTGCAACTTCGGGTGCCTTCCCCTGGAGCAGCATTTCGGCCTCAGTGACCTGGAAAAAGTCGAATCGGTTCAGATTCGCTGGCCCAGCGGACTCTTGCAGAATTTTACCGATTTGCCGGTGAACCAGACGCTGTTATTTATTGAAGGCCAGTCCAACTGGGAAAAGATACAGGCGATGCACCAGAAACCAGTTGAAGGCTATTGAAAAAATTAGTTGGGAGGAAAGATTTGAACCTCCGACCCGCTGTCCATCGGCCTTATCCAGGTTCAGGTTCTCAACACTCGACTTTGGCAAAATCTAGTTCCGATGGAATTTTCGATATGCACACGTGCGCTTTCAATTTTGACGAAGCACAACCACGTTGCAGCGAGTCGTTTTCTCTCCAACCATCAATGATGCTTGCTTCCTTTTCTCAAGGCAGGGCATCAACCTCATTTTCCGGCTTGATGTGCACATTAGAAACAACATTGTAGGCAATCGAAATCCCTGTATAGGGCTTCTCCGGTGCAGTTGTAATCTGGACGGACGCTTGCAACAGAGTATTCGTCGTGACGTTGCTCCAGATGTCGTCTTTTGTCCAGATGCCATATCCGCTAAAAGTCACAGTATCGTATGGGTCTCTCGAAGATGGCGTCGCTCCTGAGTTGGAGAAGTCAACCCAGGCCAGGCTGTGCATCCGAAACTTACCTTGTTGGGTGTGATTCTCATACTCGAAGACTACCTCCTGGTTTACGGGATCAGAAGGAATGCGATATCGATAGGAGAAATCGTCGCCTGAAGTGGCCCGCATATGCTGTACTTCTCCCTCCATCACAACGTCAGGACTTATATTGCTCTGGATCGCGTGGAACCAGAGAAATGGGTCCAGATACGCGCCTGGCCCGGCGGGGAATCCGGTAACCAGGTCTGGCCGCGGGAAAAGATATCCTTCCGGATAGGGCAGGTGGGTAATTCCTCTGAACCGGAAGACCATTTGGTCACGCTTGTCCTTTGTTATTAATGCCGGACCACGGAAATAGAATGAACCCTTCGGCGTCCGCGGCTCGATGCGCAACAATGCATAGATCACCGTTTGGTTAATGAATCCGCGATGTGGGAGGTCATTGATCATTCGCCCTGTCTCTAAGTTGATCGCACCCACGGAGATGTCAAATGGATCATCAACAATAGAAAGAGAGGTCATTGGATATGATTTCAGGGGGTATCTCGAACGCTCGTCAAACCCTTGGGGGCCTTGTGAAAGAGGCGCCGGAAAGACTTGAGTAATTGGAGATTCAGGCATGGGAGCCATGAGTGCACCCGGAGGCAGAGACCAAACTGCAATTGGGACCGAACTTCCAGTCCGCTGACCAAACTGAATCTGTAGCCGCCCCAGGAGATGGGAACGCCCTTTGGCCCTTCCACCCACCTCAGGAGAATTAAATGTGAATAGATCACCAAAAGCGCTGTTGTGTGTGAACAGAGTGTATTCCTGCACGGTATTAAACGGAATGGCGGCGCTGATCTCCTCACTATCTCCTGCTTCTGGCTCTTTTGTACTGAGCTGAACATGAGGATGCAGCGCGGTGCCGGCCCCGGGGATGGCGGCGAACTGTCCGCTGGGGCCTACAAAGTTTAGCGGGAACGAGATGTCTTTTCCCAATGGCACAAAGGTTGAACCATAGAAGCTGAAGTCCAGCTTGCCATCTGCTCTTTGCTCAAAGCTCGCCCAGACATAACCGTATTGTCCTGGAAAACTCAAAGGCTGTGTGGGAAAATTGGGGTTCACGTTCGCGAGAGCCATGAGTGCGGTGTTGCTGGGGCGGGCGTAGACAGTCAGATCGGAGACTTCTCCTGTCTCCAGATTCAAATTACCGGAAGAAGTGGTGCCCGGCACCTCGTCGAAGCGCCCCTGTTGGAGGGGCATTTTGAAAAACTGCGGTGCGATAAGAACAGAGTCCTCACCTTGAAATCCGCCCTCGAAAGACACTTCAAAGTGGCTGACATTGTTGACCGGTTCAGTGAATTTGATTCTGATCGAGCCGCTGAGATGACTATCGCCCATCGCGAGGCCGCCGAATAGCAGATTGCAACTACCCCATTGAATGCCTATGGGATCGTGACAATCAACGGCTCCTATTGCATCCCCAAAATAACTGGCCGTTTTGCTCAACGGGAGCACCTGCTCGAGTCCGGGTGGGAGTTTCAAGGGTAGCTTCGGTTCTTTAGGAACCAGTGGTGACCAATCATTTTGTATCTTCGGTTTCGTGCTGCGCTTTGCGGCTGTCGTCGCTGGCGAGTCATGCCCACACGGGGCGGGGCTTTGAACTGGGATCTGTTCCAGATCCTTGGCCGACCACGCAGGCCCTGCCGCCTGCTGGCAAGCTGCAGTTGAATCGCCAGTCATTACGGTGCTGACGTCGATCATTGCGAAATTGCTGCCATAGGTGCGATTCAGAACGGCCAGGATTTCATTCGCAATAATTGCCTGCCCAGTCGCGCCTGGATAGTATCCGTTTAATGAGTAAAAGCCTCCCAGAAACTCTGCCGTCAATCTGCGCGTGCCTGCCACATATCCTTCGGTGGCAATCTTGTGAAAGAGGCCTGCCAAGTCATACAGCGTGCCGTACGTTGAAACCAGACCTGTGAGCTCTGCATTGATCTGCCGCACCCGATGGCTGATTTTGCGGGCGGAGTCAGCGGCAAGCAGCGAATTTGCCGGCAAAGGCTGGATCAACTTAGAAAACAACTGGAAAGAGATCTCATTGATCCCGTTTACAGTAATAAGGTCAGTGGTCTGAATCGAGTAGAGCTTGGTGAGAGAAGCCTGGTCAATTTTTAATAACTGTGCCGCTGTGCTTACCGAAGAAAAGTGTGCCGTATCGATGGGATTAGGGATCGTGGTTACCAAAATCTGTGATCCGGATTCCTTCAACTTCTCGAGAAGAACGCGATATTGGGAGATGAAGGTCTCAGTTTCCGGCAACCGTCTCGGATCTCCTAGAACTGCAGCCTCCAGCATTTCATGATACCCGAGCTCCACCACTGTAAATGTTGGAGACTGCTGTAGCGCGTACTGCAATTGTGTGGGCGCCGATTTTTCGCCGTTGGAAATGGGAACCAAGCCCCAAATTAGATTGATCGCACTTTGCTTTGCGTCGTTACGATGAATGAGCGGTTGCACCGCCTGGAGATTTAATGCGTCGTCGAGCGTAAGCGAGGGCACAGCCAGATTGGAAACAGCTGCGGGTGGGAGCTGATCTATGACCGTTGACTGCGATGGCGCGGGCACACGCACCGGAAGCGGAGGAAATCCAACCAGATTCCCTATACCGGGCGCTTGTATGAGCCGCTGCGGACATTTGATGCCCATTTGCCTTGCCATCTGGGTGGCAAAGCTCCATTGCTGCGAATCAAAGCTAAGAGTGAAGTTGCTTATGCCTGCCGCTAAGCCTTCACCCATAACAACAAAGCGGCCAGTTTTTAGACTTCCGCTATTGACCTGGGGCTGCGACGGAGAAGTAGGTGGTTGAGGGTTTTTGCTGGGCTGATCGGCGACAGACTGCGTCATGGTAGGCATAGGAGCGTCATTATGGTCTTGAAAAACCTCACACATAATCTGGCCCTGTTCAAGCGACTTTCGCACTAAGATGGAGCAACACACTTGTTTTTGTCGCAGTCATGGTTGGCCGCATCTTCGAGTCCGGGGCTAACAGCACCTGTACGTCTTCCTCGTTCAAAAGTGGACCAGCCTGCTCCGAAGTCGTTATCGGATGGCAGCAATACACCGTGCGCGGCCCGATGAACGACCCGCGTCAGTACAACTACCGGAATAGACGGCCCATGGCCTGAAGTTTGCGGGAATAACCTTGTCGCTTTGGCAACATTTATGGATTTATGCCTGGTGGAAAATGCAGTTGGAATTGAAAGGATTCTTTATCCATGTCTTCGCAAAAGGCTCAGATCCTAAAAAGCAGAAACTTGCATTGGTGGAAGGTACAACTGGAGCGTTGAACCGCGATCCCAATCGAAAGATTGATCGGTACTGAGGCAAAGCGCTTGCGATCACTTTCAAGTCGCATTTGTGCAAAAAGTTCCAGTTAACTTTGTCTAGTTAATACTGGCACTCCCTGCCAGTGTGCCTGGTCCGTAGAACTCGGGTTCCATATCCGGCGGCCAAAAAACTCATATGCAAGAACAGATTCCGATACAAAAATCGCAGGAAATTGGAGCAGCGCTTGAAGATTTTACGCTGCTCAATACGCGCGGAGGCTCACAAAGTCTGGGTGAATTTCTAAAGGGCAAGAAGGGCGCAGTGGTAATCTTCTGGTCCTGCATCTGCTCACACTGCGTCCGTTATGATCTATACCTTTCGACCTTCAACGAGATTCATCCCGAACTATCATTGCTGGTGATCGCGTCGCGAAAAGGAGAGACCGCCCAGCAGATCCACGACTCGACCGTACGAAGGAACCTCCGGTTTTCGATCCTGCACGATCCGGATGGTTCAGTGGCCAGCCGATGGTTCACCCAGCAGACTCCGCGAGCGTTCCTGATCGATGCCAACCGGATCTTGCTCTATCGTGGCGCCATCGATAACTACAAATACCCGGACGATCCAAACTTCGTGGCCTACCTGGAAGCTGCGATTCGGGAGTTCCTGGCTGGGCAGCCTTTGACCCGCAACGACACTGCCAGCTTTGGCTGTGCAATCCAGTCCGTCTACTACAACCTGCCGAAACAGCTATGAACAACTCCAATAACCCTATGCAGGATGTCCTCGCCAGATTCTTTGAAACCGGCTTGATGGCTGTGGACTTGGGAAAAACGACGATTCACAAGACGTTGACCGCGCTTACGGGCACGAAGGCCAGCTCGCGGCAAGAGGGGCCACCTGTAAATGGCCCTGCAGCCCTTGACACAGCCCTATCAGATTTCGCGAATCGATTAGTGCGGATCGGGTGGTTCGCTAATCGGCGAGATCCTTATCTCCTCAAGCTGACAGGCGAGATAATGGAAGCCGCCCGTCGAAGTTTCCAATCTGTCGATCTGTGGAAACCAAATGGCCTGGCTCTACCTTTTACGCTGCCCTTATCAGTGAGCAGCCTGTTGGCAGAATCATTGCTCCGCATTTTGGCAGTTTATTCCACGGTCGGAGTGCGCCAGTCGCCTATTCTTTTGGACAATGCCATGGAGACCTTCTCCGAAGCGGGCGTATATCTCAAACTCGAGTACACGGAACTGATCGACCGTTATTCGGAGCGCCTGCAAAAGGATCCCAACGATTTTGACGCGCGGCTGGAGTTGGGGCGCACCTATATCAAGTGTGGACTCTGTGATCAGGCGGTGCATGAACTCGAGATTGCAGCCCAGAATCCGCCAACCCAGGCTGCAGCGCTGCATCACTTGGGCCTTGCCCACTACCGTGCGGGACGGTTTCGGCAGGCTGTTGAGAGCTGTGTAAAATCGCTGTTCATTGATCCCAATCGGGAGCGCACACGCGTGTGGCTTTGGTATTCCGCTGAAGCCATGGGTGGATATCCAGAGGATGTCCCAGCCGAATACCGGCTGGAAATGAAACCCGGCTGGGAGCCGGCGACCACTCAATATGAAGACATTGCCGCAAAAATTGGACTGGACAAAACAAGCGGGGGACGGGGCACGGCTGTCTTTGATTACAACAATGACGGCCTGCTGGACGTCATGATCGCGTCTGCCTATGGCGGATGCTGCCTATACCGCAATAATGGTGACGGAACCTTCACCGATGTGTCTACCAGATCAGGGCTAGACCAATGCGTAAACGCCTTTAATGTCTCGGCTGCAGACTATGACAACGATGGGTTCGTAGATGTGTTCGTAACCCGGCAGGGATTTTATTCTGGCGACAGTGTGCTTTATCACAATAACGGAGACGGCACATTTACAAACGTGACAGAGAAGGCTGGCGTCCAAAGCTGGGGACCGGCTTTTTCTGCATCCTGGGTGGATTACGATTGTGATGGTTATCTTGATCTTTATATTTGCTACAACATTGGGGGCGTTTTTGACCATCGGGTTCCGAATAAGTTATTCCATAACAACGGCGATGGGACATTTACGGATGTAACCCAGCCTGCCGGTCTATATAACCTTTATCCGTCCATCTGCGCAGCCTGGGGTGATTACAATAACGACGGCTATCCTGATCTGTTCATCAGCAGCGGCCTTGGCCGTCCACAGTTGTTCTGGAACAGGGGCGATGGAACCTTCGTTGATGCCAGCCTGAGGGCTGGTTTTACACAGTTCAAAATGGGATCTGTATGCTTCTCATGTGACTATAACAACGACGGTTGGCTGGACATTGTGCAGTATGCATGGTGCGATCATGAAGATGAAATCTTCAGCATTAAGAATGGCACGGCTCGTGAGGGCGCTCCTGTTGCCTGCATCTATCACAACAATCGCGACGGCACCTTCACCATGCTTGATCGCGATATCGGAATCGATACCAGCTGGGGAACAATGAGCGGGACTTTTGGCGATCTCAATAATGATGGGAATCTCGACCTGATACTAGGTAACGGCAGCCCGCGAATGGAGCGCCTGGTTCCTATGATCGTGCTCGAAAACGATGGCGGAAGATACCATAACCGGACATTCACATCAGGTCTGCCGCTTATAGGCAAGAGCCACGGCGTGAATTGTGCTGATCTGTTCGGAGACGGGCGCCTGGAGATCATTGTAGCGGCCGGAGGGGCATATCCGGGCGACCTCATGACCAGCTCCGTATATCGGCCCACGAAACTTCCTGGCAATTATCTTAACGTGCGCTTGGCTGGTACGAAAAGCAACCGAGACGCTATTGGCGCACGCATCAGTTTGCTTGCTGGAGGCACGCGTCAGATGCGGGAGATTTATGGCGGTTCGAATGTTGGCTGTCTGCCCTGTGAACAGCATTTCGGCTTGGGTTCACTCATAAAGGCGGATGCCATTGAGATCCGGTGGCCAAGCGGTCTAGTACAGCGTGTAGAAAATCCACCAATTAACGATACAATCCGAGTAGTTGAGGGCGTTCCTGGCTGGATCCCAATCTATCACCAGTAGATAACTTGCTAGGCGCACTGCCTTCTACAATCCCGTTGGATCAAAAACTCGTCCACAAGTTCTTAACCATGCCGGTGAGCCTGTTCGGATAGGCTAGAGTAGTCATGCTTACTTGTGAAAATTCGAGCTGCTTAGATCTCCACTTGCACGCAACAGTTAACGCCATTGTGAACTGAAAGACGAGGGAGTACTTTATTCAATTAATTTTGTTGTGGATATCCCAAAAGCGGAACCAAATTGGGAAGATCATCAAACAAGCGCAGGGTATATTTTCAGGTAGAATAGTGCGCGTCAGAATGTGTCGGAGGAGAAAGAATGCCGGCAGATGTCAGCGCACCGAAAAGAACCATTCTTATACTCGGGGCTGGTCTTGCTGGCCTCACTGCAGCATACGAATTGCACGAAGCTGGTAATCGGGTCATTGTGCTTGAGGCTCGTGATCGGCCGGGAGGCCGGGTTCACACCCTGCGAAACTTCGCAGATGGCCTGTATGCTGAGGCGGGCGCCACCTGGATCCTGAGCAATCATGACTACGTATTGAAATATTTGAAACTCTTCGACATACCACTCCAAGCTTTCGTTCCCACGGACATCGACCTTACCTATCACGTGAAAGGTATGCCGCTCCCGGCGGCACAGATATACAAATCGCTGGACGGGTTGGGACTGCGCTCTGATGAGAGTGCACTTGGCCTGGGCAAATTATCCGCGCGATACCTGGGCTCCGCGTTGCAGCAGGTTGAGAACATTGACTCCATCCATCTGCTCGACCAATTTGACAAAATGACATTCGCCGATTTTCTGCGCCAGCAAGGAGCTTCGGAAGATGCTATTGCCCTTATCCGGTTGGGCAATTTCGATACTCTGGGCGATGGTCCCGAGGAGGTATCGGCCACCTATCTGCTGCGGGAAGTAATGCTGTCACGGGGAAAAACCGTAACCTACGCCATTCAAGGCGGGAGCGACGCATTTCCACAAGCATTTGCGTCCCGCTTGCAGAACCAATTGATCTATGGTGCGGCGGTCAGGAAGATACGCCAGAATCAAGAGAAAATTTCCATAACTTTTGAGCGCGCTGGCGCACTCGACGTCATCGACGCTGATTATGCGATTTGTACGCTTCCATTCTCTGTTCTGAGGACGCTCGAGACGGAACCGGCATTTTCCGCCGGCAAACGGAAAGCCATCCGTGAACTCCCATACACGTCCGTGACGCGCACCTTTCTCCAGACCCGTAAACGCTATTGGAAGACGAACGGATTGCCGAAAGTTGTGCTTACCGATCTGCCCATCAAAAGCGTGCGGGAAACCACAATGAATCAACCCGGTGAGCGGGGAATTCTGGAGTCGTTCATTGCTGGCGATGAATCCAGAAAGCTGGCAGCCTTGACGAACCGTGAAAGGCTGGACCGTGTGCTGTCACAAACTGAAGCGTTGGTGCCGGGTGCTCGCCAAAACCTGGAAGAATATGCTCAATTCTGTTGGGACGCGGAGCCCTGGTCGCTCGGTGCTTACATGTGGTTCCGGCCAGGACAGCTTGAATCTGTTGTCCAGCATACTGCCTCGCCGGAGGGGAGGATTCACTTCGCTGGCGATCATACTTCCATTTGGCCCAGTTCAATGCAAGGAGCTGTGCAGTCGGGAAGCCGGGCGGCCTCGGAAATCGCTCGTGCGTCAGGCGCTCACGCATGATGCGAATCCCTTGAGCGTTGGGGATCGTTGACCATCGAGTCTTGTCGTTCGCCAAACTAGGTCGGCAGGATCTCATTGAGGCCACATGCAGTTGCGGTCACAAGCAACAGAAAAAGCAACATCAACTTTCTCACGTTCTCTTTCTTTCCTTTCCGTCGTCCCATTGATTGAGACGAACGCTCAGGAACCAGTCAAAACACTGACGCTCAAAGCACTCGTCTCATGGGTTCAGAGAAAAAGATGGTCGGAGGAGAAGGGGCGGTCTTTTTAGAAGGGAGAGATAAAACATGCCACAATCTTCACGTACACCCATGGGCCAGGAAAGCAGCTGTTTATGCTGAATGTGTTGCGGCCAACAATGCTTCTCTTTTCTGGACCCTTGTGGACGAAGTCTATGCGCACCAGGATGGTATAAATGTCCCAAACGCCGAAAGCCAGCTCCGATTATTTATAAAGTCTCGGGGCGGCGACGACGAGCTTATCGCCAGATGTGCCGGAACTCAGGAAGTGGAGCATCAATTAGCGGCTTCGATTCAGTTAGGGAAGGAAATAGGCGTAACCGGCACTCCAAGCATCTTTGTCGATGGAAGGCGCATCTATAATTTTTCTGCCGCGAACTACGCACTTTTAAACAAGGCCATTCAGCACGAGATCCCGTAGGGTGTCCCTATCGAAAACTCCATCCGGGCCAATTTGGGTTACGAAATGCCCAAAATTGGAACACAAGTTTGAGCGATTCACGCGCCGCAATGAAACGTGATCGTCTGCGGATGCTCGAAGACGAACGAGAGCCGGATCGTATCCCGGGTTGCGGCGATTGATCAGGGTTTCTTACGCAGCCCGTCGTTCGTAGCGATGGTGTAAGCCCCCGACCTGCGGTATTTCGATCACTCTTCCAAGCGAAGGCGGTTGGACGGAGCGAGGAATCGGAGTGTCCTTCTCGAGTCCCAGATGAGTTCGCGATCTCTCTAATAATCAAATAAGACTTCAAGACCCGCCGGAGACCGCGCTCGTTGAAGACGAGCACATGGTCGAGACAATTCACGACGGATAGAACAAATCAATCTCTCGACGTAGGCATTCTGCCAAGGCGAGCGTGGAGCCGCGAGGACCTCTTGAATTTCCATTGCTCTAGTCGTTTGTTCGAATGCTTCTCCATAACTTCTGTCCCGGTCGCGAAGCAAGTATCGAGGCGTGGTATCCCAAGGGAAAATATCGATGAGTTGTTGCGCTGTCCACTCGGCAGTTGGGTGAGCTGTCACGGCAAAATGTACCACTCGCCGACGTTCATGCGAGAGCACAATAAAAACGAACAGCAGCCGCAATGCTGCCGTTGGAACGACAAAGAAGTCCGTTGAAGCCAGGTCCTGCATGTGGTTATTCAGGAATGTTTTCCATGTTTGTGAAGGTGGTCTGCGCGGACGGACCATATATTTGGATACTTGTGGTTTCACCGATATCAATGCCGAGCTTAAGCAGTTAGCCATGAATTCTCGGTGCACCCCAGCGAGGATTGGCCAGGCTCATCCTTCGAATCAGGTTTGAATTTTGGCGAGGCATAACAGTGAACCTAGTCAATCTCAGGCAGATTCTGGAGTGTCTAGCGGAATTACGAGTTGATCGATAAGGTCCCGGATGAGACCCTGCATGCACCTGGCTAACTGGATAAAGTCTTCTGTACCGGCATTATGCGGGTCTTCCAAATCCAGGCCGGGCCGAAGGCAAACTACCTTCGGTGCCACTTCTGGAAACATTTTTATTGCCGTCTGCCGCTGTGCTTGGGTCATACAGAAAATTAATTCTGCCCTAGCGGCCAATTCAGTCGTAAAGTTTTGCGATCGATGAGCGGGAATCGGTACATTGAGTCTATGCAGGGCTTCCTGGGCTTCGATTGCCATTGAGTCGCCGGGGTTGGCATTCAGGCCGGCGCTGACAGCACGAAATCCCCTGTTGCCCAAGGCGTATTGCGGTACTCGCAATCGCCGGGCAACCTCATCATTGCAGAGTGCCTGGGCTATGGGAGAGCGGCTTGTGTTCCGGCTGCAGATGAAGACGAATAAACGTTGCAGGGCGCGCAATCTCTTGGTTCGAATCAAATGGCAGGCTTGTGGACGAATGATCATCCAAACATCATCGCCACTACGCAATTGAAATGTTTTGGGTACCTCTTCATTCAGATTTACGCGGAATGTCAGGCCCGAATCGATCCATAACTCAACCCTGCGTCCTATATGATCAATCTGCTGAATCCGCCCGTGAATAACGTTGCAATGGAGAACGGCAGGCTTGCTTGTAGCTAGCAGAATTTCATCGGATCGAATCCCAAGGTGAGTCGGCACACTCGGAGCGACTCGTGTAGACGGCATCCGGATTTCAATTGGAGATCCCAACAGCCGGCAAGTCATTGTACCCTGGCTTTCTCGGACGTTACTCATCACAGCCTCAAACAGATTTTCAAAGCCTTGAATTTGCGCCATTGAATGCCTGTACGGCGCGGCCACCATTTCCACTGGCGAGCCCTCCGCCGTAATCCTTCCTTTTTCAAGCGAGATGACCCGTTCGCCAAGAGCAAAAACTTCCTCGTGGTTGTGTGTGACATACAGCATCGGAATTCTGTGCGTGTCATTCCAGGCACGAAGATCGTCAATGATTCCTGCCTTAGTGTGGGCGTCCAGCGAGGATAGAGGTTCATCTAGCAGCAACACTGAAGGTTCCATGACTAGCGAACGTGCCAAAGCGACCCTTTGCTGCTCACCACCTGAGATTTCACGAGGCACACGCCTGCACAAACTCGTGATTTGAAAAGATTCAAGAATCTCCCGGACCTTCTGATCGCGGTCCTTAGCTTGCAACTTTCTCAAACCATAGGCCACATTCTCCTCGACAGTCAGATGCGGAAACAGTGCCAAGTCCTGGAATACAAACCCCACGTGTCGCTTGGAGGGTTCAATTATGATCTTCTTCTCGCTGTCGAACAGCACCTTCTCCCCGCTCACAATGCGGCCTCTTTGTGGATTGCAAAGGCCTGCAATGGAGCGCAGCAAAGTGGTTTTGCCCGCGCCGGAGTGTCCAAGCAGAATGGTGACGCCTGGCTGAGCAGTGAACGTCACATCCAGTTGGAATCGCGCATTCGTACTTGAGAAATAGTTTTTTTGCACGGCAACATACAAAGATGGCTCGGGAGTGGTGTGGGGCAAGGGAGTGGCAGCAAGACGCATATTAGCTCTCCGCAGTCGCGGCCTTACCGAAAGGTGTTACGACATCTGCAAAGCCGGTGAGCTGGCTGAACAACATGGAGGCTACAACTGCGCCGGTCGCCAGCGACACCAGGCAGAACGCCGCCGGTAGTGCTCCAGACAATCCATCAGATTCAAACTTTATCCACATATAGACTGGCAGAGAATGCGGGCTATAAGCCACGATGAGAGTAGAACCAAACTCACCGATGGCGCGGATCCATGCCAAGGTAAGCCCCGCGGCAATTCCTGGCCATGCCAGGGGCAGGGCAATTCTGCGAAAGATATGCCAACGCGAATCACCCAACGTAGCCGCGGCCAATTCTAACTTCGGATCCACACTGGCAAAACCTGCGAGCGAGGAGATAATTACGAACGGCGCAGCCACAAAGAGCTGAGCCAAAATGATGCCAGCCAGGTTATTGGTCAAAGGCATGCCTCTGGCATCGAGCGGCTGGCCGATCAAGCCATACGGGCCAAACGCTTTCAGCAATAAGATGCCAGCAGCCAGGTCAGGAACAACCATTGGAAGAAATACAAGGCTGATCCAGAAACGTTTGAGCGGCAGGTTGGCCCGGGCCAGCAGATATCCGAGCGGCACACCGAAAAGAATCATTGCCACCATGGAAATTGCAGAGGTCTCCAGTGATACCACCAGTGCCTGACGGGCATCCGATTGTTTTAATGCCGAAATCCAATTTGCCCAGTCAGCATCAATGAACAAACTTGCAATAGGTAAAACGAGCTCAATCAGAAGAAGACTGCCCAGCACTCCAAACAACAGAAATGTCGGTTTTACACGGTAGCTCATGGCTGAAAATCTCCTGTAACCAGATTCCGGAGAGGGAGCGGAATCTGTGTGCGATCTCCACCTGAGCTATGCTCTCCTTCTCCAAATCCAAACTGTTGCAGGAGTTTGCCGGAAGTAAGAACGAACCGTACAAATGCAAGAGCAGCATCATGATGGCGGGCTGACTCCGGGATGCTTATAGTGAACAGGATGGGAGCGCCTGAGATCTTTTGTCCCGACGTTGTTGTATAGGATTCCCGGGCATAAAAATCTGAGTGGCGAGGATTTCCCAGGTTGATTTCCGCGGGCAGGCTGATATACGGCAGATGGCGGGGAATAATTTCGTGCTTATAGAAGATCCCTGCGTCAAACTGGCCGGACTCAAGGCGCGCCAAAAGCACAACTTCTGGAAATACCTGGGCGGGATTCAAGGGGCCTCCCAGTAACTTGAGTATGTCTTGCCTGTGGTAGTGTTGGGCGGCCAGCTCAAACATAAAAAGGGTGCGATAACCTTTAGGATCGACATCGGGGTCTCCCCGCCCGAACCGGAGTCCAGGCGTTGCCAGCACTTCATACCAGGGAATTTTGTTTGCCGCGGCTTGTTCAAATTTTGCAGAGAATTTGCTGTGGGGGTTGTAGGCAATAACCAATTGAGAAGAGGCTACAACAATAAACCATCGCTCCAGATTGCCGTTCTGCGGCCCCATTAACAGATTTACGTTGACCAATGGATCTGCGCTAATAAAGACATCGGGCATGCGCATGTGGTTCCGGATCAACTGCGCAGCTCCCAACGAGCCTTGAGCTTCTCCCTGGTATCTGTATCCTGAGTCCTTCTCAAAAGCCGGACCGATCCCGTTTTCCATGACCGTCGCAAGTGACCCCGCATAGAGCACGGAAACAGTTCTGTCCGCTTGCTGGTTGGAACCGCATGCCAGAGAAGGAGTGCTGAGGGATATTAAGCATGCGACCCAGATACTCTTTTTTAGCCAGGTAATGTGCATTTTGTGTTTTCCGCCAATGAGCGCTCTTTCTTCAACACGCATTACGATTCAGGGTTTAAAAAAAGACGGATCGTGTTGCTGCCCCATCAAGGACTTTCCAATTGTCGCCAACAGATGGTCGTCGTTATCGTGACGAACATAGAGTGAGAGATCACGGTAGATTCGTTCCAGCGGGCTGGGGCGATTTAAGCTGCGTGCGCCACATGCCCGGATGCTCCGCTTGACCGTGTCCTCCGCCAGGTACTCCATCACGTGACGCGCACGGCTGCCCGCGAGCTGGGCTTGGTCATGTCTGCCTGTTTCCCACATCTTCGCGACATGATGCAACCAGAGGTATCCGGTTTCCACATTAATTGCGCTCTGCCCAATGTGATGTTGAATGTAAGGGTCGGCCATTTTGTTTTGCGATCTCACATAGTTAAGCGCGAACTCGTAAGCTTTTTCCGCTGCACCAAGAAATGTGGCTGCGTAATGAGGAATGAAGCATGTCTGCCAACCCTCTGCCAGATATTGGCCCGGGCTCCCGATGATGTTTTCATCTGGAATAAACGTATGGTCGAACTTGACCACATGACTTGCCGTGCCTCTCATACCAATCGGGTCCCACCACGAAGGATCCACCTGGATGGATGGATGAGAAAGGTCGCAGGCAAGCAACAGCAGCGATTCCGGACTGCCTCCCATATGTCTTGCACCGCCGGGGCCCGCGGTGCTGACGAGCAGGATGGCCCAGTGCGCTCCACCAGCACTAGTGGCGAATGCCTTGTTGCCATTTACCACGTAGCCGCCGTGCACTCTTGTTGTTGTGGTTCCGAATGCTACCTTTTCTGACGTTGCGCGAGACTGCGGCTCGCCACTCCATGCCACCCAAGTCTCGCCTTGATTGACTACACGCGAGAACCACCGTTTTTTTTGTGCCTCCGTTCCCATACCATCAATCAAAACCATGGAATTGCAATGGCCTTCCCAGCACCTGGCCAGAGAGAGGTCCGCTTTGGCGAATTCCTTTGTCATCAGCCATAGCGGCATTACATCTCCCCGGTATGGTCCTAACCCTAATCCGCCGAACGTCGCAGGCACCGCGGTGCCGAGCAGCCCTTCGTGATGGAGGTCGACAAAGTCTTCAGCAGGGAAGATTGCTTCGCGATCGTAATGGGGCGCTCGGGACGCGAACTTCTGCTCGGCCAGACTACGCGCGCGTGTAACGAGTTCCAACTGATGCGAGTTCAATGTGGCAATCGTGGAGTCCATTTCCATCCCTAAGCTCCGTGACTTCTCTTGATCAGGCGGAATATTCATAAGTACCTGTCGGCCCGTGCGCCGGCCCGAATGCTGTTCGCGGCATGTAAGCTGTGTTGCTCAGAACGGTTTCCCGTGAAATGCCGTCCGGCATTTCTAATCCGGTCATTAGGTGAAATTGTTTTCGAACTTGCACTAGCAGAACGTCGTGTCCATCAATGGCAGTGCCGCCACGCTCCAAAACTGCGGATACAAGTGGGGTGGGCTGTGAACTGTAAGCAAGATCAATGATCACGGTCTGGTCCTCAAGGCTGTCGATAATGAAAGGAAATCCATCATTGTCTTTGCCTACAGGCGTGGCATTGACAATTACGTCGAAACCCCCAGCGCGAAATTCAGAGAGAGGGACAAGGGGCAATCCCAGGAGCTGCATAGCATACTCCCCGCGCCGCAGGCCGCGATTGACTAGTGTGACCTCCGAGCCTGTCTGCTGCAAGGCAGCAGCAATCGCCCTTCCGGCACCACCACAACCAATCACCGCGGCCTTTACCGGACAAAGATGCCTGATTGCCGCGATGCTCTCTGGGTCGGTAGTTTCCGCTTTCCATCTGCCATTACGGCAGGCAAACACATTGCTCGATCCCGCTTTGCTAACACTGGAACTCCTGAAGTCTGCGATCGGCACCGCAGCCTCTTTATGGGGCGACACTATCACAAGCCCCTGAATGGGAATTCCCAGAGCATCAAGTGCGCCAGACTGCACCATGTCGCTCCAAAATATTTCGAAGTTCTCTGAATGGAAGGGTAAGAACAATGCCGGATGGTCGAGGGCCTTATAAGCAGAGTTATGCAGACGTGGGGAGGGCGATTGAAAGATGCGCGTCCCTACCATTCCATAAAGCCTGTCTAGGGGGGCGACGGAAGGAAAGCCATAGTCTGCCATGAGTTGATGCACGCTCAACTCGCTGGCCTTTCGCGGCGCATCGAGCGAATTCCCAAATAGCAGCGGCGCCCCAAAAGTGGGAGAGAGCAACTGGCTCCAGAGCCCGGAAGGGCCATCACAGAATGCTACAACATCGGAGCGGTTGAGGGACTTCAACAATGAAACTGGCTGGAGTCCATCACTGGTTCGTGTTGCGGAAAGAATCATGCCGTAATAACGAGCTGGAACCCTGGAGAGCCACTGGAATCTGGATTCAAGCTCCTCAAACGGCTCTGCCGGTCCTCGCCACACAATCATTCGCTTTTCAGAAGGAATGGCAGTCAACAATTCAGAGCAAAGATCCGCTGGCGCTTCCAGTTCCACAAGGTCGTAATCGCAGGCGGCAGTAATGAGACGCCTCTGGCGCTCCTCATTGGACCGATCAAATCTGCCTCCTGATGACTCTGTCCGCAAGGTATAAAGCAGACATCCTGGAAATTGCGAGCGTAGCCAGTCCGCAGGAATATCACCAATTAGATCTGATCTGATCTGTAACCAACGAATCTCCGTTGGTATATCTCGAATATCCACAGCGTTTGCAGGCGTGGTTATGGCTGCAACCAGATCTACCGCGGGCGTGAGCATCGTTATCTCTCAGCGATCAAAAAATAAGTGCGCGATTGCTTGCTTCAATGCAGATCGACATATCTGCCCCGAGTAAGAGGCACTTATTGCAAAAATTCGCTTTATGTACTGGACAGGTCTACTGTTGGTCCGGAGTTTCTGGGAACAGAGGTCGCGAGGCATGCGGCTGCACGACTGAACCACATAGAAGCTAAATCTGCAGTAACACAAGTGTCAAGAGATACAACGGAAATTATCTATATATTTAGCCCTCTCCCAGAATGAAATAAATTCTATCTAATCTTCCATAAGCAGAAATGAACCTAGTCAATATAATCAAACAATATACTTGCAAAGCTAAGCGCGGAAATGCACAGCTTGCACATGATTTTATAAGCGCACCGGTAAGAGCCGACGTTTGCACCTTCTCATCTACTACTAAATTACCAAATCTATTTAAAACAAATTACTTACGCATTAACATGATTATTTGCCGAGTACATTTTCACCTCGCGCGAAAAGCTATGTGACACGGTGTTCAATTGAATTGTAAAACTTCGGACTGCGTCCAAACGCAAGTCGAAATGCAGTAAATACAGATCTCAAATCTGACCATGTGGACGTGTCCCAAAGTTCTAAGAAGGGCTACTGCAACTGCACCATCCGTCAGACTCAGTTGCTAACGCTCGACTTTTTATAAGAATCTAGATGCCTTTCACTTCATATAAATGCAATATTTCTTAGATTAGGCGCTTTGGCTTTAACTAATGACAAAACTCCCGTTAATATCAGTTGAAATTTAGCATTATTCAAAATCTGAGCCCCTGCATGGCCGTTTTATACCAGCGCAGGCATATAAAACCTTTGCTTGTTATTATTTTCCGAAAGAAATAATAAGAAAATATTTATGTTCAAATAAGACCGCAATAGTTTTAAATATGCATCGCCACCTTGAGCGAGGCTCTAACTCACCTGCACTGAAACTAAGCGTGAGATCGTCTGCCAAGCTTCCTACATAGCATTTGTTGATTGAATCACCAGCTTTGAGCGCTCGCGCCTGTGCAAGATGCCCATCGCAAGCCTTTAACCAGCTGAAACAGCGCAGCAATACGGTTTCGAAAACCAATGAATCATACTGAGCCGGCACAACATCATGCTGAAAGGATTTTTGATCACTATAACAATCTATCGATCGCCGCCGGGTATGGTCGCCAGGAGTACATCACTCCATGTGAAAGAATGATTTTCGACACTTATATTAAACATGGTGCAGCGATCCTGGATATAGGTGTAGGCGGTGGTCGAACGTCGCCCTGTCTTGCGAGGTATGCGTCTCGCTATGTGGGAATCGATTTCGCTCCTGAAATGGTCCGTTTATGCCACAGAAAATATCCGCAATGGGAATACTGTGAAGGGTCGGCGGTTGACCTTTCCAGCTTTCAGAATGAATCGTTCGATGTTGTCGTCATGTCGTATAACGTGCTGGACGACTTAATCCCCGATGAAAGCCGTTGGCATTGCCTGCGGGAATGCCATCGAGTGTTAGGGAATGATGGCCTATTGATTTTTTCGTCGCATAACCCCCGCGCAATTATTGTGAGACCAGAAGCGGAAATCCCGGGACGGCACAGATCGGTTAAAGTTTCCGCCGGCAGGGTTAAGCGTCTTTACGGGATCAAGGTGACGCTCGTGAAATTGGTCGCGTTGGTGCGACTGTCGTTGAAAAAAACTCTTCGTTACGGTTTTCAAACTCCGTTTTGGCGTGGCCAAGGTTACATGCTCGACGGCGAAAGGTTGATGACCCATTATTGGATGCCTCAGCATGCCATTGCCGAAGTGGGCCGCTTTGGGTTTCGATGTATTGCGGTACAGGGAGATGATTATCCGCAGACGAGCTGCCAGCTGACAACAGACTGGTACTACTATGTGTGCCGGAAGATGCAACTAGCGATTGGCAAAAGTGCTAAGAGCATCTAGTCGGGATGTGGTGCAAGTAGGTGGACAGGATAGATGTAAAGTGATCGTAAATAGATAGAAAATGATTGGTATAGAAGTGTAATTATTGAGGTCGCGTTTTCACGGCTTTATCCCCGTAGTTCTCTAATAAGGAGCGCATCATGGCAAGACCGAAAGAAGATGCAACGAAGGAAATGCCAGGCAAGAAAAACGGCATAAGCAGAAGGAGCGCATTAAAAATGGGAGCAGCTGCAGGAGCTGTGACCGTGCTTACTTCCAGAAAGAGCACCGCAAATGTGTTTATGCCACCTGTCCAGTCGTTAGCCGCACCGCCGCCTGAACCGGTAATCTGTTCGACTTTCATTGGGAGTCCTGCAACGCGGCCGTTTATGCAGCAGCTTCCGATTCCGGCGTTACTGCAGCCGACGACCCTTAACCCCGCACCTACACTCTCCGCCAACACTGCGGCCGGCGAAGCTCCTCGCGCCGACCATCAGCGCTGGAATGAGTTCCTACCGAAGACGCAATATGCGATCCATACTAAGCCTGCGTTGGTCACATTCCATCCTGACCTGCCTCCCAGCTATGTATGGGGCTTCAATGGACAGGTGCAAGGGCCTACGATCCTGGAAAAATATGGCAGGCCCACTGTCGTTCGGTTCTACAACGAGCTAAATGCCACTCACACGGGACCGGGAGTACCGGAGATCACAGTCCACCTGCACAACGGACATACAGCGTCTGAAAGCGACGGATTTGCTGGTGATTATTTTGGAACAGGGCTGTTCAAAGACAATCACTATGTGAACATCTACGCCGGATACGACAATTCACCGCAGACTCTGGGCGACCCCTTTGAAGCGCAGTACACCTATTGGTATCACGACCACCGTGCCATGGCCACGGCACCCAACACCTATAAGGGCCTGGCTGGGATGTACTGGTTGTTTGACAACCGGGACAGCGGCAATGAGAACGATACCAATCCAGCGGCGTTGCGCCTGCCCAGCGGATACGGCGTCCATGACATTCCTCTGGAGTTCAGTGACAAGTCGTTCTGCTCTGACGGAACGCTGTTCATGAATCCCGATGGCAACGTTCCTGAAGGGGACAAGTGGTGCATTAATGGAGCAATCCAGCCATACATGCGGGTAAATCGCCGCAAGTACCGCTTCCGTTTCCTGAACACGGGGCCTTCGCGGTCGTGGACTCATGCATTGAGCGATCCCAGCATGCCATTGACTGTGATAGCCACGGATGGCAACCTGCTGGAACATCCGGTGCAGGTTGACAGCATCCTGCATAGTGTCGCCGAGCGGTATGACGTGATCATCGATTTCTCGCAGAGAAACATCGGCGATCATATTTACCTGCTCAACGTTGATGATGACGGCCATCCGCAGTTTGTAGGCAATCCTTCGCCCACGCCGTTGCCGCCAGGCGTTTCCATTGAACAGGTGACCATGCGGTTTGACGTGATTGGCGATGAGAGCGACAACAGCCAGGTTCCGGCCACGTTGACGACCTACCCGAACATCAGCAATATCCCCATTGCTAACACCATGAACTGGAAATTCATCAGGAAGAACAACGATCCGCAGGGTTTGAACTTCCAGATTAATGGCAAGACCTTTGATCCGAACCGTTCTGACCATCAGGTGACGAAAGGGACTGCGGAGATCTGGACGATCGAAAACCTTGCTCCTCAGTCCAACTGGACACATCCTGTGCATATCCATTTTGAGGAGTTCCGCGTGCTCACGCGCAACGGAGCCCCGCCCACCAATCCACTTGAAATGGGCAGAAAAGATGTCATCCGAATGCCTCCCGGCAACAAGGTTGAGATCTTTATGCAGTTCAGGGATTTCTTGGGCCGGTATCTCATCCACTGCCACAATATGGACCATGAAGACATCTTCATGATGGTGCGTTGGGACATCGTTCCGTAACCCCGGAGCATTGCGAAAAACTCGAAAGGAGATTTCTGATGGACAGAAGACAATTCTTCACCAACTTTACCAAGGGCGCGGCATGCTCACTCTCAGGCTCTCCGGGGCCGGAATACTATACCAACGCTGTTTTCCGTACCCATGAGAACAAGGAAGTCAGGTTTTATGATGACCTGATCAAAAACAAGCACGTGGTGATCAACTTTATGTATACCAGGTGCGAAGGAAGCTGTCCGATCACAACGGCCAACCTGGCGAAAGCTCAGGCTGCGCTCAAGAATCGCGTCGGCCGCGATATCTTCATGTATTCGATCAGTCTCAAGCCGGAGCAAGACGATCCGTCCACACTCAAGAAGTATGCCGAAATGTACCGGACAAAACCGGGATGGCTCTTTCTGACCGGCAACCGCAAGGATGTTGACACTCTGCGGTTCCGGCTCCTGTCCGAGCACCATCCCGCAATTGACCTGAACATCGAACAGCATACCGGCATGGTGCGTGTCATCAATGATTCCCTCAACCGCTGGTTCTGCTGTCCGGCACAGGCCAGCGTGGAAACCATCGTTCAGACCATCCGCTGGTGCGATTCTCCCAAACCCCTTTCAGTGCGGATGCGGGAGAACGCAATCGCACAAGCCAAGATCGACAAGATGCAGCATCATATGTTGCCGACTTGGCTGGATTCCCTGAAGGAATCCTGACTGCCCTGGTAAGCGGAAGCCTATTGCTTAAGCGATGGCTTCCGCTCCGGGCCTCACCACCTGGAACAAGAGCCGCTCACAGCAGCCCTTGTTCCAGCAATACCAAAAGTCAGCCATCATCAATGGCTGCTTCAAATGCAAATCCGTTTTGCAGTGAGGACCTTATGACACGGCGTGCATCTCTTGTTTTTGCTTTCATCTTCTTGCTCGCTTTGACCGGAATGACCTTCGCCCAGGCAGGATGCGACTTCAAACTCACGGGCGACTGGAAACTGACCGCAACTGGCCAGTCCGGCGCCATTTTTTATCGCTTTACTCCTGACGACTTGGTTACCGCATACTCCACTGCCGCAAAAGGAGAGCTGCCGCAGAAGCTGGGCGCAGCCAGGTATCGCCTGAAAGAGACGTCTGCTTCAAGAACGCTGGAGTTCCATCCGCTACGGGGAGCAAACTTCCCTCTGGGCCATGCCAGAATGGAAATTACCCACGTTGATCGTGAAGGTTTTACTACGGTAAACGGCGGCCTAAGCGCCTCTTGGACAAAAAAAGATCCTAGCCGGTACTACGTCCTTTTTGCCGCCCATCGTGGAGAGCCTCCACATCGAGGTGGACCTGCGTTTGCCATGCTGATTAAGACCGGCGCAGACAAGCCTGGTGTGGAGTCTTTCGGTCTTTTCTATCACGACAATGAGAGGATCAACGGTCCTGTTCCTGCTGAGCTGTCACGGCGATTCATGTCAGACACGCTTCCAGGTGACGATGCTGTTCTACGGCTTGAAATATCCTCCCAGGCTTTTGAAGAAGCGATGAAAGTCATGCACACCTGGCAGGACCGCGCTCGAGAAGGTACGCTGCTGTTTCCAGCCTATTCCTACCTGAACGTTGTTGTACCGCTTAAAGAGATTGCCGAAAGTCTGGAGCAGTGCGGTGAGCCCTTTCATCCTTACAAATTGACATGGATGCTAGACGACGAGCTTGGCGCAAATGTTCCTCAATGGGAGCTTGCATTCGCGTACATAAAGAGGCTGAGGCAGCTGAATGAACAATCGCACCTGGGAGGCGCGAAATTTCAGGAAAACATCACTAGCAGGCTGGCCCTGCCGCCATCTGACAACTGAACGACGCTGGCGGCCCGCGGTAAGCATGCATTATCCGCTAATAGCAATGGGTGTAAGACCATGGAAGCCCTGAAATACGCGAAAGCTGAAGACCGAGTGGAACAGGCAATGCCGAACGGAAGTCTCTTGCTGTTGGACGGCCTGTCGGGTGTTTGGGTGAATACCAATAGCGCCAGCCGCGGCATAACGAAGGTCGTCATCGCCGTTCAAGCGGCTAATCTTGTTGTGCGTGTCTTTGGAGCGGGCGACCCTGATCCTTATGACTGGGGTGAGAGAGAAGCGGAGCACCTCTATGCCAACAGCATCTCTTCCCACGCCGCGACCGGATTTACTGTCCGGTATCTCTTCGAATATTCAGAAATAGAGCTGCAGGCAAACTGGAACCAGGGATTGCTTGTGCTTGCCAATTTTACTGTTTTCAAGGACGGCAGCAAACGTTCCAATTATTTCTCAAGAGAATTCTTTTACCGATAGGAAGCGATTGAAGAAAGAGGAAGGCCATGACGTCGCTGACTTATTTACGCGCAGAAGAACAGGCAGGTTCCGGAATCGCGATTCAGCCGGACCCGTTACTTGGCACGTGGCTGAATACAAACACGGACACGCGGAGCATCGCCAGCGCCGTTCTGGAGCGCAAAGGCAACCAGACTGTTGTGCGCATCGTGCCTGCTGGAAATTCCAAATGCGATTGGGGAGAGACCGCAGCCCGTCTTTTTACAGACAGCACTTCTTCCAGTGAAGCTATAGCCTTCAGTGCTGTTTACGATTTTGGGTTTATGGAGACCTCTATTCAAGCGCATATGAGGCAAGGTGTGCTGATCATTGCCAGGTTTGACAGGTTCAAGGACAACAGTGGGCGGTCCAATTGCTTTTCCAAGGAATTCTTATACCGCGAGGAACCATAGCCGGCCTTGGAATGCAGTGCGCCATACAGACCCTCGTCCTTTTATTCGAACACTGACCCAGGAGTTGGAGCAATGTCTCTCAGATTTCATTGGAGTTTGTCTCAGGTAGGCGACAAATTCCGCCGGGCGAATGCTACGACCGACATGAAAGGGCTTTTCCCGCTGGAAACGCAGATTGAATTCTGCCGTGCGGCCGAGGAGAGTGGGATTGAATCGCTTCTGATGGCTTTTGGTTTTACCCGGCCTGATCCCATGGCGCTCTCGGCGGCCCTGGGCATGCATTCCGACCGGATCAAATTCATGATCGCCTGCCGGCCCGGCGTCATGTCACCCACTATATTTGTGCAGCAGATTAACACGGTATCGGCACTCACAAACGGGCGCGTATACATCAACATCGTGACCGGCCATTCTCTCCATGAGCTCCGCTTTTATGGGGACTCCCTGGAGCACGATTTGAGATATGAACGCACAGACGAATTCCTGAGCATCTGCAGAGCGTTCTGGGCGCGCAATGGCGATGTCAATTTTCAAGGCAAGTACTACGACATCCAGAACGGAAGATTGAATACGCCATTCGTTTCGAAGGAACAATCCTCGCCGGAAATTTTTCTTGGCGGAAATTCTGAACTTGCGGAACAACTTGCTGTCAGGCATGCGAACTGTCTTTGGCGGTTTGCTGACACTCCCGCCAATCTCAGTTCCATTGTGCCCCGCATTACTGCGCAGGGTACTGAAGTTGGACTGCTGGTTTCCATTCTGGCTCGGCCCACGAGGGAAACTGCTGTTCGAGACGCCTATGCCATGGTGCAATCTCTCACGGAAAAGCAGTCGCAGGTATTTGGCAAGCAGTTTGCCCAGAAGACTGATTCCGTGGCCTACAGGTCCACTCTGGAGCTTGCTGAAAGATGCGAATCAAGTTGGTTGACGCCCTGGCTCTGGACCGGCGCGATTCCTTACTTGGGTGCGCCGGCCATTGCCCTGGTAGGAGGTCCTGAAGAAATTGTGTCAGCGCTGATGGAATACAAACAGATTGGAATTTCACAGTTTCTGTTTATGGGCTGGCCAGACCTGGATGAAATGACATATTTCGGCCGGGAGATTCTGCCCCTGGTAAGAGAAAAAGAGCAAGCGGTGGAGTTGGTCCAGCAGGTCCGCGGGTGAAGAGGTCGTTATGGCGGCATGTCAGGATATAACCGGGAGTTTAGCACCGTCAGGCATCAAGCCCCTGCGTTTTCATTGGCGCCTGCCGTATGCCGGAGAGACACCGTCCCTTGCCATGGCGGACCAATCTTCCGCACCGATCATCGGCCTACCTGATCCTGAAATGCAAGCAAGCTTCTGCCGATATGCGGAAGAAAGCGGAATCGATTCGCTCCTGGTTGATTTCGGTTTTGCAAAGCCTGACCCAATGCTCCTTGCCGCGGCGCTGGGCCGGGCGACGGAGAAGATGAAATTCATTCTCGCTTACAGATCCGGTCTGTTTTCGCCCACCATGTTCGTTCAACAGATCAACACATTGTCAGCTCTCATTCGGGGAAGGATTCTGCTGAACGTCGTGGCCGGCTACTCGCCGGAAGAGCAGCGGGCTTACGGAGACTTTCTTTCACATGATGAGCGTTATGAGAGGACGGAAGAATTCCTGGCGGCTTGCCGTCTATTCTGGGAATGCGGTGAAGTCAATTACAGCGGCAAGTATTACCGCATCGAGAAAGGTTCGCTCAAGACCCCGTACGTCGCACCAGACAGGAAGTTTCCGGAGATCATTGTTGGAGGCGGCTCTCCCGCCGCGCAGCAGCTTGCCGTCCGGCAGGGAACATGCTGGATGCAACTTGCGGACGCACCGGCAAAAATGCACCCAGCGTGCGCCGCAGTGCTCGCACATGGGACCGAAGCTGGAGTGCGTGTCTGCCTGATTGCCAGGCCCTCGCGCGAAGAAGCGCTGGAAGCTGCCCAGGCGCTTCTCTCAGGAAACGATTACGGCAGAAAATTGGCGGGCGGGCGGGATTTTTTCGCAAAAACTGATTCTGTCTCATTCAAAAAGGCATACCAACTGGGGGAGACAGAATGGCTGACGCCGACTTTATGGACGGGCGCTGTCCGAGTCCAAGGGCCTACAGCCATTGCGCTTGTTGGATCACCTGAAGAGATTGCTTCAGCCATCATCGATTACAAAAAAATTGGGGTCTCACAATTTATCTTCTCCGGATGGCCGAAGCTGGACGAAATGGTTTATTTCGGACACGCGGTCCTGCCGCTGGTCCGGCAAAAGGAACAGGAGATGTCTTCCGCTGCGGGAATAGTTCAGGCTGGTCGCTGCTGAAGAACGGCCCGCCCCGCAAAGCAAACTTCCAACACGTTTGAATACGCACAAGGCACGAACAGGGAGGCGCAAAAATGATCGATCAGCTGCAAGACAGGCCAAATTCCGCTGTAGAACAGAGAAAGCACGAATGGATCCATGGCCCGCATGAAGCGTTCCGGGCCAAAGCACGCCGCAGCATTTTCATGAGCATATCGATTTTCTGCTTTCACAACCAGCCGGTCAACGGATACTACTTTGAATTCGGCTGTCATAAGGCACGGACAATGCGCCTGGCGTGGGAAACATTCCACTCGCTTTATGACTGGACCTATGTGGCGTTTGATTCGTTTGAAGGGCTGCCTGAGATGGACTCGTCTGACACGATGCCGATCTGGAAAAAAGGTGACTTGAAAACCAACGAGGAAGACTTTGTTAGTACGGTGGTGGAGCATGGCATGCCGCGAGAAAAGCTCAAGATCGTGAAGGGCTTTTACACCGAATCACTCACTCCGGAGCTGCGGGACCAGCTGTTGCCACAAAAAGCCGCGGTCGTTTACATAGATTGCGATCTTTATTCTTCCACGACCTCCGCACTCAGCTTCGCTAAGGATTTTTTGCAGAGGGGCACGATTATCGTATTCGACGACTGGTTCTGCTTTTATGGCGACCCCAACAAAGGCGAACGGCGCGCATTCCATGAATTTAGACAACGGAATCCAGATCTGATCTTTGAAGACTATATCCAGACAAACGAAGCCAAGGCATTTATTTATTTAGGCAGGAATGAGCAAGCGAGGTAGAACATGCAAACTCAGGCAGCTGGTAAAGAAATCATATGGAAGCAATTGGTGGAAAAACTCCCTGCAACGCTGGATGAGCTCAGCGTCGCAATAAAGAACAAGCTGGACAGCGATGGTTACCTTCATCTTCCGTGGCCCATGTCCATGGAAGACTACGAACAGATTGCCCGCCGGTTAGGGACGATTGTATTGCGCTCCGATGTCAAGGTGGACCTGGATCGTGCGCGCAATCAGGAACAAGTGCGCCATATCAGGGGCCGCGGCGGAATTTACAGCCCCAGTCCCTTGCATCTTCACACAGACCCTAACGCCGATCTCGTTTCCTGGTATTGCGTGGAACAGGATGAGAGCGGCGGTCCGATGTTGATGTTGGATACTGGCAATCTGGAAGAGCATTTTTCTCCGCGGGAGCTTGAAATACTTAGTAAGGTCGACCTGTGGTCTCCATCCAGGAAGTCAGAAACAGAGGCGGAAATGCTCACGCCTGTGCCTCTGCTGTCACAGAAGAATGGCAGATACAAAATATTTTTTGCGCCATGGCTTCTGCGCGATTCATATGAGAATGAGTCCGCGGCTATCCTGGAAAAATTTGTTGCCTATATCAGTGGTCTGGAAGAAAAGCAGCTTATCTCATTGCCAATCAAAAAGCACGACACCATCTTTATTGATAACGGCAGGATGTTGCATGGACGCGGCGCGCTGCCCGAAACAAGCAGGCGACACCTGATCAGACTTTATCTCCGGGCGGCATAAATCGGAGCGAAACAAGCAAGAGGCTTAGCAATGCGACTGGCGTACCTGGTAGATCATTGGCCCGGATTGTTCGAAGCGTACTTACTGCGGGAATTGCAGTGGATGCGCCGACGCGGCCACTGGGTGGCAGTCTTGTCTTTGGGGCTCGGTGGCCCTCATGGATTCAGGAAAGAGACACAAGACTATGTGGACTTAGCCGAATTTGATCTCGAAGACATTCCTACACTGCAACTGGGTGCCAGGAATTCCAGTGATGCGCAGGTGGTCCGGGAATCGGCCAAGTTTCTCCGCAAGCATGAAGTGGAGCTGATTGACGCGCACCTGGCGCGCGAGCCTGCCGAAGTGGCCTGCCAACTCCATCTCCAAAGCGGCATTCCTTTTGCTGTGAGGATGCGTGGAGGAGACGTGCATTCCAACCCTTCTTCACGACTGGCGGAAATCGTGCATTATGCCTCAGTTGTGTGCCCGATGAGCAGCTTCCTTGCCGATGTATTGGTTGGCAAACGCTTGCTCAAAAAAGTTCCTCTGGGAATTCCTGTGAAAGCCTGCCCTGACAAGCTGCAAGTGATGACGGGATGTCTTCCCTCTTCCTATCTTGCTGCAAGGCCAGCCGCGCAGAGCAATGATGTGTGCGTGGTCGGCGCAGTTGGCAGGGCCGTTCCGGTAAAACGCTTTCCTGACATTATTCATGCAGTCGCAGGCTTGGCGCCGGATTTTCCGGGTCTGCAATTGAAGATTGTCGGAGGCGGTGTGCTGCTGCCAGAACTTAAAGAGCTGGCCGCGCAAAATGGCCTGAGCGGCCGCTTTGAAATCACCGGGTTTCGCAAGTGGTCTGAAGTAATCCAGCTCGTCCGGCAGTTTCACATCTATGTGCATTCCGGCGAACTGGAGGGATTTGGGATGTCCACGGTGGAAGCTGGGTTCCACGGGCTTCCGCTGCTGCTTTCACGAACAGGAGCACATGAACAATGCGTGGAGCCTGGCATGAATGGATATTTGTTCGAGCCTGGAGACATCCCCGCATTGCGCGAGAACTTAAGAAAACTTCTTCTTGCCGGACCGGAAAAGAGAGAGCGCATGGGAAGAGCAAGTATCGAAATTGTCGGGAGCCAGTTCACCGAGGAAGCTGTGATGCCGAAAATCGAGACTGCTTTTCAACGTGCCATTCGCCGGGCTCATTTTGGCACGGATATTTTTGCCACCTCACAAAGTGTCATCCATCGGCCCAATGATTAAGCAAACGCATGAGTTGCCGGTAGTCCTTACTTCCTTTGCATATCGGGAAGAGTACTTCTCTGAATTGGAAGGCATGCTGGCAACAGCGAGAAGACATCATCCCAACTGGATCGCAGTTGTTGGCAAGGGACCGATTGCGGACTTTGATCTGCCAACGCTTGATGTCTATTCTCCTCTGGGCAGGCAACGCTGGAGTCTGCCGATTTCGTTGAATCTTGATGGCAGCGCGGATGATTGGCGCAAGATTGCGAAGATGAAAGGATGGTGGATCAATCGTGTGTGGCACACCTTTGGCCATCTTTCCGGCGATGTCAGACGTATCCTCTGGCTGGATGCCGATGCCAGGCTAAACGGCCCTCTCGACATTGAACTGCATACGGCTGTGGAACTGGTTGCAGGCCCGTGGTGGAGTGATTCCCATTATCCGGGCTATGAAACGATTGCAACTGGGCTGCTGCTTCTTCAGGGTTCGAGCAACGGAACCGTTGAAGACATACTGCGCAGGTGGTCGGATGCCTGTCTGGCCCATATTCAGAAACTGTCAGACCCTCCAATGGTTCCCTGGGGAGATTGTGATCAGGAAGTACTGAGCCAGATATTGAGGGTACGTCCGCAGTCTAACGCTCATTACGTGTTATTCAAGCTGGAAGCCAGCAGATATGGCGCCAGCGTAAGTCATGACGGCGTGCCATTGCCGGGAGCCTTGGTAGACCAATGGATGATGGCGCGGAAGATGAAATGGCCGAATGATCGCCACCGTAATTGGCCACCTCCGGAACACGTCAGGCGTGGCCCGGGCAAGGAAAAGTTTGGGGCCAGAAATGAACACTGGCAGGAGTATCTATGCAGCAGCCTCAAATAAAACCTAACCGTCCGGTTGCAGTCTGGGCGATCGATGTTTTTACGGGCAGCACACTGTTTGACCTGCGTTCCATTTCAGAAAGCGATGCGCCTGCCATCTCCGCCGGGAAAGTAACCGACATTTCGGCTCAGTTTGTGGCCGATCCCTTCATGATTGAAGTGGAGAAAACCTGGTACATGTTTTTTGAAGTCATGAATGCGCGAACCGGGAAAGGGGACATTGGGCTGGCCACCAGCAAAGATGGCCACAAATGGGATTACCGGCAGATTGTGCTCAGCGAGCCTTTTCATCTGTCATACCCCTACGTATTTTTTTCTGAAGGTGAATTTTTCATGGTGCCGGAAAGCTATGAAGCCAATGCGATCCGGCTTTATCGGGCTGAATCTTTTCCGGCCAAATGGCGCTTTGAGGAAAGTATTCTTGAAGGCCCGTGGGTGGACTCCTCCATCTTTCATTTCGATGGGGGTTGGTGGATGTTCTCCAGCCCGGTCGCGCCGCCCCATCAGGTGCTTGAACTCTTTTATTCAGACCATTTCCGGGGACCATGGGCTCGCCATCCTTTGAGTCCGCTCATCAATGGTAACAACCGGCTTGCAAGATCAAGCGGCAGAGTGATTGCGCCGGAAGGCCTTCCGATTCGCTTTACTCAGGACTGCTTCCCGAACTACGGAAGCAGGGTCCGAGCGTTCGAGATCACGCAATTGAGTCACTCAGAATATAAGGAGCGGGAATTGGAGGGCAGTCCGGTGCTTTCTGGGGGAGAACAGTCCTGGCGTGAAACAGGCATGCACCACATCGATGCACATTTTGTTCAAGGCCACTGGTTGGCATGCGTGGATGGCTGGAGATTCCACTACCAGGATTAGTTTTTAAAGGAACAGCTATGCTTAAAAGAATCGATCAACTTCCCGTAATCCTCACGTCCTTCGCATACAGAGAAGAGTATTTTCCTGAGCTGGAAGGAATGGTTGCCACCATACGAGACCATCACCCTGACTGGCACATTCTTATAGGCCGAGGTCCAGTGTCCGGCTACAACACACCGACTCTGGAGGTTGAGTCGTCCTCGTCTACCCGCGGCCACTGGAGCCTGCCAGTTTCCCTCGATTTCAACAACACCCAAAACGACTGGTACAGAATCGCGAAGATGAAAGGCTGGTGGGTGGCACAAGTATGGCATCACTTCAGGGGCCTGGTTGGTTCGCCGAACCGCGTCCTGTGGTTTGATGCAGACGGTCGCTTGAATGGCCCGCTGGATTTTGAGATCGACCCGGAGGTGGAGACTATTGCAGGTGTCTGGTGGACTGATGTCGGAACCCCACAACATCAGCACCACATTTGCGGCGGCCTGTTGTTGTTTCAAGGAGGCTATGGCGGAACGGTACACAATGTTGTTGATCAGTGGGCAGCAGAATGTATCCGTTCCATCACGCTTCCGCCGGTTCAGTCAAAGTATCTGCCTGGGCCAGATACCGATCAATGCCTGCTTACGGACGTTCTCAGGAATGATGGCAATCAGAATCTTGTCCTGGTGAAACTGCCTTACGAGAAGTATTGCGGAATTCCCGATAGAAAAGATGGAACGCTAAAGCCCGGGGTTCTTGTGGCACAACGGATGATGAATGAAAAAATGCGGGCGCCAGAGGACCGAAATCGTAACTGGCCTCCTCCAGAAACGCCCCGGCAGCAGCATGCCGGATGATTGTCCGCTCAACGGGAGTCCAGCCAGATGCTCAGCGATCAATGCACGAAGACGAATGTCGATGCGGCGCGGAAAAACTTTCCCTTGGACTACACGATATTGAGAAATATTCAGGACGTAGCGTCAATATCCATGGAGTGGGACACATTGCTGGAGCAGTCTCGATGTAACCGCGCATTTAGTTGCTCTAAATGGTATTTGGCAACTCCTGATATATTGCCGAAGCTACAACCTTTCGTAGTGGTGGCCAGGCGGCAGGGGGCGTTGGCGGGCATCCTTCCTCTGTGGTTTGATGCGGTCCGAAAAGAAGCCGGGTTTCCAGATGATTACAGCGATCATCCCGACATCATTGCGGCGGATGAGGATGTGGAAGCAATTACTGGTTTGTTGTCTGTTGTGCTGCAAGAAACATCCGATTACAGCCGGATTTCCCTGAAGCACATAAAACCTGACTCCAACTGCGTCAGGGCAGCGCAGGAACTGGGATGGGACCGCAAAATGCAGGAGCCCGCACCGCATGCTTCCCTAGCCTACGCTGTGCTCGATCTAAGATGCGGGTATGACGCGTATGTGAAGAGCCTGAGCAGAAAGTTTCGCCTAAATCTGAACAGAATGCGCAGCAAAGCACAAAGAGAGGGCGTGACGGTGCGTGAATTGGGACTGGACGATCTTTCTCCAGAATCTCTTCCGGCATTGTTCCTTTCCTTGCATGAAAGCCGCTTTGGAAAGAACACGAGTCTAAAGTCAGTTTGTACTTCCCCAGAGCCATGGATACACCGCCTTTTCCCTTTTCTTTTCATTGAAGGGCGCATCAGGGTTTTTGCCGTGCTTTATAAAGACCGCATCGCAGGCATTGATTTGGCTATGGTTACAAAATCTGGGATGTATGCATGGAATGGAGGTTTTTTGCCGGAAATCGCATGCTATGACCCGGGCAAGCTCCTGATTCACAAAGCGATTGAGCAGTGTTGTGCCGAAGGTCTGGCAGAGTATGACGTTGGTTGGTTCGGGCAGACGTACAAAGCCCACTGGAAACCCGCCATTCGTTACATCAGCGACCTTGTTTTCAATACAAACTCATAGCTGTGGCGCGGTAAATGGAACAGGTTGTGACACGCGCAGGTTCGGAGGACTTCCGTGGCAGTGAATATATCCAGCAGTGGCCCTGCTGTTTCCCCTGGAGACGATATATTGGAATGGAAAACATACTCCAGCCTGCAGCAGGTCGCGGAAATTTCCAGCCAATGGGATGAATTGATTACGAGTGCTCCCTGCAACCGTGCATTCGCGTCAAAAGAATGGTTTACAGCGAGTTTGCACAAGGAGAGTTCCTGGACCCCCTTTGTAGTGGCTGGCTGGCGCGGCGGGACGTTGATATGCATCATGCCGCTGGTCATTGATCACGAAGACGAAACGGCCAAGTTTCCTCATCATGCCGCTGATTACAATGACGTAATCGTCCGTCACGCCGATACAAACCTGGCGGTCCATTTGGCGAGCCATGCTTTTGCCAGTAGCCGCTGCCGGCGAATGGTCTTGTCAAAGCTGCGATTTGATTCATGCTGTGCCCGGGCTTTTCCGGCACTTTGCGCCAGCGCACAATTCAAAAGTACCTGGCGTGAAATTGATTCCTACCGCTACGCCAGCCTGGCAGGAAACTTTGATGCTTATCTGAACTCGCGTAGCAAGGGTTTTCGAAAAGACATACGCAGGACAGTGCGCGATCTGGAAAGAAACGGCTTTGTTGTCCGCGAACTTCAGGCTGACAGATTTGATCCACCTGATCTACCCGAACTGTTGATCGCGTTGGCTGTGGCCCGTCATGGCGATAGATGCTCATTCACTCGAACAGAGTATGCGCAGAGATTTCTGAGAGACGTTTTACCACCCCTGTTTCGCAATGGTCACCTGCGCGCATTTGCCATGTTTACGGGGGAGCGCATTGTCGCGCTGGATTTATGCATGGTCAGTCAACGCGGGCTGGCTACCTGGAATGGCGGCTTTCTGCCTGCGATGGAACGTTATTCTCCCGGTTCGGCCCTTTTTGCATTTGAGATCCAGCAAGCGATTGCATGCGGATTGCAGGAATTCGATTTTCTTCGAGGGGATGAAATTTACAAACGCAGCTGGAGCAACAGCAGTTACGTGGTTGGAGAACTTGAACTGAGCCGCTAGCGGCCAGTTTTGGAGTTTTTTGATAATAGCCCAGAAAGGAACGGTTCGAGACGATGACCGCAGGCCGGCGACTCGTGCAATATGCCTCAAATTACAAGGCCGCGTTGGTCTTTAGTCTGGTTTTTGTTCTGGCGGCAAATCTGCTTAAGGCGGCCGGGCCTGCGGTGCTGGAACGCGCTATTGACCACTTGTCACCGACAACAGGGAGCTCTACATTGACGTGGTACAGCTTGCTTCTTACCGGGATCACCCTGCTCCAGGGTGCTCTTATGTTCGGACAGGAGAGATTGCTCATGCGTTCCGCTGGCTGCGTGGAGCGCGATTTGAGGTCTGCACTTTTCGATCATCTGCAGAAGCTTCCGCTGGAATATTTTCAGAAGCATTCCACCGGGGAACTGATGGCGAAGGTCAGCAATGATTTGCCAACTGCTATCAGCGGGACCGCCCAGGCGCTCATGTTCTCTATGGACAGCGTCTTTGCTCTTGTCATTATTCTTCCACTCATGGCGAGAATATCCGTGGATCTCACTGTGATGGCGTTCGCGCCTCTGTTTCTGGTTATCGCCACAACGCTGCTAATGCACGGAAAAATGAGAACGCGTCTTGAGCAGGTCCAGGAACATCTAGGGAAGGTCTACAGCCAGGCGCATGCGTCGCTTTCTGCTATCAGAACGATCAAAGCTTTTACGCAAGAGCAGGCAGAAATCGAGGCATTCCAACGCACAAATCGAGAATACATTGGCTACTATCTCAAGCGCGTTCGCTTGTCGGGCCTCCTGCATCCTTTGCTGCAGTTTCTTATCGGGCTGAGTTCCGTTGCTGTCCTCTGGTACGGCGGCGAGCTTACCGTTGCCGGCAAAATATCAATCGGTCGGTTACTGCAATTCATTCTTTACCTCGGCTATGTTGCCTGGCCAATGCATGTATTGGGCTGGCAAATCACGATTTTTCAGCGCGGAATGGTTTCCATGGGCAGATTACATGCTCTCTTGTCGGTCCAGCCTTCTATTCGCGCTCCTTTGATCCCAGTGAATGTTCGCAAGCCTCTCTGTGGTCTTGAGTTCCAGGAAGTCGGCTTCCGATATCCCGATGCGCACCGGTTGGTTCTGGAGCAGATCAGCTTCCAGGTACAGCCAGGGCAAATCGTGGGTCTGGTAGGCGCGGTTGGGTCTGGTAAGTCAACTCTCATGAGCCTGGTTCCCAGGCTTTTCGATCCTTGCCGCGGAAAGATATTGATTTGTGGATCGCCACTGAGCCAGATTCCCCTGGATTTGTTGCGTTCGTCTATTGGATATGTTCCGCAGGAGACACTGCTATTCAACAACACTATTGCCGCTAATCTTGCCTATGGAAGGCCAGAAGCCTGCCAAAGGGAAATAGCTTTTGCTGCGGAAGCAGCAGGGATCGATGCTGATATAGCCAGGTTCCCAAACGGCTATGAGACGATCATCGGCGAACGCGGACTCACACTCTCCGGAGGACAAAAGCAGCGAATCAGCATAGCGCGGGCAATTCTCCGCAATTCTGAAATTCTACTGCTCGACGACGCTCTTTCTTCCGTTGATCCATACACGGAAGAACATATTTTGTTCCGGTTGAGAAAGGTCATGGCGGGAAAGACTTGCCTGGTCGCCTCCCATCGGGTTTCGACGATCAGAAGTGCCGATCTGATTTTGGTGCTTCATCAGGGACGCATCGTGGAAAGTGGTACTCATGATCAATTGCTGGCGTATGGAGGGCTCTACACCGAGATTGATCAGAAACAAAGGCTGGAGCAGAAACTAGCAGCAAGTTGAACCGGCG
Organism: Terriglobia bacterium; assembly: GCA_020072585.1. Lineage (GTDB taxonomy): Bacteria > Acidobacteriota > Terriglobia > Terriglobales > Acidobacteriaceae > Angelobacter. The sequence continues at coordinate 43,254 of JAIQGL010000010.1, read as the reverse complement.
TCTCCAGGGGAATCGAAACTGTACGTTTTCAGACTTTTACTATGGTTGACCGGCATCCACAAAATGCAAAGAGAGTTTCAGACTGGCGCTTGACCGCGAGACTGCTTCACTATCTGTATCCATATAAGTGGGAGGGGGCAAGAGCTCTTGTGGTGATCCTGGTGAACGTGCCGCTTGCGGCTGCTGGGCCGCTACTCACCAAAGCGGCAATCGATCTCTTTATTCTTCCGGATTCCACAAAGCAGCCATCGAGCTACATTCTTTGGATTAAGAAAGGTGCTGACATTCTGGGCCTGGGTGGATCGAGGCATGAAGGTCTTGTTTTTATTGCGATATTGTTTCTCTCCGCTAACCTCATTCAATCTGTCCTGCAATATCTGCGGACCCTGATCGCGGAAACCACGGGGCAGAACGCGGTGTATGACCTGCGGCAGGAGATATTCAGGCGATTACAAAAAGCCCCTGTTCAGTTCTATGACCGAACCCCGGCCGGCCGACTGATGACGCGTCTTACAACTGATGTGGATGTCCTGCTTGACGTACTCAATTCGGGAATAGTTGCTATTTTGGGCCATGCTCTCGCGGTGGTTTACACGCTAGGCTGGATGTTCAGATTAAATGTCCGATTGTCATTGTTTTCGTGTTTGATCCTGTTGCTGATTGCAGCCTGGTCCGGGTGGTTCCGGTCCATTTCCAGACCCGCATTCAGGAAGCTGCGCGAGCGGATCAGCGAACTGGGCACCTTTTTGCAAGAGCGTTTGGCGCTCATGCATGTTGTCCAGATTTTCAATTGCGAAAAGCAGGAGATGGACCGCTTTGAATTACTCAATCATGGCCATTACCAAGCAGCGATGTCAGCCATGCTTCGCACTGCGTTGTTCTATCCTGCGATCGAGACCATGCTTTCTATTGGGATGGCCCTGATTCTCTGGTACGGCGGAGGACATGTAATTCAGCAAATCATGACTCTGGGAAGTCTCGTCGCATTCATGCAGTTCGCCCAGTCCTTCTATGATCCGATTGCTGAAATCAGCTCAAGATACCCTATGCTGCAGGCTGCCCTTGCCTCGGCTGAGAACATTTTTGCCCTATTGGATGAGCTGGTGGTCACCACAAATCCTGACAAGCCAGCGCGCCTTCATGTTGTGCGTGGACGAATTGAGTTCCGCAATGTTTGGTTCGCTTACGAAGGCGAAGACTGGATATTGAAGAATATTTCATTCATTGTCGAGGCGGGGGAAAAGGCAGCTTTTGTCGGCAGGACTGGAGCAGGCAAAACCACTATCACCAGCTTGTTGCTCAGGTTTTATGACATCCAGCGGGGCCAGATATTGTTGGATGATGTCGATATTCGGGAAATAAATTTGGAGGAACTCCGCTCCAGTTTTGCGGTCGTGCCACAGGACATAGCTCTCTTCCCGCGCGATATAGCCTCCAATATCGGGCTCGGGACCCATTCCATCCTCTATGAGAAAGTGAGAGATGCCGCGCGTGCGGTGCACATCAACGAATTCATTTTGAGCCTTGAAAAGGGCTATCAAACAGAAATTCTTGGAAATAGCGCGGGATTCTCTGCTGGGCAGAGGCAATTGATTGGATTTGCGCGCGCTCTGGCATTTGAGCGCCCTGTCCTGGTACTGGATGAGGCAACCAGCTCCGTCGATCCCGAGACTGAAATGCAAGTGCGCAACGCTGTGGGAAGAGCAATGGCTGCCAGAACGTCCTTAGTTATTGCGCATCGCCTTTCTACAATTCAGTCTATGGATAAAATTTTCGTAGTGCATGACGGGACAATCCGCGAAGCTGGAGACCACAAAACATTGCTCGCGCGACGCGGCCTATACTGGATGCTATATCAACTGCATTTTCACAGCCCAGTTCTGCCTTCGGTCTTGCAGCCACGCTCTTAGTCGCAGGACGCCCAACTATCGCCAAAGCCCTTTTTAGGTAGACTCCATACCCTCGTATGGTCAAAAAACCATTCCGTATGGTCAAAACTCATCTGCGTGGACCGAATGACGCTGATGTGCGGGGAGTTAGCCTTCCATCTCCTTAGACCCACTACCAACTACCGCCTTCTCATACTTCCAGCGTCCCAATCAGATCCGTAATCCGTTTCACTCTATTTTCAAAACACCAGCGCTGTAGGCCGTCCACAATTTTTTCCGTGGCGCAGGGGTCCCAGAAGTTCGCGGTTCCCACCTGCACGGCGGCGGCACCGGCCAGCATAAACTCCACCGCGTCTTCCGCGGTGGTGATGCCGCCCATCCCGATCACGGGAATTTCCACCGTGTGCGCCGCTTCATAGACCATGCGCAACGCAATCGGCTTGATGGCCGGCCCGCTCAATCCCGCAGTCACGTTGGAGATGCGCGGCTTCCGCGTTTTGGCGTCAATCGCCATGCCCACAAACGTGTTGACCAGTGAGATTGCGTCGGCGCCGGCATTTTCCGCAGATTTGGCCATGGCGGCAATGCTGGTTACGTTGGGTGAGAGCTTCACGATCAGCGGGCGCAGTGCAGCCGCTTTGCAACTGGCCACCAGCTCTTCCAGCAAGGCGCGGTCCGTGCCAAAGACCATGCCGCCGTGGCTGGTGTTGGGGCAGGAGACGTTCAGTTCGTACGCGGCAATACCTTCCGCTTCATTCAGGATGCGGATTGTCTCCTGATAGTCTTCGCGTGAATAGCCAAACACATTGGCAATCACGACCACGTTCTTCTTCGCCGCCAGCTTCGGCAATTTTTCTTCAATGAACGCGCGTGCGCCGATGTTCTGTAGCCCGATCGCATTCAGCATGCCTGCGGCGGTCTCAAACAGGCGTGGCGGCGGGTTGCCGACCATGGGCTCGCGCGAGAGCCCTTTGGTCACGAACCCACCCAGCTTTTCCAGCGTGACAATATCTTCAAATTCAATGCCGTACCCAAACGTTCCGGCGGCCGCGATCACCGGGTTCTTGAATGTGATGCCGGCAAAGCTCACGCTCAGGTCGGGCTTGCGGTGCGTTGCGGTTGTGTCCTGGGGTGTTTTAGCCATCGCTTCAGTGTAACCGCACTTGCGTGCGCGGTGAAATTACAGGAGAAAATACGCGATGGAAAATCCTATGTCCGGCCGCAACCGGAAAACGCGCGCCGCCCGGCCGCTCAAGTATCATCTTGTTAGTGCTTGATCTGCATACAGAAGTGAAATACGTAAAAGGCGTTGGGCCGCGTGTGGCGGAATGGCTGGAGCAGAAAAACATCTCCACCGTGGAAGACCTGCTCTACTACCTGCCTTTTCGTTATGAAGACCGCCTGAATCCGCGCGGCATTGGCGAGCTGCGCGCCGGTGAGATGGCCACGGTCATTGCCGAGGTGCGCAACTCAGCCATCTTTCGCACGCGCAACGGCATGCCGATTTTTGAACTGGTCGCCGGCCAGGGACGCTCCACGCTCAAGTGCATCTGGTTCCATGGTGAATATCTGCGTGACCGTTTCAAACCCGGCCAGCTGGTGGCGCTCTATGGCAAGGTGGAAGAAGGATGGAAAGGCCGCGGCCTGCAAATCAATCAGCCGCAGTTTGAAGTTCTTGACGGCGGAGGCGGCGGTGAAGGCGAGCTTGATCTGGAAAGCGCCAAGGACATTGAGTCGCTTGAGGTGGGCCGGATTGTGCCGATCTATGAGTCGGCGGCCAACACCAAGCTGACCTCGCGCTGGTTTCGCCGCATCATTCATGGCGCGCTGGAAAACCTGGGACCGCAGATTGCCGATGGAATTCCGCCTGCGCTCTGCCGCCGCCTGGGCCTTTTGGATCGCCGCGCCGCTTTTGAGCACGTGCACTTTCCCCCGGAAGGCGAGGCCTTTGCCGCGCTACAGAACTTTGCCACGCCGGCGCACCGGCGCTTGATCTTTGAAGAGCTGTTCTTTCTTGAGGTCGGCCTGGAGCTGAAGCGGCGCAAGATGCGCTCGCGTCCGGGAATCTCTTTTGCGCTGACAGAGAATGTTCGCGAGGCGATCAAGAAGACGCTGCCTTTCAAACCCACCGCGGCGCAGAAGCGCGTACTCGGAGAAATCGCTCAGGACATGCAGCAACCTTCACCCATGCGCCGCCTGCTTCAGGGCGATGTCGGCTCCGGCAAGACGATCGTTGCTTTGCAAGCGGCGGTCATCGCCATGGAGAACGGTTACCAGGCGGCCTTCATGGCGCCCACGGAAATCCTGGCCATTCAGCATTATCTTTCCGCGCGGCGCACTCTGGAAGATGCCGGCTACCGCGTGGTGCTGCTCACCGGCTCCATGGATGACGCGCTGAAACGCAGTGTCCGCCGCCATGTTGCGCAGGGCAACGTGCATCTGGTCATCGGCACGCATGCGCTGATTCAGGAAAAAGTTGAGTTTCACAAGCTGGGCTTTGTGATCGTCGACGAGCAGCACCGCTTCGGCGTGATGCAGCGCTTCAAGCTCATGAAGAAAGGTGACACGGAACCGGACACGCTGGTGATGACCGCCACGCCCATTCCGCGCACGCTTGCGCTTACGCTCTATGGCGATCTCGATACCAGCGTGCTCGACGAGCTGCCGCCCGGACGCACGCCCATCACCACGCGCAAAATTTCCGACAAGCGCGCCAATGAAGTCTGGGACTTTGTGCGCAAGCAGGCGCGGCTTGGCCGCCAGGCCTATGTTGTCTATCCCGTGATTGAAGGCGCTCCTGCAGAGCAGCAGGAGATGGAGTTTGCCAATGAGCCCGTGGGTGCGCGATCAAAAACCGGGCTGAAGGCCGCATTGCACATGTATGACGAGCTGCGGAAAAAAGTCTTTCCTGATCTGCGCGTCGGGCTTCTGCATGGCCGCTTAAGCCCGGAAGAAAAAGAAGAGACCATGCGTCGCTTCAAGGCCGCGGAGATTGACGTCCTGGTTGCCACCACGGTGATTGAAGTGGGAGTGGACGTGCCCAACGCGACTGTGATGGTGGTAGAACATGCTGAGCACTTTGGACTCTCACAGCTGCACCAGCTTCGCGGACGCATTGGCCGTGGCGCCGCCAAGTCCTATTGCGTGCTGATGACCGGCGGCAAGGTTTCACAGGAGGGCGAGCGCCGCCTGAACGAAATGGTACGCACACAGGACGGATTTGAAATCGCCGAACTTGACCTTGAACTGCGCGGTCCTGGTGAGTTTTTTGGAACCAGGCAGGCTGGCATGCCCGGCCTGCGCGTCGCCAACCTTCTCCGCGACCGCAAACTGCTGGAGTTGGCGAAAGTAGAAGCAGCAAAGCTCGTAGCGGAAACTGATCCGGAAGTTTCTCTGGAAGACCGCAAACGTGTGATGGCGCATCTAAAAAACCACTGGCAGCGCAGGTATGGGCTAGTGGAGGTGGGGTAGCTCCTGAAATCCCGAGTCCCGTTCGGCGGGCGAGGGATCGCTATCCTTTGACGAGATGTTTAGGCTTGGAACGCTTTGCAAGAGAAGCACTCGTACCATTTGCATCTTTACATTCGCGGCCGTTTTGCGAAAATGTGCAGCAGTAGCTTGAAAGATGATCATGGCAATAGGGTTCCCTCGCTTCGCTCGGGACAAGAGAAAATGACTATCTCCTCCAAATCCGATCTCTACCGCCTGCTTCCTTCCGTGGACGAGCTTTTGAAGAACGTGGAGCTGGCGGAACTTGTTTCCCGTGAAGGCCAGCCTGCTGTGACGGAATCCATTCGCGGGGTGCTGGCTAATGTGCGTGAAGAGATCGCGTCTGGTACGCTGACGAACCAGGAAGCCGTGGAGCTCGCAGTGTCTCATCTGCCGCACGCTATCGCGCGCCACCTGAGCAGCGTCATGGGATTTTCTCTGAAGCCCGTCATCAATGCCACCGGCGTAATTCTGCATACAAATCTAGGCCGCGCGCCACTGGCGGAAGCCGCACTAAAGCGCATTATCGATGTCGCAGGCCGCTACTCCAATCTGGAATTTGATGTTGCCACAGGCGAGCGCGGCAAGCGCGACGTCCATGTGGAGCGCCTGTTCTCCCGCCTGCTCAATCAGGAAGGTGTAAGCGGTATCCGGACAGTCGTGGTGAATAACTGCGCCGCGGCGGTCATGCTGGCGTTGAACACGCTGGCGGAAGGCGGTGAGGTCATCGTCTCGCGCGGCGAACTGGTGGAGATTGGCGGCTCCTTCCGCGTGCCCGATGTGATGGTTAAATCCGGTGCGGTGTTGCGCGAAGTGGGTACCACCAACCGCACGCGCCTAGCCGACTATGAACGCGCAATCAATGAAAAGACACGGCTGCTGCTGCGCGTGCATCGCTCCAACTTTGCCATTATCGGATTTACCGAGCAGCCGAGCCTGGAAGAGCTGGCCGCGCTTGGACGCAAGCACAATATTCCGGTGATGGAAGACCTGGGCGGCGGCGCCATGCTTCCGTTGCGCAGTCTGGGCGTGAACGAAAGCGGCGTGATGGAGAGCCTCCGCGCGGGCGCCGACATTATTACTTACAGTGGCGACAAGATGCTGGGCGGCCCGCAAGCCGGATTGCTGAGCGGCCGTGAAGATCTGATCAAGCGCGTACGCTCCAATCCGCTCTTCCGCGCGCTGCGCGTGGACAAGCTGACCTATGCGGCCCTGGAGGGCACGCTGATGGAATATATCCGCCAGAATTACGATGCCATTCCATTTGCCCGCATGATGCGTACATCCGCTCAGGAAATTCGCACTCGCGCTGAGGCGCTGCGAGCACGCCTCAGCTCAGCAGCTCATTTGAAGGCAGAGATCATTTCCGGTGAATCGCTGATCGGTGGCGGTTCTGCGCCGACTTCAGCCTTGTCGACGTTCCTGCTGGCCGTGACCGCGGATGGGCTCAGTGCCGACGAACTGGCGGCGCGTCTGCGCCGGCACAATCCGCCGATCGTCACTCGCGTGGAAGAAGGCCGTGTACTGATGGACCTGCGCACCGTCTTTGGGGCTTCTGAAGAAGCTGAGATTGCACGGGCGCTATTCGAAATCCAAAGTTGATCCGTGCAGTTTGCCCGCACATCCGCCAGCGTCTAGTATTTCTTCCATGACCTCTTATCTTGACTGGGTGCGCGCGTTCTGTCTTTCCCTTCCGCATGCTACGGAAGACGTGCAGTGGGAGCACAACCTGCTCTTCCGCATTGCCGGAAAGATGTTTTGTATCGCCAACCTGGAGCCGGGCGTGAGCCCGACCAAAATTGCTTTCAAGTGCACGCCGGAAAAGTTCGCCGAGCTGGTGGAAGTAGAAGGAATTATTCCAGCACCCTACATGGCGCGCAACCACTGGGTGGCGATCATTGACATGAACGCACTGCGCCAGCCGGAAATGAAAGAGCTGATCGAAAGTTCACATCAGCTGGTGATGGAAAAGCTGCCGAAGAAGACGCAGGCTGGTTTGCCAACAACACCCGATGCGAAGTCCAAAAAGGGCATTAAGACTAAGTCCAAAGCCAAGGCAGCTAAAACTAAAGCCGTTAAAGCTAAACCGCGGCGGGCTGTGAAACGCCGGAAGTAATCTGCTCCACTGCCAGCCGCGCTGATTTAATGCAGTCAGGCACGCCGATGCCGTGAAAAGAATTGCCGATGATATGAAAACCCGGCATGGCGGCCACGATCTTCTCCATCTCGGCCACGCGGTCCAGATGGCCGGTTTCATATTGCGCCATGGCGCGATCCCAGCGAAATGTGCGTGCGAACAGTGGCTCGGCATTCAGATCCAGGATTTCTTTCAGCTCCTGCCGGGCCATCTGTTGCAGGGCTTCATCGCTATGCATGAGCAGGTCAGGCATACGCGAGCTGGAAAAGAAGCAGCGCAGCATCTTTTTTCCTTCCGGCGCGCGATAGGGAAATTTCATGTGCACAAAGGTGCAAGCCATCATTCTGCGGCCTTCTGACCGCGGCACCAGGAAGCCGTGTCCTGGGGGCAGATTGGCCTGATCATAGGCCAGTGCAACTGCCACGGAAGAGGTGTACTGGATTTTTTCCAACCCCTCAATCAGTCCGGGATGGAATTGCCGCAGAAGCCCGGCGGCTGAAGGGGCGGGTACCGCCAGCAATACCGCCTGAAATCTTTCCCGGATGCCGGCGCTCTCAATCTCCCAGTCATCATTGATTTTCCGCAAAGATAGATCTTGTTGTTGCAAGTGTATGGAAGCCTGCGGCAGCGTGCCCAGCAGTGCGTCCACCATCTGCTGCATGCCGTTTCTGAGTGACGTAAACAGCGGCTGCGGTTTGGCCCCGGGACGGGCCAGGGTCCTGGCCCTGGCTTTGGCTTGCAACGTTGCCCGGACAAGACTGCCGTGTTCGCGCTCCATCTCGGCAAAGCGCGGCAGCACGGCGCGAATGCTGAGCCGCTCCGCATTGCCGCCATAGACGCCGGCCAGCAACGGCTCCGCCACGCGATCAACCATCTCCTGGCCAAAATGGCGGCGGACAAATTCGCCCACTGATTCGTCCTCTGCGTTTTTCCGCGCGGAAGAAAACAGTTCACCCGCCATGCGCCATTTGGTGGTGAAGGAAAACAGTGGCGTGGTTGCCATGGGCCAGATGCGCGTGGGCACCATGAATTCCAGGCCCTGCGGTATGGGCACGAGCCGGCCTTTTACCAGGATGTAGGTTTTGCGTCCGGCGTCATTGGAACTGATAAGCTGGCCGTCGATTCCCAACTCCTTGCACAGACGCGCGGCTTCAGGCTTGGCGCTGAGAAAAGAGTCTGGCCCGGCCTCAAGAACAAATCCATCACGCTGCTCCGTGCGGATGACGCCGCCCAGGCGTTCAGATTTTTCAAACAGCATCCATTGCAGTGCAGCGCCGCTCTGCCGTGCTTTTTCAAGATAAAAAGCCGCGCTAAGACCTGCAATGCCGCCGCCGATGATGGCGATTCTCTTCATGCCAGGGAGACGATCCCTGAGGCCAGGGCGAGCCGCGTTGACGCCAGTTTGGCCAGCGCCGCCACCAGCGTGTCTGATGTGTTCAGTGATTCGGGCCGCCACATTCTGAGATCTTGTTCGGTGGCAAACTCGCGGAAGCCGATGTCCACGTCATAGAGCACCTCAACGTGGTCGCACACAAAGCCGATGGGGGCGATCACCACGCCTTTGTGCCCTTCTTTTTTCTGCTCGAGCATGGCGCGTTCCACGGTTGGTCCCAGCCATGGGCCGGCTGCCATTCCCTGGCTCTGGAAAGCGAAGTGTTGCAGTTCCGCTGTGAGCCCGGCAATTCTGTTGCCCACCAGCCGCGCCGTCTCCTTGGCCTGCCTCTCATAGGGATCGCCGGCCTGAATGGTGCGCATGGGCACGCTGTGTGCGGTAAAGATTACCGGCAGAGCAGCGCCCATCTCCGCACTGGCCTGCCGCCACACCGGCTCCAGCCGCTCGGCAAAGGCCTGGATCAGCAGCGGGTGGTCATGCCAGCACTCCACAAACTGCAGAGACATGCCTGGCTTCATCTCCGCGGTGAGCGCTTTGCGATAAAGCCCCACGCTGGTGGAAGAATTTTGTGGGGCCAGACAGATGGCCACGACCTTATTGATTCCATCTTCGGCCATCTGCCGCACGGCCTCAACGATAAAGGGCTTCCAGTTGCGCATCCCCACATAAACCGGAAGGCCCATCTTGGCCTGCAAAGCTTTGGCTTGCTGCATGGTGATCTCAGTCAATGGAGACTTGCCGCACCGTGAATAGCGGTACGTGATCTCCTGCATCAGGGCGTCAGAGACCGGGCGGCCGCCGGTGACATGATTTAAGAATTCGGGGATATCGGCGGACGAGTCGGGGGTGCCGTGGGCGAGAAGCAGGATGGCTGATTTGGCGACGCTCATTGACTTTCAGTGCCCCTCATTTGACTCTTGAACACATTACTCTGGAACTTATGGAACCGCAGTGGAATATTGCGTGCTTAATTCTCTAACAAAATGGATAAGCGCGCGAACATTTTCCACCGGCGTTTCCGGCAGGATTCCATGTCCCAGATTAAAGATATGTCCGGGACGGCCCCCGGCCTGCCGCAGGATAGCATCGGTGCGTGCGCGCAGCTCTTTCTGTCCGGCAAAGAGCAGCACAGGATCAAGATTGCCCTGCACTGCGCCTTTGAAGCCCAGGCTGCTCCACGCCTGATCGAGCGGGAAACGCCAGTCCACGCCTATCACCTGTGCTCCTGTTTCTTTCATGGCGGGAAGCAGGGTGGCGGTATCAGTGCCGAAATAGATGATGGGAACGCCGGTTTTCTTGAGCCGTTGCACCAGCTCCGTGGCGAAGGGAAGAACGTACTGGCGATAATCTTCCACGCTCAGGCAGCCAACCCAGCTATCAAAAATCTGTAGCGCATCAGCGCCCGCGGTGACCTGTTCCGCGGCGTAGGCGGCCAGCACGTCCACCAGCTTGCGCATCAGCATTTGCCATGCAGCGGTTTCTGTATACATCATTTTCTTGGTGTGGATGTAGTTGCGTGAGCCGCCGCCCTCAATCATGTAACTGGCCAGAGTGAACGGCGCTCCACAGAAACCGATGACGGGCATCTTGCTGCCAAAATGCTTGACCACGCGGCCCACCGATTCGGCCACATAGCCCAGCTCGGCAGCGCGATTGGTGACCAGCGCGTCAATGTCCTTGGGCGCGCGCAATGGCCGCTCAATCACCGGGCCTTCGCCGGCTTCAAACCGGAAGGGCATCCCCATGACTTCCAGAGGCAGCAGCAGATCAGCAAAGATAATGGCCGCATCCACGTCCAGTTTTTCCGCGGCGGTAATGGTCACGTCAGCCGCAATTTCCGGGGTCTTGCAGATTTCCAGGATGGAGTGTTTCTTGCGCACGGCGCGATATTCGGCCATGTAACGGCCTGCCTGGCGCATGAGCCAGATGGGCGTTACATCGACGGGTTCACACCGGCAAGCGCGGACAAACCGTGAGTTGGGAGCAGACATTGTGCCTTCAAATTTACCACGACGGCAGGATGATCGCGGACAAGCTGAATTCGATGGATGCAGATACCCATCCACCTTCATTCATTCCCATCCGTGTTCTCTTGTGCTTCTCCGTGGTTGGGAAATTTTAATTTTTCGCCGTGGACTCGTCCGTCTCCGTGGTACGTTTTAAGTCGCCATGAAGAAAAAGATCCTGCTTTCCTGGAGCAGCGGCAAAGACTGCGCCTGGGCCTTGCATGTGCTGCGGCAACAGAAACAGTATGAGGTTGCAGGTCTGCTTACCACCATGAACTCAGCTTTTGACCGTGTTGCCATGCACAGCACGCGGCGTGCTCTGGTGGAAATGCAGGCCCAGGCGGCTGGGCTCCGGCTGATCACAGCGCCGCTGCCATGGCCTTGCTCCAACGCTGACTATGAACTGGCCATGAAGCAGGTTTGCGACCAGGCAGTGGCGCAGGGAATTTCTGCCGTCGCGTTTGGCGATCTCTTTCTCGCCGACGTGCGCGCTTATCGCGAACGCCAGTTGAACGGCACAGGGCTGGAACCACTGTTTCCAGTCTGGCAACGCCCCACGCATGAACTTGCGCGGGAGATGGTCCGCTCAGGCCTGCGAGCAAAACTTGTCTGCGTTGATCCCAAACAACTCTCCCCCAGTTTTGTGGGACGCGACTTTGATCAGTCGTTTCTGGATGAGCTTCCTGCTGGGGTTGATCCGTGTGGAGAGAATGGAGAGTTCCATTCCTTTGTATACGCGGGGCCGATGTTCAGCCGGGAGCTCGCGATCGCAACAGGCGAAAAAGTCGAGCGCGATGGCTTCTGGTTTTGTGACGTTCTTCCGGCCATCACTACGGCTTAACTAAACATTCCCAGGCTTGTTCCGGCAAAATCCATCTAGATTTACAGGAAATCTGGCGGAGAGGGGGGGGATTCGACCCCCCCCAAAATTTCCCAAGTTGTTGATTTCCGGCGACATAGCTTCAAATATGCATGAATACAGCGGTTTCTTTGCTTTCCGCCCTTTCTGCCCTTTCCGCCCTGTCTGCCCAGTAGAACCAATTTCTGCGTTTTATGGACAGGATGGACAGGAAGCCGACAAAAAATTTGGAAGAAATTCCACATTAGGCGAGCCGTGCCTCGGTGCTCCGCTTGAAGTTCAATCCGACCAAGCACCTATCGCATCTTGGCGAAGGTCACAAAATTCGGCGTGCTCTGCCGGGCTTTGCTTAAGACCACAAATAGCTCGACGGAGTTTGGACCATTTGAGCAGGCAAAGCTTGCAGGGAGCATTCGCACCTGAGCAGTTTGTTTCGTCGACAGCAACCCCACAGGTCACAAATCTTTGGCCATCGGACGCGAATTTCCGATCCGTTATCCCGTGGAACCGCCAAATAGCTTATTGATGAGCGACTCCCACGCAAAGCCGGCAAGGACAGCATCTCTGGCAGTGAAGAACTTCATGCCCAACAGGAATACAAGAACGACAGCTACTAACGTAGCCGCTAAGATAATCTTCAAGTACCGGTTCCCGCCGTACTTCGTCCATGCAGCTGCGACGCGCTGCCAAAACCTTGGTTTCTCGCCACTCTCCAGCCGGGCTGCCCGCAATATTTTTACTGCAACTGGAAGCACCAGGCTCAACAAAATCCCGGCGAGGACACAGACAATTGAGACTACTAGACCAAGAACTGCGGTTCCTTGCATAATTGGCTCTCCTCGGCTAGATCGTTTGACTGCAAGAGAAACTAATGCGCTTGTCAGCGAGGAAGATATTGGTCGATCTTTCTCTCTTTGAAATCTTTCAGGATCGCCCGTGCCAAGATGCCTTCGTTGACTCGGAAGCGTCCCCTCCAGGCCCGCTTGACTGTGCTTCCCAAGTCCTCAGTTGGGTACGGCGCGCCGCTGTGATGCACCGCTACGACCTGCCATCTCTGATTGAATACCGGCGAACCGGAAGACCCATTCATCGTGTCCGCCACGTATCGTAGTCGGTCTTCGGCGCACAAGTCGACGTAGTTCTGGGTCATAACGACCTTCAAGGGATCGCCTTTGGGATGCTGCAGAATATTAACCCGGTGCAGCTTGGGCGGCTCACTTGAGACCAAATCAAGATATCCTCGGTGTTTACCGATTTGCGCCAGCTCTGCAATCGACTTCCCAATCAAATCCCCTTGAGCAGTTATCTCTCGTAGGGGTGCCTCCTGTAGTCGCACCAAGGAATAGTCGAGCTTATGGGCCGGGCTGGTGAAAAAGAAGTCTATTTTCATTTTCACCACCTTTCCTGCCATCGGGACTCCAGAAGCGTCATTGTAGTAGCCAAATCGGACTACGCCGTCCTCTAAATGCTCCTGCTTTGGTAGGACATGATGGTTAGTCAGAAGAAGATCGGGACCTACCAAGAAGCCCGTCCCCACGGCGCTGCCCTCCGGCACCTCGACCCTCCCGACTGCACGCGCGCAATACAAAGCGCCAGTCAGAAGGTGGATGTCTAAGAAGTTGTCCTCTGAGTTGATGACCCTTTCGAGGCCCGCTTCATCAGCAAGCTGCGTGTCGATGGTCGGGCTCTCGGCGAATTTAGGGCTCCCGCGCCCGGCGCCCTCCTGCTTGGGATGGCAAACCGGCTGTGCGGTGATTTTGTAGAGAACCTTCAGGCTTGCGAGGTATGGCTCATCGGCAATGAGGGAATAGCGAACGATCAACTCTGCCACGGATCGTTTATCGTCATTGCCGACATCGCCGAGATCGAGGATCGCGTCCAGGAGCGCTCCCAGAGCGTGGTAGGCGGGCCGGTCCGGCAACTCACCAAACTGTTCCAGTCGACCAATGAGATCCCCCGCCACTGCTTCCGGAGTTCCCGCGAGATTGAGGTTCCGGAGGAAGCGTCCCAGGCCCGCTGTTTGTTGGATGAAAACCCGGCGGTCACGCGGCTCGAGAAACTCGTATAAGTCGGCGACGATTCCGATCAGGTTCGTCCTCTCCGAAACCTTGAGGAACTGTTTGTCCATCAGGATCTCTCCAAGTTCCCAGAACCCGAGAACGCAACTGGGTTAAGCTGTGGTGTTCTTTCGAACGAGTACGTCTCAAGGATCGCGGCCACGAATCGCCTATCATTGGGAGGCACATCCCCTTGTTTACTGATCCACTCAAAAAGGTCAGGGCGGCCGGAGTCAAGCAATCTTCTGACGAGTTCGGATGCCACGGTCATGGGTACGCCCTCAAAGTTGACCTCCCGTACCAATTCACTCAGGCCCACCCCAGCGATCAAGACCTGCCGGTCATGGGCCGTTGAGAAACGCGGAAGGTCAACGAGAATCTTAGCCAATTGCTCTCTGTCGGAGACAGAAATCTCTTCCGGCGCCTGTTTTGTTGGCTGTCTCGAAGGTGCACGCGATGGACGGGGAATCTGGTCTGAAACTTGACGGAGGCTTTCGAGCCATCTGTAGAAACTGACTAGGCCAGAGCCGACGCGTTCCGCGGAGCTCGCGGTCCAGGGCTTCCCAAATTGCAATGCCACGGCGCGGCCGATTCCTTCCTTAGTGAATTTTTCTTCAGGATCATCATCTCCGGCTAGGCGCTTTACCTCCCGCATCGTTGGTGCTTGTTCCACGGCACTGCGCACGGCCAGCAAAGGATCTCCTTTGCGTCCGATTTCGGTAAGGTAGACAGCGCCGCCTTGTTTTCTCTCTGCCAATTCGAGAGCGATCGCATCTCGAATGGCGTTGTGGGTGGTCGCTTTCTCAAGCTTTTCCCAGGACATGCCCTTCGGTTTCAGGCGGAGAAGCGCCACAAGCTTTTCAAGATGAGATGGTTTGCTGTTGCCGACAAACAGCTTTTCCGCGTGCCGTCTTGAGCTGGGCGGTTTCGCCTTCCGCGCGGTGATAACGCGCCCAGGTTGGGGATGCACAATCCGGTCGCCAGCTTCGACAATCAAGCCAGCGAACTGCAACCACCTCCGCAAGGCCTTTGATTGAGGCTCCCAAGTGTCCCCCGGAAGCTCCTCCTTCTTTTTCTTTTGTGTTCGCCAGTTTTCTCTCAGGAAAAAGGCATGCCAGTCTTCGGAGGGCATTGAGTCTCCAGGTGGTATAAGACGATCAAATGCCCGATAGACGTCATGCCGCCGCAAGTTGTCGCCAACAACTTGTGCAATTTCATCCAGGCTACCGGTCTCAAGGTCCTTGGATTTGCGCACTCGATTCTCACCCACGAGCTCTACCAGCCCCAGTATGAGAAGGTCTTCCAAGAACCGGGCAAAATACGGCTTCGTAACCTTCAAGAACGCCAGGAGTTCAATTGTTCTTACTGGACCGGCACGCAACTTGCTAAAAGCTTTTCCCATGAGTCCCGGGTCCGGATTGTGCAAGGGCGGTGCAAAGGGAATCGGAGGAACCTGTCCGGTCGCCAAATACTCCCGCAGAATCTCCCACGAGACACGGTATTGTGTGCCCGTTCTGACAAGCAAATGACGCTTCATCAGGTCGGTTAGCGCTCGCTCGTCGCACTTGTCCTTCGCTTCTGCCAAACCCCAATCCATGGCGCCTTGCTTCGCCACGAATCTGAGGCATCCGATGGAACTTTGGGGCAGCTCTTCCAGCTCTGCATTGAACAGGCTTTTTACAGCCAGATTTCCCGCCAGCAGGGTCCGCGGAGAATCACCTTTCGCAATTCGATCAAAAACGTGTGTCAAAAGCTTCTTTGCCAGCCATGGATAATTGACTGACTGATCTACGATTCGACTCTTAAGCTCATGCGGAATACCGCTCTTCGGAGCCAACGTCTTAGAGGCAATATCGACGATGCGCCAGACGTCTGGTATCGTCAGCTCTTCGAGGCGAAATTGCTCCATGAGGGTGAGTAAGTCTTCCGATTTCTGAAGCGTGCCTTCGGAAGTGGAGCTCACGTCGGTCTTCCAGGTGCACCCAATTGCAAACGGCGGCTTGGTGCGCTCAAGTTCCCTCACCAGATCACCCACAAGAGAGAAGGCCTCACTCAATTTTCGCCTGATTACAAAGTCTTCGAACTGGTCGAACACCAGGACAGCTAATGCAGCTTTTTTTTTGAGTATGTCGAACGCTCGAACCACGTCCGGAGAGGATAGTGGCTTGGTATCTCGAACCCCCGGATCCGTGCCATCGTGGTGGATTACCCTCAGTGCACTTGCAAGAGCAAGCCGAATCGATTCGATTACAAAAGAACGGTCTGTAGCCACGCGGCTGTCGACGTCGGTTATTGAGATTCGCTGAACCGGGGAACTCTGAGCGCACGCTGCCAGCTTCAGGACCAATGAGCTCTTGCCCCAACCACTGTTGCCTTTGATCACGAAAGAGCGCGGAACTGGTTGGTTCAGGCGAATTCTTTCGAGAAACGATTGTATGGCGCGCAGGATGGGTTCTCGATCAACAAAGTATCGCGGCGGTACGGGCAGGGGAGCCGCGGGATCGTCGCTCGTGGGAATTCTTGCTTCCTGAAGTGGCATCGTCGTTCTGGCTTCAGTCCAAAAACGTCATACCTTTCCCGAACGATTGTGATACCCGAGTTAGCTTGAGTCAATACCAATTTGGCCGGATAACACGGAGTGTTGTGCGGTGTGGGCAACGCTGTCCCACTAGACCTTGTTTCGGGGCGGTCATTGTCTTAGTGAACAGATGTGCTAGACTCCTGCGGTAAGTGCAGGTTACCGGATTAAAAATCGCACATCCCGTGCGGGACCGCTTGCCCGAAATCGTCCGGCTGCTCATGGATTGCAGGATCGGAGCCGACGAAAAATGGTCGGCAGACATTGTCGTTGAGGCCAGCAGAGGCAATCAGCTGTTGGGATGTTGCGCGCTGGACTTCGTGGGGAGAGTTGCAATCCTTCACAGCCTTGCAATCGACAGACAAACGCGCCGCAGAGGAATCGGGCGTGCCCTCGTCGAGCGCTGTGTTCGTCTTGCGGGAGCGCGGCAGGCACACTGTGTCGTTGCTCTCACCATGTTTTGGAATGTTAACTTCTTTCGTAAGTGCGGTTTTGCCACAACCTCTCGAAAGCTTCTGCCGCCGAGCCTGGCGAATCATCCGCTCGTATTCGACTCAGCTTTCCGTCGCGCTACACCAATGATCCGGCACATCGGTTCTTCTGTTGTACTAGTGTGAGCTATGTTTTTGTTTGCTTCAGATGCCTCGTCAGTATCGCCTCATGGGACGGGCCGTGGGGCAATCGTCGGCCAATTTCCCGGTGAGTTGCGCGAAGTGCGCGCCAACGGCGCCGTCCTTCTGTGGACAAAGGATTGGTTCACTGTCGTCGAGCGTGGTGGTGGCGAGATCGCGGTCCACTTGCGTCGTCTGAATATCGATCACGAGCCAATCGTTGAGCTACGCTGGCGTCCCACCGAAGGCCTTGTCATCTGTCGCCGACGATGGTCCGGAGAATTTTGTGCTTATGTGAGTCAACAGGATTGCAGAAAAGGAATTCGCCAGCCAGAGACCATCATTACTTCTCACCTCAAACTTGCGCCCCTGTTCTTACGAAAGACGGTGCGCAGGTGGCAGAAGATCAAGCCCGGATATGAGATGCAGCTTCGCTCTGGGAGACTCTTTCTGAACAAGCAGTGTTCCTGGGCTGCCCCCTTCATAATGGATTACAGTGAAACTGTCCGCGAAGTCAGGCGGCTGGTTCTGGAGTCCGTGGCTTTGGCCCCGGCAGGAAGCGCTCTCCTGTTGAGTGGAGGTATTGACAGCTCTGCGGTTGCCGCTGCCATGTGCGTCGTAGGAAAAGCAGTGCATCCGTTTACGTTCGGCCTGAAGAAGCCGGTGCAGCCACAGCAGGAGTGGGAAAGCGATCTGGCTTGTTCCAGAAAAGTTGCCGCCCATCTCCATCTGCCAATGACTGAGATATTGCTTCGGGCGGACGTATTGGTGCGGCATACTCCAATGGGAATTTATTTGGCGGAAACACCACGCGGAACAATTGTGGACGACTGCGCAGCGCTGATTGAGGTAGCGAAAAGGATTGCCGCCGCGGGCTATACGGAAGTTTCGATGGGAGAGGCAGCGGACGATCTGTTTGGAAGCTTCAAATTTGCTTTGCAATATTATCGCGGCCAGCAACTACGGGCCTATTACCGGGCGCAGCTTATCCGAAACCTGCCGGACGAATTGGCAATCATCCAGAATGTCTTCGCCTGGTTCGGAATTTCCGTCATCCAGCCGTTATGGACCAAGGAGCTCCTGCGCATCGGCTACAACCTGCCATTGCATTACAGGCTGGACAAAGGACGGCTGATGAAGCAGGTCCTCCGGGATGCTTTTGCGCCGGATTTGCCGCCGGAAATCGTGCGTCGGCCAAAGTGCGTGACGCGTGACAGCACGCAGATCCGCTATGTACTCGAAAATAAGTTCGGAACGGACCGCGAGCGGTATCGCGCGCTGTTTCGTATTATGATGGGATCGAGGAAGCAATGGCCAAGAAGGCTCCACCAACTCCTGAGGAATTGCAGAAGCTGAAAGACGCCATGGATAGCACGGAGCTGGACTTCGCGAATGCGAAGCTGGCCTATTACCACCGAACCGAATACAAGGGCCAACCGGTGGATTACGAAAATCTTGAGCAGTATGCCAAGACCTTCATCGCCGCCAATCACGCTTACCAGAAGGCGCTGTACGGAAAAGTCAGAATCACTTTATCGGTGGCGCGTCTGATGCGGGAGTAGTGGGAAACTTGAGCCGCGCCTGCGCCCCAAGCGCTTCTATGTCGTCAGGATGCTTTGCCAGGACCTGCTGCCACGCACGAATCGCATCATCCTTACGTCCACTCTCTTCATAAAGCGCCGCCAACCGTTTTTTGGCTTCAGGGATGTAAGGGGCTTTTTCATAGTGAAAAATCGCCTTAGCAATATCCTTCTTGCCTTCCCACGCTTGGCCTCTTATATATTCACAGTAGTTATCATCCGGCCGGACTTGCTGCACTTCATCGCAATACTTGAGACCCCGATCATATTCCTGCAATAACTCGACGTGAATACGCGCTAAATTGCTTTTGGGCGGAATCCAGTTGAGCTTCCACTTGAGCGATTCTACATAGGACTGAATCGCCGTTTGTGCCAGTTCTTTTTTCTTCTTTGGATCGAGAGCGGTCCAGGCCTGAAATTCCTGCAATATGCCTCGATCATTCCAGTAGTCCGCCAGGATGTCGGCTCGTGCCGGTTGCGGAATCCTGGTGAATTTATCGAACTCTTTCAGGAATTCATCAAGCCGTTGACTCAGCTGTGGGGCGGTCTCACTAATTTCGAGCTGCAGAGTAGCCACTGAGTCTTTCCGCTTTCTCCAGAGCTGGTCATGGATGTCCAGATACAGGATCAATACTTCAGCCTGGAGACGCAGCCGCACATCGGCTGGTTTAGTGGAACCAGCTATTTCTTGAATGCACTGGCTGAGATAATCTCGCGCCGCGTTAAAGGACTCAGCAGTGTACTGCTCGATACAGGCTTGCGCGGCATTGTACTTTGCTTCTATACGCAGCTGGGGAACATCAGCGGAAATGTTCTCGAAAATACGAATGGCATCCATCGTTCCACGATAGCCTTGAAAAATCTTTACGACCCCCAGGTAGAATTGAGGCAGAACGTCAAACGGGTACTCGGAGACACACTCAGTCAGTCTGGCTTCTGCTTTTTCCAAGCCCTGCCGCTGCGCGGAATGCTCATACGCCTGCAAACCTTTTATGCCTTCCACGAATAGCCGGAAGCTGCGCGTGTCAGTAAACTTGAAGTCGCCCTGAATTGCATGGGACTCAAGATGTGGCGGCACGAAATTCGAATTCACCTTATATTCTCCTGCCCTAGAATATCATAAGCCAGTTGTTTCGCAGCTTCCTCGATATCCGCATCCGTTCCAGGAAGAGGTGCAATCCAATAATTTTCCTCAATCCAGGCAAATCTTTGAACAGCAACGACTTGGGCCTTGGCATTCGACCCCCACACTTGGATTTCGATACGAATTCGCAAAAAATCATATCCCCATTTTAGCCATGCCAAAAGCGCTTTCAGTTCCACGCCTTTTATTTTCAAGTCCGGCAAATTGGTTCCCGCTGCTGGAGCAGCGATGATGGAATCACCAATTCTTACTAGGCGCTTGCGGCGCAGTGGCTGCAGAGTGGTCTGAATATCCTCCATTGCCAGAAGGAGTTGGACATTGAACTCATCGACTGGAGCATTCTCATGTCCCTTTTTAGCGGGAATGAGCATGATTGTCCGTCTGCCTATCAAGCCATACAGCAACTGTCCTATCTCCCAACGCTGTATCCTCCAACTCCGAATGCGCAAGAGAATAACTCTTGACAATAGATTCAGCAGCACAAACAGAACCAAAACTAGTGCCAAGAGGGATAAAATGTGCCATCCCCAACGCAGGAGGAGTTTCCCAAGGAGCGTTTCTTTCCAGTCATGCTGTCGGCCCAGTTTGACTGTTCTTTGAAAGCCTGCTTCCGATTGTGTTCGCACCCAATCATCTTTTGAAGAAAGGCCCTGCTCATACGCCTTGGCGGCCTTCTCATATTCCTCATTTTGCTCGTAAGCGCGCGCTTCGGCGAGTTTGTCGGCTTTGTCCGCCGAACCGCCGGCATCGGCAAATGCAAACCACAAGGGTTCAGCGGTTACCGTTCCAGCCGCGGTCACGGTTGCAACCAGTAGGCCGCGCGCCTGCGGCTTGGCTGTAGATTGAAATTTGACTGCCAGAGGCGGGGCGATCCAGGTTTTTTCACCTTCCACCCGTCCGGGCGGCTGCGAGGCCCAGCTGTAGTCGTGCATATAGATGTTGCGGCGCGGATCATGGAAGTGCCCGGCAAAAACAGCCAGCACCTCCGGATTCTTGATCACATCCTGCCACATTTTGGCCGGCGAAGGATCCAGGTTCCAGGCTCTCTTGACGATTCCGTTCTCACGGAAAGGATCTTCCAGATTGGGAACATGCGTGATGATGATGCCGGGATGACAATCCTCGAGACGCTTGCGTAAATCCTGCAATAGCCGTTCCTGCTCAACCCGATTTTTTGCTGAACGGTCCCCGGGCGTGGCGCCTGTGTTCTTGAATGTGGAAGAATCCAGGCCAAGAATGCAAATACCATTGGCCAACTCGTTCTGCTTGCGTAAATCAACCAGATCCGGTGGAGACTCCCCGGAAGGAACCTTGAGGGATTTGAGCTGGGCGGATACCCCTTGAACAAATGCATAATACGCGGCCAGTTTGCCCGGGTCTTCCTCTGGAACATCGTTGTTACCCGGTATGATTAGTATTTTTTTAACCAATGCTGCGCGAAAATAACTGGTTGCTGTGGCTACCGCGTCCGAACAGGCTATGGGTCCAGGTTTCTTGGGAACGATATTACCGCCGCAATCGGTTTTCTCCAGGCCGAAATCCCCGGTAAAAATAACAAAATCGATATGCTGCTTTCCCGAAGCTACTAATTTATTGATGGAAAGAATGGCCCAACCGAGGCTGCTCTCGTTATCCAATTGCGCGGTATAACCGCCCATGGCCGTATTATGCGCATTGCTGTCAAAGATGTGAGGATCGGTGATCTGGATAAAGGTGACCGATTGAGCACTTGCGCCTGAAACAAGTATGGCGAGCAGCGAGAACGATGTGATACATAAGAGCGGAAGTGGACAACGCGACATAAAGGGATAGATTATTGGATGGACGCCGGATCGCTGTCAACCCGATTCACATACAAACACCTTCCTCTCGCCCATCGGGCATTGCTTGCATTGTCATCTTTGCCCTCCGGCAAATTGGGAGATTCTCCGGCGGTCAAACTTACCGAATTTTGTTTGAAGCTGAGTTCGGAGTTTCTCCAGGGCAAATCAGATCGTCTGAATCCCCTGGACAGACAAATTATGGAGGTGCTGGTAGGCGCAGCCGATGGCGAGTTGGGCAGTCGGCGCATGGGGTTGGCCATGGCCACTCTTCATTTTGTGGAGAGAACGCTAGGGCTCGCTGTCCAGCCGGGAAGACGACGGAACCAAATTCGCTTTCGTATGGACGAGTCGCGCAGCAGGGGCCAAAAATGCGGCACTTACGGAACACCTGAATTCATTTCCAATGCCATGACCGCTGAGGTTCTGCAGGCTCTGGCGAAAGACAGGGCCAAGTCGGCTACAATTCTCGACCTCTCTGTCGAGGCGGGACAATTCCCGGTCACTTTTCAGCATCGGGCTAACGGTTCGCTCCCCATCGATTTTTATGCCGTTGATCGAGACCCCGTTGCTTTATCCATTGCCAAGCGGATCGTGAATTTCGCAGGCAATGAAGATGAAACAGGGCAATTCAAGCTCAATACAACATGTCGTGACAGTCTTATTGATGAGCTTCCTTGCTTCTGGCCAAAGCAGTTCTCGATTGTTGTGGGAAACCCTCCGTGGAAGCAGATTGTCGGGAACCACGCTCGACTTCTTCAACAGCAATTCGCGCACTGGTTGAACATGGCACGGTACGATATTTATCTTGCTTTCATAGCTCGTGCACATTCGCTCATTGCTCCTGGCGGATATCTTAGTTTTGTATTACCAAGCACCTTTCTTTTTAATGGTGGCGCCGCTGCCAATGTCAGGCGGTTGCTGCTGGAAAATTATGACATCTTGAATGTTACTCTGTATCCTCAAAGCAGCTTTATTGAATTATCGTGTGTCATCCCAGTTTCCTTTCTTGCAAGGAAACGCTTAAAAAGGGCCCGCTATACTGCTTTAACCCGTATAAGTTATCACTCCACACCGCTTGGCGGCAGCATGCGGCCCCGCACTTCATACCTGCTCGACGGCGGACGTCTCTGGAAACAGTTGCCGCAATGTATTTTTCATCCGCGGGCAAACACCACCATTTCATTTCTTACCAGAGAACTGGCCGGACAAAGCTTAAATCATTGGGGATCCCTGATCGGAGGAGCGCATTTGGGCCATGTAAAAAAAGGCCTCCCTCCCTGCAGTTTCAAAGGAATACACGCGCGTCATATACGCGCCTTCCACGCCTGTCTTCGGGAGGCTGCAGAATACTCAGCAGGCATCGCCCGTTTTGATCGGCCGCCAGACCTGTCTTGGATAAGTCGCAATAAAGTAGTTATTCAGGAAATGCGATATATGACCCACAAAGAACGCTTAGTGGCGGCAAAAGCGGCGCCAGGAACGTGTGCCGTCAGTACAGCAATGATGTATTTTCCTCAAGACGAAAATGATTGTGATTTTTTTACTGCACTACTGAATTCTCATTTAGCGAATGCGTGGTATAAAATTCGGGATGTAAGCCGCTCAATCAAATTAACTTTCCTTCGGCAACTCCCGGTGCCATTCGATTCCAAGTACTGGAAATATATCTCGGATTTATCCAAGCAGTGCCGTCTGATGCGGGCAGAATTTCATAGAGTCATGCCTTTATGTACTGTTAGTAATGAGCAGGATGCTTTTTTAAAAACTATTGGCGTGAGATTCAAGACATTCCTGGAATGTCGCAATGAAATAGAAGATTTAGTCTTTAATCTCTACAATATTTCTGACAACCGCCGTAATTCGATTCGCAAATTTTCTGGGCTGCGAGTCTTTTGATAAAGACATTGCAAATTTCACAATTGTGGTATGCATGCCGCTCTCATGGACGGTGAGCTTAAACAGAGGATTCTGGCCGCGCTGATAAGGCGTTCTTTATGGCACACCAAGACAGCCCTTCGGAAAAACAAACGATGCCGTCAGGAGCGCTATAAATTCATTCGCGGAGCGTATCCCATATTCTGCAGGTGACTCAGCGAATACTGTGTCTTTTTCGGCCAAATGAGCGTAAGCTGCTGTACATAAAGGACTTGCAAGCGTTATTCTCTCGCACACATTTGTGATTGAAATGTCCGTTATCCTCAATATGGTGTGAGTAGATAGGGGAAAATGAAAAAGGAGAACGGAAGAAAACGCTTTGGTCCGGGCCAGGTACAGCGCAGCATTAATGATGTCTTCCAAGCACTTCCTCCCTTGAACTCGGAGGAATACCTTGCTTACATTCGTTCTGCGCCAAGTGCGTCCCTGCCGCCCGAGGTGTTGGTTCGGGCTTTCCGCCAGTTACCACCTGCAAGTCAAGCAAGCAGGGCAACACTGGATCGACTTTTAAAGCGGCATGCAGACGGAACCTGGGACTATTGCGGTCCAATGGTGGCAAAAGCACGCCGCCTCAGTCGACTTCCAAAGCGGGATAGCTATGAAGATATTCTCCAAGACGCGTTCCAACACATGTTGAGAGTGCTTCTCACCGACCGCGGTAAGTTCGCCGAGCATTCTTGGAATGCGTTTTCCTGTCAGCAGTTGAGTGATGCTTGGAGAGAACGGTATGGTCGCAGAGGTGAGCGCTTTCCTCCCGGGCAACCGTTTGACGTCAATGAAGAGGATGACGACTCAGATCCCATCTCTGGAATATCTGAGGCGCCTCTATGGCACGCCAACTTGACTCCAAACCAAGTCTCTTTGATAGAAGCTGTCGCACAACGGGTACTTGGTGAAATTAAAGACAAATTTGTTAGGGCTGTTGCAAGTCAAGCATGGTTCAAGAATGCCCGACCCAACGTTTCAGGACAGAAAGCAGATGAGGATTCTGACACGCCTCTAACAACACTGTTTGTAGGCAAGAGCCGTTTTCAGATCATACGTGCTCTACGTCAAGCCGATGCGCAGCTTGCGGCCGCGCTAGTGTCGGATCCTGATCTTCAGCTATCAGATGATTGGGAAGCTTCACTCAAAAAGCTTAGACCCAAATTGGGTCGGCTGCAACAGCCCGCAGAGGAGCGAAAGTAATGACGGAGCACAAAAATCTCGATCTTTTGGCGGGTTTGTGCGCTCAGATTGAGCGCGCATGGATAGATTGTCACGACAGAAAACTCGTCTATCAACTCAGCGAGCTACATCCAGAGTGGTCTGAAGAACTACATGAGTTTTTTGAAGACCTGGTCCTTGGACCAGCGGGAGATTCTACTGGTGAGTTTACAAATGCAGAGGAGAAAGTTAGCCAGTGGTTGCATAAATTCGGATTAGAATTAGCAACTCCTGCTACATTGGTTACAAAATCATCTGCTACTTCCACCGGTGGGCACAGTGAAGCTCCAGAATCACCGGGCCGCAACTATGCGTCTGAGGTGCAAGAGGTTACTCGTAGATCTGAAGATCAACCAAAAGCTAAAAACTGGATTGCCTTTCTTCGACAAATGACAAGGCAAACTCTTCCAGAGTTGGCCAGACACTTGCCCAACGTCACTACCGAATATTTGGTCCTCGTGAGTCGACACCCCAATGTGGTGCCGATCGCAGTGAAAAGACATATAGCAACGAGCGTACAAACAGTTTTTGGTGTAAACATTCACGAATCTCTTGCTTATCTGTCAGATCAGCCAAGGATCTCAAGAGCGGCATCGCGTGATCGACCGTTTGAAAAAGAACCAGAAACATTTGACGAAATATTAAATCGCTCAGGCTTCGACCCTGACCAACGCTCTTTTTGGATTCGATTGTTGAGCTCCAATAAATGACAAGGCCATTAGCACAAGTGAGAGCGCGAGCGCGTGAAGAGCGAAAGCGCTTTGCCGTCTCCAGTGATCTTTTTTTACACTTGCAAAGCTGGCTTTCCGACCAATATGGCATCGACCTGGTGCCTGTCGATAAAGACGGGTTTCTCCAGGGTAGCCGCGGTGAGATCGTCCCCGCAGAGGGTTGCTTGTACTATGATCGACACCTCGATAAGGATCCTGCTGAACGTTTAGAGGTCGTCGCGCATGAATATGGGCATCTCATACTTCATCATAGCCAGTTCACGGGTGCAGCTCGGGATCTTATTCGCGGGTCGGTTTTTCTGAATACCGGCGCTCCTGCGCTCTCACGATACAGTCCAAAATCTCAGCAGGAAGCAGAAGCTAGCGCCTTTGCAGCGGAACTGATATGTCCTGCACGGGAGATATTCGATGCTTGGGAAAAAGATAAAGAACCCTCTCTTGTTGGTTTGGCAGGGCAATTCGGAGCCACCCCATTCCTCGCACTTTTGCAATTAGCTGAGGGTCTTTATGAGACTGTCGTAGGGCCTGAGGCGCTTCCAACGGCGGGTTCAGATTTCATTATCAACGCTGAGCAGGAGAAAGCTGCAACCAGTTGCGGCTTTCCGGTGATCGTAGATGCGGGACCCGGAACTGGAAAAACCAAAACTCTTGTCCGCCGTATCGTTTATTTAATCCGAGAAAAAGGGGTTGCTCCAGAGAAGATACTCGCACTGACTTTCAGTAACGAAGCAGCAGTCGAACTCCAGGATAGGGTTCATCGCGCCCTTGGTGCGGATTTGGCCTCTCGCGTTCTCATATCGACATTTCACGGTTTTGGTGTTGTTTTATTGAACACACTGGGACACCATGCCGGTCTGGATGTCGATTTTTCTATTCTCGATGAGATTACACAAGAGGAATTAATCAGCGAACTGCTCGGCACGGTTGATTGCGAAGCCTTGCTAAATATAAAAAACCCGAATCAGACCGCCGCTGAAGCGACGCGATACATAAATTTTTTGACGGATCGGTTGGTTGGCCCTCTGGAACTCAGAGCCGCCATCAACTCATGGAGCCCATCACCTGAGGAACAGGAGGTAAAGAACCGCTCGTGTGCTCTACTACGGCTGTTAGAAAAGTACGAGGAGGCAAAGGCGCAACGGCATCAAGCTGACTTTGCCGATCTGATCCGGATACCGCACGAGCTTTTAGCGCAAAATCAAGAATTGCGCCAACAGATAAGGAATGATTTTTCTTGGGTGCTCGTTGATGAGTATCAAGACGTGTCGCGCGCAACTGCTTTATTTCTCAGGCAACTTTGCGGCGAGCACAACCCGCCATGGGTTGTGGGGGATGCACGACAAGCGATTTATAGATTTCGAGGCGCGGAGCCAGAGAATGTAAAGAAGTTTGGCGAAGACTTCGCGGAATCGCAATGCTTCCAGCTGGCACAAAATTACCGATCGGCAGGGGAGATCGTTGCTGTCCTCAACCGACTTGCCGCATGGTTTGATGATCCAAACCACAGTGGACCAATTTCAGAGCGCTGGAAAGCAAATGCATCCACTACAAGCTTAGGGAAAACGCCGGTATCGATGGCAATTGCGAACTCCGACGCTGCTGAGAGAAAGGGTGTTATTGCGGCAGTCGAGGAATGGCTTGCTGCAGGAATTCCGGCACAAGAGATTGCAGTGTTGGCACGGCGTAATGTGGATGTACGAAACTTGGCGATTGAGCTTAAGAAGAAAGGCATTCGTGCGGTCACAAGCGGGCTCCTGACCGCCGAAGGCGCAGGAGGCGACATCTCCGGAGTTTTAACAGTTGTTGATCATCTGCAGGCCGTTCCAAGGCTCGTCTACAGCTTGTACGGAGATCGAATAAGCTCGGATGTGCTCAATGCAGTCGTCGAGCAACTGCTGAAATTCGACATCGACAGTGCTACAACGCCTCAATGGGTTGGAAGTGTAGAAGAGCAGCAAATAGCAGCTAAGATTTACAGCATCGTAAGGGAACTTCGCCAATTGTTGCATTCTGGGGATGGCTGGCTCGTGGCCTGTGAATTTCTGTTTTTTTTGACTCCATATGTAAAACAGCTCCTTGTCAATAAAGAGAACGCTGAAAGCGCCGTGCAATTAGAAGAGGTTCTTTCAGCCCTTGCGCTGGCTGCAAATTATCGTTTCTCACATCCGCATGTGCGTCCGAGGACAGCAAGGCTAGGATTAGCGGAACGAATGCGCCATTTAGCTACTCAAGGTACCCCAGGACTTGTAGCTCCTCGGAAACAGATGGGAGCCGTTCGGGTCATGACCTGTCACGCTTCGAAAGGTCTAGAGTTCCCTGTTGTGGCAGTCGCTGGTCAATCCCTACCCGATATTCCTCCCGCAAAGCCTTGGTTGCCTCCGGCTCTTCGTCCAAGAAGCAACGATGACCTTCTTCAAGCTGAGTCACTATTATTTGTGGGCATTTCCAGAGGCCAACGAGCTGCTGTTGTGTCATACGCAAGTTCCGCTAGCGGCCGGCCACGGAGCAAAACCCGGCGGTTTCCTGATCTGCTGATCAGGTTGCGCGGATCGGGTGCAATTCCTGTAATCGAGTGGCCCTCTTTTGTCAGTGGAGATGAAGAGATCGAGCTAGGTCGCGTGTGGGGTGGAAAAGCTCCAGATGAAGTATCGACCTATTCCTTGGATCCTCGCACGTGCCGGGTTCGAACATACCTGGAAGAACATTTAGGAACTCGGTTTCGCGGCCGCATGAGACCACTTTATCCTGAGTTCATGGTTCGAATTCGTCGTACACTACGGCGAATCGTTGAACGGGCAGTCCAAGCCGACCGCCCACTCACGGGAGCGGAGGCCATTCAGATTGCTCAAGAGGAGTGGCCACCAGACCATTACAGCGATCATGCCCACCTTTCGTTGTATCGTCCCCGCACACTGCGGTGGGCCGCACAATTCGCCGAATCTTTTAATCCTAAATTGTTCATTGGCGCAAAACTCAAAGAGGAGGTTGTCGAGTGGGAGGACCTCAAGGGTTGCGCTAGAACGATCAAACTTCAACTAATCGGCCAGTTCCAGGAATTAAATGGCGACCACCTTGCGATAGCCCTGCAAGTTGGATCCGCTGACGAGGGAGCAGCGGAGGTTAAATGGTCGGAGCTGAAGGAATATGATCGGTTACCTTTCGTGTTGCTACAAAAGAAACACGGTAGGGTCCAACCGTGGGTTTTCTTCGGGGAGGGCGGCCAACTGCACCCTTTTCGATGGAGCCGCCGGAAACCGGCCGAAACCTTGGATGCCGAAGCCAGTAACGCGCGAAGCATCTTTGACCAAATAACGGCAGGAAAATTTGACGGGACTGCAAATGAGTGGAGCTGTGACCGCTGTGCCTGCCGAACGGTTTGTCCGATCTGGATGGGAGCTGTCCCCAAGCCAACCACCTAAGTCAATCAACTCGTGAGTTTCCTAATAACTTTTTCTCGGCGTACCCCCTTCTGAGTCATCCCGAGCCGCACAGTTTTGCGGCTGATGTCCGTTTCTTCTATCAACAGCGTTTACGGCAAGTGAAGCAGAACGCTGAAGGAGATAAGAAATGGCTACTGATCAGCAAACCGCATCCCAACAGGGCAATGTCAACCCAAAACATCCAAATGTCATAGAAATCAGAGTCCAAACTCCTCGGGGACTGTGGAGCATGGATCAGCCTAAAGATGCACCCATAAGGCCCCAGTATCCAATCTCGACGAAGATTGAGCAGGTGATCCAGGATGCTCGAACCGTCTTCAAATTTGTTGAGCAGGACAGCAAATATACGCTCTTGCGCGGCAACGAGATCCTGGAGCCTCAGCGGACTCTGGCCAGCTACAAAATTGAAGATGGAACGCTTCTGGTTCTATCGGTTCAGGGTGGAAACGCGTGAGTGTTCCTGCTGAGGTGTCACTGGCGGCGGTGAGGGCCGAACTCACAATCCTGGCTGATTATGTTGCAGCCGCAGGGCTGGCAATAGATGCGAGCGAGTTGAGTGAAAGTAGGCTCTGCTTTCATGTGCGATTTAGCAATCGGGACGATGAACAATTCAACGTCGAATTTCAATGTTCAGAGTATCCACTTTATCCGCCCACGGTAGAATTTGTAAGCGCAGACCGGGCAGAACGGGGCACAAAGCGATTGTATCCACAAGGATTTCACCCCACTCCCTGCGTATGCATGCGATATAACCGCAAGGCGTATTCGGAGAGGGGCGGTCCGCACGGAGATTGGAGATTGTTGGATTGGCGTTTGCCAACAGGAGGAGGCATCGCCATTGATTCGTTAACGATGATGGTGAGCGACCTTCACTCAAAGATTCGCCAATCATCGGGAAGAATGGCATGAGCAAAGAAGAAATGTCTCTTATTTACATTACGGATGAGCTCGCGCAAAAAACGGCAAAGCTCTTACATTCATTTGCTTTGCGCCGCCCTTCTGAAGGTGTGGTGTATTGGTTTGGAATTGAAAGCGGCAATAAAGCAGTTATCACAACACTAGTGGTCCCGGACGCTGATACAGAAAGTGGGGCGGTGCGAACTTCTGTCGAAGCAAATGCGAGAGCGATCAGTGTGATCATCGGGACTCCTCTTGTCTACGTGGGCCAAGCACACTCCCACCCGAGTGCTTATGTTAGGCATTCTCATGTCGATGACGAATGCACATTTGCTCAGTTTGAGGGTGTGATTTCAATCGTCGTACCCTGGTTTGGAAAAAATGGGCTGAACATCAACGAATGTGGAGTTTACCGCCACATCGGGGGTAGTTTTCAGCGTGTCAAGAATGTTGAAGAGCATTTGGTCATACTGCCGGCTTTCGCAGACCTGCGTCAGTGTACGGCGATGGAGGAATAGTCATATATGCAATCTGGCGTGCAAAGAAATTGGACGGATGCGACAGCATTCTACGCGGAACGTGATCATCGCACTCAGCTTGAAGTTAACGGTCTGCATCGTTACGTCAGCATGCCTGTTGAGATTTGGGTAGACAGAAGTCTTGCAAATGACATCACAATCCAGCGAATTACGTTGGTTGCCGCTAACCTGACAGCCAGGTGGTCCAGAAACGTGAGAGTAGTCGTTCCCGACGTCGCACTTGCAGAGCCACTGCAAATTCATGGCGACAAAACACTGGCTTCACGCATAAAAAGAGAGATGTTGGAAGCTGATCCGTTCGGCAACTTCACGATCACACACACGCTTGAATTTGATCCCGCCTCGATTCGTCTGTATGTGGGCTCGTGTAAATCGCAAGCATTTATGGTTACTG
Source organism: Terriglobia bacterium (assembly GCA_020072585.1). Lineage (GTDB taxonomy): Bacteria > Acidobacteriota > Terriglobia > Terriglobales > Acidobacteriaceae > Angelobacter. Next base: position 12,546 of record JAIQGL010000010.1, on the reverse strand, counting down.
CCAATGATTATTTGGTCGATGCGGCGGGGTGGACCGCGCTCGGAAGGCGGGGAACCATAGAAGACACTTATCAACGCAGTTCCAGTACTGCTCCCGTGGCGGCGCTCGCCGGGGCAATTGGCGCGGCAGACCTTTTCAAACGAGCGATAGGCCAAGGTGTCGAACACTGGTTAGGCGATGTGAACTGGTGTATGTGGCACAACGTAATGGAATCTGCTGTTTCGCGATGCGGTGCACCTGCCTATGGATCATCGGTTGCAGAGCTTGGGGAGTTGTTGGTTGCCGGCGTAGGAGCAGTTGGTTCAGCCTTCCTGTTCATCCTTAGCCTCATGCCTATACGCGGGCGTATCACCGCTTTCGATCGAGATTTTGTTGATGCTTCGAATCTGAATCGGTCTCCTTTGTTTACCGCAACGGACGCTGCTGTTTCACGAGCGAAGTCGGAGGTCGCATTGGATCTGTTGCGCCGATGTGGCATCGAAGGCAAAGCCGTGCAAGGTACATGGACAGCATTCGGGGAATTACTTGGTCGCAAAAACTTTGATTTGTGGGTCAGCTTGACAAATGAGGACGGCGCGTGGGCAGATGTCCCATTTCAATTGCCTCCTGTGGTATTGCACGGGACGACTACCAGTGGGTGGGGAATAGGTTTCGGTCGACACGTTCCACGCGTGGAGGATTGTACCTTGTGCCGTCTGCCACGACCGCGCGCCGAATTCCGCGGGCCTTGCGCGGAGGGAGATATAGCACCTCCTGAAAACAGCCAGCCAATTAGAGCATCTCTGCCGTTCCTCTCTACCGTATCGGCATCGCTGATCGCTGCTGAGGTGTTGAAGCTCGAGTTCCCAGAAATCATTTCATTGCCGAACGCAGTTTATGCTGACTTTCGATATGGGCTCCCGATCGTGCTTAGCAGTTTGCTGGGGCCTACATCAGGCTGTCCAGGGTGCCAGATCACCAACTCTTCACTATGGATACATCGCCGAGGTCTCAGTCGCCACGTCAGTTTGTCCAACGCAAAGCATACTAGCCGGGAACAGAATGTGACCTTTCCAGACCGGAGTGAAAACGTTGGTTCCGATTTGCGGATACATGGTGACTGATTCTTAGAATGTGCTAGGCAGAAAGCACAAGTGAGACTAATGTAAGCACAGAATCGCAGTTCGCTCCGGGAGAACATGAAAAGGGCCGACAGTATTTACCGGGTGCGGGAGATTCGGATGAGACAGTGAAGGCAGACAAACACATTGCTTCTTATCGCCGCCTGAGGTCAGAAGCGTTTTGGCGACTGCTTGCAGCCGATAATGGGCCGGTAATTCTTGCCTTGTTGCAGGTTCACCTGTATGACGCCGAAAGAAAGCTTCCGGCATCGGTCTTTCACGAGAGGATTGCTCGTGATCTAGAAGATCTTCGTGCTAAAGGCGATCTGTTTCCGCAATCTGCACACGCGTACGTGATGGACTGGTTGGCGGCAGGATTTATCGAACGAAGGCTTCCGGCTGGAGCCGAAGAAGAAGAATATGAACTTTCATCTGCCACAATTGAGGCAGTCCGGTTCGTCGCCAGCCGAATCGAGCGCAGGCCCACCACTACGGAGAGCCGCCTGGCAACTGTTATCCAGCAGATTGTTCATTTGGCGGAGGCTACAGATGCTAATCCACAAACGCGAATTGCTGCACTGATCGGCGAACGCCAGCGTATCGAGGAAGAGATAGCGTCTCTTAAACAGGGTCAATTGAAGACACTGCCGGAACCGCGGGCGCTTGAACGGGCGAGGGAGATCATTGCACTGGCGGATGATCTGGCAGGTGATTTTCACCGAGTGCGGGAGCAGTTTGACAAACTGAACCGAGAATTGCGTTCGCGCATCATGGACAACGAAGGCAACCGCGGTGAGGTCCTTACCGCACTATTCGCCGGCGTCGATCTGATCGCGGAAAGTGAGGAGGGACAAACATTCTCCGCCTTCTGGCGCCTCCTCACTGATCCTGAACAGAGTGCGGCTTTGGAACAAGCGCTGGACGCAATCATGTCCCGCCGATTTTCGGCTCAGCTTAGCGCAAAGGAACGGAAATTTCTTTTGCGCCTCACAAGTGCACTGTTGGATGAAGGTGGTACAGTGCATGAAACCCTGCAGCATTTTGCTCGCAGTCTTAAGAATTTCGTACAAAGCAGAGAATATGTGGAGCAGCAGCGGCTCAGTAGGCTGCTACGAGAAGCGCAGCGTGCTGCGATTGCCCTAAAGGACGAAATCAAATCCACAGAAGCATTGAAATACGCTCTGCAACTTACCAGCAGCCGCTTGAGATCTCTAAGCCAATGGGTCCTTTACGACCCGGCGAAGCAATTACCAGCCAGTACTATGGTGCCCGGCGAAGCCGCTCCCATTGACTTGGAATCAATAAGTGAATTGATTGCAGAGTCAGAAATTGACTTCCGGACTCTTAGGAATAATATTCGGGCAGTTCTAGCCGAGCGATCGCAAGCCTCAATTGCTGATGTACTTACACTTTACCCCGCAGCTCAAGGATTGGGAAGTGTTATCGGCATGCTGGCACTTGCAAGTCAGCAAGGAACTCGTTTAGATGGCACCGAAACAGTTTCTTGGTGGGGCAAGGATCAACATTATCGTAGAGCACAGATTCCCAAGATTTACTTTTTGAGCGAGCAATTCATATGAGTCTATCTGAACACGAAGTATCTGAAGGCAAGCAAGGTGACAGTGGAACTCCACAGTCGGGGAACACACTGTTTCTTGGTGACGTTGGAGAATTGGCGTTTGAAACGCGGCGAGTCCTTGTGCAATTACTGGCTGGACCGTCGCTGGATGGGAGACGCCATCCTAAACTGTGGCCTATCTTGCTGCGGGATGAACCAGTGGTCCGTCGTCGGCTGGCAGATCTTTTCCTCGAGTTGGTCGTTGATCGGGACCTCCAAGTCGCTTTTACAAAGCAGGCAGACGGAGGCGAGTTGGAGATTCCGATCTTACTGCGCCGACTGCAACTTACATTTCTTGATTCAGTCCTGCTACTGTTTTTACGGCAGCGCCTGGCTCAGGCTGATGCTCAGAGCGAACGCGCTGTAATTGCCAGCGAGGAGATCGAGGAATATCTAAGCTTGTATGAGCAGACTGCAAATACGGACAAAGCTGGCTTTAGGAAGCGTATTCAGGCGTCAATGGAGAAAATCAAACAGCACAGCATTCTGCAAAGACTTCGATCTGGTGATGATCGATTCGAAATTTCTCCCACACTGAAGCTACTGTTTTCCGTTGATGAGATACAAGCTCTTGCCAAGCTCTATGACCGCATGTCCAGTACCACGAGTGAACATCACACGACAGACTCTTCCGAGTTTGAATCGGACGGCGAGGCGGATCAATGAGTTCTCCACAGCTAACATCCAATCAAAGCTGCCAAGAGCAGTTTCGCATTTGCAAGCTACAAGTGTTCAACTGGGGAACATTCTCAGGCTTACACACGATTCCGATCAATGAAAAGGGATTTCTATTTGCCGGCCGGTCAGGGGCAGGAAAATCAACCCTACTCGATGCATTTTCTGCTCTTCTGATTCCTCCGCGTTGGATTGATTTCAATGCTGCAGCTCGCGAAGCAGAACGCACAGGGCGGGATCGAAGCTTTGTCAGTTATATCCGAGGAGCATGGGCAGAGCAGAAGGATGATGAATCCGGCGCAATCGCTCAACAATATCTTCGCGTGGGAACTACCTGGTCCGCCCTTGCACTAACTTACCGCAACGCCCAAGAACAGATTGTTGTTCTGGTTCGGGTCTTCTGGATTCGCGGAAACTCATGCAATAGCGCGGACGTGAGGTATCACTTCTTCATCTTCGAACGACCATTCGACCTGCTAGAGCTCAGAGAATTTGATCTTGATATTCGAAAGCTGAAGCAGTCATTCCCGGATGCTTTCGCCCGCGATGATTTTCGGCCTTACTGTGATCACTTTTGTCGATTACTCGGAATCGAGCACGAGATGGCCTTACGTCTGTTACACAAGACCCAATCGGCGAAAAATCTGGGCGATTTGAATGTCTTTCTTCGGGACTTCATGCTTGAACGGCCCGCCACATTTCAGGTTGCCGAAAGGCTGGTATCCGAATTCACAGAGTTGAATGCTGCGCATCAGGCCGTTGTGATTGCGCGGGAACAAGTGCAAACTCTTACACCGGCGCGGACGGAACACCAACGGCTTCTCGCATTGAACGCTGACCAAATTGAGTTGGATTCCCAGCGTGCTGGTCTGGACACCTTCTGCGAGTTGAGTCGGATAGCTCTATTGCGGGAGCGAATTTCTGAGCTGAATGTGCAATTAGAAGCCGCCACTGGAGAGGTGAGCAGCACTGAAAAGTTTCTGGATGCTCAGCATTCGGTGCTGCTTGGTCTTGAGCAACAGCATAGAAATCTCGGCGGGGATCGTGTTGAACAGTGGGAAGCGGAAAAGGAATCTCTGGAACGGCTTCGTAAAGAGCGGTCGGAGAAACGAGACCACATAAAGAGAATATGTGTACAGCTTGGTTGGAAGGCGTCGGTTTCCCCACAGGAGTTTGCTGAGTTGGCCGCCACTGCACGCCGTGAAATCGAGAATTGGCACCAGAATCGCAAAACGATTCAAGAAGAGTTATTTGATGTAACGAGCCGTAAAAAACAGACCGAGAATGAATGGGCGGATGCTCTGAGGGAAATTGCAGCTCTCAAGCGGCAACGTTCAAATATGCCAGCATCAATGCTTGATCTGAGGCGCCAAATAGCTGAAGGGATCGGTGTTCAGGAATCTCTTCTGCCGTTTGCCGGAGAGCTACTTGAAGTGCTGCCGGAAGAGTCTAGTTGGCGGGGAGCTGTTGAGCGTCTTCTCCGGGGTCTTGCTCTCTCTCTTCTTGTCGAAGACCGTTATTACGCTGCCTTGTCAAATTACATCAACGGTGTCAATTTGGGGATGCGCCTCGTGTATCATCGCACAACTAGATCCGATTCTTTGAATCCGCGTCCTGTAGCATCCAATTCCGTGTTTTTGAAGATCAAGATTAAAGATTCAGAACACGCCGAGTGGTTGAGGTCAGAACTCAGACAGCGCTTCGATTATGCTTGCGTGGATTCAATGCAGGCCTTCAGAAATGCGGAACGGGCATTGACGCTCACGGGCCAGATTCGCCACGGCAAGTCTCATCACGAAAAGGATGATCGCAGGGGAATTGATGATCCTCGGTACTGGTGCCTGGGATTCGACAATCGCGAGAAGCTCGCGCTTTATGAACGTCAGGCGCAGGAACTTGGGACAAGAATCACGGAACTTGAGACCAAAGGCAAGCAGCTTTCAAACGAAGAAGAAAGGCAGGCGATCCGAGCAATGCAGTGCCAGGCGTTAGCGAACGTTCAGTGGCATGAAGTTGATGTGGAACCGCTCATTGTTCAGATCGCTGCTATTGATAGACAGCTGAGTGATGTACGAGATGGAAACGCTGACTTGCAACAAATTGGCCGGCGGATAGCAACTCAAAAACAACAGATTCGAGATGCCGAAACTGATGTTCGTAACGCTAAAGTGAAGTGGCAGGATGCTGACAAGGACATCAAGTCTCACACAAAGAGATTGGAAGCTCTTCTTCAAGAGCCGGGGAGAATTGAATTGACTGATCGCCAGCGCCATGGCTTGGAGAGTCGGTTCAGTCGGGTCGGCGAGCGACTTTCGTTGGATAATCTTGACAAACACACGCGAACGGTATTGAAAGCGATTGGGGAGGAAGACAAATCGATTGGGTCTAATGTGCATGAGTGCGAGAGGAAGATAGAAAATGCTTTCGCGGATTTCAAACGCCGCTGGCCAATGGATGCGAGCAATATGGATTCGACCCTCGCCAGCGCAGCAGATTTTTTTGCTCTATTGAGCCGATTGGAACTAGACGGATTGCCAGCGCACGAGCAGCGATTCTTTGATCTGCTGCAAAACCAGAGTCATCAAAATCTCGTGGCTCTCTCTACGCACTTGAACCGCGCACGAAAAGAAATTCTCGAGCGGATGGAGTTGGTAAATGAGAGTCTCAGCAACGCCGAGTTCAATTCAGGCACTCGCCTGGTTATCGAAGTATCCGATCGACAGCTTCCAGAAGTCCGCGAATTCAAACAGGAGATCCAACAGGTACTGAGTCATGCATGGGGAGATGATCGTCAGATCGCAGAAGAACGATTTATTAATCTCCGGACAATTGTCGAGAGGCTCGCCAGTCACGATCCAGAGCAGAAGCACTGGCGCGAGGCTGTCTTAGATGTGCGTCATCATGTCGAATTTATTGGGCGCGAGATTGATGCTGACGGTACAAATATTGAGGTATACAGGAGCGGAGCCGGAAAGTCGGGAGGACAACGGCAAAAGCTCGCAACAACCTGTCTCGCCGCAGCGCTCAGATATCAACTTGGCGGAAACGACCAGGGGATGCCAGTTTATGCACCAGTAGTGTTGGATGAAGCCTTCGACAAAACAGACAATGAATTTACTACGCTATGTATGAATATCTTCACCAATTTCGGTTTCCAAATGATCGTCGCTACTCCATTGAAGTCGGTCATGACCTTGGAGCCATTCATAGGAGGCGCATGTTTCATAGAGATTGCCGATAGGCGCAATTCGGGCATTCTCATGATTGAATACGATCAGCAAGAAGAACGACTTAAACTCCCTGAACGTGCAAGAGCTCAAATCGCCAGTGAAGTTTCCTGAGGACATCCGCCACTTGCTTGAACGACGCTACCGGAACCAGCACCGTAACTGGTTACGCACTCATGCGTCCACGAATATAGATAACATCTGGCCTCTTAAGTTATCGCTCGATCCGCCGACAGAAAATGAAGCACAACGGCAGTTTGATGCGATTCGCTCCTGGGTATCATCTTGGCGTGACTGGAAAGGTGCTGGAGAGCTTGAGTGGTGTGAAAAGCATTGGAGAGTGATCGGGAGCCACCGGATGCCAGCGGCACTGATATTAAGTGGACCGGAGCAGGTTGCTTCGTGGATAGGAGAAAATGTGCGCTGGCGACGAGCCTCTACTCGCTTCCACGATATAACACGATTATGGCCTCATCTCAGTACCAAATTGTGCGACTATTTTGACGCCCTAGCGGATTATGACGAGCAGGATTATCAGCGCATTAAAGATGTGCTTGCCTGGATTGAGAAAAATCCAAGGTCAAATTTGTATCCTCGACAGATCCCGATTGCAGGACTCGACACCAAATGGCTCGAGACCAGAACGAGATTGATTACAGATCTTGTCGCTGACTTGCAGCACGACTCTTCAAACCATTTGAACTTCTTTCAGCGCTGTGGTCTCAAAGAAAGCCCGGGATTGGTGCGTCTTCGCCTTTTGGATCCTTCTTTGGGCAAGTGCACTGGGGGCTTGCTGGATTTGACATGTCCGGTGGAGGAAATTGCTGCTCTCAAACTGCCAGCATCGAAGGTTTATCTTGTCGAAAATCTTCAAACGGGGCTGGCCTTCAATGAATTGTCAGGAGCGATTGTTGTGACTGGACTTGGCTTCGGAGTCACCCTAGTCAGCCAAATCCCTTGGATTTCTAGTGCAGAGTGCATTTATTGGGGCGACATAGACACATATGGGTTTGCAATCTTGAGCCTAGCCCGAAAATGCCTTCCCGAGATGCGATCGGTGTTAATGGATGAAGCTACCTTGATTTCCCACAGGACTCTATGGGGCCAGGAAGCGGAACAATATCCGGCTTCTGAATTGCCATTGCTCACGGACTCGGAAAACGGTGTTTATAGAGCCCTTAAACAGCAACAGTGGGGCCGTAACGTTCGATTGGAGCAGGAGAGGATTGCATGGGACTATGCGTGGGACGTCATCCGACACACAACCAATTGAACTCCTTTGCCCGCTTCACGTGGGGCCCCCTCGAAATTGAATAGCACCAGCGTGTGCGTGAATTTTAGTTGCGAGTAATTCGTCTTTTCCGCGCAGACAAACTGAACTTAGCGCTTTGAATCAGCGGGTAAAAGGCTAGGCGAAGTTGCAGCGAAAGTCAATTCTGCATATAATCCGCTCATGTGGTTTTCTGACAAGATTGAGATTTTGGAGAAGCCGCTAGGAATCCCCTATTCCCGGGATGACGAGGGAAGCCATAGCTATGAAAACTTGCGTGAGAACCCTGGCGCGCTCGACCTCATCCCAGAATTAAGAAAAGCCCGTGCTCTTCACGAGTTCGTCAAGGACCTAAATTCTCATCCAAGCATATTTCAATCGTTCGGGTGTGAAAAGTGGATTAACTTCGGGTATTCGCATCCAAGAGTTCCGCCTGAATATTCTTTCCACTCCGGCTCTTATGTTGACATTGCCTTTGCTGACCTTAATGCCTGTCGGTCGCAGCAATCCCTTCTCGAACTCATCGATACATATCGGCTTTATGGCTCCAAGTGCATTGAACACAATATGGTGCAAGTAATGTTCAACATGCGTCCCACTGTAAATTTCCATTGGGGTAATTGGTGGACGCTTGAATTTTGGAATTACGGTCTTGGACGCACTGAACAGGAAGCCGAACATTGGTGGGCAGAAGGTGTGCGCTGTTTTAAACAATTCCTGATGGAACGGTCAACGGTCTTAGTATATTGAATCGATATCGCGATTTGAAAAGTCGAGCTAAGTCATAGTGACCACAATTCCCAATGACACCTTTGTTCCACAAGATTTATCTACTGCTCATCCGCTTTTGGTTCCCTTTCACGGCGGAGGACGTGACGGCGCGTCACAGATTGAACTTTGGAAACCTGTCGCTGAAAGGGAAAAACTAATCGTTTCAGCCCCAACCAGTGCCAACGGATCATGGTTTTCTCCAACAGATTTTGACAATGTTATAGCGCAAGTACGAACAACGACGACCTGTCTTCCTGTAGACATGAAACGAGTGTATTTTTTCGGGCATTCGTTGGGGGCAGTGCGAGCACTCGATTGGGGATATGCAAATAGACATTTTGTCGCTGCTATCGCATTGCACTCACCTTCAATGGCTTCAGGGATATTTCAGTTGAAGGCTGAATCGGGGACCCGCCGTCTCCCCATGGGTGTTTGGGTCGGGGACGAAAACTGTGACCCCGGCTGGCATTGCGGAAGCACTTTGGCGTTCTCATATAAAGAACACCCGAATTTTTCTGTGGATTTACGGATTATTCCGAAGCATTACCACAATGACATTTATACACGACCCGGTCTCACGGATGAGATTTGGTCATTTCTGAAGCAATGCACGCTTTGATTGAACCGGATTGCCGCCCACCATTCGCTATCTGGTTCTCACCCGCAAAACAGGTTTCAGGCTTCTGAGAATCAGTATTAGAGAGAATGTTAACCTTCGTCCTCCCGTAAATTGCGCACTTTCCCTGCCGGACTGGCGCGAACGGACGCTAGGCGCTATCGTACTTTGCCAAATTGCAAAAAGCGAATGGATCCGAAACCTGAGGCCTCCGAATTCGAGGACTCTTGCGGCGCCTATGGAATTCAGGATGAACGCGATTTGTGGAATTTCTCCCCATGAAAACGGGTTTAACGAATTCGGAGTGTAAAAATTGTTAGGCTTCTTGCCGATCGGCAAGATAACATATACATAGATTTTACGAGTTAAAAGCCCAACTAATATAAGGAGGGCGCACTACGCCATGGGAAAAGAACCAGCTGTCAGACCCAACCGTGGCAGCTCATTAAGGCCAAGGGCGGAAACCCCGCGCCGCCATTTCCTCTACTTAGACGTTACAAAAGAGGAGCAGCAGAAAATTCGTGACTATTGCGTGCAACAAAAGATCAGCGTAAGCCAGTTTCTTGCCGACCTTGTCATCAAGGACGCCAAATCCAAACCTAAGCGAAAAGACAAAATTACGATCCGGGCCGAATTTGAAGTAACTCCCGAGGAGCAGGAGAAGCTGGAATTGCTTCTCAGATTGCATCAAAAGGGTTCGATTGGCCAGTTTGTTAGCGAACTCCTCCGGCCCAGCCTTGAAGTCCAGAAATTGCACGCGCCCGTGGAAACGACGCCCCTTCGGTATTACCTGTCAGAAGAAGAACATGAGATCGTCACCAAGCACATGGCAAGCAAAGGGATTGCAGCGCGAAATTATGGAGCCTTACTTGCCCTTAAGGCCATCGAGAAACTCCGAAAGAGAGGGAAATAGCCCACTCCTCTTCTGAGGAGCTTCAACACCGCTTTCCCACCGAACCTTGCCCGGCTTAAAAACGCAGCGCATTCCTCTCTTGACATGGACTGTATATTTGTTGATATTATGTTCATGTTTTAAATGGCTGCCCATCGCCTCGTATGGCAGTCATGCAGGCCCAGGCAAGAATGGGCTGGAATTCAAATGAAAGTTGCAAGCGACAGGATCGATCTCTACCGCAGCCTCTATTGGGCAAACCAAGGGCTTATTAATGCGGCACATGCCCTACACCAAGCGGAAACCCCCATTTCATCGCTCTCGACAAAGCAGCTCAACCATCAGTTACGCCGGACCCAGGCCATTATCGAGGAGACTCGGACGGTGATGAACCACATTTTGCGCGAATGGATTGAGCGAAAGGAATGATTTCCGATCAGTTGATTGAACGGTTACATCGCAAGGGTGCTCATTCGATTAGAAGCCAATCGACGGTGAACATCTTCGATGTTGTAAGAGTGCCGAAGTCACGTGTTTTGGCATTCAATCTGACCCGCTGACAACCCGCGCCCCTTGACAGCATTCGGGGGCGCGGCTTTTTAGTTTCGCGATGCTCCCAATTCGGACTGCATCCGGGGATGCGCGATCTATCAAGAATTTTCTAAGTGGAACCGAACACCATACGACACCGCCGACTCACAGGAGAAAACTTAAGGAAAACTGCCCCTGGGCTCTATGTGGATAACCGAGGAGAGGAATACTTCTATTTGACCGATATGTTCGTATGCGTGTCTCAGCGAATGCTGAAAAATCCGGAGTTGTACACGCCCGCTTTCATCGTAGACGTACTTGATGAGCTTCGAGAATCCCTTCATCTATTCCGCATGGAATTGATGGATTGATCATGGATATACCAGGCACGCCCTTCAGCTTTTCCCAAGGACCAGCCTGTTCCCTCAGTCCGACAGATCTATTGTTTTCTGACCGGCTCGATTCCAGGCAAAATCTCGCTGTGCCGATCAAGAGCGTGCTGTACCCATTGAACCACTGTGTCAAAAATCTCGGAACAGTCAGCGCATTGAAAGGCGTGGGTGCCCTCCATTTCCGTCAATTCGTTTAGGCTCGGGCCAGTACCAATCGGGAAAACATCTTCAGGCATTGTGCATTCACCTTTGCGATTTTTGGGATTGTGACAATTACAGCCCAACAGTCTCGGGGTCGTTTCAGCTTTTCTCTGCCGTCTTGCCACTATCAATGACGGCTGCAGCTTCCAGATGCTGGACCTTCCGCCGCAGAGCGTTGTGAACGGCACTATTGCCGCTACCGTGGCCGTTTCGATTCAGTACTCGACGCTTTTGAGGCCCCTTGCCATCGAGGCTCTGGACAACGGGAAACTTTTTCTTTCGGAGCCAATCAGCTATATCTTGTGGATCAAGCCGAACGGACCTGCCAACGTAAAAAGCGGGCAATGTGCCGTCGGCCACCATTTCATAAATGTGCTTATCAGAAACTCCCAAGAGTTCTGCTACTTCCTGAACGGTTAGAGCTTCACCCCGACTCTCCAGTATCTCTATCAAGGTCATAACGTCTCACGCTTGCTGAACACCCTCGCGCCAAATAACCGGCAACGGGCTACAAAACGATAGACGCATAGAGACCCGCCTTAGTCGCTACGGCACGACCCAAATGCGCACTCTTGCGCACAAATGGCCACAAATGTCACAGGGAAAGAGCATAGCCAATCGGGGACTGGGCAGGCCACAATCAACGTTTCGGCAATGATTGCGGCCATTAGCTATTCTCGGAGTTGGGACGAAACTATTGCTTGTTGCCGTACCGCAAAAGTCCCGTCGATCTTCAACCAAGAAGGAACAGGCGCTCAGTGTTATTTGGTGGATAGAGTTAAACCGCTGTCTGCTTAATTTGATTGCACTTTGCCGGCAGCAGCCTCCCTTTCCATCCAAAGCTTTAAACTAGCTGGATCCATAGTGTGGCCCTTACGAACTTGGGGTTTTGATTCCTTAGGTTGATGCGTCATGACTATCCTTTCGCGGTGGTTCCTGAGTGCTTCCACTGCGAGTTGGCCGCTTTCCATCGCCATTAAACCGCCGTTCCAGCCAGACCTTTAGCTTGCAAGGACAAAACATGATGTGTCCGCCCTCAACCCTTGACCAGCCATCAATTTTGTTTTGACGGACAAGCCTGTATAGATGCCTGACTGAGTATCCGAGAAATGCAGCCGTCTCGGCCATGGTCCAGGCACGCTCTGCATGATCGAGTTTTTCGTATGGGTTCATTGTTGTGACATCTGTGGCCAAACGTGCGCAAGAGTGCGCAGGAGTGCGCATTTTGCTTTGGCACCAGAAACCTCCTTCTA
>JAIQGL010000009.1 GCA_020072585.1 Terriglobia bacterium | reverse complement strand
TACTCGTTGCTCCCGGATCTCTTTCATTCCCCACGCCATCCTTTCCCTCTTTCAGAGGGCTTTTTCCTCCGCCCCTCGCGGGCCGAAGTGTAAAGGATGTCCCGGAACATTCTGTAAAGGATGTCATGAAACTGAACACATGAATGCCTGCTTCACCACACAAGTGGTCTGCGGTTTTCGCGGGAAATAGTCTATTGCTCTTCTGAAGAATGGCCGTCCGGGGCCGGACGCCGGCGAGACTGCTCTTCCGCAATGTTTTCCAGTTCCTCGGGATCATTGATGGCGGTGGAGATTACGTACTTGCCGCTGGCCCACTTGCCAAGATCGATCGTGCGGCAGCGGTCACTGCAGAAAGGGAAGTCCTGATTCGCGCTCGTTACCAGGGTGCGGCAGATTGGACAGCGAAGCGAACGTGTTTTTTTCCTGGGCATACAGATTAGATGTCCGGTCCTAACCAAGGATGCGCGCTACAACATCGTAGTCGTGAGACTCAGTAATTTCGCAGCGGTAAAAAGTGCCGCGTACCAGCTCTTCGTGCCCCCCAAAATCATTGATAAATAGTTTGCCGTCGATTTCCGGTGCATGCATGGCACTGCGGCCTTCCCAGAGCAGATCGGTTTCTTCTGAGGGGCCCAGAGCAAGCACGTCTACCTCCCGGCCAACCAGCTTGCGCTTATTCCTTTTGCTGATCTGGCGCTGGATTTGCATCAGCTTTTTGCGGCGGCGTTCAATTTCGTGCGTGGGAACTTTATCGGCCAGATGATAGGCCGCTGAACCGTCTTCGTCGGAATAGCTGAAGACACCCAGCCAGTCGAATTGCGCAGCCTGAACGAACTCACAAAGCTCGGCAAAATCCCTTCCCGTCTCGCCCGGAAACCCAACGATAAAAGAAGTCCGCAGGGTCAAGTTGGGAATGGTGCGCCGCATCTTCTCAATCGACCTGAGAAAGATCTCCGCGCCGGCGCCCCGTTTCATGCGCTTGAGCACGGATGCCGAAGCGTGCTGCAATGGGACATCAATGTACGAGCATATCTTTTCATGGTGCGCGATGGTTTCCAGCAGCTTGCCGGTAATCTTATTGGGATAAGCGTACAGGAAGCGCACCCAGCGCAGGTCTTCAATCTGAGCCAGCTTTTCCAGCAACAGAGCCAGCCCGTCTTTCAGGCCAAGATCTTCGCCGTAACAGGTGGTGTCCTGGCCAATCAGCGTGATCTCACGGACCCCGCCAGCCGCCAGCCGCTCCGCTTCCGCAATCACCGATTCAAAATGTCGCGAACGAAACTTACCGCGAAGCTGAGGAATGATGCAGAAGCCGCAGGGATGGTCGCAACCCTCGGCAATCTTGATATAGGCCGAAGCCTTCGGTGTGGCCAGCACACGCGGCGTGGTTTCGTCATAAAGGTAGTTGGGCAGATCGGCGATCGCGCCATCCCACTCCGCGCGGGAGAACCGTCCGCTCTGCTCACGCGCCAGCCCTTCAGCCCGCGCCGGCATGCCTGACTTCAACGCCTGACTGTTCGATGAATGGTTCAGGATGACGAAGGGCGAATTGTCCGATGGAGTTGTTCCCGCGTGGATGCCTGCGGCAGCCAATATCTCTTCGAGTTCGCCGGTGCCTACCACTGCATCCACTTCAGGAATATTCTTCTGGATCTCTGTGCGGTAGCGTTCCACCAGGCAGCCGGCCACGATCAGCTTCTGCGCCTTGCCGCTGATCTTGTGCTGCGCCATCTCCAGGATGGTATTGACCGACTCTTGCTTGGCCGAATCAATGAAAGAGCAGGTATTTACCACGATCACGTCAGCGTCTTCTGCTTTTGCGGTAATCTGGGCGCCGCCGGTCTGCAGCATGCCCATCATCACCTCGCTATCGACAAGGTTTTTGGGGCAGCCCAGGCTGACAAAGCCCACTTTCAATGGGCCCTGGCGGGGTGCAGATTTTTCCTGCGGAAGCGCTACTGTGGGGTTTTCTACCGGCATGCTGTCTATTCATTGTAGCATCGAAATGGCCAGTGTTTGTGCGGCTCCGCTTGGGTTACAGGCGGCCAAACGAGTACAATCGGCGCTATTGAGGGGATAAGACATGACAAACCACCAAGAAGCAAAAACATCGCTGTTGAAGCCAGCCATCATGGCCATTGCGCTGTTGCTTATCATGACCGCAGCCTGGGCCAAAGGCGGCAAAGCGGCTTCCAAAGTCGTGAAGATGCAGGATGCGCAGGGAAAAGATGTTGGCACGGCCACGCTTTCTCCGGCTGCAAAGGGCGTTGCGATCAAGCTCAACCTGCACGACCTAACTCCGGGCGATCACGCCATACACGTTCATCAAACCGCCAAGTGTGAAGGGCCGGATTTTAAGTCAGCGGGCGGACATTTCAATCCCGACAACAAGCACCATGGACTGCAAAACCCGGAAGGCCCGCATGCCGGCGACATTCCGAATTTTGTTGTGGACGTGAAGGGCAAATCCAAAGCTACTGTGGTCGCCGCGGGCGTAACGCTGGGTGACGATCCACATTCTGTTTTTGCCGGCGGCGGCACGGCACTGGTAATCCATGCCAAGGCTGACGACAATAAGACCGATCCTTCCGGCAACTCAGGCGACCGGATCGCGTGTGGCGTGGTCACGAAGTAGCAACATAGATACGAAAAAAAACATCAGCCGCAGATTTGCGCTGATCGCAGATCAGAGAGACGTATTGAAGACGCCACGATTAGTTGATTGGCATTGTGCTTGATCAGCGTTTATCTGCGTAAATCTGCGGCAAGGTTTTTTTTCGTACTCCACGATAACTTTCTATTGCTGGCTCATCACGACCCTGCCTTCCGGCGTCCGCTCCAACTCAGGCGCGTAGACGCCCAGCAGTTCCCGGCGCCACCATGTTCCTTCTTGGCGCTTGGCAGGACGGTCAGTAAACCAATACCGCCAGATCACGGCGCGCACTTTTCTGGGCGGCGCGTTGGCGAAAGGGTTGCCGGCAAATAGCGCCAGCACGTCCGGTTCATTGCGAAGCAGCCGCTCCTCTGTCTGAACGACAAATGGATAGCTGCGCCAATTGCTGAGTGAGGCGAACCACAGGTCCCAATCGAAACGTGGCTGATAGGGCGCGTAGATGCCCGGAGCCTGGTGCACGTCCTGCGGTTTGTAGCGGAAAGGATAGGCAGTCCAATTCTGGTCGTCGTTCGATCCCTGGAACTCAATCTCATAGCGCTCATGGGTCATGACCGCGAAGAGGCCGTACTGGTTGGCGATACGGAATGGTTCCAGCGCGCGTGCCGGACCGAGAGGAAGGTGCGGCATGTGGGGAACCATGGCGAAGAGCAATGCGGTAGTCGCATAGAAAATCCAGCCAAGATAAATGGCGGTGACCGCGCGCCACACGATAGGCAGCCATGCCGGAGTGAGCGACTGCGTGCTCTGCGCTTCCTGGGATTCGAGAGAAGCTGAAGTCCTCCACTTCTTCCAGAACCGGGGCAGGATGGACCGCACAAACCCGTCATCGAGCAGCAAGATGCCCAGGACAAGCACAAGGTAGTTCAGGAAGGTGTAATTTGCGGTGATGATGATTCCAATCTGAAATGGCGTGACGATGCAGAAGCAGACAATCCTGAAGCGGCGAGGAAGGAAGAGCATCCAGACCAGGCCAAGTTCGGCGGCGAGCGTCATGAATGCGGTGGCCGCGTGGAACCAGTGCGGGAACTGCTGCACGTACCAGCCGATCAATGTTGGCAGCGGGCCGTTCTGGTAGTAGTCGTCCATGGCGGTCAGGTGCCGCCAGGAATAGTCACCGCTCGTAAGCTTGACCACGCCGGACTCGAAGTAGATACGGAACCATTCCCAGCGGAGAAGGAACAAGCTGAGCCGCGAAGGCGCATGCGCCGCTCCCAGACCAGGGCGCAATCCCGGTGGAGCAAAGAAGAGAGAGATAAATCCCGCCTCCAGCAGCATGCCGTCAGACTGGTAACCGGAAAAATCCTGTGCTGCCGCCACGAACGAGAGAAAACAAACCAGGCAAATAGCCAATGCGCCGCGCGGGCAGAATTTAAAATTACAGCAATGGAGGCGAGCAGACCCAGCCAGCAGACGAACATCAGCGCATGATTGCCAGGGCCAAACCAAAGCAGCGTAGGGGCAAACCAGAACCGCTGCAAGCCAGGGTAATAATTTGTGACCTCTGCCAGGTAATTGCCGGCGGGAAGAATGCCGTGCGGACCGATCAGCCCTTTGATCTGAAAAATGAGCGAGTAGAAAGCGGAAAGATAAATCAAGCCAAGAGCACGAAGAAAAATCCAGCGTGGCAGCAGTTACGTCCGCGGACCTTCAACTGGAGCTTGCGGTCCCAGCAGCCATTTCGCGGCCTGTTGAATGCGAGCGAGCATGTCAGCCCTTGGGTGGATTATAGCTTTCAGGCCCGAGGCCACATGGACGTGCCCTAACGTGTTATCGCACCCTGACGATCTTGCAGTATTGTTAACCCAAGGAAATTCGGAAATTGCAATGTGGAGGCGGGTGATGAAACGACTTTTAACGGCGATAGTGTGCGGGCTGGTCCTGATGGCCATGCTGCCACAAGCTGGTTTCGCCCAGGGCAAGGGAAAAGGCAAGGGCCACAACAAGCAAGCTGATCAGGATAGCGATGACGATCGCGGACACGACCGCGACAGCAAGGGCGGAATTCGCGTGGTGTTCAGCGCTCACGATCGTGACATTATTCATGGCTACTATCACGATCGTTACTCAAACCTGCCGCCGGGGCTGGCTAAACGCAACGGCAACCTCCCTCCGGGACTGCAGAAGCACCTGGAGCGCGACGGGACTCTGCCCCCTGGCTTGCAGAAGCGGGTGGAGCCATTTCCTGAAGAGCTAGAGCGCCGCCTGCCGCGGCTGCCAGACACCTATCGCAGGGTCACCTTAGGAGTGGACATTCTGATTCTGGACCGGCGCACGCAGCGGATCGTCGACATCATTTACGACATTCTGCGACCTTGAGAGTTCCCTTGCGACGGCAGCGGCACGAAAAGCGCAAGAACTTACTTGCGACCGGCAATTTCTTCATAGAGTTCAGGGAGCCGTTGTGCGTCTTCCACTGATTCATCAAAGCGGGCGCGCTCGTAATGTTCGGTGAAGAGTTCAACGTCATGGCGCAGCCGTGGATCGGGAATGGACGAGACAAACTCTTCCGCCGTCTGGAACTGCTCTTTGTTCACTCCGCGCCGGGCCATCATTTTGAGCATGCGGAGATACCAGAAGCTGGCTGAGGTGCGCGGAGCGCGTTGCGGGTTTCTGAGAGAGCGTGTTCGCTGGTAGCTGCGCCAGAGCATGGGAGTAAACGGCAGCGCCAGCAGCAGCCCCAGCAGCACGCAACAGAGCGTCATCTGGGTAGGTGAGAGGCTTTCCAGACGCCGCTGCCATTTGCCGATGACGTTCACCATGCCCAGATAGCGGTGCCACAGCCAGAGCCGAAAGCTGGATTGGACGTTTCCAGTTTTAGCGCTTAGTTCGGTGCGTAATTTAACCTGGTGGCTGAAGTCATAGTTGACCACCCACTCGCGCCACATCTGCCGGGCCGCGTCCATATACAAGGCGAGACGAGACCATCCCGTTGCCGGTTCATCCACAGGCCCGGAGGGCGTGGGGTCAAAGGTGACCCAGCCGTACTCAGGAAAATAAGCCTCCACCCAGGAATGGGCGTCCTTCTCCCGGATGATATAGCTGTTGGTCACATCGTTGTATTCGCCGCCACGAAATCCGTTGACCACACGTGCTGGTATGCCGAGCGTGCGCAGCATTATGGTCATGGAGGAAGCAAAATACTCGCAATGGCCCTTCTTTCTCTCAAACAGGAAGCGGGCCAGTGGATCAGCCTCGCGCATTCCCGGCAACTCCAGCGTGTACCCGAAGTTCGTCTGCAGATAGCGCTCAAGGGCTTTGGCGCGTTTGTAATTGGAGTCCTCCAGGGCAGTCACCTGGCGGGCCAGTTGAGCAACCCGTGGATCAAGATTGGGGCGTTGCAGATAGAGAGTTGCGACATGCGGCGGGTAATTGGTGGAGTTGGAATTGAGCACATATTGCTCAGGGTCGCGCGTATCGGCTTCCGCGGAATAGACGCCAACATTCTGCGCGTTCTCACCTTCGCCCGAACTTAAGCTGTTTTCGCCCGGACGGCCGTTATAGATGGAGCCGTCAGACCGAATCTCCAGAATGCGGTAGTCGCCATTCATTTTCAGCGGCACCGGGGCCAGAAAGAACAAGTTGAGCCCCACAGGCTCCATCACTACGCGATAAGAGAGGGTCTGCAACTGTGGCGCCGCCCGCGCTTCAGAATAAAGAGAATAGTTGCTGATACGCGTGAGGTCCAAGGGTGCATTATTCAGGCCGTGCACCGTGGGGAGTTCAGGACTGTTCCACCAGTGCCTGCCATCAAAGTTCGCGAGCGTAATGCCGCGCCACTTAGGATCTTTCGGCAATTTGCCGAATTGCACCTGGACGTGCATGACCACGCCGCTCGATTGCTGGATCTGCCCAATACCGCCAAGATTTACTTCAGAACTGAACCCTGTGACCAGCGATCCCTGTACGCCAAGGTTGCGCAAATATCCGCTGTTGTTGATGCGTGGCAGGATGAAGAAAATCAGCGCCGCGCCCGTCAGCGTGAACAACCCGAGTATGGCAGAGATGCCCGCCAGCGAACTGTGAAACCTTACATCCTCCTGGGGAGAGACGCCGGCGGCCAGGGTTTCCTGCTCAGAGCGCCGCATCTCCATGCTGATGAAGGTTGCGATGGCCACAAGAATAAAGAGCGAGAAAGTAAGCAGGAACAGAGTATCCACGGTCAGTACCGCGGCAGCCAACAACATGAGGAACGACAATATGGCCAGATACATCAGGTCGCGGTCACGGCGCACGGAAAAAATCTTGATGACCATCACGAACAGCACCATGTGCACCGTGGCATTGATGAAGCTCTGGGAAAAATAAAAATAGTCGGCCGCGTAAAAAGCGAAATAGAGCAGGGTCAGCAACGTGGTCCAGCGCTCAGAGATAACCAGGCTCTTCCGCATCAGCAACAGATAGCCACGCAAGAGAAGTGCCGGTATCACCAGCGCCAGAGAAGGGAAGTCCAGCTTGTTGGTGCCCATCAGCGCAGTGAATCCCACGACCAGAAGGACGTAAAGGGACCATTGAAAAAAACGCTCTGCGCTGCCTGAGCCGGGCATGGCCTTGGCGGCGGCAAAGTTGATACTGCGCGTGGACATCGTTTTATTGTCCTCGAATTCCAGCCGGGAGCAAAGCCGAATCCTGCTGTTGGTGACCGAACGTAACCTTCATCCAGACGAAACAGGCAAAAGTGTTAGAATTATTTCTGCCGGGTCCCGCGCGACGCAATCCCGCCAATCCCGCCAGGTCCGGAAGGAAGCAACGGTAACGGGCTAGTGCGTGTGCAGCGGGGTGCCCGGTATCATTGTTTCGGGTCGCTATCGCGACAAACCGCTTACAAATTTTAGTTTTTCATAAGATTGTTCTGCCTTTGTTGCAGCGGGCTCGGCACGCAAGCCGGCCTCGCCCTTGAATTGCATTTTTTTTTGGTCGCTGCGCGATCAAGCGCTTATAGAACGTTTTTCCTGAGCAGATTTTGCAGCCTTTGGAGCAGCGGACCCGGTGCAAGGGGCGTCCTCGCCTTTTCTGTCGGCGATTCTGTGAGTTTCAATTGCGGACAGACCATTCCAGTTCCGCGCGAAACCGCTTACAATATAGGGTTTACCCTCACGGACCTTGGAGAAACTTTTTGGCGAACCTTGTACGGGCGAAAATCTCTGCCCTTGGAACTTATGTCCCCCCGCGTCTATTGACCAATGCTGATCTGGAAAAGATGGTTGAGACCTCCAACGAGTGGATCATCGAGCGCACTGGCATCCGGCAGCGTCACATTGTTGACAAGGGCATGGCCACCTCTGACCTGGCCATTGAGGCGGCCAAAAGTGCGTTACAGGAGCGCGGCATTCCGGGCAGCAAGATTGAAGCCATCTTTCTGGGTACGGTCACGCCAGACATGCTCTTCCCCGCCACGGCGTGCATTGTGCAGGACAAGATTGGCGCCGCAGGGGCATGGGGTTATGACATCTCCGCCGCGTGCTCCGGCTTTGTGTATGCGTTGCAGACCGCGGTGAAATTTGTTGAGTCGGGAGCGCACAAGCGCGTGCTGGCGATCGGTGCTGATGTAATGAGCTCCATCATCAATTATCAGGACCGCGCCACCTGCATCATCTTTGGTGATGGCGCCGGTGCAGTGGTCGTGGAACCCGCCACCGACGGCAATTACATGATCGATTTCATCCATGAGATTGATGGTTCCGGCGCCTGCTCTCTCTACATGCCCGGCGGTGGCAGCCGCAATCCTTCCAGCCATGAAACGGTGGACAAGAAAATGCATTACGTGCACCAGGATGGCCAGGCGGTTTTCAAATACGCCGTCAGAAAAATGACGGAAACCTCTGAAACCATTCTCAAGCGCAATGGCTTTACGGGGAAGGACGTGGCGCTGTTTGTGCCACACCAGGCCAACCGCCGGATCATCATGTCCGCGGCGGAACGTCTGGGGCTGAAGGAAGACCGCATCGTCATCAACATTGACGAGTACGGGAACACCACCGCTGGAACCATTCCGTTGGCCATGCAAACGGCACGCCAGCAAGGGCGGCTCAAAAAAGGCGATCTGGTGCTGATTGCTTCTGTAGGGGCGGGGTTTACTGTGGGGGCAGCGTTGATGCGGTGGGCCTGCTGAGAGAAGCACTCAGCAGACAGCACTCAGCATTCAGTGCCGTCTACTCGTTCAGAGGCTACTTTTCGAATTAGGGCGGCCAACATACGTTTTACTTCTTCTACCTGCGGCTGCATTTTCTGGTGGTTCTCTTTTGTGAGATAACCTAGATCCTTTGATAAGAGCAGATGGTACTCTAACTCACTTGCGGATCCCATAGCCATTTGCAGAAATCTGTGAAGTTCCGCATTTCCCCTACGTCCACAGCCTTCAGCTATGTTTGCCGGTATCGATGAAGCAGCCCGGCGTATTTGCGAACAAGCCCGAATATTTCCTCTCGAGGGAAGTCTTGCTGATTTCATAGCATGCAAGCACCAAGGCATGCGCTTTTTCCCAAACCTTTAAGTCTCGAAAATCTTTCATATTGCCTCTATGAGTCTGTCTGAGTGCTGATGGCTGAGCGCTGAATGCTATTTTCTTTTGATATCTTCCCTGTGCTTCGCCGCCTCCTTGGGATACTGCGGTTCGGTCATGCTGATGGGATCAAGAATTTCGGCAATCTCCTGTTCGCTCAGCAGTTTCTTGTCGCGCGCAATGTCGATGATCGACCGCCCTGTTGCTACTGACTCCTTCACAATCTCCGCTGCCTTGGCATAGCCGATGTATGGATTCAGGGCCGTAGCCAATGACACCGTGCTCTGCGCGTAAAAAGCGTTCCGTTTTTCATTGGCGGTAAGACCGTTCACACATTTTTCGGTGAAGACACGCAGCATGTTCGTAAGGATTGTTATGGACTGAAGGACGTTGTGAGACATGGTCGGCATCATCACGTTTAATTCAAGCTGCCCCGCCTGCACAGCCAGCGCAACAGCCGCGTCATTGCCCACCACCTGGAATGACACCATCGCCGCCAATTCAGGCATCACCGGATTGATTTTGCCTGGCATGATCGACGATCCCGGTTGCAGTCCGGGTAAATTGACTTCCGCAAAGCCGGTATTGGGCCCCGAGGAAATCAAACGCAGATCATTGGAGATGCGAATCACTTCCAGCGCAAGATTGCGCAGCGCTGCGGAGACCTGCGCCATGCAGGAGTTGGATTGCATGGCCCAGCGCATGTCCGCAGCCGGCTCAAGCTTCTGCCCGGAGATCTTTGCCAGATTGGCCACAGCTTTAGCGCGATAGTCAGGATGCGTGTTGATCCCGGTCCCCACGGCAGAGCCGCCAAGGCCCAGTTCGCGCAGCGAATTGCCGGCGTGGCGAATGTTATCGATCGCCTTGCGAATGGCCACGCCGTAGGCGGCAAACTCCTGTCCCAACCGGATAGGGACTGCGTCCTGCATGTGCGTACGCCCGGACTTCATGATGTTATGGAAGTCTTTCCCCTTGGCTTCAAACGCAGCAGCCAGCGCGTCCAGCACGGGATAAAGTTTCTCCAGCTCCAGCAGCGTTGCCACGCGCGTGGCGGTGGGAAAAACGTCATTCGTGGACTGGCCATAATTCACATGATCATTGGGATGGACGGTATATTCGCCCAGCTTGCCGCCCATCAGTTCAGTCGCTCGGTTGGCGATGACTTCATTCGAGTTCATGTGGAAGCTCACGCCTGCGCCGGCTTGAAATACATCGACTACGAAGGAAGGGTCCCACTTGCCGTCCACAACTTCTTTTGCGGCCTGCATGATCGCGTCCGCGCGCTTGTCGTCCACCAGGGCCAGCTCTTTGTTGGCCTGTGCAGCGGCATATTTCACCATGCCGATGGCCCGAATCAGGATTGGATTCGCGCGCATGCCGGAGATGGGGTAATTCTCCACCGCGCGGGCCGTCTGCACGCCGTAGTAAACGTCAGCGGGGATTTCTTTAATACCGATGGAATCTTTTTCCTGGCGAAATTGCTGGGCCATAGTGCTCCTCCTCCTGAGTGAATCATGCAATGTGCAAGCGTCGCGCCGATGCGAAGCAAAACTGGAAATTATAACTTGAGCCCGAGAGGTTCAGGAAACGCATGGCCCTGCCGCGCCGCAGCCCTGTATATTGGGAATGAATATGTTTGAAAACCTTCGATCCCTGCTGGGAGTGGGCCCAAAACGCTCTGAGACGGATGAAAAGCTGGATGAGGCCCTCACCAACGCCAAAGCTCTGGACCATTATTTCTTTTTCTCTGACCAGGCTGACGCTGACCAGGCCGCGGTTGCTGTGCAGGAGCGTGGCTGGACTGTTGAGTCCGTAAGCCTGGAGGCAAATCTTCAGAAATGGCTGTTGCAGGTAAGGCAGCCGGGCCCGATTGAAAACCTTAAGGAACTGCAAACCGAACTGGACCTGCTCGCGGATGACCACCACGGCGAGTATGACGGCTGGCAGGTGCCGGGTGTTACCGAGCATCTAAGCGATTAGTTGTGAGCGCTCATCTCCCTGAGCATGGCGTGCGCTTCACCGGCATAGAAACCCTCAGGCGCCAGTTGCAGATATTTCTCCAGAGCAGACTTCATTTCATTTGAGCCTTTGAACTTCCCTCGTTTTGCCGATTCACCATACAAAGCAGAAGCTTTCACAAAGTATGGGTCGGGCATTTTAGGGTCAGCTTCGGTGGAGCGGTCGCAGGCAGCGGCTGCCGCGGAGAGATTATTCATGTCATAGAGCGTTGCGCACAGGTTAAACAGAGGCAGTGCCGGATAGGGATGCAATCGGGCGGACTGGGTGAAGAACTCGGCAGCCTTCGGATAGTTCTTCAGCTGAAAATAGATGTTGCCGGCGGATTGCATCATTTGTCCGGCCCGTACTGCTTCAGCAATGGCCGTGGATGGATCAGAAAACTGTCTGGAATTGATATTCGATTTTTGCGACGGACGAGTGGCTGTTACGTTCTCCTGCGCCACGGCAATTCCTTGTTGGTAGGTGGCAAGCGCGTCCTGGTAACGCTCCAGATTGCTTTGTATTCCTGCCAGCACCTGGTAGTTTTCTGAGTGGGTCGGTTCTATTGCGATGGCCCGCGCGCAGGCGGCTACGGCTTTATCGGCGCGGCCAGTGTTGTATTCCGAGGTACATAAATGCAAATACGCCAGCGCGGACCGGGGATCGAGTTGGGCAGCCGCGAGGAACTGAGATGTGGCGGCTTCCGGGTTGCCCATGGCAACGTAAGCTTCGCCCTCCTCGATTCTCATCTGCACCGTGGCAGCCTTCACTTTGGCCTGGTCGCGTTTCTGCTCCGGATCATCGCGTACTATGCTGATGCCCTTTTCCAAGGTTTGCACTGCTTCCTCAAACTTTGTGAGCCTTCGCTGGATGCTTCCCAGGTTTTGATAGAGCTCCCATTTATAGGGAGCAATTTTCATTAACTGCCGCAACAGCGTTGCAGCCTGCGTCCAATCCTGAGACTTGATTGCCTGTTGCGCCTGCGGCGTGAGCGCATTGTAGTCAGCAATGAGAGCGTTTTCCGTCCGCAGCTCTGCCTGCTGTTCTGGGGTAAGGTCGCGGAGAGTGCTCTCACTTACATTGCGCCATGCTTCCTTTTGTAATTCTTCAGCCTTCACGCCTAGAAACGGCGCCAGAGACGCCTTGGTGGGAATGAGGGAAAGATCAATCTGAATGACATTAAACCGCTGCTTGTCGATGGCGTAAACGGTCTTGCGGGCGGAATAGATCTGCTGGCCGGCGGTCCCGGTGATTTTGACATCATAGTCACCCAACATCAGCCCAATCATGATGAATTTACCGGTCCCGTCAGTCTTTACGCTGTAGCGTTTCTGGTTTTGCGTATTGGTATAAACAACCAGCGCACCTGAGATCGGTTTGCCTCGCATATCCAGGACTTCGCCCTTGACCTCACCCACGCGCTCATTTTGCATGAAAAATAAAAGGGCCAAAGCAAGACTGCACACATAACTCGTCTTCATCAGTCACACCCTTCATGCCGTCACGCACGGCAGAGAGAAAGCCGCAGAACGCGCTTTACCCGGACAGATAAAGATATAAGGGCTGCGCAGTCTGAGGGATATAACTCGGGATTGTACTCGGGTTCTGTGATTCGGGGCGCTACAATTTCGGGCATGGCCAACGATTCGAAACCCAAAGCGCAGACCAAAGACCAGCAGACCAAAGACTGGAAGACCAGTCTGATTCATTCTGACGCCACCGTGCCCGCGGGCTTTCACTCGCTCTCCACGCCGGTCTATCGCGGTTCTACTGTCTTGTTTTCGCAGGCTTCGGCGGCCAGTGACCGCTGGAACCAGTACGAGGTCGGCTATACCTATGGTTTGTACGGTACGCCGACGACGCTGGAGCTTGCGGCCAAGGTGTGCGAACTGGAAAAGGGTTTTCGCACCATCATCACTCCTGGTGGTCAGGCGGCCATCTCGCTTATCGCTCTGGCGCTGCTCAAAAGCGGTGACCATGTACTGATGCCGGAAAGCATTTACGGCCCGAATCGCATGTTCTCTAACAGTGTCCTCCGCCGCTTTGGTGTGGAAGTCAGCTACTATCCCCCGGATGCCGGTGCAGCGATTACGGCAGAGCTTCGCCCGAACACTCGGCTGGTCTGGTGTGAGAGTCCCGGATCCATCACCATGGAGGTGCAGGATGTACCTGCTATCGTACAGGCAGCTCACAGCCGTGGCGCGCTGGTAGCGCTGGACAATACGTGGTCGGCGGGAATCTATCTTGACGCTTTTGCTCTGGGCGTTGACGTGACCATGCAGGCGCTGACCAAATATGTTGGCGGCCATAGTGATCTGCTGCTCGGATCAGTGACCGTGCGCGACGAGCAAATCTACAACCGCCTGGGAGAGACGCATCAAGGGCTGGGCTGCGCCGCATCGCCCGATGATTCGAGCCTGGCCCTGCGCGGCATGAAGACCATGGCGGTGCGTCTCAAGGCGGTTGAGCAGTCAGCGCTTGTCCTGGCGCAATGGTTGAGCCGGCGGCCGGAGATCGAATTGGTGCTGCACCCCGCGCTGCCCTCCTGCCCCGGCCATGAATTCTGGAACCGGGATTTCACTGGCTCGTCTGGATTGTTCTCCATTGTATTTGATAAGCGGTTCAGCAAAGAACAAGTCATTGCTTTCGTCGACGCGTTGCGATTATTCAAGATTGGCTATAGCTGGGGCGGCGTTAACAGTCTTGTCATGACCTATGACATGCAGTCGCCCAAACGCCCGGCGTATGGCAGCAGGCTGGTGCGGCTGTATACGGGACTGGAGTCCATTGAGGACCTTACGGCGGACGTGGAGCAGGCGCTGGCCGCAATACGCTAAGAGGGCTGGTCCTGCGTGGCTAGTTTTTTTCCAGCCGCCGAAACACCTCCGCACTGGTTTCCAGAGGCAGAGATTCAGCACGAATGTCCACCCGGATGCCGGCCTGCTTCAGCGTGTCACGGATGGTTTCTTCACGATAATCTTTCTTCAAATTGTTGAGCAGGGTCTTGCGCTTCATGGCGAAGGCCGTTTTGAGGAAACCGATAAATTCCTGCGGCTTGATCGCCAGTTCAGCAAATCTGGGCGCCACTGTCATCCGCAGGACGGTGGAATGGACCTTGGGAGGCGGTGAAAACGCGTCCGGTGGCAGGGTGAAGAGTTTCTCCACTTTCGTATAAAGCTGGGCGGTAGCGGAGAGCAATCCGTAATCACGCGTGCCTGGGCTGGCGGCGATCCGGTCCGCCACCTCGCGCTGCACCATGATCACGATCACATCAAACTGGTCATGAAATTCAAAGAGCCGCAGCAAAATGTCTGACGTGATGTAGTACGGCAAATTCCCGACCACATGTACGCGCGCGGGTTTAAGCGGGCGCAGATCGTTGAGCGGCCCAATCGTTCGGTTCAGTACGGTGCGGAAATCCAGTTTGAGAACGTCAGCTTCAATGATCTCAACATGCGGCTGCAGGCGGTATTTATAGCGCAGCTCGGTGGCCATCATACGGTCCAGCTCTACCGCGATCAGCCTTTTGGCGCGCCGCGCCAGCACCTGGGTAAGAGCGCCTTTGCCGGGACCAATCTCCAGCACAACGCTATCGGAGATATCTCCCAGCGCTTGAACAATCTCTTCGGCCGCGCCAACGTCGGCCAGAAAATTCTGTCCCAGTTTGGGTTTTTTCATGGTACCTGAGTTGGCCCTTTTGGTTTCCGCCATTTAGAATTTTCTCAGCATGGTTGTGCCGCTTCCTGCTTTCTGTACCACGGAGGCCCCGTGAAAATCGCTTTTGCTGCTTCAGAATGCGTGCCGTTCGCCAAAACCGGCGGGCTGGCTGATGTTGTTGGCGCTCTTCCGCAGGCGCTTGCCCAACTCGGCCATTCCGTCTCCGTCTATCTTCCTAAATATAAACAGACCACGCTGCCGGATGCCAGGGTGCTGCTGCCCAGCGTTACCATCCCCTTTGACGATCAATACCGGTTCTGCTCTGTGTTGGATGGCGGAAAACGCTCCGGGGTGCAATTCTATTTCATTGACTATCCGCCGTTCTTTGACCGCGAGGCGCTCTACGGAACCCCCGCCGGCGACTATCCTGACAATGCCGAGCGTTTTGCACTGTATTGCCGCGCCGTGCTGGAAGCTTCCAAAGTCCTGGGCGTGCCGGATATTTTTCATTGTCACGACTGGCAGTCCGCGCTGGTCCCGATTCTTCTGCGGACCAGTTACGCCGACGATCCCGTTTTCCACGGCACGCACACTGTTTTTACCATCCACAATATCGGTTACCAGGGGCTGTTTCCGCCGGACACGCTGCCCTTGCTCATGCTGCCCTGGGACCTTTTTGCCATCGACAAGATGGAGTTCTGGGGGAAGGCGAATTTTCTAAAAGGCGCTCTCGTCTTTTCTAACCATATCACCACGGTGAGCCGCAAATACGCGCAGGAGATACAGACCAGTGAATATGGTTTCGGACTGGAAGGAGTGTTGCGTGCGCGCGCGGGATCATTGACCGGCATCGTCAACGGCGTGGATTACAGCGAATGGAGCCCGGAGAAAGACAAGCATATTGTCCGGCAATACTCCGCGGAGAACCTCGCGGGCAAGAGGGAATCAAAGTACGACCTGCTGCGGCAGTTTGGTCTGGAGAATGCGCCGATTGATACGCCGGTCGTCGGGATTGTCTCGCGCTTTGCAGCACAAAAAGGTTTTGACCTGATCGCTGATGTCGCCCATGAACTCGCGCGCCTGCCGGTGATCTTTACCGTGCTGGGCAGTGGCGACAAGGAATATCAGGAGCTGTTTCTCAAGCTGAGCAAGCAGTATCCGGCGAAGTTTGCCGTCAAGGTGGCGTATGACAACATGCTGGCGCATAAGATTGAAGCGGGCGCGGACATGTTCCTGATGCCTTCGCGCTACGAGCCCAGCGGCCTGAACCAGATGTATAGCCTGCGCTATGGGACGGTGCCGATCGTCCGCGCCACCGGCGGCCTGGATGACACAATCGAGCCCTGGAACCCAACCACGGGCAAAGGCACTGGCTTCAAGTTCAGCGCTTATGCGGGCATGGCGCTGCTGACCTGTATGCACGAGGCGCTGAGGTCGTTTAAGGACCAGCCGGGCTGGCAGAAGCTGATGCTCAATGGCATGAAGAAAGATTTTTCCTGGACTGCATCAGCGCGGGAATACGTGAAGATTTACGAGCGGCTGGTGCCGCCGAAGCCGGCTGGACCGGCAGAGAAGGTGCTGGAGTTCAGCAGAGCTTAAAAAAGTTGGCGTCTCAAACCCGCCACAAGGCAATTGCCGCGCCGGTTGCGTAAGTGATGGTGATGAATCCGGAGTTGGCGATAAAGATTGCCAGGATTGACAGCGAAGTGCTCCATCTGGGTAAACTCCACCAATGTGCTTTGGCTTTGGCGTCAGTCCAATAGAAGCGAAGCATGGCCTTGTAAAGATAAATAACCTGCGTTGCTATGAGCGTAAACGCAAGCGCCCCTCCAATCGCGTTCAACGCTCTGCCATGGGACAACTTCACAAGACCGATAAACAATGGGCCCGGCACAGAGCTAAACAGGACTACAAAAGAAGCAAGATGCAGGCTGAATACCAGATGTTCAACAAACAGCGGCCTGCGCCGGTGATAGAGCAAGGCCAGAAATATTGCCATCAGAACCACAATGCTGAAGGAGAGCACCGTCACGTAGGTCTTTAACTCGTGATTAAACTTTTCTACTGAGGACTTTGCCTGCAGATCTTTGTGTTGGGCCTCACGGGCCATTAGCCCGCCAAGAATGCCAAGCACATCCAGCTTGTCGATTGTGTCTTTGATGTTGTTTGCTGAAGGAGGTCCGGGCGGCAGAAGGTTCAGCCTTACCTTGCCAATGGACATGATCATGTTGCCCGGACTTGGCAGCAGAGCAAGTATGAGCAGGCAAGTCAGCAGCAGCCGTACAGGGTTGATATATCTGCGCCGACGCCCGGCAAAATATTCCACTGTCAAAAATCCCGGACGAAACAGCAGATAACGGAAAGTGCTGAAGATTTTGCCATCAACATGGCTGAGTTCATGGAGCAGGTTGTGTTGGAGGAAATGCGCCAGAGTCAGTGCATGGCGGTCAAGTGCGTGTTCTCCGCATTGGGAGCAGAACGAGCCGGAAAGCGGCGTGCCGCATTCCGCGCACACGCCTGCATTGGGTTGTGTGTTTTGCTCGCGGGGAGAAATTGCGCTGGCCATGTGTGTGTTTTATTTTGCTGCGCTCTCTTGTACTTTTTTCTGTCGCGCAAAGTACCAATACACTGGTATTCCTGCAAGAATAATCAGCGTACCAGCGAATGAATTCTGCCGGTTTTCAGGGTCCATCAGCGTGTAGTAAAGCAGAATGCCCGCGGCCACAATGAACAGCGCTGGCACCACTGGATATCCCCATGTGCGGTATGGTCTTGGCGTGTCCGGCTCGCGTTTACGAAAAACAAAGATCGTGCTGGCGGCGACCATGTAAAAGAGCCACTCGGCAAAAATCGCCAGCGCCGTTAAATCCCTGAAGGCGCCGCCTACCAGCAGGAGCACGATCGCCATGACGGCCTGGACCATGATCGCCAGCGCGGGCGTGTGGAAGCGCGGATGGACTTCGCCAAGCTGTTTAAAGAAGTATCCGTCTCGCGCCATGGCAAACGGTACGCGGCCGCCGCTCATAATGGTGCCGTTGAGAGTTACAAACATTGAGAAGGCCATGCCGGCGGAGACCAGAGCCGCGCCCAATGATCCAATGGCAATCTGCGTTGCCAGTGACGCAGGAACTTTTGCGCCGGCAATTGCACTGGCCGGAATTACATACTGCACCGCGGCGTTGATGCCCATATAAAGCACCGCTACCAGAGCAACTCCGGCAATGAGCGCAATGGGAATATTGCGGCCGGGATTGCTGATCTCTCCGCTCACCATGTTGAGATCGTTCCAGCCGTCATAAGCCCAGAGCGCGGCGACCAGCGCTGCCATGAATCCAGCCATGCCCCCTTTTGCGCCAAGAAAAGTGGTGTGAAAGTTTCCCCAGCCCCCGGTGCTCGCGGTAAAACCGATAAAGATGATGGCGATGATCATCCCAACTTTCAGCGCCGTAAACACCAGTTGAAAGCTGCCTGCTTTTTTCACGCCGACATAATTCAGCGCGGAAATCAGGACCGTTGCCACGATTGCCACCAGCGTTCCGTTCGTGATCGCGAGAGTCTTTGCACCCAGATGGATCGAGAAAATATGTCCGGCAAGAAAGCTGAGACTGGGAAACGTACCCAGAACGTCCACGATGCCGGTGGTCACGGAGGCGATGGACGCGGGCTTGGCGATCAGAAACCAGGTCCAGGCATAGAGAAACGCGGGAAGAGGACCATAGGCATCACGGATGTAAACATACTCGCCGCCGGCCCAGGGCTTGATGGCGCCGAGTTCGGCATAAGTCAGAGCGCCGGCAAAAGAGAGCACCCCGCCGACGATCCAGACCAGATAAACCATTCCGGCGGAGCCAACGTCTTTCATCATCTCGCCGGGCACGCGGAAGATGCCGCTGCCAATGATGGTCCCGGCCACAATGGCCACAGCGTGCCAGACGTTCAACTCGCGCAATAAATCAGGTACTGGTTTGGGCGCGGTTTGCATCCGTATCGGCCTCCAGAAGACTTGCCAGATATCCCACAACAAACGTCGTGATCGAGCCAAACGTTACGTACCAGGTCCAGGCGATATGAGTCCATCCCCAGATATAAATGTTCAGGGCCAGCCCGCAGAGCATACCAACAATTGCGCCATTCTGTTTAGCGCGCTTCGTTACCAGCCCCAGCAGAAACACTCCCAGCAATCCGCCATAGGCCAGGGAAGCGATGGTGAGACCTTTCTCCAGCACGTTGCCGCCATAGCGCGAAGCCAGCGCCAGTCCGAAAAGCACCACGCCCCATACCACCGTGGCAATGCGTGAAAGCGCGAGCCGCTTGCCATCAGATGTTTCCGGCTTCCAGCGAAGGTAAAAGTCAATCATGGTGGTGGAAGAGAGCGAGTTGAGCGCGGCGCTCAGGTTCGACATGGCCGCCGCCAATATGGCGGCAATCAGCAGGCCGGAAACCCCGCGCGG
The DNA here is from genome assembly GCA_020072585.1 of Terriglobia bacterium. Lineage (GTDB taxonomy): Bacteria > Acidobacteriota > Terriglobia > Terriglobales > Acidobacteriaceae > Angelobacter. The sequence continues at coordinate 138,305 of JAIQGL010000009.1, read as the reverse complement.
CATCTGTTGCACGATGAACGTAGGGAAAACATAGTCATTCGTGGCGAAGTGTCCGCCGAAAGGAAACATGCGGTAGAAGACCCAGAGTCCGGCGCCTACCAGCAGGAACAAAGAGAATTGCACCAGAATCACCACGCCGCTGAAGAGCAAAGCGGTCTTGGAGTCGCGCTGGTTGCGGGCCACGAGCAGCCGCTGGACCATCAACTGGTCTGTGCCGTGCGTGGCGGTATTCAGGAACATGCCGCCAATCAGCCCCGCCCAGAAAGTGTAGGTCTTGAAAAAATTGAACGAGAAATCGAGCACTTGCAGCTTGCCGGCTTCCGCAGCAACGGAATGGATGACCGGCCATCCTCCGGGGACCAGGTGCAGCAAAGTTACAAAACCAACAATGGTTCCGCCGACGTAGATGGCGAGTTGCACGACGTCAGTCCAGATTACCGCCGCCATGCCGCCTTCAAAGGTGTAAATTAGCGTGAGCGCCATCACAATGGCCACGGAAGCGACCCCACCCGTCCCAAGAGCGATGCTGATCACAATGGCGACAGCCCACACGCGCACGCCTTCAGCAGCGGCCCGTGTGGCCAGAAAGACACCGGCGGTAATGCGGTGTAATTTTTTCCCAAACCTGCGGTCTATCAGCTGATAGGCCGTGAACATTTCACCGCGAAAGTATTGCGGAATGAAGATCAGACTAACCACGATGCGGCCGAGCAGGTAACCGAAGACGAGTTGCAGAAAGCCGAAGTTGCCTCCATAGGCAATACCCGGCGTGCCAATGACCGTGAGCGTGCTGGTTTCCGCGCCAACAATCGAAAGCGCAATGGCCCACCAGGGTATATTGCGGTCGGCCAAAAAATAGTCGCGCAGTGACCTTTGGGACTTGCGAAACCTTAGTCCAAAAAAAGTGATACTAATCAGATATACAGCGATGATGGCCAGGTCTACAATTTGCAGTCGCATGAAGGGTTTTGTCTGCCAAGCCATTATTCGGGAAAAATGGTTGAAAGCAAAAGTAAAAGTTGTTAGAAGATGAATTAAAGTCCAATCATGCCACTGTACCTGGGAATCGATGCCGGAGGCACCAAGACAGACTGCGCGGTGAGCAACGGCGCGGAGCTGCTGGGCCAAGCCACAGGGGCCAGTTGCAAGCTGGCGCGCGTGGGTAAAGACCGGGGCCGTGAGAATCTGCAGACCGTGATCCGCCAGGCATGTGAAGCCGCAGGCGTTAACGCGCAGGGCATGCAGCATGTATGCATCGGCATGGCCGGGGCCTCTCTGGCGGAGGCGGTGCACTGGGCGCAGCAAACTATCCGTGAGCTTATGCCGGAGGCAACCATCTACGTTGCCGGCGACCATGTGATTGCGCACCGTGCTGCTTTCGGCACATCGCCCGGTGTGCTGGTTATTTCGGGCACTGGGTCCATCGCCTTTGGGCGCAACCAGGGTGGAGAAACTGCGCGCGCCGGCGGCTGGGGGCCCAACGTTTCCGATGAAGGCTCGGCATTCTGGGTGGGGAGAGAGGCCGTGGCTGAAGCGCTGCACGCTTTCGATTTCGGCAAGAGCAATGGACTACTGGCCACAATCGCTGATTTCTGGAAGGTTGCGCCGGAAGAGGTAATCCGTCTGGCGAACGCTTCTGAGCCAAGGTTCCCGGAGCTGGCTGGACCGGTGATTAACGCGGCGGAGCAGGGTGATGCCGGCGCGCGCGTGATCGCTGAACGCGCCGGCAACGCGCTGGCCGGATTGGCAAGCGCAGTCATCAAACGGCTGTGGCCCACCGGAGGAGTGGTTCCGGTAGCGCTGGCGGGCGGGGTGTTGCAGGGATCGCCGCTGGTGCGCCAGTCATTTAAAGATTCCATGAAGGTAGAGCAGCCACAAGCCGCCGTCAGCTTTGCTTATGTGCGTCCGGTACTGGGCGCCTTGGAGATTGCCGCGCAGCGCGGAGTCAGGCGATGAGCGAATCTTTTGCAGGCGAGCTTCCCTCTAGCGAACACGAAGGCTCGCAGGAAGCGCCGGAACAGCCCGAGCCGCCAAGGGTCCGAAGCGAAGCCAGGAAGATCGTCTTACCCGCTGATGCCGACCTGGAACGGCTGGTCCATGATTCTTCCCTGGAAATTCTTATCGCAGTGGCAGGCGATCCGCGTCTGACGGAAGATCTGGCGCTGGCATTGCTCAACCATCGTGACCTGCCGCGTGAAGCCCTGGAAGCACTGAGCAAAAACGGCCAGCTGGGCCGCTTGCGCAAAGTGCGCATGGCCATGGTGATGCATCCGCGGACTCCGCGGCATGTGTCGGTGCCAACCATCCGCCATCTTCACACTTTCGAGCTGATGCAGGTGGCGCTGCTGCCCACGGTCGCTCCGGATGTGAAACGCGCGGCGGAAGAGGTCCTCATCAGCAAGCTGGCGAACATCTCTTCCGGAGAACGTTCCACCCTCGCTATACGGAGTTCAGGCCGCGTGGCAGCGGCACTGCTGCTGGATAAAGAAGAGCGCATCATGAAAGCGGCGCTGGCCAATCCGCAGATGACGGAGATCTTCATCGTAAGAGCATTGAAAGCCGAGCATGGAACGGAGCTGCTGGCCCCCGTAGTGTCACGCCACCAGAAATGGTCATTTCGTAACGATGTAAAAGCCGCCCTGCTGGGAAACAAGAACACTCCACCGGCGCGGATGATTCAGCTGGCGGGCGAACTTCCTGTGAATCTGGTTAAAGACGTGCTGCGGAACGGAAGGCTTAGCTCGCAGGCGAGAAACAGTTTGCTGGCAGTGCTGGAGAAACGAGGCGTCAAGACATAGATTTGAAATTTTGAATTTCAAATTTCTAAATTTCAAATCTTACGTATACGCCTGATACCCATCATCCCGTCCAGGCACAATCAATTCATCCAGTTTCAGAAATTCCTGCACTACTTCTTCATTGGACCGCTCCATCTCATGCACAGATCCCACAAAAATAGCGCGTGCTTCGTGCAGGAAGACAATGCGGTCCGCCAGTTTTTTGGCCAGACGCATGTCATGCGTTACCACGATGCTGGTGAGTTTGAGCTGGTGCTTGAGTTTCTGGATCAGGTCGCCGAGGAGTTGTGCCATCAGCGGATCGACCATGGTTGTCGGCTCGTCATAGAGAATGCACTCCGGCTGTGCTGACAGCGCGCGGGCAATCGCAACACTGCGCTTCATGCCGGTGGAAAGATCAGATGGCAGAAGGTCGCGCATGGCTTTCACGCCCACCATGTCCAGCAGACCGTCGACTATCTGATAAATCTGTTCCTCATCCAGATCATGGCGCTCGCGCAGCGGAAAGGCCACGTTCTCACCCACGCTCAGCGAGTCAAAGAGGGCGCCGTTCTGGAACACCATGGTCACCTTTTTGCGAATATGCTGAAGCTGCGGTTCTGTGTAGTCCGTGATGTCCTCAAAGGCAACCACCACGCGGCCGGAGTCAGGCTTGAGGAACCCCATGATGTGATGGAGTGACACGGATTTGCCCACGCCGCTGCGACCAAGAATGCACAGCGTTTCACCAGGATAGACCTGAAAGCTCACGTCCTCCAGCACCCGGTTATCGCCAAACGCTTTGCAGACGTGCTGGAACTCGCAGTATGGTTTGTGCCGCTCCTGCGGTGGCTGGATGGGATGCTCGCTCATGTGTCCTGTCCGGAAAAGCGGCGACGCGCGCGCGCCAGATCGTCCGGGGTGTTTAGATTTTCGAACATATCGGCGGCGAAGGCAAACCCCCGCAGTTCAGACTCTTTGATCACGAGCGTCCGGTCCCTGGGAAAGAGAGGGACAATCTTGTAGTTGCCCAGACGCAATGCCTTCTCCGCAATGGGCAGGAAATCGAGCGAGTAAACCGTGCAGAGCGGCTGCGTGTAATCGTCGATTTCCGGCGTGGTAACAATCGCGCCGCTGGCAGTGGCCCTATCCGCCAGATAAGAGAGAAATGCCGGGGCGAGAAACGGCGTATCGACAGCGATGATCAGGTTGAACTGCGTTTGCGAGCCTGCGAGCGCGGCATGGATTCCGCCCAGCGGCCCGCATCCGGGAAAGATATCTTCATACACCGGGGCCAGCGCGCCATAGAGCTCATGGCTGCCCAGGATGGCCACGTGACGGCACACTTCACGCAAGGCCGCCAGCGCATGCTCCAGCAGCGTGCGTCCGTTCAGTGTAACCGCAGCTTTGTCCTGCCCCATACGCGTGCTCTTGCCGCCCGCAAGGACAAAGCCAGAGAGCTGGGAGTGGACCATTGAGCTGATTTTAGCGTGAATCCAGTGCAGGATGAGAAGAAAAGAAGGGCACGAATGTACGCAAAGGCTTTCCTGCTTGCTTTCATTGCTACTTTTCCTTCGCGTGCCTTCGTGCCCCGTGCTTTGGCATTGCGCCTTTACTGCACCGTGATTGTTTTGGGGGCTTTGTAAACGTTGCCTTTGCTGTCCCAGGCCTGGAAGACCAGCGCATGCGTTCCTTTGGACAGGGTGAGAGTTGTGTCGATGTGGCCGGAGGAAACGGAAGCGGCGCTGACGTTATCGACGTAGATGCGCATGAATGTGATCGGGTTCGCAGCTGTGGCATCGGCCACTGCATGCACGCCAGGACCGGTAACCGTGCTGGCAGTGGGAGCAGAAATCTTGATCGCGCCAGCTGTGGTGCCGGTGCCGGTACCGGTGCCGGCGTTGCCCTTGAAGAATTCGCGCATGTCCGGCGCGGTGTTGGCGGCCGCGGGGAAGTTTGCGGTGGTGCCCAGGGCTGCCAGCATGGTGCGCAGGACGCTCGGATGATGATAGGTAGTCGTGGATTTGTAACCGGCTTTTACCTGCGGGCCGATCATCGCTACCAGGATTCGGCCACCGCAACCGCTGAGCACGGTGGCGCTGCAGCGGTTGTCGGAGCCAAGGTCGGCTTCGTCAGCCCAGATAATCAGGATGCCGTCGCCGCCCGGCTGAAACGGAGGGCTGGCCAGCAGCGGTCCGATATTGCTCTTCAGCCACTGGTCTGCGGTGGAGAGGCATGCGGCCAAATCAGTGCCGCAGTTATGCATGTCATGGTTTCCGTCGGGCGTGATGAAGGCAAAGTTCGGCAGCGTGCCGTTGGCGATGTCCTTCGCCAGTTCGGTGCTGGAGACATGGTTCTTGATCAGGCTGCTATTGGCCATATCCGTGTAGTAGGGCAGAGGAGCGTGCCGCTTCATGTACGCGCCCGAATAGAGCCCGGTGTAGCCGGCATACGGAAGCGACTGCGCGTATGACTTAAAGGTCATGCCGTTCATCAGCAGATGGCGATCAATGTTATCGACGTTGAAGACCGCCAGGGTGTCATTATTGTGGGTGAGGTACTGGCCGGCGGTGACCCACAGGTAGTTCTCCAGCGATCCGTGCATGTTGGCATAAAACTGCGTGGCCACTGCGCCCTTGGCCAGCAGGCTATTTAAATAGGGCATTGAGGCGCTGCCGACAATCCGTTCATAACTACGGTTTTCTTCCGCCACTATGTACACATGCCTGGAGCGGGGGATCTGGGCGAATGCGGATACGCCGAGAAGCAGCGCCAGCACGATAAACAACTTTCCTGCGATGGATGTTACCTGTGAGCGGTTCATGGAGTGACTATGAGGGAAGCGCGCCAAGGAAGAAATCGGTCAGGACTCTTAGGGCCTTTGAGAGCGTTACCCGACAGAAACCAAGCAGAGTAGCTGAATTCACGCATGATTTGGGAGTTAAGGCATTGGTGAGACGAGAGATATGAGAAAAAAAGGCAGGGTATTAGGCGGAACTAAGGGCCTGCAATGAAACAGGTACTCACCCTCCGCCGCGTTAGCTGATTTCCAACCCGATGATTCTCCCGAATCCATCCAGTTCCAGATTGCCTTTGCCCTGAAGGACGGAGTCGCCACTCAAGTCCGGAACGGTGATAAAGACCCGCTCCTCCACCATGCTGGCGGATTGCGTCTTGCTGAGATATTCAAGAGATCTGCGGCTGCGGCAAGGCTGAGGCAGGCTAAAGGCCAGGTCAGCCAGTTCGCCCGTTTCGGTTACGGAGAGCGCCACATCGATGGGATGGCGCTGTTCGGCGCCGCGCTCTTCGACCGTGGGGTCGAGCGTGGGTTTGAAAGACACGTAGTAGTGAAAACGGTCCTTCTCCGGATTGTAGACACCACGCGCAATTCGCAGGGACATAAAAAGAGAGAACGAAATTTTTATCACATTGGAAGGGAATAGAGCCACTTAATGGACGTTTTGGCGGGGTCATTTTTTCCCGTTTTTGCCTGCCTTGGGAGGACAGGCAGATCAGCTCCCGTTCCAATCCAGCTACTCTCTATCCAACTACGGTTCCGGCAGAATTTTTCGAAGCATCGTGACGGCCTGCTTAACGCTACGTATTGCGGTATCAATCACAATACGCTCGCGATCCCACGGCTGGTAATCTCTGGAAACCACTTCTTGCCACATGGGTGGTATCAATCCGGGAATATCAGTAGTTCTGTTCTCTACCCGGCGTTGATGCTCCCTGGCATCAGAGCACACAACTTCGATTTCAATGGCGCTGACCTGGGCGCGTTTGGCCACTTCCACCCACGCATTGCGGGAGATCGCAAGCGGATTGACCGAGTCTGCAATCACCGTTCTACCGACGCTGATGTTGTCCAGGGCTACTGCATAGCCAACCCGGTATCCAGCATCGTTGAGAGGACGGCTGAGCGCCTCAGAATTCCGGATCGCCTGCTCAATTGAGTCAATACGCAGATGCACAGCGCGCAACTGGCGGGCCAGTTCGCGAGCGATTGCAGTCTTTCCCACACCGGGCAGACCGCCCAGAATAATCAACATGGTGCAAATATACGGCTTTTTGCGATAAATTCGACTCCCGCTTTAAACGAGCCCGGCTTGCGCATGATGAGTTGTTTGGCATAGACGTTTCTCGCTTCGCTCGAGACTAAAGAAAAAAGCCGTGCAGGGGCACGGTTAGAATGGTTTCCATGAAAGTCTTTCTCACTGGCGCGACCGGCTTTGTCGGACGGAACATGCTGAAGCGATTACTGGCTGAAGGCCACAGCGTGCGTGCGCTGGTCCGTGAACCGGAGAAAGCCGGCGCCTTGAAAGAAGCAAAAGTTGAGCCTGTGGCTGGCGACGTAGTAGATGGCCCTGGTCTTGATCAAGGCATGCAGGGCTGTGACGCGGTGATTCATATGGTCGGCATCATCGTGGAGAAGGGACGGAATACTTTCGAGCGCGTTCATCATATTGGCACGCGCAACGTGGTGGAAGCGGCAAAGCTCGCGGGTATCAAACGTTTCATCCTGATGTCTGCGCTGGGCGTGCGCGCGGACGGCCCAGCCGCCTACCAAACCACAAAGTGGAAGGGAGAAGAGGAGCTCCGGCGTAGCGGCATACCGTATTGCATCCTGCGACCGTCTTTGATCTTTGGTGAAGGTGACGGCTTTGTGACCCAGATGATGGAGACCATGCGCTCGGCCCCGCTCTTCCGGCCTGTTCCCGGTAACGGCAAGCCAAAATTCCGGCCGGTCTTTATCGATGACGTAACCACGTGCTTTGCCCGCGCACTCACGGCTGAAGCCGCAACCAACCAGACTGTTGAACTTGGCGGCGCCGACGAGTTGACGCTGAACGAGGTATTGTCTGAGATCGCTCGGTGTGCCGGTGTGCGCAAGCCGGCTGTGCATGTTCCCATGCCGCTGATGTTCGCTGGTGCGGCGGTTGCGCAGACCCTGCTCAAAAACCCTCCTGTCACCGTAGACCAGTTGAAAATGCTGCGGGAGGGCTCCACGTGTGACGTTGGGCCAATGACCAGAATATTTGGCGTTAAACCGCGTGGATTCACCGGTTGCGGGCGCAAAGGGTGAGGGGTTAAGTGTTTCCGAGGAGGGCAACTAAGGCTGAATTCAGCAACTGTGGCGATGGTGCGGGGTTAGAATAGGAAAAGCAGAGTGTAGTGCACTGGCCGGTGCATTCTTTTCGTGGTAAGAATGACGTAAGTTGTTGACTTACAGAATTTTACAGTTGGATGCAGTCGACTCCAGCTGCTCTGCATCTAACTAGATAAACGCCACCAACAATATAGAGGAGCAATGTTTATGAAGCGAAATCTTTGGGTGGTCCTGGTTTCCCTGGCGCTGCTGGCAGTGGGCTGCTCGCGTGTGGGTAGTCGCACGGATGCGCAGGTCGCGTCGGACGTCCAGAACAAGATCAATGGGGACAGCAATGTTCCCGACAAACAACTCAATATCAATGTCAATGGCGGGACCGTAACGCTCACCGGGAGCGTCAGCAGTGACGCAGCGCGTAATGCAGCCGCCAATGACGCGGCGCAGGTAGAAGGCGTAAAGACGGTTGTGAACAATCTGGAAGTGGCGCCGGCTTCTGCCGCTGATCAAAGCGCGCAACAGCAGACTCAGGCCAGCAACAATCCTCCGCCTGCCATGAGAGAAGAGCGGCGTCCTTCTCCGAGCACGCGTAAAGCAACCACTTCGCGGCCATCGTCTGGCGGCGACAGCGGCTTGCGCACCACGGTTCCCGCGAACAGCAGCAATGACTCGGCCCAATCAAGCGCGCCCGCCGCGCCTGTTGCTCCTCCGGCCCCGCAGAAATTTACCGTGCCAGCCGGAACGCAGTTGAGCGTCCGCCTGAATGACGAGGTGAACTCGGAAAAGGCGCAAGTGGGTGATGTGTTCCACGGATCAATCTCCGCACCGGTATCCATGGACGAGCAGACGGTGATTCCCACCACCGCCGATGTTGAGGGCCGTGTGGTTGAGGTGAAGTCCGCCGGACGTTTTGCCGGGCAATCCGTGCTTACGCTGGAGTTGACCAAACTCACCATGAACGGCAGAAGCTATAGCGTGCAGACGAGCCAGTGGAGCAAGTCTGGCAGCGGCCGCGGTAAATCGACCGCAGCCAAAGTCGGCGGCGGCGCGGCTGTGGGCGCAGTGTTGGGCGGCATCTTTGGCGGCGGTAAAGGCGCAGCCATTGGCGCGGCAGCCGGCGCGGGCGCAGGAACCGGCGTTTCCGCGGCGACCAAGGGCCAGCAGATCGTCCTGCGGCCGGAAGCCATTATCGCGTTCCAGTTGCAGAGCCCGATCACGGTAACACCGGGAGCTGGCCGCTAGCTTTGTCGCTTCGCTCCAAACCGCTTTAAGAGTCTGGGGCATGGGTACATGTCCATCTAATAGCGCCGCCTCTAGGGGCGGCGTTTCATTTTTTTGTCGCTTTCGCTCCAAACCGCTTTGAGGGTCTGGAACGTGGTCAGTGTGCCCTGCTCCTAAACGCAAGTGGCTCGGCGCGCAAGCCGGCCTCGCCGCTGGGACTGACCATTTTATCGCTTCGCTCCAAACCGTCTGGAACGTGGTCAGTGTGTCCTGCTCCTAACGCAAGCGGCTCGGCGCGCAAGTCGGCCTCGCCGAAGGGCTGCTTTGCGATTTATGTTGCAGCCGGGCCCTCAGGGAGTAATGTGTATCTATGAGCCCATTCAAGGTAAACACTCCACCGGGTGTGCGACCCAAAGCGGTTGTGAAAGGCCCGATTCGCTGCCATAAGTGCCAGATGATGTGCCGTGATGCTGAACAGTATCTGAGCCATACCTGTCAGCCCCGGGAAGCCCCAACTGTAAGCTTGAGCCGAAGGTGAAAGAAAAGCCCCTATGCACTTTTCGATCCTCCAAAGCAGCATCTAACATTCATATGGCCTGGATCAGGTGGCTACAACCCTGATGCTCAAAATCAAAGACTTGATGGCTAAAGACCCGATGGCTAAGACCCAATGCCTAAGACCAAGATCAGCGCCCTGATTCATACCTGCAATAGCGCGCGCTCGCTTGGGCGCGCCCTGGATTCTCTGCGTCCCTGCGATGAGGTCATTGTGGTGGACCATGGTTCCAAGGATGAAACTGTAAAGGTCGCCAAGGAACATGGCGCAAAGGTGGTTAACGCCGTACCGGGTGTAGGCCATGGAGCTTATTCACAGGACACGCGCAACCAGTGGGTCCTTTGCCTGCTGCCCCAGGAAGCCCTGGCCGAGGAGCTTGAAGCTTCCCTGTTCGAGTGGATTAATGCCGAGCAGGATGGCAATCAGATGGGATTCAACATGGCGGTCCGTGAGCAGAATGGCGCGGGCTGGAAGTCTCTTGATCCGGAGATGCGTCTGGCCAACCGCAAGCAGATCAACTGGACTGGAGAGCTGCCGCCGGGAAATCCGAAAGTTCCGGTTCTCGCCGGACACATTCTGAGGATTCCGGAAGATAATTAAGTAAATGAGTAAATTGGTAATTTGGTGAATGAAGAATCGATTCTTGACGGGGGCTCTTCGAATTACCCAGTCACAAATTTACTGATTTACCAATTTTCTTACCCAATTACTAAATTTACGCATTTACTCATTTATGAAATTCCTTCCATTTGCCCAACTCCTCAAGTTTACCTACCTGCCAAATTCCTCTTGCGTATAATTTCCCTCGAGTCACATTGAGCGGGAGTGCGCCCTGAATACTCTTGATTTTGCCGGAAGCTTTTATTTTCTTGCCGCAGCATTTTTCCTGTTTGGGCTGGTTTTCGGCAGCTTTCTGAATGTGTGCATCTACCGCATGCCGCGGGAGATCTCCGTAGTGAGCCCGCGCTCGGCCTGTCCGGCGTGTGAAGCGCCCATCGCCGCTTATGACAACATTCCGGTGCTGAGCTGGATCATGCTGGGAGGCAGGTGCCGCAAGTGCAAGGCCCCCATCTCTCCCCGCTACGCCGCGGTGGAATTGCTGACGGGGGCGCTCTTTGCGGCGTCATACTTCAATGCGCCGGCATTGGCCCGTTTGATCCAGCAACAGTGGCAGTTTGATGTGATGCCGAACGAGTTCTGGATTGCCGCCAAGCTGTGCGTTCTGTCATTCCTTCTGATTGGCCTGATCTTTACTGATGCGGAAACCAAGCTATTGCCTGATTTGCTGACCAAGCCGGGGATCGCCCTGGGATTGTTCTTCAGCGTGTTTGTGCCTCTGGAAGGCCCGGCGCGCTCCTTCCTTCCCGCCATCGACAACTGGCATGTTCTCTCGCTGATCAACTCGATTGCCGGCCTGGTGCTGGGCGCGGCCTTTATCTGGGGCGTGGCGTTGCTGTATGAAGCGGTGCGCGGTGTGGAAGGCATGGGCCGTGGCGACGTGAAACTGATGGCGCTGATCGGCGCGTTTCTGGGTGTGAAGTTCACGCTGCTGGTGCTGGTAGTGGGTTCAGTGATCGGCAGCTTTTTTGGCATCTTTCTGATCTTGTGGGTGTGGCAGAAGCGCCTGCTGCGCCGGCGAAGGAGACACTCTTCTGAAGCTGCCGGCGTTTCGCGCAGCCGCGCGTGGAATTCGGCGATCCTGATCTACCGCAATTTTGAAATTCCTTTCGGCGTGTTTCTGGGCATGGCGGCCCTGGTTTCAGCTTTTTGGGGGGTAGCGCTCGTCCATTGGTACCTGCGCATCTCCGGTTTGGGGCCTGGGCATTGATATTTCTCGCAAACCTTGCCATTGAAAAACGATTCAATACTGATCTTCATGGAGCAGAGCTAGCGCTGGATTTTACCGCGAGTCCGACCACGTGGCGAGCGGCCTGCTACAGGAGCCGATCCAAGATGGGTGTGAAGGCTCGTGGGGGCGGTGTGGGCGAAGCGATATTGCAAGGGGCGAACGCCGGCAAGGCCGACTTGCGCGCCGAGCCGGCTGATTCAGGTGCAGAAGGATCGTATACCGGTGAGCCTCGTGGGCGGTTTGGAGCGAAGCGACATAACAGAAGTTACTTCAGTCCGGTATGGCGTTTACCCTATCGTTTCCACCCCGCGAAAGCAGGAGAATCGTCTGACAAGCAAGCTGTAGAATAATAGACAGAACGATCCAGGTTGATGTCCTCTATGAAAAAGCTTTTTCTGATGCTCGTGATGTGCGCGTTCGCGGCGGCAGTGTTTGTACCGCAATCTTCTGCCCAGCAATCTTCCTCCCAGCCATCTTCTTCCCAGCAATCTTTGGGCGATGCAGCCCGCGCTAACCGCGCCAAGAAGCGCTCCAGTACGAGCGCGGTCAAGCTGGACGATGACACGATGCCGCGCAGGTCCACGCCTTCCACCAGCTCTGAACCGGATACCGCGAAAAAGACTGACGACAAAAAAACCGACGACAAGGCCGCTGACGCCAAAGAAGCCGATGCGAAGGATGCGCCGAAGAAAGATACTGCGGACGCGCAGAAGCAAAAGAACGAAGAGCTGAAGAAGCAGATTGATACACAGAAGAAAGAGATTGCCACGCTGCAGCGCGAACTTGATGTCGCCCAGCGTGAGTCGCGGCTTCGTGCTGCCGCCTTTTATGCCGATGCAGGCACCATGTTGCGCGACCAGGCCAAATTTGCGGAAGATTCCCGCAAAGAGCAAGCAGAGATCGACGCCAAAAAACAGGCCCTGGATGCCGCCCAGCAGAAGCTCGCGGACCTGCAGGAGCAGGCGCGCAAGGCGGGGCTGTCCAGCGAGTAATACGCTGGTATCAGCGCGATACATGCACCTTCGTACATCCATTCCTTCGCTTTATCCGTCTAGAATGGAGTGATCCTGACCACACCAGCCAACATGAAATTGATAAAGAAAATCGGATTGCCCGCGGTCCTTGCCTTGGCAGCTTTGTGCCTGGGGTGCAACTCTGAGCCCACGAAAGCTCCGGCAGGCAAAGAGAGCCAGCAGACGGCCGTCCAGTTTGAGACCGGACGATTCGCACTGCAAAAGATGCTTGCGCCTGCGCGCTTCTGGTCGCCGGACGCTCAGCCGGTCCGTTTGGAATCCACGAACCTGAAAGACAGCAACGGCCATGATGGCAAAGCGAACTTCTGGCGCGCGCTGTTTGCGTCTCCTTCGCGGCAAAAAGCGGAGCCGTTTACCTGGGCTGGGATGGCCACCGAAGACGGACCGCGCGGCGTGAACCACGGAGTGGAAGACACGTACAATCCGGCAAACCGTGCGGCGCGTTCGTTTGACCTGAATTACCTCAAGATAGATACGGACCAGGCTTTTGAAGTGGCACAGCAGCATGGCGGCAAACAGGTGATAGAAAAAGATCCCAAAGTCTCCGTCGGGTATCGGCTGGACTGGGACATGCAATCGAACCAGCTGCGCTGGCATGTGATCTATGGCGGCAGCGAATCAACCGGCAAGCTCACTGTGCTGGTGGACGCCAGTTCAGGAACATTTCTGCGCAAAGAGTAGCTGCTTTCCGAGCAGGGCTATTTTTTTCAGCAGGGCTATTTTCCCAGGACCCAATCAATTTGCCCGATCGCTTTTTTGGCGTTGCCGGCGAATTTTCCTTTGGGCTGAGCCTCAAGATATTTTTTGTAGTAGAGCCGCGCGGGGTCGAGCCTTTGCATGCCTTGCAGAGCCTGGGCCAGCCGGAACCATACGAGCGGATTGTCCGGCGTGAGCCGCAAGGCGTCTTCAAAGCGTTCACGCGCGGCATCAAAGTGATTGCCGGTAAGGTAGGTCTCACCTACGTCAATATCGTGCGCCGCGAGCTTCACTGGGTCGGCGTTGGAGTCTCCGGATTTGCGCATGGCCACATGCGGCCCAATGCGCTTCAACCCCTCCTCGGCCTCCTTGGCCTTGGGACCGTTAGGCAGGATCTCCAGATACTTGCGATAGTTCTGGTCGGCCAGCGAGAGCAGGTCAAGTTTTTCCTGCGTGATCGCCAGACCGTAGATGGCCTCGGCATCGTTCGGCTTGTAGGTCAGCGCGTGATTAAAGCGCTCCAGCGCCGCGCGATAGTTCTTCAGCTTCAGGTACCACTGCCCAACCTCAACGTCTTTGGCGGCCTTGTGCGGGTCCCAGGGCTGCAGGACGGACTCATCTTCCTTAGTCGCTGGTTCTTCCTTTTCCGCGCGGCTGTTCAAGTCGATCAGCGAATCCCGGCTGGAACTCTCGCCCGTGGCGCTGGCGCCTGTCGGACTGGTTCCAGGCGCATCACCGGGGAAAGGAGGCCGTTCATACTTGTCGTCATGCGCCTTGGGCGAAGGATCGTTCGGCCGCGTCGGAGACGCGTCACCGGGAAACGGCGGACGTTCATAGCCGTCCTGCGGCTTCTGTGACGGCTGGCTGGCGCGAGGAGTTGGCGTAGGCGTCGGCGTGGTGCGCGGCTGGATATGAGGCTGATCGTCAGGGCTATTCTGGGCTGCGGCGCGCGGCGCGGGCATCAGTAGGCTCATGAGCCCGACCAGGAGGAATGCGGCAAAAATATGAGAACGGGACTTCATATCCAATTATTCTATGGGGAAGACCGCCTATTATGAAGATCGCCCCAAATCTGAGAACTTGCGCCCGCAGCGGCTGGCGTTAAACAAAATTTAAAGGCCGCCAGAAATCTGGCGGCCTCTGTCTGCGCAAGTGTCCCGGGGGAGGTGAGACTACCGGCTCGGGTTGGGAGCGGTACTCTGCGCAGAGCTTGGTGTTTCCGTACCGGCCACGTTCGTCATCAAACGCACTTCCACGCGGCGGTTCTTCGCGCGTCCGTCAGCCGTGTTGTTTTCAGCGGCGTACTTGTCCTTGCCCAAGCCGATCAAATAAATCTTGTGCGCTGGAATGCTCTTGGACGAGAGATACTGCACCACGGAATCAGCGCGACGCTCGCTCAGCTTGTAATTATAGTTGGCTGGACCAACGGAATCAGTGCCGCCTTCCACCACCACCAGATAGCCTTTGGTGTTGGGGATTTCAGCCAGCAACTGGTCCAGGGCGGTCTTTGCTTTCGGGGTCAGATCAGCCTTGTTGAAAGCAAAGTGTACTGAGGTCTCTGCCACGGGGCGATAGTTATCCAGATTGGCAACCTGGTTGGCCAGAGCGTCAACGCGGGTATTGGCCTGGTTGGCCAGTGTCTGGGCCTGATCTGCGCGGCCACGGGCGTCCAGCGCTTTCTGGTCGGCTTCGCCGGCCTTGGCGGTGGCGCCTGCAATACCTGCTGTTGCGCGAGAATCAACATCGTGAATAGCGGCGTTGTTCTTGGCTGTTCTGGCATCAAGTTCGTTGGATTTCTCGACGATTGGCTGGGTCTGCTTGCGCACATAATTCTTTGTTGTGCAGCCCGTGCCGATCATCATCGATGTGCCGGCCAGCAGAACCAAAAGGCTCGATTTCAAATTCATGGGGAAAGCTCCTTAAGACCCACGCGGCGCAGGGTGATGCCGCCTTATAAAGTCACTCTAAAGAAGAGCAACTGGCATGCCAATGCCGCGTACAAGACAATTTTACACTAAATGTTTTATAATCAACAGGTTGAATCCTATTCTAAGGCTCTTCCCAGACTGTTCCAAGTGCCTGACCGTAGAATTTTTACGCACCTAGCGCCTTATGGGAAGAATCTAGGTAGTTAGCCTCAGCTTTCCCCAATGGATCTGATACAGAAAATCCGGACCCTGCCCCTCCAGCCCGGAGTTTACCTATATAAAAACGCCGAAGGTGAGGTCATTTATGTAGGCAAGGCTAAGAACCTGCGTGCCCGCGTCCGCTCATACTTCCAGGAGGGCGTGGGTGAAGCCAACGCCAAAACCGGAAGCCTGCTGCGCGAAGCCGTGGACGTCGATTACATCGTTGTCGCCAACAATAAAGAAGCGCTGGCCCTTGAAAATAACCTGATCAAGCAGAAGAAGCCGCGTTTCAACATCCTCCTTCGTGACGATAAAACCTATCCTTACATCAAACTCACTCTGGGTGAGCGCTATCCCCGGGTCTATGTAACACGCCGCCTGCGGAAAGATGGCAGCAATTACTACGGCCCCTATTTTCCCGGCAACCTCGCTTACCGCATCGTCGATCTCATCCACCGCAGCTTCCTCGTGCCTTCCTGCAAGGTCGATCTCACCCGATACCATCTGCGGCCCTGCCTGCAGTACTACATCAAGCGCTGTCTGGGGCCCTGCGTGCAGGACCTGACTACGCCGCAGGCGTATCAGGAGGCCGTGCATGATGTGCAGCTTCTGCTGGAAGGCCGGCAGACCGATCTGGCAAAGTCTCTGCGCCAGCGCATGGAAGAAGCCGCGACCAACCAGGAATACGAACGCGCCGCCCGATACCGTGACATGCTCTCCACCGTCGCCCAGCTCCAGGAGAAACAGCGCATGGCGGCCGCCGAAGGTGACGATCAGGACGTCTTCGGCTACCACTATGAGAATGACATGCTCGCCGTCAACGTCTTTCACCTCCGTGGCGGCAAAATTCTTGACCGGCGCGAGTTCTTCTGGGAAGAGCTGCCGGAAGTTGCCATCGCTCCCACATCAGCAGAGGGTTTCCGAGAACCTACGATACATCTCGATCCCTTACCAGCCGAGAATTCCGAGCCATCTGCAATTCACCATGATGAATCTCCAGCCGCGTTAGCGGCGAATGAAAATAGCCCGGTACGCCGGTCCGAGGCGAGCTTGCGAGCCGAGGTCCAAGTGCCGGGTGATTTAGAGGAAAAAAGGGCTTTAGCCCCTGTCTCCTCCTTCCACCCCGGAGAATTCTTCTCCGCCCTGATGAAACAGGTCTATATCGACCAGCAATACGTTCCCCGAGACATCCTCTCGCCCGTCGACTTTGAAGACCGCGCCGAGCTCGAAGAGCTGCTCTCGGAAAAACGCGGCAGCCGCGTCGAGATCCTTGTCCCACAGCGCGGAGAAAAACGCTCACTCATCGACCTGGCCGCGCAGAACGCCCAGCAGTCATTCGTCCAGCGCTTCCGCGTGATGAAGCCGCAAGCCAAAGCCGTGCAGGAGGCGCTGCAAGATGCGCTCAGCCTGCCCGACATCCCCAAGCGCATTGAGTGCTTTGACATCTCGCACATACAGGGCGCGGAGACCGTTGCCTCCATGGTGGTCTGGGAAGACGGCGCCATGAACAAAAATGCCTATCGCAAGTTCATCGTGCGCACCGTCACCGGCGTGGACGATTTCGCCTCCATGCGTGAGGTCATCACCCGCCGCTACAAGCGCCTGCGCGACGAAAACAAGCCCTTCCCCAGCCTGGTCCTGGTCGATGGAGGACTTGGCCAGCTTCACGCCGCCGCTCAGGCGCTGGAAGAGCTGGGCATCACCAACCAGCCTCTGGCCGCCATCGCCAAGAAAGAGGAGATCATCTTCGTCTTCGGCCAGGAAGACGATCCCGTGGTGCTCGACCGCCACTCGCCCGTGCTGCACCTGGTCCAGATGGTGCGCGACGAATCCCACCGCTTCGCCGTCACCTTCCATCGCAAGCGCCGCCAGATGCGTGACCGCAAATCCGAACTGCTGGAAATCCCCGGCGTCGGCGAGCGTACGCGGCAGCGACTGATCCAGCATTTCGGCAGCGTCCGCGCCGTCCAACAGGCTGACGCAGCAGCGCTGGGCGCGGTGCTGACGAAGAGCCAGACCGAGGCAGTCTTGAGGCATTTTCAAAAGACGACGGAAGCTTCGTGAGCCAACTTCTTTTTGCGCGACAAGAGTTCCACTTGTCTTTCCTTTTTTTGCAGCCCGATGGCGGCTGTTTCCGTAAGACTACTATTGGACGAGAAGGGATTCGGTAGGCAGCGATAATGTGATGTCAAAACGCTATATTGACATCACATGTTTTACGCGATAAGCTGTTGTCATGAGTCGAACCGCTTTTACCCTGAGAATCGATGCCGAGGAACGGGTTGCGCTGGAGAACCTTAGCCGGATTGAGGGACGCCCGATGAATCAGCTCTTGAATGAGGCCATCAAGGGGTATCTTCGCCAGCGGGGACGAAAAGAGCGCAGCCTGGAAGCGAACCTGGCAAGTCTCCGCGCCTATCGCAAGAGGGACCCGGGTTTCCGGAAGGCAATGGCTGAATTTGTGGAGTCAGAAGCCACTCTGGATGATCCGCTTGAGGGTGAGATAGTGGAAGCTAAGCCGAAAGAAACCAAGACGGCTGGCCCGGTTCAAAGCAAGATCAGAGACATTCTAGGTGCCTGACTGGGACAAAGACAGTCCGCAGCTAAGGTCAAATCTCGCACAAATTCTGGAAGAGATTGCTGCGGCTGCGAAACAGCGCGACAAGCCTACCGTAGAAGCGGCGAGGCAATGGCAAGCCATTGCCATGAGAAACCTCGAAGTGCAGGAAGCACGATTTGTCGGCACGTTTCGCGGCGAACCTGGACTGGAAAACGTGAACGTGCGGGTGGACACGAATTACGGCGTTGATCCAGCGGATGTGGGCGAGGCGTTGAAGCAGTTTGAAGCAAAGCTTCAGACGCTGGTGGCAGAGCTAGATGCTGTGCTGCCCTTTGGGAAAGCGCCGGATGCCGATCAATTAGCAGCCATTATCGATCTCTGTGCCTGGGTGCATTCCGAGTGGGTGAGGATCCATCCTTTTGCCAATGGTAACGGCCGAACGGCGCGGCTGTGGGCCAACAGCCTGGCGTTGCGTTATGGTTTGCCGCCATTTATCCGGTTGCGTCCGAGGCCGAATGCAAGTTACGGACAAGCAGGAGCCAAGGCGATGCAGGGTGACTGGAGGCCAACGGCGGCAGTGTTTCACCGATTGCTGGAAGATTTTCTGGCCGAACAATGAGCCTGGAGTTGGCGCGGCACGCGATAGGGATCCCTCGCTTCGCGAGGGATGAAGGCTACTTTACCAGCAAAATTACGCCGATGCAGACCAGTGCGGCGGAGAGCCAGCGACGGCGGTCGACATTCTCATGCAGCAGGAACTTGGCCAGAATGGCCGAGCAGATATAGGTGAGGGAAGCCGACGCCGGCGCCACCAGGCTGGCGTCTCCCCAGGAGAGCGCCGTGAGCAGGCAGAAAAAGCTGAAGATCAGGCAGCAGAGTCCGAGCAGAAAAAGCTTTTCCCGGACCACATGTCCCACCACGGCCAGCAGGCCCTTCTTCGCGCGAATCTCTTCGAGGTCGCCGATGCGCTTCATCGCCGCGGAGAGCATCACGTCACCGGCGCTCGATGCCATTACCAGCATTCCGATGGCGATCCATAGCTTAAGCGAGCTCATGCTGCTCCTTCTGCGCGGCCAGTTGGTTTGTGTCGCGGCGCTCCGTTAAGGATGGCCCACGCGCTACCAGCCCCACGCCGCCGGTAATCAGCAGGACGCCGGCCCATCGCCATGGGCTGACGGCTTCATGCAAAAAAAACCGCGAAAGAAATGCGGTCACCACGTAGCCGAACGCGGTTGCAGGCAGAACGTAAGTAAGGTCGGCCCAGGAGAGCGCGGTAAGGTAAGAGTAGAAAAATCCAGCAAGAAACAGAATGCCCACGACAATCCATGGATTCAGAAACGCGCTGAAGATGTGCGCGGGGTTGTTGAGATGGATTTCGCCCAGCTCATCCATGCCGCGTTTCAGCAGCACGTCACCGGCGCCGTTGCAGCAGGCGATGGCCAGATAGATAAAGAGTTTTTTGAGCATCACTCGGAGGTCCGCCTGCCGCCCGCGCGATAGCGGGTACTCTGGATTTCCATCGAACGTTTGCTATTTCACCAGGAACTTCCACAGCACAGCCACAATAAAAGCGGCCAATCCGATTCCATACCCGATGAGCTCTGCTTTGCCGGTTTTTTCTTTTCCCTGCATAACATTCCTCGCGTAAAAGACCCTTCGGGCAAGCAGGAGATCAGCTTCTAGTCTCCGGCGACTTCAGCCCTGCGCTGTTTGTCACTGGCGGTCTGCTTTGCGGCCACCAGCTCTTTGGTAGCTTTGTTACGCGCGGCGCGCAGCTTCATGAATGACTTGGCTTCCTTGTACAGCCGCTTGCGCTCTTCGCCGTTAAACACGGCCTTGCGAACAATGCGGAAGACGGCCTTCGGACGGAAATAATATTCGTCGTAAAACTTGTGCACCATCTCCATTACGTGCTCGCGCGGAAGACCTGGATATTCAATCTGCGCCACCTGGTGCCCGCCGTCGTCAACCATCCGCTCCGTGCCGACGATAAATCCATTCTTCTTGGCAAAGTCATACATCTCTGTGCCAGGATAAGCGTGCGCAATCGACACCTGGATCGTCTCCACGTCCAGCTCTTTGGCGAAGTCAATGGTGCGGCGGATCGATTCGCGGCTCTCGCCCGGCAGCCCCAGAATGAAGTCTCCGTGCACCTTGAGCCCCAGCTTCTTGGTGTCTTTGGTGAACTGGCGTGCGCGCTCGACGGTTGCGCCCTTCTTGATGTTCTTCAGAATCTGCGGATCGCCCGATTCATACCCGACGATCAGCAGCCTACAGCCCGCTTCTTTCTGGGCTTTCAGCGTCTCGTAGTCCGTGGTCACGCGCGACGTGCAGCTCCACGTCAGGTTCAGCGGCTTCAGCTTGCCGCACAGCTCAACCGTGCGCGCCTTCTGGATGTTGAACGTGTCATCGTCAAAGAAATATTCCTTCACGTAAGGCCAGTATTCTTTTGCTTTGGCCATCTCGCGCGCCACCGCGTCCGTTGACCGCTTTCTCCACGGATGTCCGCTCAGCGTCTGGGGCCACAGGCAGAAAGTGCATTGCGCCGGGCAGCCGCGTGTGGTGTACAGCGCCACAAACGGATAAAGCAGAAACGGCACGTTATACCGGCGCACGTCCATGTCGCGATAGTAAACGTCGGTCACATCCGGCAATGAATCCAGGTCCATCACATCCGGACGGTCGGCGTTATGGACCACTTTCCCATGCGCGTCCCGGTACGATATTCCAATGATCTCGCTCAGCGGCTTGCCGTTGGCGTACTCCACCACGGAGTAATCAAACTCGCGGCGGCAGACAAAGTCGATGGCCGCGCAGTCATTCAATGAGCGCTCCGGCAGCGTGGTCACATGCGGTCCCACAAACGCGATCTTCAGCTTGGGGTTCGCTTCCTTCATCTTGGTGACCAGCTTGATGTCGCCGGGGAATCCGGGCGTCGATGTAAAGAGCACCAGGAACTCATATTGTTTGCCCAGTTCAATGGTCTCTTCCGCGCTCACATGGTGAGGTGGCGCGTCCAGCAGGCGTGAGCCCTCCAGCATCCCGGCCGGATACGCCAGCCATACCGGATACCAGTAGGATTCAATCTCGCGTGTGGCAGGCCAGCGTGAGCTGGCGCCACCGTCAAAATTCTCAAACGACGGAGGATTCAGGAATAATGTTTTTAAAGGCATGTCTGTCCTTGGTTTATATTAGCATCCTTTCCCCCGCGCTAAAGGGCAGAGAATCCAAGCGGTTACAAGCGGCAGGCCAATGGTCGAAAGGCGCATTGGGCGGCAAGACCTTTGATTCGGTCGCTGCGCTCCAAGTCGCTTAATTTTTGCCGCGATAGCCATCATCCTTCTGCTCCTGCCACATTAGGGCTCGGCGCGCAAGTCGGCCTCGCCCGCGAATCCGTCAATCAACCGATGCCGACATGTGTTTCCGCAATTCATTTTGTGCTTGTCTATCCCCATATAAGCAGGCATAGAATCTTCATATACGCGCCGCGCGGTGACAGAAATGTAGGTGCCTATGTCGAGCAATCGCTTGATGGCCGCAGCCGTGCTTGCGTGCATTCTGCTTTTCACCTCCTGTTCCCAGCCTCCCAAGGCGTCGCCCAAAGGCGAGGCCGAAGCCGCAAAAGCCTCTGTTCCCGCCGGTCCCGTTTCCGGCAAGACCGCTTTCTGGGAGATGTACAAATCGGCGCACGCGTGGGCCACTGACAAGGTGCCGCTCACGCTGGAAAGCAAGACCGTCGCCGGCGTAAAGAATGAATCCGGCAAAGCCGCCATGTGGACCGCCACTTTCGGCTCGCCGCGCAAGCATGAGGCCCGCACCTTTACCTACGCCGTTGCCGCGCAGGATCCGGACATTGCCAAAGGCGTGAGTGTTGGCCGCGCGCTGCCATGGAGCGGTCCCACGCAGAGCGCGATGCCCTTTGATACCGCCGATTTCAGCGTTGACTCCGACGGCGCCTACCAGACGGCGCTGGCGCAGGCCGCCGACTGGGTAAAACGGCATCCCGGCAAAGAGCCTTCGCTGGCCATGGGCAACGCCTCACGCTTTGACGGTCCTGTGTGGCTTGTCCACTGGGGCGACCAGAAGTCCGGCTACGCAGTCTACGTAAGCGCAAAGAGCGGAGCGGTGGTCAAGTGACACAGTAGTAATGACTGTGGAGCGCAGGCGTCGGGCCCCGTGCAAGCCCGGTTTTGGCTTGCATGAGCTGAGAAGCCCTCGCCTGCGAGGTTTCTCTTCCGATCACGCGTGATCTCGGCGATTCCTTTCCTCCGTGTTTCAAAGCTTTTTTCCGTGCCTCCGTAGTAGGTTTTGTTCCCATCTGCGCTCATCTGCGCAAATCTGCGGCAAAAAGGTCTTCGTCTCGATGTCGCCCGATCTCGGCGATGCCGGCGGTCCCGCAGCTTTTCAAATTGTCAATTTTGGCAATTTCGGCGATTTTGGCAATTCTAGAGCGTAGGATGGAAGCAGATACTTTGAAGAACATTCCATCGAGAGGCCTACCAATGCCAAAGCTCAATGCCCGCGAAAACACGCGCAACCGATCACAAGCCGCCAAGCGGGAAAGAAACCGGGCGCTTCGCGCGTCTTTGCAAACGCCCGCTGCTGCTAAGCCAGCCGCTAAACCCGCGGCAAAAGCCGCTGCCAAAGCCAAGCCCTAGTCTGCTGAGCCCGACAGGGCGGAATGATTGAGCCCACCCTAAAGGCAAGCGTATGCGAGCCAGAAGGGTGGGTAAGTGTAATAAGGGTATCGAGCACCGGAAGGGGTGGCATTTCAGGTTTTCCGATCAGCGACCAGTGCTGATCAGCATCGTCTTCAACTCCAGCACCTCAATCGGGCAATTCTGCCAGTTATGCTCCCAGCACACGATCAGGTCGCAATTCTCCGCCGGATGAAAATGTGCCAGGAAATTCCGGCTCTCGTATTCAAATTCAATGCGTACTCTCTGCCACCGTCCCGGCTCCACCTGCCACATCGCCTCGCAGTCGGGAAACTCCGTCTGTATGCGTAACACCTTAAAGCCCAGCTCCCGCGCCATCGCGCCAAACAGAAAAATCACGCCCTGTTCGTTCGTCGGGGCATGGCACAGCACGTCGTGCATCAAAGGCGAACCGTAAATTGGTTGGTCCGCCAGCCGCCTGGGCTTGAACGTGGGACAGGTCGTTGCCGCCGACCTCCGTCCATCCACCTTTCCCGGCTCCAGGTGCAGGGTAACCATGTTCAGAACATCTTCCCACTCGCTTTCCAGTCCCTCTTTTTTGGCGTACTCCCACATCCCTTCCGGCAGCTGCTTCCAGCTTCCATAACACCGCATCAGCGGTGTCACGCTGTATTCTCCGTGAAGTTCGTAATCGGTTATGGTCGGTACCTTGCCCAGTTTGCGGACCAGTCCCGCCCAGTCCAGGAACAGCGACTTTTGGCTCACCTCATAGCCTGACCCGCGGCGTTCCAGCCCGCAGGCCCGTAGCGCGCCCGTATACGTGCCAAAATTCGTCCGCACGGCGCGTTTGCTTACCTTCATCTGTTGTAGCTCGGGAAAGCTGGGGACATGTCCCAGCCTCGCCGTGCATTCCTGGATTGCGGCCACTACCTCTTCCTTTGTCATGTTCGCTCCAATAAAAAAGCCACCCGTATTGGGGTGGCTCTGATTTCCAAATTTTTATGGCTTACATATTCGTGTGGCACAGCCGCCCTCGGCTGTGGCTTTTGATTCGTGGGCAATGTTGCCTATTCTGATCAAAAGGGAGCGCGGTCCAGACGGTTTTATATCTGGTTGATTAGCACATTTTTCGGGGTTGGAATCGTGCGTACAGCTAAAACACAAGGCTAACCGCTAAAGGCTAATAACTAATGGCTGTTTTAGATACACGTATAACGTCCGGGGTGTGGTATCTGGGGACGTCACGAATGCCCCTCAGCACTCACAAAGTTGCAGGCCTTTTTGGGATTCCCGGTCGGGTCTCCGCTCTTCTTGCCATCGGCTTGGCAGGACACGTTTCAGCCGGCGCCGCTCCCGTCTGAAACCACCCTCATCTTAAGCGAACATGGGGAGAAAATCAAGAGAAAAACGCAGAATTATTCCCTTTGGAGAATGGCATCACCCATTTAGCCCTTAACATCCTTATCATGAGCAGCGCTTGCCGTCGTGGAAAGGGCGGAGGCATCCTTTCCGGATCTCAACGCGGCCATCCTTGATGCTGAAATGGATCCAATTATTCTTGCTCCCTCTTGAGAAAGCATCTGATTAATTTGATCATGGTCAGTGCGCACTAACTGTGCGGCGTCCGCTGATGAAATTGGATGATAATCAGCAGGGTTTGTTGCGGATCCTTTTACGATAGCGACTGGTTCCGGAAGATCTCGAATATTATGAGCTTCTCTCAGAATCTCCACAATCTCCTGAGAAGTTTGCATGCCCTCAGCCCAGAACAAATCACGTTTTATTACGAGTGCCTTTTCGCTAATTTCTGATGGCTGCGGTTTTATCAGCAAGAGCGCTACAGTAACAACTACTACGATAGCAAGGCCGGTGACGGTGAGCACGGTCGACAGGATTGGATGTCCGGCATATGAGCCAAGTCCTATCCATACAGCGAAAGCACTGAAGCCAACAAGGATTGCAACGGCCACGTTTTTGCCTTCAATTTTCGCCGATACAGATTTAGTTAAAGTAGCCAGCCAGCTCATATAATTGTCACCGCGTTATCTGGGTCTAGCTGAGCACGCATGCTGTCAGGAATCTCCATTCTTGCAAAGAGCGCCGTGAGCTTAACCGTCTTCAAAGCATTTCCAGATAAGAACACGCGGCTGTTCTGGAAATAGCATTTGTCCAAGCTAAAATTAGCATTGGAAATAGCAAGATGGCAGTTGATAAAAGCGCAGTTTTTAAAAGTGTATCCGTCTAGATTTAGTTGCTGGTCTTTGTAGACGCGATCAGTGATCAGAAATGGATCAAAAAGTAAACCAGTTCCCGCTGAAGACCTACCCGCGAGTATTTGGAGAAAAGATGGTTTTTCCTCAGCCACGAATATGGCCGCCTTTCTGTGCCTTGTTTCACTTCTTGAATATCTAGGTCCGGGCTGCCTTAATTGGCAGCCTTTAGGTTCCTGAGATTCTATGCTTTGCGTCCAGCAGAAATCCACCTCCGCCTTATCTTATAAAACCCCATCGCCATTCTCCGCGCCTCCGCGGTGAAGATTTTTCCTCATCTGCGCCCATCTGCGTAATCTGCGGCGAACTCTTCCACTTCACAATCTAAAGCATTCGCTTCACATTATTCATCACGCGCTTTACATTGTTCGTTTCTTCAAACTTCGCTCTTTTTTCGTTGCATCTCTCCACCAAATCCATTACATAAAAAGACGGACGCGCCCGGTGCTATGAACACCGAACGCGTCCTGACCAAATCTACCTTCAATGGAGGCAAACTTGGCTGATCTGAATTTTACCAGCGCGGAACGAATGGACCTTTACCGCTCCATGTTCCTGCTCAACCGCTCCTTCCACTTCGTGATTCAACGGCTCGACGAACTATCGGAAATCAGCGTCTTCAACCGCAAAGACCTTGCAGAACTGCGGGGACTCACCCAGGAAGTTCAGGTTGAAATCAACACGGTCCTGCTCTCCCCGCTCCATACGGCTGAGCTGGACGATTGGGGGACCTTCGGCAAAGTTCGCGTTGCCATTGAAAAGCGGCTCAAAACGCCACTCCCCAAACAGCGACGAAAACACTAAATTCAGCCCGCAACCCGCCTAGACCAGCCTGGGCAGGCGGGTTTTTATTCCCGGTAAGCTTTCTGCCCTACTTTTTGCTGTTCTCCGTGCCTCCGTGCCTCTGTGGTAGGTTTTGACTGCGCAAAAAACCTTGTGCCCCTCAATGAGACACAAGGTTTTGCATCCTGCCGCGGCAACTAGGCTGCTGTTCTTGCCGCTTCCACGTTGATGTTGCGTGCCAGCTCCGTCAGTTTCTCGTCAGTAGCTCTTTCTTCATCCAGGGTTTTCTGGAGCAGTTTGGCAAAATCATGGTAGCCCAGCAATTCGGCATACGTTCTCACGCATCCGTAGCCGGCTATCTCATAGTGCTCCACGTGCTGCGCGGCTCCAATCAAGCCTGCATCCATCACCTCGGGCTCGGCTTCTTCTTCCATCAGCTCTTTCCCGTCGGCAATCACGCCTTCCATACCTTTGCACTTCTTGCCCTTGGGACTCTGCTCAAGTTCCTGGAAAATCTTTTCCAGCCGCTCCACCTGTACCTCGGTTTCTTTCAGGTGCTGCTCAAAGCCGCTCTTCAACTCAGGTGAAGTTGCCTTCCTGATCATCTTGGGCAGCGCTTTCAGTATCTGGTTTTCCGCCGAATAAAGGTCTTTCAACTCTTCAATAAAAAGGTCTTTCAAGGATTCCATGTCCATCGGTAGTTCTCCTTTTTGGTTCCGCTTTGGTTGGATATTGGTTGATTTGTCTCATCGTGTCAGCGGTGTTCGCGACGAACGATCTCCAGGCCTCACGCATGTTGGCTAGGCGGATTTCTTTTCCTTGTCTTTCTGTATGTTGCCCGGCTGGCCTTGCTGCACTTTGCCATGCTGCTGGCGGTTGATGTCCTTCGCACCCTGCGCCGGTTTCTTTCCTGTCTCTTGGACGCGGCTCGGGCGGTTGCTCTGCTGGTCCATCTTGTTGCGGTCTTCCATGCTGTTCAATCCCCCTGTGTGATTTGTATTGGATTGTTTTTTTAGGTTCCTCCTATCTAGATGAGACAAAGCGCCGCAGGTGTGGCCCGTTTTTTAACGGGCAGCTCTGGAATTTTGAGAGCTGCGGAAAATCAGAGGAGAAAGCGGGCGCGAGCGGCCACTCGGGAACCTAAGGTTCCCCTGGTGCGAATCCGCAAAAAAATCTGTGGAGCTTCAGACTAGGCCAAAGGCCGTTCGCTGCTGCGCTTTATCATCCGCAGCATCTCTTTGCGAATCCAGCCGGAGAAAAATCCAATCAGAGTCCAGTAGAGCCGAAACTTGAAGCGCGCGCTCTGGCCGCAACATTGCACACGGGTCTCCGTGCTGAGTTCGGTAGCGCCTTCAGCGGGGACAAGATAAAAATTCCAGCCTGCCTTGGCCATGCCCTGCGGCGCGATAGCAGAAAACTCTTCCGGCTTCCAATCGCGCAGTACCGGCGCGTCAGGACGCCAGAAGCGGCCAACGATGGCCAGCACGATTTCCTGTTCCGGCACGCGTGCGATTTCCAGAAATCCGCCCGCTCCGCGCGAGCCTATCTTCCCCAGGGTCCGCGGCTCGCCTGCTGGATGTTTGCGCCGGCCGAATGTGCGCAAGGCCATCAGGCGGCGCGCGACGGGCAGGTCTGAGAAGTCGGCATTCATGATCTCCTCCCAAACCCGCTGCGGTGGCGCGTTGATGCGCATTGAGTAAGCGGCCCTTACGTCATACCGCGGCATCAGTTCGGCGAGTTTCATTCCTCCATCTTACGCGCCGCTTCCGTTACGCCCCTGTAATCAATCGGGAAATCAATCGGGCGTCATTTATTTATTTTCTCTTGCGGAACACGCTGCGCGCGATGAACAACATGTCATTGGACGTGGCCGGATCGCCGCCCAACATCCCCGTGATGGCCAACTGCTTCATACGGCCGTCAGAGAAGTGCAGGACCAGCGTGTAATCGCGAATCTCATAAGTTCCTGTGCCGGCCGCATCTTGTCGCGGGTCGCCTGACTTGAGGAACGTCGCGAACACGCCCTCGTCGGCGAACTTACCATCGCTGGTGAAACGGAATATCGGCCGCTGCCCTGCCGGCCAGCGGTCCAGATCGGGATCGTTGGGATTGGCCATGCTGCTCCACGCGCCTTGCAGGCGAAGGCCGTCCATGGGGTGGCAGAGATAAAAGTGGGCGCTGTCAATCTTGAGTTTGCCCGCGCCCTCGCTCAGCAGCGTCTCAGGATAGCGGACTCCTGGCTTGTTGATGGCGCCGGAGCCATTCGAAAAGTTGTACGTCCCCCAGTAGTCGTGCTGATGTGGATCTGCTTTGCTCTCCTCTCGGCTAAATCCGGCAAAACCTGAGCGCGGAATGTCCTCGAAGATCTGGCCGTCTTCATAGAATGTGTACCAGCGGGGATGCGGCTCATAGTCGCCGGTATAGGTCTTGAATCCCATCCAGACTCCAGTGATACCTTTGCCGGAGCGCGGCGCGGTGCCCGGGCCGCTGCTTGCAGCGCTGGCTGAAGCAGGCGACGGGGCCGAAGCCGTGCCTGGCGCCGCAAGCTTCAGGTTGTCCAGGAAAGACTGGGTGGCTGCCTGCTGTTTTTCCAGGGCGTTTTGATTCGTTGCGATGAGCATCACTGAGAACCGGCGCTTGCCCTCCGAGAAAGCCAGCAACCGGATGTATGCCGATTGGCCGTTCTGCTGCTTGGCTTGCGCCCCGCCTTCTCTGTAATGCAACCCGCCGCGCGTGCGGCCCGCCGTGGATTGCGGGGCAGCTCCGGCAGAAAAACTTTTCTGCACCACTTCTTTCCATTCAGAGGCAAAGTCTTTTTCCGCGTCGCCTGCGGCTGGCGCGCTGCTGTATACCGCCAGCATCACGAAGGTCCGCGCCGCGTTGTCAATCGCGGTGAAGGCGATATGGTCCCCGCTCTGCTCCGGGGTCCATCCCGCAAGCGGCTGGTAGGAAACGATATCAAAGGCCTGTGTTTGTGCAGCCAACGCAGTAGCTGCCGCCAGAATGAATGCAACGAGCCAGATCGCGCGGGCATGTGCCACACGGGCTTTCATGTCGCCTCCAAAGATCTTGCTGTGATGTGAACTACGGGGGAGAAATATGGCAAAGAGTATAGCTTCACTTGGGGCAAGAGCGCGATGGCCCGAACAGATCTTGCCGACCTTAAGTAACTCCGGCGAGGTCAACGTTGGTAAAGAAATCCCGGCCGCTCTCATTAGCGGGCCGGGACCAGATCAGATTGTTATCGCCGCTTTATTTCTGTCTCGGATTCGCCACCCCCGCTGGAGCACGTCTCGCGATCGGCGTCATCGTCACTTCCTGGGCAAGCTTATAGCTAAGCTCTGTCTCGGCCGGAAGGTCTTTCTTCCTGCCGGTATAGACCTGTGCGCCCGCGCCGCCCGCGCCGCCAACCAGCGCGCCGATGGCCGCTCCCTTACCGCCGCCAAGCAATGCGCCCAGCACTGCGCCTATCGCTGCGCCGCCGCCCACGTACATTCCTGTGCGCTTGTTCGCGCCGAGTCCGCCGGGTGCGCCGCCGCTGGATTGTCCTGCCGCCTCCAGCAGATAGGATTTGTTGTTAATGGTGACGGAGCGCAGATCCAGAGTTGTGTCCTTGCCGTCTTCAGACGGAATGGCCACCAGGCGCGCGCGCGATCCGCGGGGAATAAGAATGGCGCCGGAACCGCCCTTCACGTCTTTGCTTACGGTGGCGGTGTACTTTGCGTTGGCCGCTGGTTTGGCCGGAATGGATGTGTCTGTTCTAACCTTGATCTCGGTGCCTGAGGGCAGTGTCGTCTGGGCTTTTGCATTGCTCCCGGCCGCAGTCAGGAGCGCAAGCAGAGCAGTAAATAGCATGGTGCGTTTCATATGGTAGCCTTCCTCTCTGAAAAAGATGCCGCCATACAACTGCGAGTTGCAGTCACTCCACTCAGATAACAGAGCTGCTGCTTGTACTTTGCAGGTGGCAATTGTTTGCATGCCGTTGGCTGTATGACAGACACTAATGCAGGAGCACTCACTTGGCCCGAGTACTGTTTACCTGCCGCGGAGGACATCTGGCGCTGCCTGACAAGGGATCGGTGCTGGTGGGCCGCGAAAACGGAGGGAACCTGCTGGTGAACCCTCCGCGTGAGGTCTGGGAGCGTGCCGAACTCACTCCGGCAGAGCTGACGCAGTGGTCGTTTCTGGTGGCCGCCGCGGGCCAGGCAATGCTCAAGGCGCTGCCCCAGCTTGAAAGCGGCTGTCTCAACTATTGGGAGGCCGGGAACT
This sequence comes from Terriglobia bacterium, assembly GCA_020072585.1. Classification (GTDB taxonomy): domain Bacteria; phylum Acidobacteriota; class Terriglobia; order Terriglobales; family Acidobacteriaceae; genus Angelobacter. The sequence goes on along the minus strand of JAIQGL010000009.1, from coordinate 108,396 downwards.
GGGCGCTGAATTTTGAAGCTGAGCCGCGTGGACCAAAGACTGCCCCTGTGCACCGGCGTGTCCATATGCACCTGCTTGGCCGCAGCCGTAATGCCACGGATGCCTCAGTGCGCTGGGGTGAGGCGCCAAAGTTTCCTGATTTCGCTGATCGTAAAACCTGGGCGGCACAGCACGAGCGCCTGACCGCCGAAGAGTGCCGGAAGATCGTGTCAGAGCTCGAACAGATCCTGCGCTCGCGCTATGGCTTTGCCGCGGAGGACATTTCACTCTGGGAGCCATGCAACGGTTGCGGATATCCCATGGTCATTGCAGCCAGCCAGTTGCAGGGTCGCTGTCTGGAGTGCGGCGATCAGTCCTTTGGCGTTTGCTACCTGGAATAGCCAGCCTAGTGCGCCGCTTGCGATCTTTGGCTACAATCTCTCTCCATGCGCAAAGTCATCATGGCTCTCGGCATCAGTCTTGACGGCTACATTGCCCGTCCTGATGGTTCATTCGACTTCCTTTTTATGCCCGGCGATTTCATGGCGGACTTTGCCGCCTTTCACTCCTCCCTGGATACCGCCATCATGGGCCGGAAGACTTATGACATAACCAAAGCCATGGGCGAGGGTGGCATGGGCGCAAAAATCAGGAACTATGTTTTTTCCCGCACCTTGCCGCCGGGTGAGCGCGATGGCATGACGTTTGTGAAGGGGAATCCAAAAGCACTCATGGATCGCTTGCGCAAGCAAAAAGGTAAGAACATCTGGCTGATGGGCGGCGGCGAACTCGGCCGCGACTTCCTGAAAGCTGATCTGGTCGATGAAATCCATCTCGGCATAGTCCCGGTTTTGCTTGGTGCGGGCATCCCGCTATTCCCCGGCGGCTTCCCTCAGCGGAACTTCGCTCTGATCGAGAACAAAAGCTTCTCTAAAGGCCTTGTATCGTTGAAGTACAAAAGAGTGCGCAGCAAGGCTGGAAAGAAGAAATCCTAAAGAAGAAGCTCGAATGAATTGCGGCGGGAATGCTCCGCTTGGGAGCTCGCCGCCATCGCAGTTTCATGCATTGAGCGGCGCAAGCTTGCCGGAATCAGACCTCCGCCGGCGCGATGGGGCGGTATCAGCGTGCGAGTCCGGGGTCCCCAAATCGCGCCGCTGTTGCGCGTTTGGGGTGGGAGTAGGGGTGAGGAACCTTGAGTTACCCAAAAAGTCAAACTGTACCATTACCAAAGGCTGTATGCTCATGGCCGCTGCGGAGGCCCGCGCTAAAATACTTTACTTATGACCAATCGACCTGGCTTGACAGCCACGCCTGACGGCAACTTTGCCGCGGCACTTAACTCTGCAAACAGCGGCTGGGATGCCGCCATGGGTATTCATTTCATTCACGCCACGGCCGATGAGGTCATTGCTGAAATGGAGATCGGCGCTCACCATCATCAGCCGTATGGCATCGTGCACGGTGGCGTACATGCCGGATTGATTGAAGCCATTACCTCACTCGGTGCGGCGCTGGCGGCCATGGCGCGAGGCCAGTCCGTGGTTGGCCTGGAGAACCACACTTCATTTCTAAACGCGGTGCGGGAAGGGAAGCTGCGTGCCACCGCGCGACCGCTCATGCGCGGCCGCCGCACCCAGGTCTGGGAAGCCACGGTGACTGACGCTGCGGGCCGCTCCATTGCCAGCGGGCGCGTCCGTTTTCTGGTGCTTGAAGGCGGTGCGTCTCTGGCTGGCAAAACCGTCGCGCTAAAACCACCCGCTAAAAGATAAGCTCCACGTCACACCCAATGTGTGACTGCCGTCACAGCGCGCCTGCCCATGCTCACGCTAGATTTGCCTCATTGGAGGCACCATGAGCAGCGCTGTATTGGAAAGAATTGAACAACCCAAAAAGCTTGAGCTGGTTACCGTTACGCCGGAACCTCAAGTGCCGGAAAAAGAGCTCGTGGACCCGCATCCGCTTCTTCCCGTATTTATTGCAGGAGCCATCGCGCTCACACTGGCAGTAATGTTTGTTGGTTCCGTCCTGGCTTGGCTTGCTCTGCGCCACACGGGAATAATGGCGCCCTAGCTGGGCAACAGAAGACACGGCAGCAGACAATGCAACGGGCCGCACCGCTTTTACCGCCGTGCCGGCCCCAGTGCCCATGCTTCCAGTTGGCCTATCTGGCGCATGAGCTGGATCTGCGCACGGTCCAGCTCAAAGCTGGAATTCAGATATGCGGTGTAACGCTGGTGCTCAACCACACGCGCGTTTTCTTCTTCTTTCACGCTGGCGGCCCCGCTTTCAATCTTTGCATGCGTGGCCTCAATGTCAGACTGGGCCAGTTGGTGCTCTAGTTGCGCTACCTCGCGTGCCGCGGCCAGCTGCTGCACCGACCGTTGCAGCTTGAGCGTTTCCGTGCTTACCTGCTCCTTCACGGTCTGCGCTTCTTTCCGTGATTTGGCGGCATCTGCTTTCGCTGCTTCAGCGGCGGCCCGCTGTACAGGATTGAAAAACGGAAATCGGATGGCCACGCCGGCCGTCACATTGTGCCGCTGAAATTTCTGGAAGAACTGGTCGTAGTTGTTAAAGCGTGCCAGCACGGCGTACTGTCCCACAAAATCCACCACCGGATATAACTGCCTGTGCTCCGCCTGCGCGCGGAATTCTTTTGCCTGGGCCGCTGCGTCCGCCACTTTCACCGCGGGATTATTTTTGAGCGCTTCACCCGGCAAGTCCTGGTCCTGGGCCACGCCCGGCATCTCCGGAATGGATTCAGTGGACGTCTGGATGGACGCTGCGGGAAGCCCAGTAAGCTGGGAGAGGCGCATGCGCAGCTGGTCGGCAGCGGCCTGTGTCTGTGCGATGTCCAGCCGCGTCCTGGCGCCCACGAGCTTGGCCCGCGTAGCATCCACCTGGCTGTCTAATCCTGCCTGTACGCGTTGGGCCACAATGTCCTGGAATTTCTGCGCGCCTTGTTGCTGCTCGCGCTGAATGGAAAGTGACGACTCCAGCAGATCCAGCTGCACGTAATCCAGCGCCGTCTCCATGATCACGTCATTGCGACGGTCGGCATTCTGCGCTGTTGTGACATCAACGTCACTTTTTGCCGCTTTGATAAAGCTGCGCTGTGCCGTGTTCAGTAACGCCCCCTGGAAATTGACGTTGAAGACCGAGGGCGCAGCGCCTTCCAGGCTGAGCGGGAACCCATACGACGCGCCAAGACCTGAACCGACTACCGCCTGCGGCAGAAACACATCGCGCGTCTGTGAGACGGTGGCCCGTGCGCGCTGCAGGTCAGCCTGGGCCAGTCCGGTGGTCGCGCTGTTCTTGATCGCCAGTTCAATGGCAGCGTGAAATGCGAGCGGCTTGTCTTTGCCGGACGACGAGTCTTGCGCGAGCAGAGTTGCCGGAAGCGCCAGGATCCAGGCTGCAACCAGAATGACACGGGCATGCAATTTCATTTTTCACCTGCACGATTTTTTGTATGGATTGGTAGGAAAGACGTGATTCTATCGGGAAACGCGCGCCAGTGCATCCCGTGCCGGCTTGTACTCTGAGGCCATGTCCATGGCCGCCTGGAACTCCGCCGCCGCTTCCTTCTTTTTGCCTTGTTTTTCCAGCAGGACTCCCAGAAGGTAGCGTGCCCGGAACGCAGGCCCGTCCTCGGACAGGTCTTCCTGGGCAACGTAATGGCGCAGCATCTGCGTTGCGCCGGCAAAGTTGCGGCCCGCGTGCAGCAGCAGAGCGGCTGAGTCAAATTCTGCCACTTCACCCGGATGCGTTGTGGCCAGCGCCTGGCTTATGGCTGCTTCCATCTCCTGGAGCCTTCCTGTGCGCCGGTAAAAGTGTGCCAGCTCCACCCAGTAATGGGCCGGATTGCTGCTTTCGGCAACTGCTTTCTTGTATTGTTCTTCCGCTTGCCTGCCGCCCTGTTTTTCTTCCACGCGCGCATAGATGTAGCTGGCCAGGGCGGGATCGTGCTTGGCAATGTAGTCCGCTTGTTGTTTCGCTTTGCTCTTATCGCCGCCCAGAAAGCCGGGAGCTTCCAGATAGAACTCGCTCAGGTCAGCGCGGGCCGGCAGATTATCAGCATTAAGCGCCACGGCGCGTTCGAATTCGGTTTTTACCTTGCGTGCCAGGCCAAAAGCTGTAAATGGGTTGGCATCTTCCGCTTTTCGTCCCATGGCGCGCGCCAGCCAGAGGTGATAGGAGCTGTTCTGCGGTTCCATGGCAACGGCTTTTTCCGCCATGCGGATGGAGTTGTCCCACTGTTCAAGACCGAAGTAAACGCGGGAAAGCAGATGGTACGCTCGCGCATCCTTGGGATCGCGGGCGATGGTGGCATTCAGCGTGTGCAGCGCTTCGTCGGCTTTGCCGGCTTTCAGCAGGACTGCGGGATCGGTGTCTGCTCCGGCTACAGCGCCAATCGCCAGACATAACAAGGCTGCTACCCGGTACAGGATTCTCAACGCTCAACCACCTTTACTTCCATGCCGCTGCGCAACGGCTGCGCGTTGATGGCGCCCAGCGCGATCAGCGTCCCTTCTGTAATTCCTCTTACCACTTCCACGCGCGTCAGGCTGGAAAGCCCTGTCTGGACCTCCTGCGCCTGCACCTTGTCCTCGGCAATGATGTAGATATAGCGCTTGCCGTCAAGATCGTGCACGGCCTCGCGTGAAACCGTGAGAGCGCCGTCATGCCGCGCCGAGATAATGCTTACGTTTACATTCACGTTGGGCAGCAGCTTGCGGTCTGTGTTGTCGATCTCAGATGTAATTTCACCCACGGTGCGCGTTCCCACCATGGTCACTGAAGTGGGTATGCGTGTGAGTGTGCCTTCCCATGTCCGTCCCGGAGTGGCGTCCCAGCGGATCTCAACCTGCTGGCCCTTGGCCAGGCGGCCGATTTCCGGTTCATCCACGAATGCTCGCACCCGGACCTTTTCCAGGTTCGCTACCTGCACCAGCAAGTCTCCGCCATTCACAAACGAACCGGCCTTGACCGGCAGCTGGTAGACCGTTCCGGCAAAAGGCGCGGTTACGTTGGAATGATGCAGCAGTTCTTGCGCCGCGGCGTAGGCGGCGCGCGCTTCCGCCGCTGCCGCTTCCACCTTGGCAACTTCGGGTGAAGAGAACCGCCCGCTCACCTTGGATTGCAGCAGCTGGACGTCAGCCTCCGCCCTCTTTTGGCGGTTTTCCGCCGCTTCCACCTCGGCGGGCGACGCGGCCCCGTTCTGGCGCAGCTTCTGTACGGCTTGCAGGTTGCGTTGCGCATCGTCGCGCTCTGCCTGTGCCTTGGTCAGATCAGAGCGGGCGGTCAGCAGCTCTTCCTGCGTCCCGCCGGCCTTGATGGCATGCAGCGCGGCTTCCGCTGACCGCAATTGTGCCATGGCGCGCGCAGCCTGGGCGCGTGCCTCGGCGTCATCAAGGCGCACCAGAAGCTGGCCGGCTTTTACCCGGTCGCCTTCAGCCACAAGGACTTTGTTCACCGAGGCGGGCGCGGGCGCATGCGCCTCAAAGCTGTTGACCGGCTCAATCTTGCCGTTGGTGGAGATTACGCTGGCAATCTCCTGGCGCACTACTTTTTCCGCCCGCACAGGCGTGCTGCCACGACGACGGTTGATGCCCGTGAAAAGCACCACCGCGATCACCACAAGGACCACTACAGCCAACAGGCGCTTGCGGCCCCTGCCGATATTTTGCCTTTGTCTCGCCATCTCTGGAAGAAGATCAAACGACAATCAAACTTTTAAGTATATCCAAGCTCGCCGTATTGGCACAGAAATCCACGGCAAGCGGTAGTGGTACATTTTGGAACAAAAAAATCGTCATCCCGAACCCCCGTCAGCGAGCGCGCGCTTTTATCAGCGCGCGAGTAGGGGTGAGGGACCTTGCGTTTACCCAAAAGGTCAAACTGTACCACTACCATGGCAAGCCTTCGTTCCGGGCCAAAAGTAAATTCCAAATTTGTTCCGCCGGTGATTCTATCTTAGATGATCGTCCCGTCCCTGCGGTTACGCCCCGCAAAAAAACCATTGTTACAATAGAGCGGATGTCACATCGTACAGGCTACACAGACGACCACGCAAAATCCGGGCTTGACCACGATTTCCCTGGAATCGATACCTGGCCCAACCAGTTTCCCGCCTATGAAATCGTCATTGACGTGCCGGAGTTTACGTCTGTCTGCCCAAAAACCGGCCTGCCCGACTTTGGCACGCTGGAAATCCGCTACATGCCCGGCAAACTTTGCCTGGAGCTGAAGTCACTCAAGGAATACCTGCTGCACTATCGCAACCTGGGCATCTTTCAGGAGAACATTGTCAACCAGGTGCTGGAAGATGTGGCGCGGGCGTGCAAGCCAAAGTGGGCGGTGGTGAAGGGTGTATTTCGTCCCCGTGGCGGGATCGGCACCACGGTGGAAGCGCGCTGGCCCCGGCCAAAGAAGTAGCAGTTCAAGTTAGTAACTAACCCGCTACCTGTATCAGCGTCTAGCGATTCGCTTGCGAATCGTGGGCCTCTAGGCAGATGTTCCTCTAGGTAGAGGTTCATCGCGATAGCGATGAAGCCTTGCATGCACACCCGGCCATATGAACCAAACCGACCCCATGACCGGGTCGGAGTATCGGTATAATCCCTCCATCCATGCCGCCAAAACTCCATCCCCGCCTCTTGCTGGCGGTTCTTACCGGACTGAACATCCTCAATTACATTGACCGCAATGTGCTCTTTGCGGTGCAGTCTGACGTAAAAAAAGAATTCCTGGTGAGCGATGCAAAAATCGGCGTGCTCACCAGCGCTTTCTTTTTTACCTACATGTTTGCCGCGCCGCTGGTGGGCTGGATGGGGGACCGTTTTCCCCGTAAAAACATCGTAGTTTTCGGCATTCTCATCTGGAGCGGCTTCACCTTCCTGACCTGGTTTGTGCATGACTATAACCAGTTGCTCTTCCGCCATGCGCTTGTGGGGATTGGTGAAGCCAGCTATGCCACCATTGCTCCCACGCTGATTGCCGACTCATTCCCGCCGTTCAAGCGCGGACGCATGCTGTCCATCTTTTTTCTGGGCTTGCCGGTGGGCAGCGCCGCAGGCTATTTTGTCGGCGGCTACCTCGCGCATTACTTCGGGAGCTGGCGCGTGCCGTTCATGGCTGCTGGAATCCCTGGTTTTCTTCTCGCCTTTTTGCTCTGGATGCTCCCCGAGCCTCCGCGTGGCCAGCATGAAGAGCATGCTCCGGTAGACGCATGGAAGCTGCTTGGCGGCCTCATCCGCAATGGCGCTTTTCTGACCGCCACTTTCGCCATGGCCATGTATACCTTCGCCATCGGCGGCATGCAGGTCTGGATTCCAACGTTCCTTCAGCGCCTGCGCGGACTGGATGTCAAAACGGCGAACATCGATTTCAGCGTTATCGTAATCATCAACGGCATTGGGGCCACGCTGCTGGGTGGCTGGATCGGCGACCGTCTGCTTAAACGCTACTTCGGCGCCTATTACTCGTTTTCCGGCGTTGCCATGCTGATTGCTGTGCCTTTCATGGTGGCCGCGATTTACGTTGGCGGCAAACTGATGTTCCTCGCCATCTTTGCCGCGGTTTTCTTTATTCTGATCGGGACGGGCCCCACCAACGCCGCGCTGGTCAACTCCGTGAGCGCCAGCATCCGCTCCACGGCGCTGGCCGTCAACGTGTTTATCATTCATCTGCTGGGCGACGCTTTTTCGCCCACTTTGATCGGCAGAATCTCTGATAAAACCGGCTCTTTGCAGATTGCTTTCTGGGTGGCCTTTATTGCGGCCGGGATTTCCGGCGTCATCCTGCTCTTTGGAGCCAGATTTGCCCCACGCTTTAAATCTCCGGAGCGCTTGCAACCCGATGACATCAAGGCGACGCCCGCATGATCTGGTTCTACTGGATTTCCGGATTGCTTCTGGCTGCAATCTGGCTGGCCCCTGTTCTGCAATTGGCGCTGCACTTCACTGAGATCGCGGACCTCACTGGCGCGGAGTGGGACGTCCCGGCGGGAGCAGCGATGCCCTCGCTCGCAATCGTGGTTCCCGCGCGCAATGAAGAAGCTGAGATCGAGCCTGCCCTGCGCTCCCTTGTAGGACTGGACTATCCGCAATACGAAGTGGTTGCGGTTAACGACCGCTCCACGGACCAGACCGGCCAGATCATGGACCGGCTTGCCGCGGAACCTTCTGCCCAGGGCAGGCTTCGTGTGGTGCATGTGAAAGAACTGCCTTCCGGCTGGCTGGGCAAACTGCATGCCATGTGGCTGGGTGCACAAGGAAACGCCGCACGGGGAGGCGCCGCGCAGCAGGGAAGCAGTGAGTGGCTTTTATTTACTGACGCTGACTGCGTCTTTCGGCCTGATTCTTTGCACCGTGCCATGCACTACGCCATAAAAACCGGCGTCGACCACCTGGTGCTCTTTCCCACAGCACACATGAAAAGCCTGGGTGAGCGCATGATGATTGCTTTTCCGCAGGTCATGGCCAGCTTTGCCATGCGGCCCTGGAAGATACGCGATCCCAAAGCGCGCGACCACATCGGCGTGGGCGCTTTCAACCTGATCCGGCGCTCTGCTTACGAGGCGATTGGCACCTATGAAAAGCTGCGGCTTGAAGTGGTGGACGACATCAAGCTGGGCGAATCGATCAAAAAAGCGGGTCTGCGGCAGGACGTGGTCTTTGGCCCTGACCTTGTCAGCCTTCGCTGGGCCGTAGGCGCAGCTGGCGTGGTCGGCAACCTGGAGAAGAATCTGTTTGCCTTTCTCCAGTTCAGCGTTCCATTGGTTCTGGCAGTCTGCGTCATCACATTCTTTCTCTGCGTCTGTCCCTTCCTGGGACTTCTGCTTGCTCCGGGCTGGGCGCGTGCAGGTTTTGCCTTTGCCGTGGCCATGATTGCCCTGGCTTACGTCTTTACTGGCCGCTACATGGCCAGCTCTCCGCTGCTGTTTCTAACCTGCCCGGTAAGCGCTCTGGTTTTTGACATTGCCGTGGTGCGCTCGGCCTATCGCACACTGCGCGATGGCGCCGTGACCTGGCGCGGAACAAAATACTCCTTGGAAGAATTGAAAAAAAAATAGGGGTTGTTGCGACAATCTGCTAAACAACAGCTTGTTAAAACACATCGTCATCCCGAGTGGTCCGTCAGCGAACGCGCGCTGTCATCAGCGCGTGAGTAGGACCCGAGGGACCTTGCGCCTTCTTTGCAGAGTTCATTCGCATTTTTCGCGTTGATTCGCGGCTAATCCCATCTGCGCTCTTCTGCGCAAATCTGTGGCGACAGTTTTTCCCTACCGGAACAGATTCTTCAAAATAAAAATCGCGTTTGCCGGACGCTCCGCCAGACGGCGCATCAGGTAGGGATACCACTCCGTTCCGAACGGAATATAGACGCGGCAACGCCAGCCTTCTTTTACCAGCTTCAACTGCAAGTCCCGCCGCACTCCGTGGAGCATCTGGAATTCAAACGCCGAGGCTGCGATCTTTTCCTTTTGCGCGAAATCAATCGTTGCGCGGATCATGTTCTCATCGTGGGTGGCGATCCCGTGGTAGACGCCGCTTTTGAGCAGCAGCTTCATCAGCTTCACGTAGTTGGCGTCCGAGTCCGCTTTCTTCTCAAATGAAATTTCCGGCGACTCCTTATACGCCCCCTTGCACAGCCGTATGCGGATGCCCTCCGCCAGAAGCGCCTCCACGTCCTTTTCGCTGCGAAAGAGATATGCCTGGATCACCGCGCCCACGTGCCCCGCATTCTCCGGCTGGCGGTGCAGGCGATGGACGAAGTCGAGCGTCCGCTGCGTGTAGGGCGAGCCTTCCATGTCAATGCGCACAAAGTTATCGATCCTCGCCGCATGCTGCACTACGCCGGAAGCGATCTCATACGCCATGCTCTCATCCACGTCCAGCCCCATGTGCGTGAGCTTAAGGCTTACGTTGGCGTTGAGTTTCTTGGCCTGTATCTGGTCCAGCATCTGATGATAGAGTTGCGCGCTGTGCCGGGCCTCATCGGCGTTGGTAACGTTTTCGCCCAGGTTGTCCACGCTTACGCTCAGCCCCAACTTGTTCATGGCCTGCGTGGCCGCGAGCGCGTCATCAATGGTGGTCCCGGCAACAAAGCGGCGTGAGAGCCGCTGCCCAATCCACGTTTTCTCCGCCGCCGAGCGCAGAGACTTGCTTTCTGACAGGGAAATGAATGCGGCCCTTAACAAGGGCGCTCCTGGATTAAGCTAGGTGAAGGCATAAAAGGAAGACTACATTTTGTAACACAAGCGCACATGAGATTTAAAATTTGAAATTTATAAATTTCAATTTTTAAATCTTTTCATCTTCCGTGCTCTTCCAGAAACTTCTCCACTTCTATTGCCGCGGCACAACCTGATCCGGCCGCCGTAATTGCCTGGCGATAGCGGCGGTCCTGCACGTCGCCGCAGGCAAAGACGCCGGGCACGCGCGTCATAACGAAATCATGCGTTTTGAGATAGCCATCCTGGTCCATATCCAGCTGGCCGTTGAACATTTTGGCATTTGGTTCGTGCCCAATGCCCAGGAACATGGCGCTGGTAGGGAAGTCCCAGACCTTGCCGGTCTTCACGTTGCGGAGCTTTAATGCGGTCACTTCTTTTTGGCTGGCGTCATACACGTCATCCACTGCTGTATCAGTAAGGAACTCGATCTTCTCGTGTTTGCGCGCGCGGTCCAGCATGATCTTGGAAGCGCGGAAATGGTCACGGCGGTGAATCAGGGTGACCTTGGTGGCAAAGCGGCTGAGAAACAAGGCTTCTTCCATCGCGGAGTCGCCGCCGCCGATCACGGTAATGGGCTTCCCTTTAAAAAAAAAACCATCGCAGGTGGCGCACGACGACACACCATGGCCGATCAGGGCCTGTTCGTTGGGCAGTCCCAGCCAGCGGGCAGAAGCGCCGCTGGCAATAATCAGCGTGCGCGCAAGAACGGTTTGGTCTCCGCCAAAATCAAGCTTGAACGGCCGCTCGTTGAAGTCGGCCTTGACCAGATGCCCGCGCATGTACTCGGCGCCGAAGCGCTCCGCCTGCTTGCGCATGTTGTCAATCAATTCCGGGCCCTGGATGCCTTCAGGAAATCCGGGAAAGTTCTCCACCAGCGTGGTGAGTGAGAGCTGGCCACCCGGATGGTGGCCTTCAATCACCAGAGGTTTCAGGCCGGCGCGTGCCGCATAGATCGCCGCAGTCAGGCCGGCGCAACCGGTCCCCAGGATTACAGTATCGCGAATGGAATTTTCCATGGCATCCATTAGATTCATGACCTTCGATTTAGTTTCAGTGCTTTGGGGCCTTCGTTTTACGCTTGGGCGCGCCGGCGGCTTTGGGCGCCGGGCTGAGCCAGGCAATGTCAGAGCGGAAAGCGGTGCGCAGCCCCAGGGCCGCACGATATTGCGCCATGATATCGGAGGCCTGGTGGAACATTGGATCGTAGGCGCTTTGGTCAACTTCCGGACAGCGGGCCAGCACGGCGGAGCTCTTGTTGAGCCTCTCTATCCTTACGCGTGAGGTCGGCGTATCCACTTGCAGAACGGCAAGCGGCGCCGCCGCGCCCGCCGTAACGCGGTTTTCCATCACCACCTCAAGAAAATCCTTCGGATCGCGCGGGCGCAGCACCAGAATCTCAATGGTATTGGTGGAGTCCGTGCTCATGGAATACTGCGCGGTCAGCAACGGAGACTCTGGCGCAAAATCGCGGCGCAGGCGTACGTACCTTGCGTCGGGTGCGTCCTTCAGCGTGGTGCGGCCGCGGGAAATCTCAAAGTCAGAGCTGAACGTTGGTTTAGGCTGGACCGCTGTCAGCGCGCCATTGATCACAGCCTGTTCGTCCGTTCCTGGCGTACAGACGTTCAGGTAGTTCACTTTCACTTGCGGCTTGCCGTCCGGCTGTTGCGGGGCGGGCGTCTGGTTCTGCTGGGCCATGCAGGCTGCCGCCAGCAAAAATAGGATTGTCAGGGCATGTCTCAACACGGTTGGATTGTAGCATTCGTTCTTCCTGAAAATCCCGAGTGCAGCTTTCTGAAACCCCGAAGCGAAGCGAGGGGGCCCTATAGCAACGTGAATCTGAATGAGCGCCAATCGGCACCCCGAGCACGACTTAATGATCTCGTGTGCGTTCGTAGACGTGCTTTTATTCCTTAAACGTACTGCATAGCCATAGGGATCCCTCACCCGTCGCGGGTTCGGGATTTCAGAAAAGCGTACTCATCTCTTCAGGTACGAGTCCACCCAGCCATTCACGGTCTTGTACCAGAGCTGGCTGTTTTGCGGCTTGAGCACCCAGTGTCCTTCGTCAGGGAAGTAGAGCATTTTGGATGGCACCTTCAGCCGTTGCAGCGTGGTAAAGAGTTGAAAGCCCTCTGAGACGTCAAGCCGGTAGTCGAGCTGCCCGTGGACCACCAGAGTCGGTGTTTTGAACTGCGTGGCAAAAAGATGTGGTGACCATTTGCGATAAGCTTCGCGGTTCGCCCAGACGGTGTCCCCAAACTCCCACTCGGGAAACCACAACTCTTCCGTGGTGCCATAGGCGGCTTCCGTATTGAACATTCCGTCATGTGAGACCAGGCATTTGAAGCGCGTGGTGTGGCCAAGCACCCAGTTGATCATGTAGCCGCCATAGCTGGCCCCCAGAGCGCACTCGCGGCTCTTGTCGATGAACGGGAATGTCTTCTCCGCGTAATCAAGCCCGTTCATCAGATCGATGTAAGGCTTGCCGCCCCAGTCTTTGTTCACGCCATCCACAAATGCCTGGCCATAGCCGGTGCTGCCGCGCAGATTTACCATGATGACCACATAGCCATCCGCGGCGAAAAGCTCGGCATTCCAGCGGTAAGACCACTCATCGCCCCACTGCCCCTGCGGGCCGCCATGAATCAGAAACTTTACTGGATACTTTTTCTCTTTGTCGAAGTTGGGCGGTTTGACCAGAAACCCCTGGACTTTGGTTCCGCCCGCTCCGGCAAACCAAAAAGACTCCACCGGTTGCATGGCGACGGCGCCCAGCACGGCGTCATTCATGTGGCTGAGCTGCGCGTCTTTCTTGCTGGCGAGGTCCAGCTTGTAAACCTCGTTCGGCGCCTGCGCTGATAGGCGCGTAAAGACCAGGGTTTTGCCATCCGGTGTCACGCTCAGGTCATCGTCCACGCCGCGGGTAATTTCGTGGATATGGCTTGGCCCGGCAGGAGCGGCCTGAATATCAAGCTGATAGATTGGCGCTTCACCTTTGTTTTCCGAAGTGAAATAGACAGACTTTGAATCAGGCGACCATGCAATTGTCTCCACCCATTGATCAAAGTCTTCTGTCAGGTTCTTCATCTCGCCTGACTTGCGGTCATACACCACAAGGCGAAATCGGTCGCTTTCATAGCCGGCGCGTTTTTGCATGCGCCAAGCCAGCCATTTGCCATCGGGTGAATAGAGCGGCGTGGAATCACTGCCGGGGCTGGTCGAGAGTTTTTTCGGGTCGCCGCCACTGAGCGGTACTACAAAGATATCGTTATTCGTGCTGGTCGCGCCCACCTCGTCCCAGTTGCTGGTAAAAGCCAGCTCTTTTCCATCCGGAGAGATGGCATAAGCGTCCTGTCCGCCCAGGCTGAACGGCGGCACGTCATGATCGCCCGGCGTTAGGTCTTTGGCTGCGCCGCCTTCCACCGGAACAATAAACAGATGGCTCCGCTTGGAACTGCTGTAATGGTTCCAATGGCGAAAGAGCAGATGATCAAAGACCATGGCTTTTACTTTGGAGTTGGTCCGCGTCGCGTCATTGGATTTGTTGCAGGCATCATCCGCGCAGCCGGGATACACCTCAGAGATAAATACAATGCTCTTGCCGTCCGGTGACCAGATAGCGCCATCGGCCTCAGTGGATATGCTGGTGACCTTTCGGGGGACACCGCTCGGCATTCCAGAAGCCGGGTTAAATGCGTTGACCCAGACTTGGGAGCCGCCTTCCAGAGAGGTCATGTAGAGATAGCTCTTGCCATCGGGCGACCACCGGCCGCCGCTCTCGCCGGACGGAGTGGAAGGAAGTTGACGGGCTTCACCGCCGGCCAGGGGGACCACCCAGAGGTGAGACGCCCGTTTGTTTTCCTTCAGATCAACATCCACCGCGGCAAACAATACCCAGTTCCCGTCAGGGGAGATGACCGGGCCGCTGACCCGCTTGAGTGCCATCATGTCCTCAAACGTAAAGGGCTTTTTGGCCGCAGGCTGGGCGGAAAGCTGAACAAAAGCCCCTCCGATGAGTAAAATGATCAAGACTGGGACAAGTGAGAGCGTGAAACGGCGCATCCGGCCTCCTCAGAAGAAACGCCAGTGTAAAGCCTTTTGGGGTTTGAGGCCAGTATGCAGATGATGAACTTGCCGGGCGACAAGTGCTCTCAAGTGCCCGGGTTCAAGAACTTATTTTGAAGGAAGGTCCATGAATCTTTTGAAGGCTGGCCTGCGCGCTGCTCTTATCTCTATTTTGTTGCTGATGCCTGCTGCTCTGCTTGCCGATACCAATTGTGATGAAGGCGCTGGCCCGCTCAATACCGCACAGCCACAGGGGATGACCACGCAGGAGATCATCCAGAAATTTGCCGCTCGCGAAGAAATTTTCCGCCAGGCGCGCAACAACTATATCTATACGCAGGATATTACCGTCCAGGAGCTCGATGGCAATACCGTCACCGGTGAATTCCGTCTGGTGCAGGACATTACGTATGACGATAAAGGCGGCCGCATGGAAAATGTGACCTTCGCGCCGCAGAATTCCCTGAAACAGCTGGTCCTGAGCCGGGAAGATTATGAGGATTTTCGCAACAAGATGGCATTCATCATGACCACCTCTGATCTGCCGGACTACAACCTGCTTTATGTGGGGCAGCAGCGCCAGGACGAAATTGACACATATGTTTTCGACATTGCTCCCAAGACGATTGTGAAAGGCCAGCGTTATTTCCAGGGGCGGATATGGGTTGACAACCACGATCTCCAGATCGTGAAAAGCTGCGGCAAGACCGTACCGGAGGCGATCGCCAATACAAAAAAGAAGAAGAACATTGAAGAAAACCTCTCTCCAAAGTTTGTGACCTATCGCGAACAGATTGACGGCCAGTACTGGTTCCCAACGTATATCAAGGCCGATGACACGCTGCATTTCCGGAACGGCGATATTCACATGCGCGAGATCATCAAGCTCACAAATTACAAGCGCTTTGGATCAAAAACAAAGATCATCTTCAAAGGCGAAGCGAAGGAAGATCCTAAAACGCCCGACAAAAAGCCATAAAGCTGTCGCGGTACTTAGTTCCAGCGGGCCATCCCTTTACCGGGTTGGCCTTTTTCGTTTTTATTTGTTAAGCATCTTGCCTCAGGTTACCCGTTCGCATTCCTTCGCATCTAACCGCAAAGAAACCCGAGGGAAGCACCCATGAGGTATCCAAAGCTCACGCTTGCCGTGTGTACGCCGGTTCTCGCCTTGCTGTTGCCGGGAGCATTGGTGGCGCAAACCAACTGTGATGCCGGCAATGGTCCGCTCAATACGGCCCAGCCACAGAGCATTCAGGCGCAGGACATTATTCAGAAATTTGCCGGACAGGAAGGCGTTTTTAGGGACGCTCGTAACCACTATACCTACACGCAGGAAGTTGTTGTGCAGACGCTTGACGGTGACACGGTCGACGGCGAATTCCGCGAAACCACTGACATTCTGTATGACGATAAAGGCCAGCGTGTTGAGAAAGTCACGTATGCGCCCCAGAACTCGCTCACGCGCATCGGCATCACCAAGGAAGACTATGACGATTTCCGCAACCGCCTGCCCTTTGTGCTGACGACGCAGGACCTGGGTCAATACAACATCCTCTATGCCGGACAGCAGCGCGTGGATGAGCTAGATACATACGTATTCGACATTGCGCCTAAGAAAGTTGAGAAAGATGGCGGGCCGCGCTTTTTCCAGGGCCGTATCTGGGTGGACAACCGCGATTTTCAGATCGTAAAAACCTGCGGCAAAAACGTGCCGGACATACACAAGAAAGACAATGAAAACCTGTCCCCCAGATTCGTGACCTATCGCGAACAGGTGGACGGGAAATATTGGTTTCCCACCTACACGCGCGCCGATGACTTTCTCCACTTTAAAAGTGGCGATGTGCGCGTGCGCGAGATTGTGAAATATTCGAACTACAAACGCTTTGGCGTGAAGACCCGCATGATTTACAAGGGAGAGGCCAAGGGCGGGGGATCGGAACCAAAATAATCTTATGTTTATAAATCCCGAGCGAAGCGAGGGAGCCCTATAACCAGAAGAAGCTCAGATGAGAAGATCCCAAAACCTATACCAACCGAGAAGCGCTACGGCAATTCGTAGGGAAGCGCATTATCACGCCTCAGTCAACAGTATTTAGAAGTATAGGGATCCCTCGCTACGCTCGGGATTTCAGAAGAAGTTAATTACCAATTTCTAATGGTGCAAGAGCCACATCAGCCAGCCCGCAACAAACAGGCCACCCATGGCCATGGCAAAGCAGTAGGCTCCGTACCGGATCATCTCTTCGCGGGTATTGCGCTGCGTGATGCCGAACACAATGGAGAAAAAGAACGCGAACAAAGCTGCCGCGCTGAAGTGAGAGAGTTGCAGTGCCAGCATCATTGTTTTTTCCCAATGGCGATGTGATATGCGTCCACGGCGGCCATGACATTCAAGAGACCCGCTACCACAATGAATTTGGTCCCATAATCGGCATTGGCGGCGCTGATGGAGGTGCCGCCCCATTCAAAGATCCGCGCCAGAAAATAGAACGCCCCGGCGCCCAGATCGCCGATGAATCCCAGAATGTCCAGGAGGTCGCCGGTGTTGGATTTGTAAACCTTGCCCTGCATGGCCACGCCGAAAGCGAACATGCCGGCTACAGCGCCCATGAGCAACAGGCCGCGTATCCATCGCTTCTGGATCATGTGGCCGGCGCCGGGAATAAGCCAGCCGATGGCCGGAGCCAGGGCGATGATGGGCGTGAATGGAACCGCTGCGGCAGTTGGTTGTGCGTCCGGTGTGGTTGTCTCTGTTTTCGCCATCAAATAAGGACCAGTTCGTTCTGTATTTTACCCGTTACTTCGGCGGCGCCATTGCGCGTAAGTACGTTTACCTCGCTGCGCACGCCGAACTCAGGCAGATAAATGCCCGGCTCAATGGAGAAACAGGTGTTAGGGATGATCTCGCGGTCGTCCTTGGTTTCCAGGTTGTCCATGTTGGCGCCGTTGCCATGCACGTTCACGCCGATGGAATGTCCGGTGCGGTGCGTGAAGTATTGCGCGTAGCCCGCGTTGGTGATGTGTTCGCGCGTTGCCTGGTCCACTTCCCAGCCGGCAATGCGGCGCTTACCGGCGAAGGCCTCAACAACTTTTCTGACCCCGGCATCGCGCGCGCCGCTGACAATGTTGAAAATCTCAACCTGCTTTTCTGATGGTGTGCCGATGACGCCGGTCCAGGTAATGTCGTAATAAACGGCGTTGGGCGTGTTCTTCTTGGCCCAGATGTCGAGCAAAACGTGGTCGCCCGGCTTGATGGCCGCAGAACCCTGTGCGCTGGGCCCGTAGTGCGGGTTGCCGCTGTTGGCGTTTACCGCCACAATCGGCAGATCTTCCGTGATCAGGTTTTCCCGCTTGAAAGCCTCTGCCAGCCATTGCTGCATCTGGTACTCCGTGGCGCCGCCTTTACGGGCGCGACGGCCAATCTCTTTGAAACATTCAGGGACGATGGCGTCAATGGCATCGCGCGCGGCAAAGTGGCTGGCGATCTGCTCTTCACTCCAGGCGGCTTCAAAGCGTGCCACCAGGTCGCCGGAGCTGACAATCTCTTTGCCAAAGCTGCGGATCAGCTCCACGGTGCCGGCGTCCACCAGCCCAATATAGGGGATCAGGTTGTTAGGCGAATATTGCATGGCCACGGTGCGCAGGCGGACCAGCATGGCCTGAAGGTTGTCCCATAATTCGCGCCAGGAGGAGTATTCTCGCTTGCTGCCGGGGACTGAATCCAGATGGCCGGCCTCAATGCGATGCACCAGCTTCATGGGCTCGCCTTCGCGCGGGACAATGTAAAACCAGCGGCGGGTCACCATCAGGTTTTCCGGCAGTCCAAGGACCTTGTAGGCAATGGGATCGCGGTGATGGTGGTCGTAAAATAGCCAGGCATCGAGATTGCGCTCGTGCAAGGCAGACTGAATGGCTTTCAAATCCATAAGTGGTTCTTCTATTTAACCACATTTTTCCGAAGTCCCGAGCGTAGCGAGGGAATCCCTACTGTGACAATACAGTGAGGTTTACTTAGAAACCGTGACATCGTGCCCTGGCTGTATTCAGCCGCTTTGTCTAAGACGCAGCGTTTGCAGGCACTTCCGCTGGCATCACCGTCTTGTCATAGATCCAGAGCAGCAGAGCAGTCAGTACTCCTACGGCTGTCACAGCCCACCACATCTGTTCCGGACGATGTTTGACTTCACCGAAGTAGTGGATCAGCTTTCCGCCGAACCAGCCTGCGATGAGAGACCCAATGCCGATTGGCAAAAACGCAAAACCCATGTAGGTGCCCTGCTGTCCCGGCGGGGCCAGCCGTGAAATGTATTCGTAATAACGCGGCGACTGGATGATTTCACCCAGGGCGACGACGCCGAGTGTTATGTAAGCCATCAGGACTGTAGGATGAATAACCAAAATGATCCACGCCACGGCGGAGATAAGCGTTCCCAGCGTAATCGCGCGGAACGGCGCCACCTTCTGCATTGCCAGATTCAGCAGCATGGTGAAAGCGATTACCAGTAGCGGCCCGGTGATCAACATGATTTCGGTATCGGCTTTAGGATCGATATAGTCGTGAACGTAGAGCGGCAGAATGATGAACTCCTGCCAGTAAACGATCCAATATCCGGAAAAGATCAGCAGGAAGAGCATGAATCGCGGGTTCCCCAGCACGGTCCCGAAATTCTGCAGTGACTGCCCCAGGCTGGTGGAGTGAACTTCGTCTGCGCGCTTGGGTTCGCGGAAGAAAATCAGCACGCCAAAGAACATCAGGAACACGCTGGCCGCGGCAACGCGAAAGACATTTTCCACGCTCATGTGGCGGTGGACCCAGGAAGCCACATAGGGTCCGGCTGCGCCGCCGATATTCACCAGCGTGTAGTAGATCGAGTAACCAATGGAACGAACATTTTCCTTCGAAGCACGCGCCGTGGTCCCGACGACCGCAGGTTTCACCAGCGCAACCCCCAAAGCCGGCAGAGCCAGAACAAAACCCACAAGAAGCCCGAGGGGAATGTGATCACGGACCGGTCCGAGCCAAGGCGCAGCGAGCGACCCGAGCAGGAAGTATGAGCAGCTCAGGATCAGATAGGCCAGTGAGAGCGCGCGACGGAAGCCCAGACGGTCGGCAACCGTGCCGCCGAACGCCGCAAGGAACCAGACCAGCCCGCCGAAGAGACCAGTCAAGCTACTGGCCTCTTGCACGGGAAACTTCAACGCTTCATGCAGGTAGCGAGCAAGAGAAGCGAACGCAGCGTAATACGAAAGCCGCTCAAATAACTCCGTTATGTTGGCGACCCAGAAAGGCCGCTCAAAGCCGGTTTTGATCTCGCTCAATCGCTGCGAAAAGGACAAGATGTCACCTCGTCGGGCAAGTTTTCAAATTTGAATTACGGTTTCAAATTTCCAGACAGCCGCTGTTCGGCCTGCGCTTTGCTCACGCCCGCAATTCGCACCACTTTATTTCGGCTGGTTTCACCGCTGGCTATGGTAACGGAGGATCGTGGAATTGCAAACAAATCCGCAAAGAACTCAATGACCGCCTGGTTGGCTTTGCCCTCAACGGGAGGCGCCGTCAGCGCCAATTTGAGCGCGTCGCCTATCACGCCGGTGATGGCGTTCTTGCGGGCGCGAGGGTGGACTTTTATGGCAAACGTGATTCCCTTTGCGGACTCCTGGATGGCAATCATGCGGTAGGCTTTGGTCTGGAGCCAAAGATGGCAGAGCCCACGCGCACGCAGGTCGAGCCTTCTTCAATGGCAACTTCAAAGTCATGCGACATGCCCATGGAAAGCACGTCCATCGGGACCCCAGACAGCTTGCGCGCAGCTATCGTGTCGCGCAGGTCCCGCAGCAGCCTGAAATATGGCCGAGCACCTTCCGGGTCTTCAGTGAATGGAGGCACAGCCATCAGCCCGCGAATCTGGAGATGTTCAAGCCGTGGAGCGGCCCGGAGCAGATTGTCCAGTTCAGGTGAATCCGCCGGAATGCCGGCTTTGCTCTCTTCTTCTCCGACTTTGATCTCGATCAGCACGGAGAGCTTTTTTTCTGTGTGCTCCACAGCCTGGTTCAGCCGTTCCGCCAGCCGCAGTGAGTCCACGGAATCGACCGCCTGAAATAGCTCGACCGCCTTCTTGGCTTTATTGCTCTGCAGATGGCCGATCAGATGCCATTCAGCGTCTTTAAGGTCGCTGAGCGCCGCGGCTTTTTCGCCGAACTCCTGCACGCGGTTTTCACCGAAGACGCGAATACCCGCTGCATAAGCCTGCCGGATGCGCTCCGGTTCCACCGTTTTGCTCACAGCCATCAGCATGACCGAGCCTGGGTTGCGGCCTACGCGCGCGGCGGCCCGGGCAATGCGTTCGCCGATGGCGGCAATGTTGTCAGCGGTGGACATCGTGAGAATTATAGGGGAAAAACAAGGATCACCGCGGAGACGCGGAGGAGAGGAAAGACGCCTGTTGCCGCAGATGAGCGCAGATGAATTCTCGGGCGACCAAGGTTTGCTAATCAGAGTGGGGGCAATTCTTCCATCAGCGTTATGAGCGTAAATCTGCGGCTCAAGTGTTTTCTCCGCGTCTCCGCGCCTCCGCGGTGAAAGGGTGTTCGATCTGCGTGGGCTTCAATGTGCTTTGTCAAACGCCAGCACGGTTTGCAGCAGCACGTTGGCGCCGTTCTCAATGTCCTGCGGGCGCGAGAACTCTTTAGGAGAATGGCTGATGCCGCCGATGCTGGGGATGAAGATCATGCCCACAGGGCCGATCCGGGCGATCTCCTGTGCGTCGTGTCCGGCGCCGCTCGGCATCACTTTGGTCGAAAAGCCAAGCGACTTGGCGGTGTCATCGATCAGCTTCTGAAAACTTTTATCGGTCAGCGCAGGGTGGCTGGTCACCGGGTCGGTAAAGCTGAAACGCGTCTGGTTCAGCTTGCCCAGGTCCTCAGCCGCAGTCTGGATCTGGGTGAAAAGGCCGGTGAATTTTTTTTTCGTCCAGGTCGCGCAGCTCAAGACCAAGAACGACCTTGCCCGGAATCACGTTGTAAGCGCCGGGCTCCGCCTTGATCCAGCCCACGGTGCCGACCTGGCGGCCGGGAACGCCGGTGACAATCTGGTTTACCTTCTCGATGAAGCGCGCGGCGGAGAGCAGTGCATCGCGGCGCTGGTCCATGGGCGTGGTGCCGGCATGGTTGGCAAAGCCTTCAATCGTGACGTCAGAATGCAGAATTCCGACGATCCCTTCCACCACGCCGATATTGATCTTTTCCCGCTCCAGGCTGCCACCCTGTTCGATGTGCAGCTCAAAGTAACCGGCAATGCTGCCAGGCTTTCTTTGCGCGGAAGCCAGCTGATCTGGATTGCCGCCGACAACACGCGTGCCCTCGCGGATGGTTTTGCCGCTCTGCGAGACCAGGTTCAGCCGCTTCTCATCCAGCCCTTCGCCCAGCGCCTGACTGCCGATGGTCCCGCCTTCTTCATTCTGAAAAATGATGACCTCAAGCGGATGGCGTAGCGTGACCCGCTTTTCCTTGAGTGTCTGCGTCACTTCGATGGCTGAGAGCGAGCCAACGTCGCCGTCATAGTTGCCGCCCATGGGGACAGAGTCGATGTGGGAGCCGATCAGCAGTGGCTTGAGCGAGGCGTCGCTTCCGGCGCGCGTGCCGACGATGTTTCCTGCGGCGTCGATGTGGACGTCGAGCCCGGCTTCTTGCATCAGCGCCATGGCGTACGCGCGTCCTTTGAGGTCGGCTTCAGAGTAAGCCACGCGGCTCACACCGCCCCGCGGATTGGCGCCGAAATTTGAGAGGGCAATCCGGTGATCGTTGATGCGCTGGCCGTTCACGCGCGCGGGCGAGGGCGTTTGCGCCGCTGCGGGCAGACACAGCAGAGCCACGAAGAGAAGGGAAGCGGCTTTCATAACGATTTAGTGTACGCCAGTCGCACCCAGCTTCCGCGGCTACTATCTCAGGTCCACGCCTACCACGTCGGGCATGCGGCGGGCGAGCGAGCGCAGCATGGCGGGCAGCACGGCCTCCCAGAAGGTCCATTCGTGCTCGCCGGGAAATTCGATGGCCTCGTAGGCGATGTGGCGCTTGCGTAGCAGGTCGGCAAACTGATGCTGGCTGTTGATGGTATCGTCATCGGTGCCGCAGGCCATAAAGAGGAAGCTGGTGTGCTGCGGCTCAGCCTTTTCCGCCAGATGAAAAGGATCGTTGTCTGTGTGCGTCTTGTTGCCGGCAGGACCAAAGACTTCGGCAAAGCCGGGGAACTTGTCATACTCGGGGTTGCGGGCGGCGTCGAGTGACCCGCTCAGGCTTCCGGCAAAAAAGAAGAGCCCGGGGTTTTGGAGCGCGAGGTTGATGGCCGCGTAGCCGCCGGAAGAGATGCCGGCAATGGCGCGGGCGTCGCCGCCGTTGATACGGAAGCGCTCCTGCGCGTCACTGATCACGTCATGCAGAAAATAGTCTTCCCATTTCTCTTTTGCATTGGTCGCAGAATTCACGAACCAAGAATTCTCGCCTTCCACCGAGACCACGATCAACTGATAACGGTCGAGATAGCGCGTGAGATTTGAGTGCGCCTCAAAACTACGATAGTGCCCGGTGTAGCCATGCAGCAGATATAAGACGGGATAGCGGATTTCGCTCATGAAGTAGTCTTTGGGCAGAACCACGCGATACGGCATTTCCCGCTGCAACGTCTTGCTGAAAAACTTCACGTCCTGGACGCGCTTATTGCTTTCCGGCTGCTGGGCGGGTGTGGGCGTCGCGACAGAAGCGGGTTTGCCGGCCTGCGCGCTCAGTGGCGACACGCAACAAGTCATGAACAGGCAGAGGACCAGCGCGGAGAAGGTCTGACAGCGGAAAGTTTTGGGCATAGGCGAAAAGACGGACGGGTGCCGGGAATGTTAGCACGGGACAAAGCAACTTACCGCGAAGGGACGCAAAGGGCACAAAGTTAGAAACTGCATTGCGCCCCTTCGCACCCTTTGCGGTGAGACTTATTTCTTTTCCACTCCCAACGGCTTGCGGGCGAAGTAGAACAATGAGAACGCCAGCAGGCCAAACATGATCACGCCAAAGATATTGGCAAACACCGGATGGTCGCCCATGAACGAAAGCTTGGTGCCCCAGGCAATCGAGTTCTCGGGGAGCCATCCCTGTGTCTCCATCAATTTGACTGCGATGCCGAGCAGTCCCACGATTCCACCCGCGGCAATGAGTCCGCTGGCGTAGAGCGAGCCAGGGCTTACGTCGCTTTCTTCCGCTTTTTCTCCGGCACGTTCAGCAGCTTTTTCCACCAGCCAGCGCACAACGCCACCACAAAAGATGGCGAGCGTGGTTGCCATGGGGATGTAAAAACCAACGGCGAAGGAAAGTGAGCGGATGCCCAGCAGTTCCACCGCGATTACCAAAAACACTCCCAATAGGATAAGGCCCCAGGGCAGCTTACGCGTGAGAATGCCGTTGATGACCGTGGCCATGAGCCGGGCTTGCGGGGCAGCCGCCTTGTCACTGCCGATTCCGTGGACCCACTGGATCTCAATTTTTCCTGACTGCGGGTTATACAGGTAGTTGCCGTCCGGCACGTCCGGCGAGTTGAGTGCGTTGATCTGGATCATGCCTGCAACAGACTGTTCTCGGGTCGCGCCGCCTGACTTGTCAGCCGCCATCTTCACAGTAGTGCGCCCAAACTTGGTGTTGTTGTCTACTGTTACACCCGGCTTCAGGTTGTTGATATCGACGGGAATATTAACGGCCCGGAATTGCTCCAATCCTCGGTCCATACCGATGAGGGTGGCGCCAATCGCAAACACAGAGACCATTACGCCCACTACCAGCGCGAGTTGTTGCTTGGAGGGGGTTGCGCCCACCAGAAAGCCAGTCTTCAAATCCTGTGATGTGTTGCCTGCATTGGCGGAAGCAATGCAGACCACGCCGCCAATCGTGATGGCTAGAGCAAAGAACGCTGAAGCCGTCCATCCCATTACAAGAAAGACGGCGCAGGTCGCCATCAAAGTGGCAATGGCCATGCCGGAAATGGGGTTGGAAGAAGTGCCAATCAATCCGGTGATGCGCGAAGAGACTGTGACGAAAAGGAACCCGAAAACCACGACCAGCAGCGCGGCAAAAAAGTTATTCAAGACTGAAGTATTGGCTCCCGTCACAGGGAAGAACGTGAGCATTCCCCACATGATGATCATGAGGCTGCCAGCGCCGATCAAGGCCCATTTCAATGGAAGATCGCGCTCGGTGCGGCGCAGGCTCAGTACACCCGCAGATCCAGCGGCCAGATCTTTAGCCCCCGCGCGTATCGCGCCGATGATCGTGGGCAGAGTTTTCAGCAAAGTGATCAAGCCGGCCGCGGCCACGGCGCCGGCTCCCATGGGCCGGATGTATTGCCGCCAGAGATCGTCCGGCGACATGTCCGCAATGAGCTTGGTGCCGGGATAGAGATTGCCGGTAAGGTGTGATCCGAAGAATTTGATGGCCGGCATCACGACCAGCCAGGCGAAGACGCCCCCGGAAAAAATTACGCCGGCAATGCGCGGGCCGATGATGTAGCCCACTCCAAGGTATTCGGTCGTCGTGTTGGCCCGGAACGAGCTGCCCTTCAGCCAGTCTGGATTGTATGTGGGCGTGCTGGGCCAGGCAGCAAACATGTTTTCATTCTGGAAGAAGGTGTATAAGGCGCCGAAGCCCAGGCCGGCAAAGACCCGGCTGGCGAATGATCCACCTTTGTCGCCGGCCACCAGCACATCGGCACAGGCTGTGCCTTCGGGATAGAGCAGGTTGCCGTGCTCTTTTACGATCAACTGGCGGCGCAATGGGATCATGAAGCAGACGCCCAGGCAGCCGCCGATCAGCGCCAGCAGCGTGATACGCCAGTAGTCCAACCCGAAGCCCAGGAAGATCAGCGCGGGCAAAGTAAAGATGACACCTCCAGCCACCGATTCACCAGCCGACCCGGTGGTCTGGACAATGTTGTTTTCCAGAATGCTGGCCTTGCCAAACGCGCGCAGGATACTAATGGAGAGTACTGCGATGGGAATCGATGCCGCCACGGTCAATCCGGCGCGCAAGCCCACGTAGACCGTGACCGCGCCAAACAACAACCCGAAGAACCCACCGAGCACCACGGCGCGGATGGTAAATTCCGGCCGCACCTCTTCCGCCGGCACGTAGGGCTGAAATTTAGGTTCATCAACTTTCGCTGGTACGGTTTCGGCCACAGGTCCTCCCTAAGTTGTTAAGCAACGATGTTGTTAAGCAACGATGAAATCGAGGCAAGGTAGCACATTGGCAGGGTCTGTTACAAATACGGTAATTTGCCGCAGGTAACGCTGTAGTCAACCGTCAGACTAAGCTTCTGGTCTGTTCATACGAGCCCCGCAGCTCTTGAAAGCCGGGGCAGCCCATGCCGAATATGGTGATTTGGCGATCTTTTCACATTCCTTTCGTTGCTTCCAGCCAGCAACACGGCTATACTTTAGATCAAGTACATCCTTCTAAGCGGTTTTTGAGGAGGGTCGTCTTCAGTAGTGGAGACCTAAGCCGGGCTCGGATATCTCACCAGCGCGCGCTCGTTTCGCGCGATGCGGTTCAGGTTGCGATTAAATCAGCCGCACAGAGCCTGTTTGCGGTTCTGTTTCCTTCCGATTGCCGTATCTGCCGTTCTCCTCTTACAACCATTTCCACTCTTCCTGTTTGTGGCAAGTGTCTGGCGCAAATTGTCCCTCTGGAGGGGCTGTTGTGCCGCTTGTGCGGCGAGAAACTATTCAGCAGCTTTACGGAGAGTGAAGACGGTCCACTGTGCGGGATCTGCCGCCGCGTTCAACCGCAATTCCATCGCGCGGCAGCCTATGGCGGTTATGCAGGCGCTCTGCGTGAACTGATCCATCTCTTCAAGTACCAGGGAACCAGGCCGGCTGGAAAGCTGCTGGGACGGCTTCTCCACGATGTTGTTACGGGAATGGCGCTTCCGGATTCGCTGGTGGTGATTCCGGTTCCGTTGTGGTCAGGCAGACGGCAAGAGCGCGGTTTCAACCAGGCTGAGGCAATCGCGCGGGCTTTTTTGCACTTCCAGTCTGCCAGCAGCATCCAATTGGAGACAGCTATTCTGGTCCGCACGCGGGATACTGTGTCACAGACAGGGCTCACGCGGCACCAGCGGCGTGCCAACGTTCGCGGCGCTTTTGCCGTAGTCAGGCCGGAGAAGATCAAGGGCCGCAGCATCCTGATTGTGGATGACGTGATGACCACGGGCACAACCGCAGGTGAGTGCGCCAGAGTACTGCGCCGGGCAGGCGCCAAAGAGGTTTTTGTGGCCACGGTAGCGCGGGCCACCAAAGAGGTAGGCCTTGGGGCAGTTTATCGAGAGGGTCCCTCGCTGGCGCGAGGAACGTCTGCCTGAAAGGCACGCGATTCGCAAACGAATCGCTAGACGTTTGATACGGACAGTGGGATGAAACTGACCCACTACCACGGAGGAACACAGGGCCATGCATGAACGGGACAGACGAAACAAGCGCCACCACGGCGAGCCTGCGCCACAGCCGGCCAAGCCGCGCAAGAGCCTGATAATGCAGACTCCGGTTCTGGTGTTGAATGCCTCGTATGAGCCCATCAACATCTGCGCCGCGCGCCGCGCCATTGTTCTGGTACTGAAGGGGCTGGCGATGCCGGAAGAAGAGAACGGACACTTCCTGCACGCTGCGCGCCTGGCGATGCGCGTGCCGTCAGTGATTCGGTTGCTGGAGTACCGTCGCATTCCACATCAGACCCGCGCGCTCTCCCGCAAGAACATCCTTTTGCGCGACCGCAACACCTGCCAGTACTGTGGCGTGCTCTTGTCGTCCGGCGATCTCACGCTCGATCACGTAATTCCGCGCTCCCGCGGAGGGTCATCCACATGGGAGAACCTTGTTGCCTGCTGCCATCCCTGCAACCGCAGAAAGGGCAACCATCTTCTGGGTGAAACTGAAATGAAGCTGATGAAGGAGCCGCGTCCTTTTACGCTCCATACCAGCCGCCACATCATGCGGATGATTGGGCGCTCTGACACAAAGTGGAGAAAGTATCTTTTCTATTAAACTCTATTAAGTGCCGGACCTTAACTCTTGACGAGAGTTCTTCGCCTCTCTGAGAGGGAAATGTGCTCGAACTGGGTTTTATGCCCCTATTCATTCCGAATGTAGGTACGCCGGTGCTCAAGCCCCTCAGTCGCGTTACGCTGCTCCTTGCAATCCATTCATAATCAGCCACTTACAGGCATGTCACTCTGGCGGCGATGGCACTCAAAGTGCACTCACAAAGGTGCCTGCCGTTTCGTCGGTTTATTTTTTGTCGAAACCAACACACACATGAACAAAAACTTCCAGGCCACGTTGCCAAAACGTGCCCGGTAAGAAAACTATCCCAGGGAGTACTGATGGCTGAAACGGTTTTGGAGCAGATTCTTAGCGATTTGCGGAATCAAGCGGTAACGCATTATCCCCAACGTGGCGAATTCAGAAGTTTACGGGTGGTAGGACATACCCCAAAGAATGACCACTTTATTTATGACGCCGGCCTCGATTTCGCTGGAGGCAGTGAGCGGGTGGCCATCAAGGTCTATCGTTCCGCCAAAGCTGGAGCCAGCGCCAAAAGCGTTGCCCGGCAGGAGAACGCGAATCTCCAATACGTCAACCAGACACTTACGGCCCGGAAAAAGCTGGAAGGCGTGCCCCGCGTGCTGGGTGACTTCAGTGAACTTGGCGCCGTGGTGACGGAAAAAGTAGCCGGCTTGCCGGTGCAGTCCATCATCATGAAGGCGGCCCTGTTGCCCGGATTTGCCGATAACGGCAGCATCGCTCTGGTAGCGCAACGCGCCGGAGAGTGGCTGAAGGGCTTCCACAAAGCCACCGCAGATGCGCCAGAGCCTTTTGACAGCAACGCTCTGATTGCCAGCCTGGAAAAGCTTTGCCGTAATTGCCTGGAAGAAGGGTTGGACGAAGAGTCTATCCACCTGATCCTGAATGGAGCGCAGGCCGCGCTGGCCCGCAACCGGAAGTCGCTGCCCAGTTCGGCCGTGCTTTCTGATTTTTCGCCGCTCAACGTTGTGGTCACGGAAAACGGCGTAGGGTTCTGCGACTTCGCGCATATGAAGCGCCGGGGCAATTCGTTTGAAGACCTGGCCACGTTCCTGGCGTCGGTGGAGGCCCTGGAGAAGTATCCTTTCTGCAATCGCACCATCACCGGCCAGATACAGGAGAATTTCATCAGCGCTTACAACGTCAGCAACTCAGACGCTGCCATTCTGCGCGTGTTCAAGATGAAAGCGCTGCTGGGAATATTTGCCCAGGGCCGCACGGTGAAGGAAAACGCCGTACGCAAGAAAGTTATGTGGGCCAATGTGATGAAGAAGTTTATCCATCAGGCTGCGCAAAGAACGATGTCGCCAGCGGCGGCGTAAAACTCCAAGTGCAACGATTGGGGCCATCCGCGAGGATGGCCTTTTTATTGCGTAACAAACCCTGACTTTTAGCCGCGAAAACGCACAAATTTATTTGCTCGTACTCTTGCGTTGGCGGTTTTCTGCTTCTTTGCGGCCCTTCCGGGAAACTTAAATTCAAACTCCGCCATTCTGACTTTTCTGCCGCTGAACTTCACGCCTTCCATTTCCAGACGAAATCGCTGATCGAGGCCGCCCTCACCGGGAATCGCAATTCTGCCGCCAGCAGCCACCACGCGATGCCACGGAAGACCATGGGATTGATTGAGCACACGCACGACCTGCCGGGCCCCACCAGGAAATCCGGCAGCGCGCGCGATAGCACCATAGCTGGAAACGTGACCGCGCGGAATCTTCAGGATGGTCTCGCGGATCCGCGGGAACAGCTGGTTGGGCGATTTTGCTTTTGCCAGTTTCGCTTTTGCCATCGGATTAATTGTACCCAGAGCAGTCACTCGGGGTTACTCCCTGCGAACGTTCAGGACCTATTGGTCCTTGCATCCTGCTGCGGCAATGGTAAGCTTCGGCCCAAATGGGGGAAAGCCATGGCTTTATGGGTGGAAACTGAAGCGCGCAGAGCGAACCGCAACCTGATTTTAGTCAACGGGGCGATTGCAGCACTGGTGATTTTGACCGTCGCCATGAACTCGCGGTATTGCGCCAACTTTCTGCTGGGATGCGAACCGATTTCAGCCACGGAACTGGCTACCTTGAAGTCTCCTGATCAACGGTGGCGCAACTTTGTGAAAGTTTCGGGCACCAAGTCCTTCAATACGGGCTATCGTGACATCGTGGAGCACGTGGAGAAAGCCAGCGGCCGCGTTGTTTCCACAGATATTAAGGACGAGTACATTCTTTTAAGAGTGGCCGGCAACATTCTTCTGGTGAAAGCGCCTCCGGGCCAGGGACGGCTGGAGTATTCCGGCGAACTGGTGCCTACAACCGACCAGGTCAACAGTGATCTGCTGGCTCCGCTGGCTGTGGAACAGGCGGACGTAAGAGCCATGGTGCTGCCCTTTACCTTGAATGCCGCCGATTATCGCGACAATGGCTACACCATCCTCATTGTTGGATTGCCATTCTTTGCGCTTGCAGCATGGAACGCCCTCAAAGCAGCGCGCCGCAGCTCAGAGCCGCAGCTTGCGCCGGTATGGAAAAATCTGGCTGCGTTCGGGAACGCGGAGCAGCTTTCAATGCAAATCGAAGCGGAGCTTCAGCCAGCCATGTTGCGGACCTACGGCAAGCTTCAGATCAGTCCGCAGTGGATGGTGCGGCGCAAACTTTTCAGCACATGGGTTTCTCCTGTGGCTGATCTGGTGTGGGTCTACAAGAAGGTTACGAAGCACTCCGTCAACTTTATCCCGACAGGGAAGACCTATTCGGTGGTGCTGGTGGGCCGTCATCGCCAGCGTACGGAAGAGCAGATGAAAGAGAAGGCCGTGAATGAGCTGCTGGGCGATCTGGCGGCGCGTGTTCCATGGGCCTTGTTTGGATTCGACCAAAAACTTGAGCAGACCTGGCGCAAAACTCCCGGGAACGTAATTGCCACAGTGGATTCCCGGTACCAACAGTACAACGCGAAGGCCGCCAGCGCTTCAGCACCGGGATAAACCCATTTCTTAACAGCAGCTTAGGAGTCGGGATCTGTCCAGCAAACTACTTGTCTCGCGTCATTTGTAATGATTCTGTAATTGTGTGATCCGGATCATTGACCTTAAAACCGGGGGTGGATTAGACTCTAATTTCGATTTTGAAATTGAAATTCAATTTCATTTTCAAAATGGATTTCCGGGAGATTGGAGAATCTGCTGTGTTCTGTCCTGGTTTCAGAGCCCTTGCCATGCTGCTGTGCCTGGCGTCTTTATTGGCGCTTTTCCAGCGTAGCCGCGCCCAGGAAAACTATTTCGTCACCTATACCCACCACATGGAAGAGCCGGGGAACCTGGAATTCGCCACCAAATCGGTGAGCGGATTCCCGCAGGCGGGAAACAGCTTTCTGGGGAACTCCGTGGAGTTTGAGTACGGAGTAAAAACCTGGTGGACCTCAGAGGTCTACCTGGATTCGCAGACCACCGCGAATGAGAGCAGCGTGTTTGCGGGTTTTCGCTTTGAGAACCGCTTCCGTCCTCTGCTACAAGAGCACTGGATCAATCCTGTGCTGTACGTGGAGTTTGAAAACATCAATGGCGCGAATAAATCGCTGCTGGAAGTGGTGGGGCATGACGGCGTGGCGGATTTTCTGGACCGGAACGACCGCAGCGAGAAGAAGAGGGAAGTTGAGCTGAAGCTGATTCTGGGCAGCAACTTCAAGGGCTGGAATGTTG
Organism: Terriglobia bacterium; assembly: GCA_020072585.1. GTDB lineage: Bacteria > Acidobacteriota > Terriglobia > Terriglobales > Acidobacteriaceae > Angelobacter. The sequence continues at coordinate 77,318 of JAIQGL010000009.1, read as the reverse complement.
CAGAGAACTTTATCGCCGAGAAGAACATCAAGAACGACCCGTGGGAGTTTGGTTACGCCGTCGCCGTGAGCCGGCCATTGGCCCTGGCAGCAAGCGCAAATGCGTGCAGGTTCTGCCGGGAAAATTTTGCCCTGGGTGCGGAGTTGTATGGCGGTCTGGGCGACCGCTACACCTTTGGCCTGCATGACACTTCGCATTACCTTGCGCCCACGATGGCTTTCCGCCTGCCCAGCGGCCCCACGTTCAGCTTATCGCCCGCTGCGGGACTCAACAGCAACAGCCATGGCTTCCTGCTGCGCTTTGGCGTGTCGTATGAGATTGACCAGTTCTTTTCCCGGCTGAAGAGGAGGTAAACCGTGACTTTGAGGAAAACATTGCCGCTTGCTGGAATCATGCTGGGAGCTACGTTGCTGTTTGCCTCCGCCGGTGATGGGCTCTGGATGACCAGGGTCCCGGACAAGGCGCGCAACCGGCAGAACCCCTTTGACAGCGAAGCCAACGCGGTAGCAGCTGGCGCAAAGCTCTTCCGGCAAAATTGCTCTTCCTGCCATGGCGGTGAAGCGATGGGGCAGGACAAACATCCGACCCTGCACTCTGAGCGTATTCGCGCAGCCACGCCTGGTGAACTGGAATGGTTGTTGAAAAACGGCAGCATGAAGAACGGCATGCCGTCATGGTCGCGGCTGCCGGAGCAGCAGCGCTGGCAGCTCGTAAGCTTTCTGAAAAGCCTGCAATAGAAACTTAAACCACAAAAGGACCACGAAGGAACTTCTTTCTGAAATCCCGAATCCGCCGCTTTTGCGGATGAGGGATCCCTATAGCTTTCGAAAAGTATCGGGTTGGTTCTCCTGCATCTCGTAGCGATAGCGATCTCTCGCTGCGCTCGAGATTTCAGAAAAAGCTCCTTTGTAGTTAAGGCTTCTAATTCCCGTTCGGACGCCGCTCACGCTCGTAAGGTTTTTCCAGATACTTGCGCGCCTCATCCAGAGCGCCCTGCGTTGGGTCTCCGGTCTGGATGGCCTGGCGGTATTCGTTGACCGCGCGTTCACGCTGTCCGGTGGTATCAAAGATCTTGCCCAGCATGATGTGGCTCCAGACCTCGGTCCAGCGAGGTTCGCCGTCACCATTGAGCGACTCGCGGAATTCATTGGCTGCCGACTGATAGTTGCGCTGCATGAAGAAAATGTCCGCAATGCGATAGTGGGCCAGCGAACTGTTCTTGTTCACGTCCAGCGCTTTGTTCAACTCGGTGAGCGCTTCAGAGAGGTTGCCCTGCGCTGTAAGCTCCTGGCCGCGGCGAATGGCCACGCGCACGCGCAGATCACCGGAATTCTTGAGCACCCAGTTGTTGGGGTCCAGCACCAGGCGGCGCGGCTTGCCGAAGGTTTCGATCGAAAAAGCCGAGTCCGTGCCCACAACTTCAATGCGCTTCATCTCCGTCTGCCCATCGGTATCGATCTTCAATTCCAGCGGCATACGGAACAGGTCAAGGTCCTGGGTAATTTCACCCACCACGCGGAAGCCCTTCTTCACGCGATAGACGGTGTACTTCATCTTGAATTCAGGCGCGCCAGTGCCGTCAACCCATTGCGCGAAGAACGCAGTCAGCTTGTCACCGTAATTTTTTTCCGCTACGGCCTGGAAGTCGGCGACTGAAGCGGGTTTGCCGGAGTACTGCGTCATGAACTCTTTTACGGTCTTATCGAAAGCTGCGTCACCGATGACCCAGCGCAGCATGTGGAAAATCATGCCGCCTTTGTCAGTAGCCAGGGCCTGGAATTGCGGAGAGAACGTATCCAGCTTGCCGATGCTGCCCAGCGGCGTTGTGTCATAGGCGAGCGCGCCCACGGCCATATCGCGCGAGGCATCTTCAAAAGCCTGCTGTCCGGCGGTGTTCTGCACGTAGCGCATCTCGGCGTCGCGTGCGCCGCCATCCATCAGCCACCAGTCGTCTTTGCTCGCGGGATTTACGGTTGCGCCCCACCACTGGTGTCCAATGGCATCGGCCAGGAAGCGATAGTTGGTTTTTTCGCTGATGTCGCGTGTGGCCAGCGCGGCGATCTCCGGCGCCCACCACATGGGCACGGTGTCATCCGGCAGTTCCACAAGCTTGAGAGTGCCGCCGCCCGGAGCCGGGCCATAGAGCGATGAGAAAAATTCCAGCTCCTTGCTGGCTGTGTCGGCATAGGCAGGGGCAAACTGCTTTTTGTTGGCGCTGAAATAAACTTTTATCCCGCCGAACGCGCTCTCCTGGAAATTGCCGGCGATGATCGTTCCCGGGAAGCTGGGCTTCTGCCAGCTGAACGTAGTTACGGTTTTACCGGCGGCTGCGGGCCGGATCGCGGTAGTGCTGCCGCTGCCGACTACCGTGGTCCCCGCCGGGGCGGTTACGTTGATGGTGGCGGTAAAGCGGTCAATGCCGTAATTGGTAACGGGAAACCAGCGGCCGGGATAAAGAAGATACGATGTGTCCTCGCCGATATAGGCCAGCTTCAGCCCTTCCACCGGGCTGTCATCAGCGCCGGCCAGCGCGCCTTCATAGTCAAAAGTCAGGGTCGCGCTTGTGCCCTTGGCCATGGTTGCGGGAAAGCTGATGCGGACTGTGTTGTCCTGGGTTACGCGCTCGGGTGTGAGCGGTTTGCCTTTTTCATCCGTCACCTTGGTCACGCGGAGGCCGTTGTGCAGTTCAAAGCTGGCGAAATTCACGTCTTCCACCGCCGTGAATTTGACCTTGGCATGTGCCGTGAGGCGGTGGGTCTTGGGGACGATCTCCGCGTCGATTACGTAGTCCTCGGCTTTGATGCGGCTGCGGTCAGCCGCCATGGCCGGGAAGCATAAGCATGCGATCAGGCCAATAAAAACCAGGGCACGTCGCAGGGGTCGTCGTGCGATTTGCATGTATTTCTCCACAAGCTTCTGAAAGGTACTCGGGTTAGATGTAAATTTTCCCAAAAAAGCTGCCTTTAAACCACTTGGAAGCATACAGCAGGGACTGGTCCGTGTCGTGCCGGGCTGCTGACAGGGCCCGTTGTCGGATAGAAAACCCCTTGCCAGGCCGATTTTTAGCGGCTCAGGGCCGATGTGTTTCCCAAAAACCTCAGTATCTCCCGCGAAGCGCGCAGCGCGGGCGGTTCCGCATCTTTGCCGTCGTGTAAACGCTCCTGCACCATTTTTAGTGCAGCCTGCATCTGCTGCCGGGCCGGCCCCTCTGGGATAATCGCGTTCAACTCCCGGACCACATTTACAGCCGTAAAGTCTTTCTGGATCAGCTCGGTCACGATCTTTCTGCCTGCGATCAGGTTCGGCATGGCGAACGTGTCCAGCCGTACCAGGCGTCGGCCCAGAATCCATGTAAGCGGTGACAGCCGATAGACCACAACGAACGGCGTCCCGGAAAGCGCGGCCTCCACCGTGGCCGTTCCGCTGGCGACCACCGAGGCGCGTGCGTGCATCATGGTGGCGCGGGCGTCTTCCGTGAGTGTTACTTGAATTGGCGAAGCCCACAGATTATGCAGCTTGATTGCCAGCCAGTCTTTGTTGAGCGTTGAAGCTACGGGCAGTACAAACTGATAGTCGCCGCCTTGATCTTGCAGCATCTCCGCGGCAAAGAACAGCGGCTCAATGTTGAGTGCAAGTTCCTTCCGCCTGCTGCCGGGCAGCAGCGCGATCCATTGCTTCAGCGGATCGAGCTGATACTTTGCGGCAAACTCTTCCCGCGAAATTTGCGGCGCCGCCGCATAGGCCAGCGGATGGCCCACATAACTGACCTCCACGCCGTGCCGGCGGTAGAACTCCTGCTCGAAAGGGAAGATCACGATCATCTTGCTGACATATTTCTGGATCTGCTTCACCCGCCCTGTGCGCCAGGCCCATATCTGCGGGCTGACAAAATAAAAAACCGGGATGCCCAGCCGGTGCAGCTCGCGCGCCAGCCGCAGGTTGAAATCAGGGAAGTCGATGAGCACGGCGGCATCCGGCTTGCGCCGCGCGGCTTCGGCCACCAGATGCTTAAAGCGGCGGCGAATGGCCGGCAGGTGCGTGACGACCTCAGCCAGCCCAACCACGGCAACTTCATTCGCATGGACCAGCAGATCGCATCCGGCGGTCTGCATCTTCTCTCCGCCCATGCCAAAGAAAGTCGCCGCAGGCGCATGATGACGCAGCGCTTCAGCAAGCTGCGCGCCATAGGTGTCACCCGAGGCCTCACCGGCGGAGAGAAGGAAATTCATGGCTTTTGTGCAATCACGAGCGTACGCGAGGGAACCCTGCCCTCGCCAGAATCTATCAGGCGAATCAACGTAGCGAACTTATGTTCCTGCGGATTTTACCTTTCAGGGTAATAATATACTTGACAAAACAGACCTTTCCCGCTAAGATTTGAGTATGGAACCGACCACACTTCAAGAAGCGATTGTTTACTTTTCCAGCCCGGTCAATTGCCGCGAATACATGGTAGCGCGGCGCTGGCCTAACGGCGTCACCTGCCCCAAGTGTGGAAGCGCCAACGTCCTGTTTTTGGAGAAGTACAATCGCTGGCATTGCCGCGACAAGCACAAAGCGCCACAGTTCACGCTCAAGACCGGGACCATTTTTGAAGATTCTCCATTGGGTCTGGACAAGTGGCTTACCGCTATGTGGATGGTTGTTAATTGCAGGAACGGCGTTTCGTCTTACGAAATTCACCGCGCACTAAACGTCACCCAAAAATCGGCATGGTTCATGGATCACAGGATCCGGCTTGCCTTGCAGCAAGGTTCGCTTGTGAAGCTCGGCGGCGGCATGAGTGAGGTCGAAGTTGATGAGACTTTCATCGGCGGCAAGGCCCGGAACATGCACAAGGATGTGAAGGCGCGGCGCATCACCACTCGCCATGGAAACAACGCAAAAGACAAAGTGCTTGTAATGGGAATGGTCGAGCGCGGTGGACACGTTCGCACTGAGATTATTACCGACCGTTTCACTGATACTCTGAGGCAGAACGTCAACAAGCATGTAGCTCTGGGCACTTTTCTTTACAGCGATGAGTTGCAAGCCTACAAGGGTTTGAAGGACGAATACGTGCATCAGTTTGTAGACCACGCGGAACGGTACGTTACTGGACGTGTTCATACCAACGGAATTGAAAACTTTTGGTCGCTGTTGAAACGCGGTTTGAATGGCACTTACGTAGCAGTCGAGCCGTTTCATCTGTTCCGTTATTTGGATGAGCAGGCATTCCGCTACAATCACCGGAAGGATAATCGCGGAAACAGATTGAACGACGGCGAAAGATTCTCCATTGCCCTCTCGCAGATCGTGGGAAAGCGGATCACATATAAAGAACTGACCGGCAAGGAGGGACAGGGGCAAGCGGATCCCTTCTAATTATGGCCGCTTAAAGCGGGGCAAACGGAGAAATATGAAATAAGCCTTGGGTGTGCGGGATCCTGATAAAATATCTTCACAAAGGATCCCGGCAAATTTCCTGTGGAAGTAATTCTCACAATACAACGGCTAACACATGCTCTCGACAAGCAGTTTGAGAATCTTATTGATCTTAGCGATCTGGTTTTCGCGCAGCCCGAAGAGAAGCGTAAAAAATTCCTGACCCGAGCCCAGGCAGCATATTGCCTTACTGTACTCACGGACGTGGATCCGGAACACGCGGCCCGAGCTGTTACTGATGGTTTTCAGGATCAAGGAATTGATGCCGTTCATTTTTCTGCTGACGAAAAAACCCTTTATATTGTGCAGTCCAAGTGGTCAAGCCATGGGAACCGGACAATTGACGAGGGCGAATGTCAAAAATTCCTACATGGAATTCAGCAACTCATTAAGGCCGATTTTTCAGGGTTCAATGACAAGATAAAGAAACGCGAGGCCGAGTTAAGAGCCAACCTTTTGATGCGATCCGATGTGAGGGTTGTTCTTGCGCTAGCATATAGCAGCCCAGATCAAATCAGCGAGTCTGTCCAGAAGTTGTTCGACAATTTCCTCGAACAGCAAAATAACGTTGGGGACACGGAAGTCTTTAGCGTAGAAAAGCTGAACCTCGTTAGGCTCTATTCATATCTGAGCGGATCCACTACCGGCAACAAAATAAAATTGCAGGTTTCTCTCAGACAATGGGGGAAAATAGATTCTCCATATCGGGCTTATTACGGTCAGGTTAGTCTCTCTGATATCGCAAATTGGGCTGTTCATGGCAAGCCACTTTTGAGCCGGAATCTAAGGTTTTACAGAGGATCTACCGATGTCAACGATGCAATCGGTGGCACTATAACAAATGAGCCGCATCACTTTTGGTACTTCAATAATGGCATCACTATTCTTTGCTCAAAAGTTGACAAGACACTCTTAAACGGCGATGCGCGTGATGTCGGCATATTTGATTGCGAGGGTGTGAGTGTCGTGAACGGTGCTCAAACTGTGGGAGTGATATGGGAGGCCGCTGTGCGACGCAATGGCCTGGGCTTACAGAAACTTCCGGCGTCGGTTCATGTAAGGTTGATTTCTTTAGAGAGCTGCCCGGAGGGGTTCGCAGTAGATGTCACTCGTGCAACAAATACTCAGAATGAAATTCAGCACAGGGATTTTGCTGCTTTAGATACTGAACAGCAACGCCTTGCCACAGAAATGGAACTAGATGGAAAGAAGTATGCCTTCAAATCTGGCGACGCGGATCCACAGAAGGAAAATGGATGCAACATTGAGGATGCGACTATAGCGCTGGCCTGTGCGAAGGGAGATGTGACACTAGCGGTTCAAGCCAAGCGTGAGGTTGGCCAATTATGGCGAGACATCAAAAAAGCCCCGTACACTACTTTATTTAATAATCATCTATCGGCTAGGCATATGTGGCTGGCTGTACAGATCTCACGTGCCGTATCGGATGAACTGGATAAGATGAACAAGGATCCTTACCCTCGGGGCTGGTATGTAGCCGTTCACGGTAACAGGTTCATATTGCATCTGGTTTTTCAGGATCCTGAAGTGAAGAAATTCCGCGATCAAAAAGTATCTGAGGCGCAAAGCATGGATCTGGGCAGGGCGGCGACCCGCAGGATCCTCCCAGCATTGGCGCAAGCCCTGCAAGAACGATATCCTAGCGATTACTTGGCCAATCTTTTCAAGAATGCACAAAAATGCAAGATCCTTGAGCAGGATTTGAGTTCCTCAGAAGAAGCGAAGACGGCAGCAGGGACCGCCCAACCAAACCTATTTTCCCAACCTAACCCAGGATCCTAACAATGAAACCATTACCAGCGCCAAACATTCCCGGCAGGACTGAATCAGAGCGATTTGATAACGCTCTCCGCCATGTATTCACCGTCTCAAAAGATGATCTGCTGAAGAGAGAAGCCAAGGACAAGCGCAAGAAGGAACGCAAGAAGGAACAGAAGCGCGCACAAAAATAAGCTAGTCGTTATTTAGCTCAAACAAATAAACACGTTCGAGCGAATCTGGCAGCAGGACTGTTACCACTGACACATATTTACCTGTTGCATATTCCTGCAAAGTGGCAGGGGCTTCCCTGGTATCGCCATACTCGAACGCACAACCCGTAAATTGAAAATACATGAAATCTTCATCTGGATTGGAGAATGACTTGACTGCTACACGTTGTGGTGGGACACCCCAAAGTGTTCCCGATAATGCAGAAGCAACATGCCCAGATCGGGCAACAAATACTGCTCTCACTGGAATTTTTTCTGAGGCCCATTTATTGAGTAGCTCTTTGGCTTCATCGGCAGACAGTCTCATGTTTCAAATCCTCACAGCAGATTGCGGAAAAGAAGAAGCAGGGTATTGGGCTAGTGTTTTGAAGCTGGAATTATAGCAGTGCAAGTAAAAACCCCGCTTTTCAGCGGGGTCACTTCGGGCCGATTTCTGATTCTATCTTGTCCGTTAATCGCTTGAGTTCCTTCAGGTATTCAGAGTTGAGAACCTTGTGTCCAGCCAGCTCTTCCAATCGGGTAACAACGACCTTGAGCGTACCGGTAAGCAGTATCACCAAGCGATACATTGCCTGCCCTTCCCGGCTGGTAAACTCGTCATTAGCCATCGTGCCTCCAATACAGGTGCTTTGGTTAGAGGCGCGTTGCGGGTGACACCGGAGCGCGTCTCGTTCCCGCTTATAGCCTTGATCCTGAATTGAAAGCAACGAAAAAAGAGCGAACAGGCCGAAGAATTATTTCATTTTGCGAAGTATATTATTACCCCTTTCAGTAAACTTCCTGTTCCTACCCACCCCGGCCTTTTTTGAACTTCTGTTGAAAATAAAGGGCCAATTGCAAATCAACCCTTGCGTGGTCCTTGCGTGACGCCTGGGCGACCCTTGGGTGATCCTTGCGTCACCCTTGGGTGACCCAATCCCAATCCCAACGCCACTACCCTTCGGCAGAGGGTCGCAAAGCATCGTTGGGGGCTGAATGCTGAGTGCTGGCTGCTGATTGCAAATTTTCAAAGAGCCTGTTGTTTCAGATCGCTCAAGATCTTGAGCTAATTTTATCGCTTTTTGTTCGCTATTGTCAAGTGATTATGCAAATTGGCAAAGGGCGGTTCCGCGGTTGCACGAGGCCGCCCATTTCCCCTATGACTTTGCGCTCTTTGCGGCCTTGGCGGTTAAGGGGATGGCAAACCGTGCTGCGTCCTGGTCTTCATGTCCGGCAAGGATGCGGAGCAGGTCGCGGTTGGTTTCGGCCCGGAGCGCCTCTGCGCGGCTGCGATAGCCATACAGAGCCCGGGGGGAAGATACGCGCGCGGTCTTGGGTTTGGCGGGCTTTGGTTTCAAGTTTGTCGAGCGCGGCCAGAGCAATGCCGTATCCGCGGTTGAGGTGGCGGAGGACATCGAAGATCTCGGCTTTGGTCTGGTGTTGGTTGGGGCGAGGGGTCTCGGGTTCGGTGTGGGCGTGTTGGGGGTGTGGTTGCGCGGGTGGATTGGAGCGTATAGCTTTAGAAACAGCCATGGTCTGCCTGCCTCCAGCAGGTGAACTGCGGTTAGGGCGCGTTCGGTGCTTCTACACCGGACGTTGCCCGTTAGCTTTAGCTTTTGGCCATTGGCTCTTAGCCGTTAGCTTTTGGCGGTTTGGTAGTACGCGACTTCTTTTTTGGTTTTACGAGACTTGTGTGGCACCGGCACTCTTGCCGGTGCTTTTGTTTTAGCTGACTGCTTCTTCTTGTACCGCGTTTTCCTGCCGTTGGCGATCTTGGGCAAGAGCTGGCGGACTTTCTGGATGTCCTGTTCGGTCCACAGGCGAATGCGCATACCTCCAACGCGGGGAGGCGGCAAGGGAATTTTTTTTGCCGCCATATACCGTTTTAGAGTAATCAGGCTTACGCCTATCCTCTTCGCGGCTTCGCTAGTGGAATAAAAATTCATCCTGATACGAATATGGTATCAGATAGATAACCGTGTCAATATAAAAATTGCCATGCGCGCTCCGCTGTGCTGCGCGCGGGCCTGCGGCAGCGCGGAAGGATCTTTTCTTTGCTTACCCGGCACTTATTCCTCATCCCGGCTCGCCGGGACTCGGAAACGTGACCGGGCTACTATCAGGCCGTCCCTGGCGGGACTGGAATATCGCGGATGAGAGATTGTGCCATTAGTCGGCTGAAATCACAGGTTCTAGCCATAGTTTTCGTTTACAGAATGCGTTAGACGCCGTAGTGCGTTGTTGACGATTGCTGATTTGCGCCAGAGCGCCGGCAGGCGCGACTGAGAATAGCCCGGCACGCCGAGCGCTTTGGCGCTCAAGTGCCGGGTAAGTGTAAGCAAAAGAAAAGTCCCGCAAGGGACGGCTGAGCATTAAAATCGCCAGCCTATGTCCTACCACACAAGAACCTGCCTGCTCTTTCATTGCGTCTTTGCCACCAGGAACCGGATCGCCAGCATTCCTGAAGAGCTCCAGCCGCGGCTCTGGGCTTACATGGGCGGGATCGCGCGAACCAACAACATGAAGCGCTCGCTGTCGGCGGCATTGCCGACCACTCCCACATTCTGTTGTCTCTTCCGCCCACGATCGCGCTTGCCAAAGCGATTCAGCTGGTGAAGGCCGGTTCATCGAAGTGGATGCACGAGCAGACCGGGAGCCGGCGTTTCGAGTGGCAGGAAGGTTACGGAGCGTTCACCATTGGGGCATCACAGGTGCCCGCGACAATTCGCTATATCGAGAACCAGCCACGGCATCACAGGAAAACCAGCGTGAGCGAAGAGTGGGGGATGTTTCTGAGACGGCATGCTGTGTTTATGGATTGATTCTCAGTCGTCCCTAACGGGACTCTGCCTTTTTTGGGGCCAAGCTACCCGGCACTTGAGCGTCCGAGCGCAGAGCCGCCCGGACGCACGGCGTACCGGGCTATTCTCAGACGCGCCTAGCGGCGCTCGGGCGTTGCCGGTCCTGAACTTCAATTGAACCTGAAAAGTTGCGCCTGGAACCGCTATTTGACGCTTGACATAAAGATACGCTCTTTGAAAATTAGCAGTAGGGAGGGGCCGGGAATCGCTGTACTCGGTTTTCTCCGTGCCTCTGTGTCTCCGTGGTGAGATTTTGATTTTCCCGATTACGGCGATGACGCGCGATGTCGGCGATTCCGGCGATCTTAGTCGTCCGCCCCAACCCTTGTCTCGCCCACACCCAGCTCCTGGTCTTTGTACTGGAGCTGGTAGAGCTTCCAGTAGATGCCGCGTTTGCTCAGCAATTCCTGGTGGCTGCCGATCTCGCGCACATGGCCCTTGTGCATCACAATGATCTTGTCAGCGCGCTGAATAGTAGAAAGACGGTGCGCGATGATGACCGACGTCCGGCCTTCCACCATACGGGAGAGCGCTTCACGCACGCGGATCTCGGTTTCCGTGTCCACGCTGGAGGTGGCTTCATCCAGCACCAGGATCTTAGGATCGTGCGCCAGCGCGCGTGCAAACGAGATAAGCTGCTTCTGGCCGGTGCTCATGGTGCTGCCGCGCTCCAGCACCGGGGCTTTGAAGCCTTCCGGCAGCGAGCGGATAAAGTCGGCGACGTTTACGTTTTCCGCGGCAGTTTCAATCTGTTCGTCGGTAATCCAGTCTGAGCCAAGGCGAATATTATTTTCAATGCTGCCGCTGAAGAGGAACGGGTCTTGCAGCACCACGCCAAAGCGCCGGCGGAGATCGTTCAGGTCCATTCGGCGGATATCGACGCCGTCAATGCGGATTGCGCCTTGTTGAATGTCATAAAAGCGCATGAGCAGCGAGATGATCGTGGTCTTGCCCGCGCCAGTATGGCCCACGATGGCCACGGTCTCTCCCGGCTCAATGGTGAAAGAGACATCACGCAGGATCCAGTCAAAGGCCGCTGCTTCAGCAGGGCCGTGGTTACCAGAATCATGTTCACCAGGGCCATGTTTACCAGAGCCATGCCCGTTGCTGGTAACTTCCGCTGCTGGCTGGGCCTCGTCCGTGGTTTCCAGCTTGCGGTAAGCGAACCATACGTGATCAAACTCAATGCGTCCTGCGCCAACTGCCTTTTGCGGCAGCGCCGGAGAGAGAATGTCAATGGGCGTATCCAGCAGCTTGAAGACGCGCTCGCTGGACGCCATGGCTCCCTGAAGAATGTTGTATTTATCGCTCAGGTCCTGAATCGGACGGAAGAAGCGCTGCGCGTACTGCATGAAAGCCACGAGCACGCCGATGGTCACTGCGCCGCGCAGCACGCCGAACCCGCCGAACCAGATCACCATGGCAATGGCAACGCTGGAGAGAATTTCCACCACCGGATAATAGAGCGCGTAAGCCATGATGGCGTCTTTGAAGGCGTCCATGTGCTGAGCGTTCACGCGGTCAAAGCTGCGATAGGCGCGCTTTTCGCGGTTGAAAAGCTGCAACACCACCATGCCGGTAACGTGCTCTTGCAGGTAAGAATTGATTCGGGCAATGGCCGTGCGAATACGCCGGTAAGAGTCGCGCACCGATTTGCGGAAGACCATGGTGGCCCAGAAGATCAGAGGCAGAACGGCAAAGGTGATGAGCGCGAGCCACCAGCTCATTCCCAGCATAATGATCAAGATCCCGGCCAGCACGAAGACATCTTCAAAGATCGCGACCACGCCGGAGGTAAACATCTCATTCAGCGCGTCCACGTCCGTGGTGACGCGCGTCACCAGCCGTCCGACGGGGTTCTTGTCATAGAAGCCGATGTGCATGTGCTGCAAATGGCGGAAGATCTGGCTGCGCAGATCGAACATTACCTTCTGGCCGGTCCACTGCATCAGGTAGATCTGCGTGTATTCCAGTCCAAAGCCGACCAGCAGCAGCGCAAAATAGAAGAAGCCCAGCTGCGCGATTCCGACCAGCGGCTTGGAGCTGAGAAACGCATCCAGAAATGTGTGATTGTGGGCGCTGGCGGAGGAGAGATATTTATCGATGGCGGTCTTGGTGAGGAAAGGGCCAAGCACGTCACAGCCGGCCTTCAGGACGATGGAGATCAGCGCGACCACGACCTGCCATTTATAGGGGCCTAAATAGCCGAGCAGCCGCTTCATCAGGCGGCTGTCATACGCTTTACCCAGTACTTCTTCTTCCTGCGCCATGTGTACAAGAACCATTCTAAAGCAAGCGGCAGGAAACAGACCCGCGTCTCGCTCAAGAACATATTGAGTGCCGCCGCAGGGCAAAAGATTCAGTGAGATACGCCGGCGGGCCGGGAATATTCAGGCACTGGCTTTCCGGTAAGCCACGCTTCAATCATCTCATTCACGGCTTCAGGCACTTCCTGCTGGATCCAGTGGGAGACGCCGGGCAATACGCGGAAGGTCAGGTCCGAGACATACTTCTCCGTGCCGCGGGTAGTGCGGAGACTGAGAGCAATGTCGGAGTCGCCCCAGAGGAACAACGTAGGGACATGGATCACCGGGATGCCGCGGCTAAAGAAACGACGCGCCTGCTGTCCGCGAAACAGCGCCCGATACCAGTTGATCATGGCCCTGAGTCCTCCGGGGCGGGCAGCGTTGGCGCGGTAGAACTCCAGCTCTTCATCAGGAAAGCGCGCGGGCTCGCTGGAGGTCTTGCGGATGAGTTCCGAAGTGGCACGGCCCTGGCGGCGGCCCAGCAGGAATTCAGGCAGCCAGGGAAGCTGGAAGAAAAACATATACCAGGATTTTGACAGCTGGCGTAGATGACTCAGCTCCCGAACAAAACAGACAGGGTGAGGAAGGTTGAGAATCATCAGTCGATTGATGAGCTGTGGCTGTTCCATGGCAAGCAGCCAGGCCAGGGCAGCACCCCAGTCATGCGCAAGCAGGAGCGTCTCACTGGGATTGGCGGCTTTGATCAACGCCGCCACGTCTTCAACCAGCGTGCGCGGTTTGTAAGCGGAAACTTCCGGCGGAGAGTCGGTGTTGCCGTAGCCGCGCAGGTTCGGCGCCCAGACGCGATAGCCAAGCCGTGCCAGCATCGGCATCTGGTATCGCCAGGAATATGCGTGTTCGGGAAAGCCGTGCAGACAGAGAGCAAGCCGGTCGCCCGAGCCCATGGTAGCGACCTCAAAGTTGATGCCGTTGGCCGCAACGCGGATGATGGTCGGGTTCCAGTTCATGGTTGCCTAAGGTAGAGACGCTGTGCGAAGAGCAAAGTTGCGCCACCTGCTTCTAGCTTATTTTGCGCAGCACCAGCGCAGAATTCTTTGATCCAAACGCGATGCAGTTGCACACGGCATGCTCGATCTGCGCGGTGCGTCCGGGTTGCGGCACGTAATCAAGATCGCACTCAGGGTCAGGCTTCTCCAGGTTGATGGTGGGCGGGATCTGATTGTGTTTCATGGCGATGAGCGTAGCCGCCATCCCCGCGGCGCCGCAGGCCCCTTGCGGGTGCCCAATCTGGGATTTAAGCGCTGACATCGGCACCTTGTACGCCTGGTCACCCAGCGCGAGTTTGAGAGCGGCGGTTTCAATGCGGTCGTTCAGCTGGGTTGATGTGCCATGCAGATTCACGTATTGAACGTTGTTGGCGGAAATGCCGGCTTCCTTCATGGCCAGGCCGATGGCGCGCGCCGGTTCTTCACCGCCTTCCACCAGCCGCACACGGTGAAAGGCCTCACAGGTTGAGCCGTAGCCGGCGATCTCACCATAGATATGGGCGCCCCGGGCGCGGGCATGCTCGTATTCTTCCAGGATGAACATCCATGAGCCTTCCGCCAGAACAAAGCCGTCACGGTCAAGGTTGAACGGACGCGAGCCGCGCTCCGGCGCCTGGTTCCAGGATTCAGTCATGATGCGCATGAACATGAAGCCTTTCAGAATGCCCCAGGCAAGCGGCGAGTCAACGCCGCCAACGAGCATCATGGGCAGCGTGCCGACCTGGATCTGGCGAGTGGCGTAGGCAATGGCGTCAGTGGATGAGGTGCAGCCGCTGGTGACCACGTGGCTCAGTCCGCGGAAGCCGAAACGCATGCTGATCTCGCTGGACATGGTGCCCATGGTCCCGCTGGGAATACTGAAGATACTGATCTGCTTGACCTTGCCGGCGTAATACATGTGGTACTGCGCGTCAGAAAAGTCGTGCGCCCCGCCGCCGGTGCCCAGAACAACGCCGATCTGGCGTTTTTCTTCGAGCGACATCTTTTCGGGGTCAAGGCCGGAGTCTTTCAGCGCCTCAGTGGACGCGGCAACGGCCAGAGGTACGCAGCGTGAGACATGCTTGCGTTCGCGGGTCTCAATCCAGTCAAGTTCGTTGAAGTCCTGGATTTCACCGGCGATTTTTACCGGAAGGTCAGAAGTATCAAAGCGGGTGATAAGTTTTACGCCGCTCTTGCCATCCAGGATGGCGCGGCAGAATGCTGTTTTTCCAATGCCGTTAGGGCTGACCACGCCCATTCCGGTTATTACAGCGCGTTTGAGCATATAAGGATTCTATAATTGATTGCGTCCCCCGCCATGATCGCGTTTAATATTACCCATACATAAATACGTGCTATTGTTTGCTTAAATTGTGCCCGGCCCGGAATCTTTCTGGTTTCCTAAATCTGTGCCCGATAAGTACTTACCGTGCGTCAAAAAGCTCGTCTGGTGACCGTACGCACGGCGGTTCTGGACTGCTTGTAGCATGCTGTTGCGATGACAAAACTCTGGACGTCACAAACCGCAGACTGGCCCTTGACCGCCACTCTCGATATGGACCTGGAAGAATTCGAGAGGGACAAAGCGCGCCGTAGCGCCTTCCTCAATGAAGTTCAGGTCCCCATTTTGCGGCTGCTGGGATTCGTGCTGTTGGCCGGCTTGACGCTGCTGCATAAAGTGTTCATCACCGGGCCCTTCTTGTGGAAGGAATTCCTTTTCTTTCAGGCAATCATTTTCGGCTATGTCGCCTTTTCCTGGCTGGCCCTCTTTCTCTTCTATCGCAAAGTAACAATCATCAGCCTGGGCCTGGTATTCCTGGTCCTCGACTTGTTGTTTTACACGCTGGTTATCTATTACTCCGGCGGGGAAAAGAGCTGGTTGTTCTTTGTATATCTGGCACGCATCGCCGATCAAGCGAACACCACTTTCAAAAGGGTGCTCTTTTTCACTCATCTTTCGGCCGGGCTTTACATTCTCATGCTCGTTTATTTGAGCTGGATTGAGCGCCGGCCCATTTTTTGGCCGGCCGAGTTGTCCAAGGCTGCCTTGATCTATTTCAGCAGCCTTTACATCGCCAGCACTTCCCGGACCGCCGAACGTCTGCGGGCACGAACTCAAGCGGCCATGCAGATGTCCAAGGATTTGATCCGGCAACTCAGGGAAAAGTCTGTCCAGCTGGAAGAAGAAAAGATCAAAGCTGAAGCAGCCACGCAAGCCAAAGGCGAGTTCCTGGCCAACATGAGCCACGAGATTCGCACCCCGATGAACGGGATACTGGGCCTGACCGAGCTGGCGCTGGCGACCGAACTGAACGAGGAGCAGCGCGAATTGCTTGGGTTGGCGAAGAAATCCGCCGATGCGCTGCTGGTCATTATCAACGACATTCTGGATTACTCGAAGATCGAAGCGGGGAAAGTAGATCTTGACGCGCTGCCCTTCAATGTTGCGGACGTGATTGGAGATTCGGTGAAGACGTTGGCCCAGGCCGCGCACAGCAAGAAGCTGGAATTCGCGCTTGATCTGGACCCGGCCCTTCCGGCGCAGATGGTAGGCGATGCCGCGCGGCTGCGGCAGGTGATTCTGAACCTTGTCGGCAACGCCATCAAGTTCACGGAAACCGGTGAAGTGGTGCTTTCGGCAACGCTGCAAGACCAGGATGATCGCGGGGCCTATGTGCATTTTGCCGTGCGCGATACCGGCATTGGGATCCCGCCCCAGAAGCAGGAAAAAATATTTCAGGTGTTCGAGCAGGCGGACAGCTCCACCACACGGCAATACGGCGGGACCGGACTGGGTCTGGCCATTTCAACGCGCCTTGTGCATCTCATGGGTGGAAAGCTGTCCGTGGAGAGCACGCCCGGCCAGGGAAGCACTTTCCATTTTACCGTTTACCTGGGCGCGGCGCCGTCTCTGCCCATGCCGGCGGAGCAGTTGCGCGGGCTGCGCGTGCTGATCGTGGACGACAACACAACCAACCTTCGCATTCTTGAGGCGATAGCGAAGCGCTGGAAGATGGAGACGTGCACGGCAGGTTCGGGTGTGGCGGCGCTCGAGATGCTGCGGCAGGCCGGCGAAGCGCGGCCGTTCCAGCTCATCCTTCTGGATGAACAGATGCCGGGAATGGATGGTTTCAATGTGATCGAGCGTGCGCGCTCGCAGCCGGAAACAGCGGAAGTAACCATCATGATGTTGAGCTCGGCGGACCAATCAAGCAGCGCAAAGCGCTGCCGTGAGCTCGGAGTGGAGCAGTATCTGGTCAAGCCGGTACGCGAATCCGAGCTACAGGAGGCCGTGCGCAAGGCCCTGGGAGGCGAAAAGAAGACCACGCCGCGTACGGGCGCGGTAGAGACGGCGCCCGCCGGCAACAGAATGAACATCCTGGTGGCAGAGGACAACCCGATCAACCAGCGGCTGGCAGTGAGCATGCTTCAGAAAATGGGCCACACCGTGATGATTGCAGGTTCCGGGAAAGAAGCTTTGGACATGCAGGAGCGGCATGCCGTCGAGCTGATTTTCATGGACGTGCAGATGCCGGAAATGGACGGCCTGGAAGCCACGCGCAGGATCAGGGCACACGAAGAAAAATCGGGAACGCACATTCCAATTATCGCCATGACGGCGCATGCCATGTCAGGAGACCGCGAGCGCTGCATCGCAGCCGGAATGGATGACTATGTCGCCAAGCCGATAAGCGCCAAGATGCTTGCATCGGCCATGGACCGCGTCGTTGAACTGACATTGTCGGTGAAGGCGAGCATGGCAAAGCGGAGCAACTAATCGGTTCATCGATCCTAAGCTGATTCACTCTGTTTCCGACCCCATTTTCCTGATCTCTCACATACAACAGAGAAGAGACGGATGTTGTTGTCATGGAATTGCCTTTCCTGCGAAGATTGGACTGGAGGGTGTGGACTTCCCATGTCGTTGGGTCTTTATGTCTCGGTGCCGTTCTGCCGGTCAAAGTGCACTTACTGTAACTTTGCCTCGGGCGTGTTTTCAGCCGAGCAGATGGGGCGGTACGTGGAGCGGATCGCCGAGGACGTACGATCACTGCGCGGGTATGCCGCTGAACAAGGAGCCGGGATTCCCCAGATCGTTGACACCATTTATCTGGGTGGCGGAACACCGAGCCTGCTGCCGGCGGAAGAGCTGAAGAAGCTGTTCTTCACCGTGCGGCAGGAATTCAAGGTCCTGCCGAAGGCGGAGGTCACGGTAGAGTGCGCGCCAGGTACGGTTACGGACCCGGTCATTCAGGCGCTGGTGACGCGGGGCGTGAACCGCGTGAGCCTGGGCGTGCAGTCGTTCGTCGATAAGGAAGCGGCCTCTGTGGCGCGGCTGCACACGCAGGAGAAGACGCTGGATGACATCGCGCGGCTGCGCAAAGCGGGTATCAGCAATATCAATGTTGACCTGATTGCGGGGCTGCCGCACCAGACGCGCGCGAGCTGGGAATATTCGCTGGATCAGGCGATTGCAACGGGCGTCCCGCATGTGAGCGTGTACATGCTGGAGGTGGACGAGGACTCGCGGCTGGGAAGAGAGCTGATCGCCGGCGGAACCAGGTATCACGCGCACTTTGTTCCCGACGACGATCTGACCGCTGAGTTCTATGAGACAGCGTGTGACCGGCTGAATGCCGCCGGAATTGAGCAGTATGAAATTTCAAACTTCGCGCGCGCAGGGTTTGAGTCAAAGCACAATTTGAAATACTGGACGCGCCAGCCATATCTCGGCTTTGGCGTGGACGCGCATTCAATGCTGAGGGCCGCGCAACAGAGCGCGGACGTGGAGAGCGTTCGGCTGGCGACGACGGACAGCTATGATGGGTTTTTTGTGGCGGCGGATTGGAAAGCTTCGATGGTGAGTAAAGAGCAGGCGCTGGAGGAGAGTTTTTTTCTGGGACTGCGGCTGAACCGCGGCGTGGACCTTGCACGTTTACGCGAAGAGTTCGGGTCGGAGATCCATAAGTACGATACGACGATTGCCGAGTTGGAGGCAGACGGGCTGTTGCGCCAGAACGGCAACAATATCAGGTTGACGGCGCGCGGGCGTTTGCTATCGAATGATGTGTTTGAGAGATTCATTGTGGTTGATCGGTACGCCAAGCCAACCATTCCTGAAGCCGGATAAGCGCAAGGTCCCTCCGGCCTGCTCACGCGCTTGTGACAGCGCGCGTGAGCTAGACGGCCGTCGGGATGACGACTGAATTAACATGAGAGTTAATCGATAATAAGTCTGCAATACTAGGACACACATGCCATCCAACGTTGCCCAGTCTGAAGTTGTTCCATCCGAAAATCGCAAGACACAACGCGCCATTGACCTGCGCAGTGACACCGTTACGCAGCCCACGCAGGAGATGCGTCGCGCCATGGCGGAGGCTGAGGTCGCGGACGATGTTTACGGCGAAGACCCCACAATGAACCACCTACAGGAGCGGGCGGCGCGGATCTTTCAAAAAGAGGCTGCGATCTTTGTCCCCACCGGCACCATGGGCAACCAGGTGGCGATCAGGGTGCACACGCAGCACGGACAGGAAATCATCTGCGAGGAGCGCGCGCACTTCATTAATCTGGAGTCAGCAACGGTGGCGGCGTTTTCCGGGTGCCAGCCGCGGACGATCTACGGCGCAGACGGGGTGATTACCTGGGAGCAGATCAAAAAGAAGATTGCGCCGCCGGCGTACTATCGCGCGCAGACGGGGCTGATCTCACTGGAGAATACGGGCAGCCTGGCTGGTGGAACAATCTTTCCGCAGGAAATCGCCGACGAGATTTGTGATGGCGCGCATGAGGCCGGACTGCCGGTGCATCTGGATGGGGCGCGCATCTTCAACGCCGCGACGGCAATGGGCAAAACAGTGGCTGAGATTGCACGCAAGTTTGATTCGGTAATGTTCTGCCTGTCCAAAGGGCTGTGCGCGCCGGTGGGCTCGATGCTGGTGGGAAGCCGGGCGTTCATCGACAAAGCTCGGAGGGTTCGCAAAGCCATGGGCGGCGGCATGCGGCAGTCCGGTGTGCTGGCGGCGGCCGGGTTGATTGCTATAGAGAAGATGCCGGCGCGGCTCCAGGAAGACCATGACAATGCGCGTCTGCTGGCCGAAGGCCTGGCGGAGATCAAGGGAATCAAGATCGATGCCAGGAAAGTCCGTACCAACATTCTGGTCTTCAGCATCGTGGGTACGGGCATGGATACGGCAGAGTTCAGCCGCAGCCTGGCGGAGAAAAACGTCCTGGCGGCGGGTATTGATCAGGAGCAGATGCGGTTTGTTACGCACAATGACGTGGGCCGGGAAGATTGCCTTAAGACACTGGAAGCGGTGAGAGGGATTTGTAGCCGTTAAAGTGAAGGTGCTCTACCTAAGAGGAGTGAAGCAACTAACCGGCATAGTGGGCAAAAGCTTCGACCACCTTGGAACAGAAAGAACGAGAGGCAGCGTCGTGAAGAAGCGGGAAAAGATCAAAAGCCAGCGACTGAAACAGTTGGAGGCAGAGTTTCGCCCGCTCTTAATCTCCTGCCTGGAAGTATGTGCCAGGGGAAGGTATGGATTGTTCGGGCACAATGAACATTTGGGGAATTGGTGGCATTGGGATGAGGCCGAGCGGCTGAAGGAAATTGCGCGAGAAATCATCAAGATTAGGTCTGAGTATGGGGAGCAAGCCACCGAGTGCGAGCGGCTTTTGTACTACTGCTCTCTGCGCGGTCCTCACGTCGTTGGCGAACCCAAGCTGGCTGAGCAGTTTCTGAATGAGATTCAATCTCCACAGCGGAGATGAATCTTAGAAACAGTTCGATGACTCAACTGGAGGTAATGATTACTTCTGAATTTTTCTACGTGCCAAGTAGCCGACTCCCGCAGCCAGCCAAAGGATGACCCTCCCAACGCCACTTTGATAGACTCTTCAAGTTCTCCAAATGGATCAATTCAAGAGGATCGCCATGCCCCCACAAGTTGCTGCCGCCCCGGAAGTTTCGCTTGCTGAGTTTCAGGCCGCCAGGAAAGTTGTTTCGTCATTTGCTTATCATACGCCGCTGCTGACATCGCGAATTCTGAGCGAGCGCACCGGCTTTGACATACGGCTGAAGGCGGAAATTTTCCAGAAGGGCGGATCGTACAAGGTCCGCGGGCCGCTGAATAAGTTCAGCCATCTTACGGAAGAGCAGCGCAGGCGCGGCGTGATCTGCTCGTCAGCGGGCAATCACGCCCAGGGCGTAGCTTTAGCTGCGGGAGTTTATGGAATCAAGGCAGTCGTCGTGATGGCCAGCAACGCGACGCAATCCAAGGTGGATGCCACGCGGGCTTATGGAGCGGAAGTGGTCCAGCATGGGCTGATCTGGGACGAAGCCAACGAAAAAGCCAAGCAGCTTGTGCAGGAGCGCGGGCTGACCTATATCCATCCGTTTGACGATCTGCAACTCATCGCCGGGCAGGGCACGCTGGGGCTGGAGGTGTACGAGGACTTTCCGCAGATAGACATCGCCGTGGTGCCGATTGGCGGCGGCGGGCTGATTTCAGGCGTCTCCATGGCGCTGAAGGCGTTGAACCCGAAGATCAAGATTATCGGCGTAGAGTCGTCGGATGGGCCGGGGATGAAGCGGAGCATTGAAGCTGGTCACGTAGTCACGCTGGACAAGATTGATTGCATTATCGACGGGCTGCGGGTGAAGCGAGTGGGCGAGAACAATTTTTCCATCGTGCAGCGCTTTGTGGATGACATTGTGACACTGCCGGACAAAGAAATTTTTGAGGCGATGATCTGGGTCATGTCGCACTGCAAGCTGGTGGTGGAGGGCGCGGCCGCCGCGCCGGTGGCGGCATTGCTGCACGGACTGATCAAAGCTCCCTCAGGGTCAAAAGTGGTGGCGGTGCTCAGCGGAGGGAACGTGAACCTGGACCAGCTCAAAGGCTTGAAGTGGAACTAGCAGGGTAATTTAAGAACGGGTAGACAGAACTGCCCCCGGGATTGCACGGCCGATGAAAGTGGCCGCTTGTATTAAGGTCAACGCAGCGCCGCAACCGGCGGACTTCTAGTGAAACACCGCCATCGTTTCCTTCTTCGGCTGGCTGGCCAGATGCTGGAGGAAACCTTTCAGTCGTGCTTCCGCGTCTTCCTGCGTGAATCCCTTAAAGGCGATTCCCATACCCACGCCGGGATGCGAACTGACCGTCTGGCCTGAAACGTTAATTTCTTTGTCATCGGCCTTGATGGCCAGCGTTACGATCTGCCCGACGGGAAGCGGTGAAAAAGTAAACACGTAACAGCCCCCAGCCGAGATGTCGCCAACGGTCCCCCAGTAGCCGGCATTGCCTATTTCCGGATGAATGCGCACACCCGTATCGCATACAAACCGGGGAAACCTGCGCTTTTCTTTATATTCAACTGCCATACAACAACTCCTTGTTTACCCAGACCCCTGGTGCCATATATTGTTCCACCATTCAGGCAAGGCAGAGCATTACTTTGGGCAGGGCGGGCAACGTACAAAGGGGCCATGTACGGCGGAGCACAGGATAATTTACATCGGAATGCGATGTTACTCCGGTCCAGCTTTCACAGAATTCGGGATTGGAAGAAAAGATCAACGCAGAGCTTCTTCTACTTCGCTGAGCCAGTCAGGTTTTTTCAGGACTTCGCGCGGCTTCGGGCCATCGGCCGCTCCCACAATTCCATCTTGTTCCATTAAGTCGATCAGGTGTGCGGCGCGGCCATAGCCGATACGCAGCCTGCGTTGCAGCAGGGAAGTGGATGCTTTGCCAAACTCAATGACCAGGCGCACGGCGTCATGATAAAGCTCATCGTGTTCGGATTCGTCGCTCTCGCCCTCGCCGCCTCCCGCAGAGCCGGCAACGCCTTCGCGCTCTTCTTTCGGGACTTCCAGGAATTTCTGCTCGTACTGCGCCTGGGCCTGTGCACGCCAGAATTCCACCACGGCGTGCGTCTCTTTTTCTGAGGTATACGGAGCATGCAGCCGATGCACCCTGGCCGAGCCTGAAGGCAGATAGAGCATGTCACCTTTGCCCAGCAGAGATTCCGCGCCGTTCGCGTCAAGGATGGTGCGCGAATCGATCTTGGTGGCCACGCGGAACGAGATGCGCGACGGGAAATTGGCCTTGATCAAACCGGTGATCACGTCCACGGACGGCCGTTGCGTTGCCAGCACCAGATGAATTCCCACGGCGCGGGCCATCTGCGCCAGACGAGTGATGGATTCTTCCACGTTGGACTGGTCGAGCATCATCAGGTCCGCCAACTCGTCAATGATGATTACGATCTGCGGCAGCGGCTTCTCGTCACTCTCATCTTCAAACAGGCTGGGCGTATCGCTTTCAAAGAGCTTGTTGTACTGCTCCAGATTTCTTACGCCTTTGGCCGCCAGCACTTTCAAGCGGCGCTCCATCTCGCGCACGGCGTTGCGCAGCGCGTTGGCCGCGAGCTTGGGCTCGGTGATGATGGGAACATACAGGTGCGGTACGCCTTCATAAATCCCCAGCTCCAGCCGTTTCGGGTCGACAAGGATCAGCCTCACCTGTTCCGGCGTGCTCTTATAAAGGATGGACATGATCATGGCGTTAATCGCCACGCTCTTGCCTGAGCCCGTGGAACCGGCGATCAGCAGATGCGGCATCGTGGCCAGATCAGCGGTGATGATGCGGCCGTTGATGTCCTTGCCCATGGCGAGCGTAAGCTTACTCTTGGTGCCCAGAAATTCCGGTGACTCCACCACCTCGCGCAGCCAGATGGTTTCGCGATGATGGTTCGGCACCTGAATGCCCACCGTCGATTTGCCCGGCATCCGCTCAATCAGAATGCTCTCCGCGCGCATGGCCAGGCAGAGATCGTCACACAGGCTGGTAATGCGGCTGTATTTCACGCCCGCTTCCGGCTTGAATTCGTAGGTCGTCACTACTGGGCCGGGATTGATCTGCGTCACGGCGCCGCCCACTGAAAATTCCGCGCACTTCTCCGTCAGGACCTCAGCCAGCGCTTTTACTTCCGCTTCATTGATCGCCTGCTGATCTTCGCCGCGATGCAACAATGAACTGGGCGGCAGTTTGTAGCCGCCAGCGGCAATCTTCGGCAGCACGGTCTTGCGTGTGGTGGTCTGGTCGGGACGCGCATTGATCGCGGGCTCGATTTCGGCCAGATCGGCGATCAACGCATCGGCTGCAGAGGCATCCAAGGGCTGAGCGATGTCCTGCCGCGCGGCAGCCGACTGCGGCACAGCAGTCTGCGCTACATCCGCTGGCCCTTCATCTTCTAACATCCGCTCAATGCCGGTTCGTGCCGGGGCAGTCACGGCTTCAGCCTGCGCGCGCTGGCGTTGCGCAACCTGTGGCGGCACAATCTTGCCGCGTTCGTTTGCGTTGCGCTGCTCCA
This sequence comes from Terriglobia bacterium, assembly GCA_020072585.1. Taxonomy (GTDB): domain Bacteria; phylum Acidobacteriota; class Terriglobia; order Terriglobales; family Acidobacteriaceae; genus Angelobacter. The sequence continues at coordinate 53,370 of JAIQGL010000009.1, read as the reverse complement.
GTTCTTTTTGCGCTTTCTTCTGCGCTGCAACCTTCGCGCGGGCGGCGCGCCAATCCTGGAAGCGCTGCCACAGGGCAAAGGCAAAAGCAAAGCGCGTGTTCAGCCAGATGCGCAGGCCCACAAAACTGAACGCCGTGGAAAGATACAGCGCCACGGCCACCACGGCGCCGCAAACAATGTAAGCGCCCACGGTATTGAAATAGTGGAGCAGTATGTCGCCGACGATACGGCCCAGCAGGCCTTCAATGGCCACGGCATGCATCCAGCGCAGCTGCCACGGCAGCAGCGCCAGCAGCGCGGGCGTAAAGATCAGCAGGATGGCCGCGCCCAGCAGCTTTGCCCCCGGAGAAGCCACCGGCTTGGACTTGAACCAGCGCGCGCCCAGCAGGCCAATCATGACCGGGGCGGCAAACACAAAGATGCCAATCGACTGCAACAGCAGGTCGCTCAGCATGGCTCCAAACAGGCCAATCCAGTTGCGCGCCGACCCTGAATTCAACGAGCCCGCCGTATTCAGCGAAGGGTCCAGGGGCGAATAACTGGCCAGCGCCAGAAAAAGGAGTGTCGCGGAGACGAACAACAGGAACCCGATCAGCTCATTGAGCCGGCGGTTCCGGGTAGGCGTGAACGCACGCAGAAAATACTTCATTGGGGTCTGTCCTTCGGCCGTTGAGCAGCGTTTCCGCCCGCAAAAACAGCGGAGCTTCCTCGATCAAGCCAAAAGTCCAGAGTACACCAGAGCCTGCTTATTATAGATGAATTCCCACGCGAAGTTGGCGGGAAAAACATGGTCCTTTCGGACGATGGGGTGCCTAGCCATGTTCCTGCTTAGGATGCATGCCCGCTGAATTCCGACGGTCAGTTTTTCTCACGCACTCCGAAAACCGGAATCTTCACCGCGGAGACAAGGAGGCACGGAGTGAATCTAAAAGGTACAAACCTCACCAGAATGTCAGGCTCACCTTGTCCAGCCACACCGTGTAGGGCGTTCCTGCGCTGTTGGCATCGGATTGATAGGCGATGTCCAGGCCGTTGTTGGAATCAGCGGTATGCGGCATGCTCAGGTTCACCACGCCGCGCGTGCCGTTCACCGTTACGGCGGTAAAGATCACACTGCCGCCGGGCTGGCGCTCAAATTCCCAGACCAAGTGGTTCCATGAGTTCGCCGCAGGCTGCGCGCAGGTAACGGCAGAGGCCACCCACTTCAACCCCACAGGATCCCAGACGCGCCAGGTGTGCGCGCCCGCAAGGTCGCACTGCGTGGAAAAGTTATAACGGTTGCCTCCGGCGCTCTGCGTCACATTGAACTCCAGGGCCTGCGCCGCTGCCGGATTGTCCACGTAAAAGTTCAGGTCATAAATAAAGTGGGTGGCACTGTTGTGCGCTCCCAGAAACTTGAACCACAACACGCCGCCAAAGGGCTGCGTCCCGGCCAGCAGCTGGAACCTGGCGGAAGAGCCGCTCAGCGAAGGCGAGGCTATCCCTTGCGTCATGGAAAAGACCGCCGGCGCCGTTCCGGCGCAGGAAGCGGAACAGATCTCCCAGCCGGCAAGCTTCTGTATGTCCGGGATGGTGGTGGAATTGGGGTTGCCGGGGCTCGGGGACGCTCCCGGCGTCGGCGTTGCCACGGCGCTGGACTGTGGCGTCGACTGCCCGCCGCATCCGGCAAGCGCAGCAATAGCAACCGTAAGAGTAAGGACGACAAGACTCGGACGTAACAGGTCCGTCAGTTTTTTCATTTTGGGGAACTCTCTCCGAGTGGCGTGATTGACGGTGGCGTTCCGTGCAGTCTATAGAGATCCAGAGTAGATGCGGAATATTTATGGGGCTGGGTCTTTGGGGTTAAGGGGAGATGTTTAATCCTGTGCTGCCCTAATTCGGCATGTGTCAGCAATTACCGTGATCCTCGGGGAGTCACAAGAGGAGGCCTATTAAAGTTTCTTGTCCAATAAGTTTTCAATTCTCGTTGTAGTGTGGCGCTTTCCGATTTCATATCCCACATGTACGTCTCTAAGCAACTTGAATCAAAAGGCAGGAGCGTTCCGATTTGCGCTGTGACGATCACGCGCTGGGCGTTTCCCAATGCATATCCAAGCTCGATCAAGCAATTTGCTCTCACTCCCGTTAGATCAACGATTGCCACCTGGCTACGGTAAAGACCTTCAAAGATCGCCTGATTCATCCAAGCGTAGTCATTCTCGCCAATTCCTATTTCCAGAGGTTCAAATCCAAATTCCATTGCGATAGGATCGACCACGCTTCGAAAAAACGCCTCCACCTCATCAAATTGAGGTAAGGACTTATTTAGCATTCGTACATAAAATGCACGGGGAGGTGTGACGGCGTCGAGCAGTCGGAGAATGCTTGCGGCCACCTCGTGGACAGGAGTCTGGCCTTGGCGCGTTCTCGTTCGGTCTAACAATTCTGAGCCTGACTGCCCCACCTTAATGGCGAAGTAGGGAACGGAGTCGACGAGCGCTTCGCCAAACATTCTGGCCGCTCCCCCGGTTCCGTCCCTAGTGCTGGCCCCCAGATTCAAATCAAGCGGAATGACTGGCTTTCCTCTTCGAGAATACTCACGCGCTAGATGTTCAATGCCTTCGCCGCCGCTCACCGCAATTAGGATATCGCCTAGCTGCGCCTGTCGTTCTCGCCGAACCGCACCAGAATTCCAGCCGGGAGCTACAAACTCCATAGAAACTGCTCCTGACTGACGCAGCATTGAATAAAGCCCTCGTCGCTCTTGGGGAATCTGTGTATCAGTCTTTGAAGTGGCGAGGCTGAGCAAAAGAGAACCTTGGCCAGAAGAAGCTAACGCACCGCTCTCCATCAGGCTGCTCACGGCTTCAAGGATGGTCCAATAGAAAACAATTGCGGGGCCTCTTCCCTCTTCGCCGCTTCGGGGCTCGCGTCCAAAGTCAATCAGAAAAGTCGAGCCGAGTCGCGCCAAGAGGATCGTTAGCTCCTTAGTTAGAGAATGAGCATAATTTAGAAGCCCAGCAGTAGTTCTAACATCCGCACTGCCGGCAATGTGTACTCGTCTGCCTCTAAGATTCATAAACCGTTCCAAAACTGGCGAAAAGCTCAATAAAATCGAGCCGCACTCTACAGATTAGTTGCGGCTCTAGTACCATGTGTGCATTATAGTAATCTCTTCCACAATGTCGAAAGAAAGGCCTTTCCCGACAAATCCCGCACGACGAGCAATGGTCTTGTTAAGCGGTGGCATTGACTCTGCAGCCTGTGCTCATTTTTTGGGTCGTGACGGATATGAGGTTTCCTGCATATTTTTGGACTATGGTCAGGCTGCCGCCGAGGCAGAGAGCAGAGCGTCGAAAGCGCTGGCCGAGCGTTTAGGATTCACGCTGTCAAGTCACAAAGTCACACCAGCACCAACTTTCAAAAAAGGAGAGATTCGTGGACGCAATGCTTTCCTGATTATGGCCGCATTCTTGTTCTCCAGTCCTTCAATCAGTGTGATTGCCCTTGGGGTCCACAGTGGCCCCCCCTACTATGATTGTTCTCCCGCATTCGCAAAGATAATGGACAGAGTTCTCGAAGAGTATTCCGATGGGAGCATCAGATTGCATATGCCCTTTTTGTATTGGACCAAAAAAAATGTGGTTGATTACTACCGAGATGCAGGTCTACCTATGGAGTTGACCTACAGTTGCGAAATGGGACACCCTAACCCCTGCGGCAGGTGCCCTTCATGCCGAGATCGGAGAATTCTGGAATGTTAGCTCAACGGAGGGTCTTGCGTTACGGTGGTCAGGAAATAGAGCGAACACCGTTGCTGGTACCCTCTTTTTCCAGCCGCGTCCCTGAAATTGATAAAATCTTGAAGGCTAGCGAAGAATTTTTAGATGGGCCCCTTCTTGTAAGCGCATACGACATTTACCACCAAAAGATAACGCCTCCGTTCGATTTCGGTTCAATTGTGATTTTTCTCGATAGCGGTGGCTATGAGGTTTCTAGGCAACTCGACTTGTCTGAGGTTGAGGACCAGACCGACGCGGGTCGGCGAGGGTGGTCAGAAGAGTTTCATAGTGAAATATTGACGACTTGGAAATCTAGGCTCCCAACAGTGGTTGTAAGTTACGACCATCCGAATGAAAGACATCCCTTAACAGAACAGATTAAACGAGCTTCACGGCTTGCTGAGGGGAGGACCGATATCCTCCGCGAGTTGCTCATCAAACCCGAGACGCCGAATCAGAAGTATATTCAGTTTGAATCTGTGCTCAAGGCGGTTCGCGACTTTGATATATTCGATGCGATCGGGCTAACTGAGAAGGAAATCGGAAATTCAATCCTCATGCGAATGGAAAACATTGCTAGATTGAGAGTGGCACTGACTAAAGCTGGGCTTGAAACACCGATTCATATCTTTGGCAGTCTTGACACGGTCACCACGCTCTTTTACTTCATTGCTGGAGCGGACATATTCGATGGTCTAACGTGGTTGCGTTATGCCTATAGTGATGGACTAACGCTATACCGACAGAATTTTGGCGTTTTAGAATACGGCTTTAGTATGAAGACTGCAGCCGTTGAAGCACTGTGTTGGGCAGCAAACCACTCGTACCTAAAAGATTTACAACTCGAGATGAGGCGGTTCTTGAAGGCCGCCGATTTTAGCGTTTTCGAGCACCATCGCACGGAGTTGCAGGCGGCGTTCCGCAGTATCTCAGAATCTTTAGGAGTGTAGTTTATGGGCGGTGGCGGTGGCAGTTCGTATACAGGATGGCAGCCCGAAAGACTGAAAGACATTCTCAGAGAAAAATCTGAACAGTCTGCGGTCGAATTTGAGGGGGAACTTGCTGGCTATTTGGCTGGACTGCTAGCGGAATTTAACTCCAGGGATACGGATTTAATCAACGAGCGCTTGGAAACGGCGAAGGCAGCTCTTGAGGATAGGCTGGAAGGTTCATTTGATCAACTGTTCGGTGGCTCAGTTGCCAAACATACCTATGTCGATGGGCTGAGTGATATAGATTCTTTGCTCATCATAAACGGTTCTGATCTCGCTGAAGGTTCGCCAAGGCAGGCATTAAGGAAGATAGAGAAGATTCTCTCAGAGAAATTAGGAAATGACGTCACTGCAACCCATGGGCGAATGGCGGTGACTTTAGAGTATGCGGATGGCATGCAAATCCAATTGCTGCCGGCAATTCACTCCGAAACCGGTCTGAGGATTCCATCATCGCGCAGAGACGCTTGGTCGAAAGTCAATCCCGATGTGTTCAGATCTGATCTGACTCAAACGAACGCCCAGTGCGGCGGCAAACTCGTACCAACGATAAAACTGGCAAAAGCGATAATTGCTAACCTCCCAGAAAGCCAACAGCTCTCTGGCTACCACGTTGAAAATTTAGGAATTGGTATCTTTAGGGGCTACGAGGGTAAAAAGACAACTGCAGCTATGCTCCCAGTGTTTTTTGAACGTGCCAAAGAGCTTGTTCTCACTCCAATCCGTGACAAGACTGGACAGTCTGTGCATGTTGATGGATATCTAGGAGAGGCGGATAGTCCAGCCCGTCAAAACGCTAGCCATCTCTTAGGTGGAATCGCAAAACGCATGCGGAGTGCCAGCACGGCTGCATCAAAGGAGCAATGGGCAGCGATTTTTGATGAGGAGAACTAGCCAAATGACAAACCCAGATGAGTTGACAGCCAATAGGGTTTTGGAATTCTACGTTGCAGAAAAAAAAGCAATTCAGGAAAGTCAATTCGGCAGCGAACTCCAGTGGCAGGTCGGACTGAGTTCGGCGTCATTTACGGAGCAGGAATTGCTTCGTGAGGCGGCATGGGTGGTTTTATCTGCGGGCTTTAAGGAATCTATTCTTAGAAAGGCATTTAGTTATATATCTCTCTGTTTTTGCGACTGGGAATCGGCACGTCTGATCGTTGAAAATGCCACTCAATGTCAATCAACGGCTCTTGAAGCTTTTAATAATAGAGCGAAGATCGGTGCGATTGTCGAAATTGCCAGGATCGTTAATGAATTAGGATTCGAGGATATTACTGAGTGCATCCTGGTCGATCCAGTTGGAACCCTCCAACAATTGCCTTACATAGGGCCAATTACCGCGTACCATTTAGCCAAAAATCTTGGATTCTTATATGCGAAACCGGATCGCCATCTGACAAGGCTCGCAGCCTTCTTTGGTTTCGCCGATGCTCACAGGCTCTGCCAGGTTATATCCGAAAACACTTCGGACCCTCTCAATCTCGTGGATCTCGTCCTGTGGCGGTCGGCCGAACAAGGCCGGGTGCCGTGGGGTAAAGCTGTTCCGCAGTCGGGAGTCCGGCCCACCTTCAATTGTTAAGCCACAATCCCACCCGACCCGCCTCGACCCCCGCCTCTCACTTAACAATCTACGATATTCTCTTGCTTCTTCACTTTTCTATTGCTCTCTCTCGTGAAGTCGGCTTATAAACAGAGCGGGCTGCGCCGTGTTAGTAGCACGAACGCAGCCCTAACCAAATCTACCTACTTGGAGGCAAACTTGGCTGCTCCCCATTTTAACAGCGCGGAACGTGCGGACGTTTACCGCTCCATGTTCCTGCTCAATCGCGGGTTCCACCGTATTGTTACCCGACTCAACATGGTCGAACATCTGCTCACTGCGCAAGACCTCAAAGACATACGCGGAATCACCCAGGAAATTCAACTGACACTCAACACCGCCGTCCTCAGTTCGCTTGACACGATTGAACACAAAGACTGGGTGCAATTCGGCAAGGTCCGAACTGCGCTGGAAAAACGGCTCAAAGCACCACTACCAACACCACGACGAAAAAAATAAAATCTGCAAAATCAGGCCCGCCCGCAAGGCGGGCTTTTTATTTGCGTTTTGCGGGAGGGCTTGCGTCAGTTTATGACGGAGAAAATTTATTATTCGCTATTGATTCGCTGCGTGAAGCGCGCTATATTTGGCAGCGCTCAGGCACGGGGAAACAAGATCTTTGAAAATTAGCATTCAGCAATTAGCAATTGGCAGCTAGCCAAATGTATTGCTCGGACTGAGTTTGCAACCCGCTGCCGACGATAAGCTGAAAATGACAGGCAGAGGGCTGCAATTGAGCCAGATTCGAGGGCGAATCAAGCAGAAAAAAGAGCTTCGACAGCCTTTTGACTGTCTTGTCGAATTGGGGTTTGACGTTTGTTTGCAACAGAACGACTATACCCGGGTGGGGGTCGGGCTGGGGGAACGCAGGCAGAGGGCCACAGAAGAGATCGCCGGAAATGCCAAAATCTGGTAATTGCCAAAATTGGAAACCGTAACCTTACTTATGGATAACATCCGGCATTCACGGCAGGCACCCGATCAAGTCGCGAGAATTGAGTGATCGGAAAGGCAACGGACGGGAGCAAAAACCCCGCCAGGAGAGGGTTACAATATCCTCCATGACCATCCCCTTTGCTGAATACGCCGCCCGCGTGCAGGAGCATCTGGAGCGCGACTGGGGAATCCCCGTCATCACGCGGGACATCCCCGACCCGCTCACCGGTGACCTGGACGGCGCGGAGATTGATGTGGACTATGCCATCACGCCGGAGCAGCGCCTCTTTCTGCTGGGCCATCTGTTTGGACACACCGTGCAGTGGAACGTGAATGAGAGCGCGTTTGATCTGGGACGCCAGTACAAGCCTCCGGTGGACGAGAAACTTTTTCCCGAGGTCCTGGCTTATGAAGGCGAGGCCGCGCGCTACGGACTAAGCTTGCTGCACAAGATCGGCATCACGGACGCAGACCAGTGGTTCGCCAACTACACCGCCGCCGACCAGGCCTACCTGCTGCACTTCTACCGTACGGGCGACAAAGGCGAGTTCAAAAACTTCTGGCGTGAAGGCGCTCCGCTGCTGGAACCTAAACCGATCCCCGAATTCAAGCCGAAGAAACGTGTTTTTCGCATGGATGGCGTGGTGATCTGAAGCAAGATTTCAAATTTGAAATTTTAAATTTGAAATTTAAAATCAGCGCAGATCTACTTTTCTTCCGGTTTGGATGAAGGCGGCGGCGGAGCGTGCGGTTCTCCTTTGCGCTTGTTCACGGCCTGCCGAAGGATGTATTCAATCTGGCCATTCACGCTGCGCAACTCTGCCTGCGCCCAGCCCTCCAGGTCAGCCCAGAGGACCGGATCAATGCGCAGGAGAAATGATTTGCGTTCCGCCATTCCTGTTTTCTTCCCTTGGCTGTGTTACCTGTTAGCTCCAAAAGTTGTTGTATCCCCGCGCGAGATGGAGCAGCATTCATGCCTGCGGTTCAGGTTTACCAGAATGACGGCTTCAGCCTCTGAGGCCGCTCATCATAGCCAGGCATACAATGGCTAGCTATACAGCGTGCCTGTATTCACCACCGGATGCACTTCCGATTCGCCGCACAATACCACCATCAGATTGCTGACCATGGCTGCGCGGCGCTCGTCATCAAGATGCACCACGGACTTTGCCGCCAGCTCTTTCAGCGCCATGTCCACCATGCTCACCGCGCCTTGCACGATCTTTGTCCGCGCGGCGATTACGGCTTCCGCCTGTTGCCGGCGCAGCATGGCTTGCGCGATCTCCGGCGCGTAGGCCAGATGCGTGAGCCGCGCTTCGTCCACTATTACGCCGGCCTTGGAGAGCCGCTCCTGTAGTTCGTCGCGCAGGGATTTGGAAACATTGTCAACGTTGCTGCGGAGCGTGATCTCGGTGTCCTCTTCGGCATGGTCATAGGCGTACAAGCTGGCCAGATGCCGCAGCGCCGACTCACTCTGTATGGGCACATAGTTCTGGTAGTTGTCCACGTCAAACATGGCTTGCGCGGTGTCTTCCACGCGCCATACCACCACGGCGGCAATCTCAATCGGGTTGCCGCGTTTGTCGTTTACCTTGAGCTTGTCGCCGTTCAGCGTGCGCGCACGCAGGGAGATCTTGTTCATCCCCAGCGTCTTTTGTTCCATAGCGGGAGAAGCGGCAATGCCTTTGGCCGCGGCGATCCGCGCCTGGAAAGTGCTGGCGCTCTGTGGGCCCCGGCTATAAAACGGATTGCCCCAGTGAAACCCGGGCGTCCGGACCGTACCTTTGTACGCGCCAAACAACACCAGTACGCGTGCCTGGTTCGGTTGCAGCGTGAAGAGACCGGTCATCAGGATGATCAGCAGCGGCAGCGCAAGTGCCGCCAGCAGAAGGAGCCCAACATGCGGCTGACCGGTAGTTTCAACGCCATCCTTAATGGAGAAAACCATGAGCGCCACATCGGCCAGGATTGCGCCGATCAGCAGAATGAGCATGACCCATCCATTCCGTACGCGAACCACTCGCTCATGCGCGGCAATGACTTTGTTGGTATTCATTTTTTGCAAGCTTCCTTGATCTACAGCCAGCTTGTTCCCTGTCTGTTATCAGAATGATATCATTAAGATATCTAGCAAAATGAAGTTTATATTTGCTTTGGAATCATCGAGTTACTTGAGCGCATGAGTTTGGAAGGATGGCAAGTTGAATTACTTTATCGACATTGAGCCGTGACTCCAGCAATGTCTTCTTTGCGGTCTGCATAACGCAGGCGCGATTGACGCGCCCGGCATCGGCAATTAAGATTTTTTCGCACTCCTGGAACAAGAATGGCGGCCCCTATGAAGCCTGGATCTATCACGCCCCGCACCCTTATCCTGCGATTGTTGCTGCTCTCTGCTGTGATTGCGGCTGTGGCTTTTGCATCTGCGCAAGCCACTGCCAAACCGGCTGACGATGTGCCGTCCGCCAGCCAGATCCAGCCCGGCGATCTGGTCCAGGCGATGAAGGCCACTGGAGCGCAGAAGCCCGTGGTCCTTTATGTAGGGCCCAAGGCGTTTTTTTTACAGGCGCACATTCCCGGCGCGGAGAACATTGGGCCAGTGGCCAAGCCGGAAGGCATGGAAAAGCTGCGCGCTCGCGCTGCATCGTTGCCGAAAGACGGCTCGGTGGTGATCTACTGCGGCTGTTGCCCCTGGGACCATTGTCCTAACATCCGCCCGGCATTTGCGGAGCTCAAGAAAGCAGGCTTTGCCAAAGTGCGCGTCCTTTATCTGGCCACCAGCTTTGGCGCTGATTGGGCTGACAAAGGCCTTCCCGTAGCCAAGGGCGAATAGGCAGTCAAAAATGCGCCGAGTAATGATTTTGTTTGCGTTCGCCGTGATGGCCCTGGGCGTTTATCTGGGGATTTGCCAGCACCGCAGACAGCATCCAGCTATCTCCAACACTGCTACAGCGAGCCCAGCTACATCCACTTCTGGTCTGGCCACAGCCCCGGACCTTTCCATGACTGACCTGAATGGCGGCGCTCTGCAAACGTCGAGCTACAAAGGCAGGGTCGTGCTGGTAAATTTCTGGGCCGCATGGTGTGTGCCCTGTGCGGAAGAAGTGCCGCAGTTCATTGCGCTACAGAAAAAATACCAGGACCAGGGTTTTCAGGTGATCGGCATCTCGGTGGAAGACGATGCCGGCGAGCTGCGCGATTTCTATCGCAAATACCGGATGAACTATCCGGTTGTGCCCGGCGATCTCAAAATCTCAGACGCATTCGGCGGCGTCCTGGGCCTGCCCACCACCTTCGTGATCGGCCGCGACAGTCTTATTCACGGCAAGCACAGCGGCGCAACCGATTTCTCCGTGATCGAGCAGGAAGTGGTTGCGCTGCTGCACGCGCCGCAGAGTTAGTTATTTTACAACTCACAGAAAGCATCTATAGCAAATAGGCCGTCGCGAAGCGAAGCGCCATAAAAGCCGGAATCACGAATGGGCCAAGTTCAATGCATTGCTTACAACGAAGCCATATCAATCACAAACCTATATTTCACGTCGCTGCGCAACATGCGTTCATATGCTGCATTGATTTTCTGGATCGGAATCATTTCCACATCGGCGGTAATACCGCGCTCGGCGCAGAAATCAAGCATCTCCTGCGTCTCCGGAATGCCGCCAATCAGCGACCCGGCATAGCGGCGACGCTTGAAGATCAGGCTGAAGGGCTCAACCGCCGGCGGATGCTCCGGCCCGCCTACCAGCGTCAAAGTGCCATCGCGCTTGACCAGCGCCAGGTAAGCATTGAGGTCATGCTGAGCTGAGACCGTATCCAGAATAAAATCAAAGCTGTTCGCGTGGCGGTCCATCTCATTCTGGTTTTTTGATACCACTACTTCATGCGCTCCCAGCCGCTGTGCATCTTCTTTCTTGTTGGGCGACGTAGTAAACAGGACCACATGCGCGCCCATGGCATTGGCCAGCTTTACGCCCATGTGGCCCAGTCCGCCCAGGCCAACAATGCCCACTTTCTGTCCCTTGCCCACCTTCCAGTGGCGCAAAGGAGAATACGTGGTAATACCGGCGCAGAGCAGAGGCGCAATTCCGGCAAGATTGCCTTTGTCGGGAACATGGAGGACAAAATATTCGTCCACGACGATGCTCTTCGAATATCCGCCGTAGGTCATGCCGCCCAGATGCTTGTCCGGCGAGTTGTATGTGCCGATAAAGGCCACGTCGCAGTACTGCTCCAATCCTGCCTGGCAATTGGGACAGGTGCGGCATGAGTCCACCAGGCAGCCCACGGCGGCCAGATCGCCCACCTTAAAGCGTTTTACCTCGCTGCCCACTGCGGTCACGCGGCCAACAATCTCATGTCCGGGCACCGCCGGATACGTTGTGTTCTTCCATTCATTGCGGACTGTATGCAGATCAGAGTGGCATACCCCGCAGTAAAGAATTTCAAGCTGCACGTCCTGTGGCAGAGGTTCGCGGCGGGCAAAAGAAAATGGCGCCATGGCGGACTGCGCTGAACTTGCCGCATAGGCGGCGGTCTTGGTTTTGGCTGGAATAGCTTGCAAAGCAATTGTCGACATGATGAATCTCCCGGGGGAAAGATGGACGATAAATGATGAACGATCGAAGACGAACAAATAGCTGGCCAACGCCAGTTCATAAATTCTATGGGATGCAGCCGCTTGAATGTGTAAAAATCCAGCGACTCTGGTCTGCTGCTCTAAAACACGCCCCGTTGCCTCGATGTGCAAAGGCGACAGGGCGATTCAAATACGTTGAATGCCGGGAGGGAAAAAGGGAAGACTTCCTTTGTGGGTTTTAGCTGCCGTTCTTCAGCTTGCCCCAGAGGCGGCGCGAATATAATGTTGCCTGTTGTGCCGATCCGGTTCAGCCGCGTTGTTCCGAAAATGTATTCATCCAGAAGTGACCTGTGGTTTTTGTAAGGTGTTGGTTTGTGTCGTTTGGGTCCGTCGTTCCAGCCAGCAGCTGAGTTTCCGCAACCTCCGGGTGTGATGGCGGATCAGTCGGTGCACGGTAGCAGGACTGCGAGGCGGCTCCGCCGTGTCCACAAACGGTTGACGGGTGCTGAGCACGTAATAGACGGCTTGAATCAGAGCATGCGCCACCGCCACGATGGCCCTTTTGTGTCCTTTGCGCGGTTGCAGCCTTTGATAGCGGTGCTGCATTTGCGAGTTCTTGCGGTGCGAACTGGCCCAGGCACACTCCAGCAGCATGTCGCGCAGGTAAGGATTTCCTTTGGTGGTCCGTGTGCTTTTGCGTTTGCCTGCACTTTCATTGTTGCCAGGACATACCCCCGCCCATGAACTCAGCTTGGCGGGTGTGGAGAAAGCATCTACATTGGCTCCCACCTCAGCCAGGACTGTAGCGGCAGCTTCTTTCTTCATGCCGGGAACAGTTTGCAGCAGGGCATACGACTCGCTCAAAGCGAAGCTGCGGATCTTGTCCTGAATCTGCCGGTCCACTTCTTCGATCTGCTGCTCCAGGAATGCCATATGGGCCATGCACTGACTAATCAGCTCGCGCTGGGTTTGGTTCATGCGATGACCTTCCAGCGCAGCCTGAATCTGAGGGATCTTTTTCCTGGCTCTCTGCTTGGCTAACTGGGCAATCTGTTCTGTGGTCGCTTCACCTTGCACCAGCGCGAACAGCATCTGCTGTCCGGAAGCGCCAAACACATCGCTCAGTACATTGCCTAGCTTTACATTGGCTTCTTCCAACAGCTTCTGCACCCGATTGCGCTCCATGGCCCCATTGCGTACCAGTTGCTTGCGCCGGCGGGTCAGGTCGCGCAGTTCGCGAATCGGTCGCGGCGGGATATAGCTGGGACGTATCATGCCGTGCCGCAGCAGGTTGCGCCAGCCACTGACAGTCCTTCATATCGGTCTTGTGTCCACGCAGGTTCTTTACCTGCTGGGGATTGGCCAGTGTGGTTTGCACGCCCGCTTCTTCCAGCACATTGAACACTGGCTTCCAGTATGGTCCTGTGCTTTCCATCACCACGTGCATGCAGTTCAGCTCTTGCAACCAGTCGCGTAGTTGTTCCAGTTCGGCATTGCAGGTGCCGAACCGGCGAATCTTGGGTTCGGGGTTGGCCTGAGCAGGTCCCAGCAACGCACACACCATCACGAACTTTTTGTGTACATCGATGCCGGCACAACGTTCTAGCACCGCAGATATCATCTTGGCCTCCTGCTGGAACGGGCCGACGTATACCTCCTATAAGTTGTTCCACGGGCACTCAAGCGCCATTTCAGGGTTCTTGCACCGTCAGCCGAATCAGGTTTATCGACAGGGTCTATCCCGCCATTACGCAGATCGATTCACTTCGTCCAGCAGTTACTATTTTCCTCCTGCTTAAGTTCCTTTTCATCACTCGGGGCGGGGCCATCGCCCCATGCATGGTTTATCCGTGGTAAGTTTTTCTATTGAACCCAGCCCCGGTTTGACACATTCCACAAACCCTTTAAAATAGATGAGTACTTCCCGTCGCAAGCGCCGGTTGTTGCACTGGCGCCTCATTCAATGCCGAAGTGGCGGAATTGGCAGACGCGCATGGTTCAGGTCCATGTACTCGCAAGGGTGTGGGGGTTCGAGTCCCTTCTTCGGCACTTTATAAGCGCTTTATTTCAACAGCTTAAATCCATTTTTTGACGTCTGTTGTTCTGGGTGGCACAGAGCAAATTGTTAAAAACAAACGTTTTAGTCCCGGGCTATGGCTAAGAATAAAATACTCGCCACCCCAAGTCTTAGTGTCCACGAAACGCAGCATTTGGTGTCCCTCGAGTACCCATCCGCGGAGTCTTTCGCGCAAAATTCTTGAGGACGAACAATCACCGCTATGCCACATCTGGGAGCTACCAGAGCCAAAGTCAACATTCTGAAAAGGGTCAAAAGTTGGTGACCAGTAGGGAGACCCCTGGCCGTCAAAAACCAGTGCAGTGGAGCATGCGTTCTCTAACCTAAACGGGGCGATGGGAATCCACGTGCGTTCACAAACCGGGAGATAACATCTTACCAGCGACCATTTCTAGCCGACTCGGCCACCTGAGAGTAATATGGAAACCCTGAATAGACTGTGAAGTTGAGCAGTGGATTAAGCCAAAGGCATGCCACATCGTAATCGTGATTGACTCCGGCGGCGTCACTTTCGGGTCCAGACACAGTAGTCTTAAATGTCTTTGTTTGGTTGAGAGAGATCGACGACGATGTGCCGACCTCCTGCGTATATGAGATTGAGGCGCCGCCCGTATCGCAGACATGGTCCTGCAAGTTCCGGGTCGCGAATGTATGGCGGAATTTGTGCAGGAACCAATTCAAGCCGGCGTAAACCGCAGCATTTGCGTCCGCTATGTCGTCATGCGTGATTTTTTTCCTTAAGCAACACCACACGATTGATTGACCAACGGGAGTCATCATTTTGGTGAACTACAGGGCAGGCGGGGTAATGCTTTAGTCGGATCACAATAGATTTCCAATTCATAAATGCGGGACGCACTGTCGCCATGTTGTGCAGGACGCGTGACATTCAGCCGGACAAAGCGCGCTGGAGTAGCGGGGATTACATTCACAGAAACGTTCTTCACGTTGGCCGTCACCTTAACGGCTGTACTAAAATCTCGACCATTGGTGCTGAGCTGGATGCTATAGTCGCGCGTGTTGAGGACCAGGGGTTCTCCTCCGGCGCCGGCATGCCTGACAATGAACTCATTGAGCACGAAAGCCCTGCCAAGATCTACTTGCAGAAAAGCAGGTGTCACAGGCGAGCACCACTTATCCCAGGTGCCGGCGGAAACGCTGCCATTAAAGGCCTTCTCCGGGCCTTCATTCACATTGCAGGAAATGCTGCCGGTGGACACCTTCTTCAACGCAAAATTAGGACCAACGGCTGAACTCTGGATTGGCTCAGGGATTTGCACATCGCGATTCGGCGACGGAAGCGTGGGGGGCAATGGCTTCGAATTAGAGTACGCCGAGATGCCCTCACCGATTACATGACCCGATATGATGATTTTCACTCGCCGGTTCCGCTGCCGTCCAGCCTCGCTCTCATTTGAAGCAATAGGCTGCGTTCCTCCCAGACCTTTCGCCGTAATCATCTTGGGCGATAATCCCTGTGATACCAAATACGCCTCCACTGCCTGAGCACGCTCTTGCGAAATGGCAAGGTTGTAAGTGTCGTCTCCATGATTATCGGTGTACCCTTCAATCCTCACTTTCAGATTTGGATACGCCAGAATAATGCCTGCTATCCTGGCAAGCCGTTCGCGTGCATCCGTATTCAAACTGACGCGTCCGGGGTCGAAGATCACGCTGGATGCATTTACCACAAGGCTCGAGTCCTCATCATGCGCTTCCAGAATACTGTTCAGACGATGCAGCAGATCTGCACGAAGCCGTTGCTTTTCGCGCTCTGCCTGCCACCTGCTTGCGAAGCCGCCGGCAAACAGACAGGCGAATGCCAGGATCACTGCGATGACCCGGAGTCTGTTCCTTCGTAAGCATCTGCTGACCTGGTACAAGAGAGTATGTTTGCTTGCGGCAACAGGAAGATTTTCCAGATGCCGGCGAATATCCTGCGCAAACAGCTCGACTGAGGAGTAGCGAAGCCGTGGCTCCTTTCGGATCGCCATTAGAATGATGTCGTCCAAATCGCGCGAAAGCTGACGGCGCAGCCGTTCCGGCCGCTCACGTCGAAGCTCACCGATTTTTAGTGGATTTAATGTTCTGACATCTCCTTCGGGACCTGCTATTTCCTCTACTCGCCCCACTGCGATGCTGGGTTTTGCTGGTTCTATCTCACAAATTGCGCGGAGAACTTCGTGCGGAAGGAGGTCTCTGATTCGATAAGGATGATGACCGCTCAGGAGTTCGTAAAGCAGGATTCCTAAGGAATAGATATCGCTACTCACCGAAGTAGCATGTCCCTGCACTTGCTCAGGACTGGCATACTCCAACGTCATTAACGCCAGCCCTGCGGTGGTATGACCAGACCATCGGCCAGATAAGTCCATGTCCAGCAGCTTTGCAACACCAAAATCCAGCAATTTAGGATTGCCGTTTGAAGTAATCAGGATATTACTCGGTTTGAGATCACGATGAATGACATTGTGCTGGTGAGCATGGTGGACGGCTGCGCAGATCTTGAGAAAAAGTTGCAAACGCTCCTTAATAGAGAGCCGATGGGCATCACAATAGTTGTCAATTCGATCGCCGTCAACATACTCCATGATCAAGTACGGGACGCCATCTCCAGTCGTACCTCCATCAAGCAATCGTGATATGTAGGGATGATCAAGATCCGCGAGGATTTGCCGTTCAGTACAAAACTGTCTAAGGTTGCATTTGTTATCCAGTCCTTTTCTTATGATCTTGACAGCTACCTGCTTCCGGTATTCGTTGTCACATCGTTCGGCGAGATAGACTTCTGCCATTCCGCCATGCCCGGTTTTGCGCAATACGCGGTAGGGCCCGAGTTCCTGTCCTTCCAGCAGTTGCCGTATGACACGCGGCGGATAAACCTCACGGATTGGTTGTTCAAGAAAGGTCCCTCTCGCGTGCCCATCTGCTGAGATCAATGACGCCACTTCCTGTAGCAGTAATGGGTCGTCTGCGCAGAGATGGTTCAGTAGGACGTCCCGTTTTTCGGGGGCAACATCCATGGCGGCAAAGAATACCTGGTTGATTTTGAGCCAATGATCGCTGTCAACAGGCATGCGCGTTCTTTCGGATTACGACGACCGCTAAGAATTACTTATGATGAACTTCACGATACAACCAGGCCCGGGCGAGACTCCATTCTCGCTCCACGGTTGCGAGTGATTTACCCAGGACTCTGGAAATCTCCTGCATAGTCAGGCCACCAAAAAATCGCAACTCAACAAGCCGTACTTTGTCCGGATCAATAGTTGCCAGACTGGTGAGCGCGTCGTTCAGCGCAATTATGTCGAGATCTGGTTCGTTCGGCGAATGAATTGCCTCGTCCAATGACATTTTGGGAACAGGACCGCGTTTGGCCGCCTTATGGGCTTCAGCATAATTGACGAGGATACGGCGCATCATCTGTGTGGCCAAACCAAAAAATTGGGCAGGCTCCTGCCAGTCCACATTCCGCTGGGCCGCAAAGCGCAGATAGACCTCATTGGCCAAAGCCGTAGGTTGCAGAGTGTGGCCCTGTCTCTCCCGTTGTAAGAAGATAGCGCACATCCGCCGCAGTTGGGGATATACGAGAGGTATCAGGTCGTCCAACGCCGCTCTTTTGTTTTGTGTTCGCTCACCCGTCAAGTGAAGCAAGTTGGAAGTTGGTCGGGCACAAGTCGTCATGACAGCCAACCGTATAAAAAAGTTTACCGAGTGAGGGATTTTGCACTAGCCTCCTGCGTTTGTAAATAGGCAAAGTGACGAACTCGGTGGTCTAGCTTCCCTTAGTGTGTCCTTGCAAAAACACTTGAATCAGGAGCCACAGGCTCTGCCATTCATGCTGCTTGGCACATCAGGGGTCGTTACCTTGCCCACCTGCCTTTGCTTTTGATGTCTTCGGCAGGGTTGTCCCCTTACGAGATGGCCAATTTCCCCCAGATTGAGCAGTGCTGCTTTTGCTGAAGTGGAAAGGACTTTCTACGTGCGACGGTTTGATTCCATGACAAAACGCCCTATTTCATTCTCTTCATTCTCTAATGGCTCTGACTCCCTGTTCCGCAAATTTGTCAGCATCATTCTGACATGGGCTCTTGTAATGGGTTCCATGCCGGCTTATGGCGGAGGAACGGATGCTGCCGGTGAGGTGCGCCACAGCAGTATTACAACAGGCCCCGCAGACCCGGCGGGCGAAGTCCCGCTGCATGGGATTGCAAAGGAACACGAAAAGCTCGGACCGAGTTCCAGCAGTCTGAAAAAAAGAAGCGTTGTGACTCCTGGAGTGATTCAACTGGCAAGTCTGGGAGCACCCGTCCATGGAAGCAGCATGCGGGCGGTCTTCGATTCGGGGGTTCCGGGCTTCAGCTCCATTGCCTCGAATTTCAACGGCACAGCGATCCCTTCCGGGGATTTCATCTGGTTCAGCAGCGTTCTCAAGGCCAGCGGACTGGGAAGCACTCCAGTGAGAATCTTTCTTCGTTCTGCATCAGTGCAGCTTACCGTCAACGGCGTAACCCACACGCTGCCGATACCGGATGCAACCATCACATTTTCTCCCAACAGCACCTCTGCAACGACAACATTCGATACCAACAAAAAAGAATGGATTACCAGCGCTCCATCATTTCATTTGGAAGGAAACACCTTTCTATCCGGCCTGGCCTTGCCGGTTTCAGACGGCGGGCTGCCCGGCGGAATCAATCCTGTCACTTTCGCTGGCACGTTCTATACCGACACGGCGGGCGTTTCGCTGAACTGGCAATGGGCGGCGGCAGTGTACACCGCCTTCAGCACCGAATATCAGCACATTGGAGTTAAACCGGTCGACAGCAGCACCGCGAGTGTTTACCAGAATTCGGACCACGCCGGAACTCCGGAAAGCTATAAGAGCTTTGTGACGGGTGGGGCCCGCGGTGGAGGCGGATCAAACTACACAGGCAGCTACTCGGCGACAGCCTATGTTGTGCCGGTTGTGCAAGTGCCGAACCGTGCTCCGGTGGCCAATGCCGGGCCAGATCAAACCGTTCACGTCGGCGACATTGTGCAACTGGATGGCACAGCCTCCACGGACCAGGACGGAGATCCATTGACATACCGCTGGTCGTTCAACTCGGTCCCTGCCGGCAGCGTGGCAATCTTGCATGAAGCGCATTCTCCCCGGCCAAGCTTTAGCGTGGACCGGCCGGGAACCTATGTAGTGCAGCTGATTGTGAATGACGGCAAGGTGGACAGTGCTCCGGCGAGCGTCACAATCAACACGGTGAACTCGCGTCCAGTGGCAAACGCCGGACCAGACCAGTCGGTCTCGGTAGGTGCCAGCGTCCACCTGAACGGCAGTGGATCGACAGACGTGGATGGAGACCCGCTCACCTATCGATGGAGCCTGACCAGTGTTCCGCCGGGTAGTGCCGCTCAGCTTTCCAGCACGACCACGGTTGATCCCCACTTTATAGCTGACGCGAAGGGAACCTATGTGGCGCAGCTGATTGTCAATGACGGCCACCTGGACAGCACACCAGACTCGGTGTCGATCAGCACACAGAATACCCGCCCGATTGCAAACCCCGGCCCAAGCCAGACGGTCCAAGCGGGGCAAACTGTGACTTTGGACGGCAGCAAATCCAGCGACGTAGATGGTGATCCCCTGACTTTTCGCTGGTCCATTTTGAGCAAGCCTGATGGAAGCACTGCCACGTTGTCCGATCCTTCCGCAGCTTCGCCGAGATTCGTGGCAGACCGGGTCGGCAGCTTCGTCATTCAATTGATCGTGAATGACGGCGCGCTGGATAGCGAGCCGGCAACAGTCACCATCACCACGCAGAACACGGCACCGGTGGCGAACGCCGGGCCAAACCAGAGCGTATTTGTAGGCACGGTAGTCCAATTGGACGGAAGCCGTTCCTCAGACGTAGATGGCAATCCGCTGACGTACCGGTGGTCGCTGCTCAGCGTGCCGCCCAACAGCGCAGCACAACTTTCGGATGCCACCCTGGTGAATCCCACGTTTATTGCGGATACGAAGGGGACGTACATTGCGCAGCTCGTGGTCAATGACGGTTTTGTCGACAGCGCGCCCGCCACGGTGACCATCTCCACGCTGAATTCCGCTCCAGTGGCCAATGCCGGTCCCGCGCAAACTGTGCTGGCCGGCGCAACTGTGCAACTGAATGGAAGCGGGTCGACAGATGTTGATGGAGACCCATTGACCTTCCGCTGGTCCATCACCAGCAAGCCGTCGGGCAGCAACGCCGTCCTGTCTGATCCAGCCTCAGTGACGCCCACGTTCACCGCCGATCAGTTGGGAACATATGTAGTGCAGTTGATTGTGAATGACGGAAATCTGGACAGCGCACCAACGACCGTGACGATTGACACCAGCGATTCGGCGCCCGCGGCAAATGCCGGACCGGCACAAACGGTCCCGTTGGGAGCGCTCGTTGCCCTGGATGGCAGCGCCTCCTCCGACGCCGACGGCCAGCCGCTTGTCTTCCGCTGGTCTCTCTTGTCCGTGCCGCAGGGAAGCGGTGCGGCTTTGTCCGATCCCAATTCGGCGCAGCCGGCATTTACCGCCGACCTAGCCGGCTCGTATGTGGTGCAGTTAATCGTAAATGACGGTTTTCTTGACAGCGCGCCGAGCACGGTCGTGATCTCTACGCTCAATTCTGTCCCCGTCGCCAACGCTGGCCCGAGCCAAAGCGCATCAACAGGCACGACAGTTCAGCTTGACGGAAGCAACTCCAGTGATGCCGATTTCGATCCGCTGACGTTCCGCTGGTCCATTCTGGTCCGGCCCTCCGGCAGTTCCGCAGTGTTGTCTGATCCCGCAGTCACTCGACCGACCTTTGTGGCGGATGTTGCAGGCACCTATGTGGCGCAACTGATTGTGAATGACGGCAAAATAGACAGCGCTCCGGCAACGGTGATGATCGTGGCGATAAATCCGAACCAGCCGCCTATCGTCAATGCCGGACCCAACCAGATCATTACCCTGCCCACAAACGTCGCCACGCTCAATGGCAGCGTTACCGATGACGGGTTGCCGGCAGGAACCCTGAATATCCAATGGGGCCAGATTTCCGGTCCCGCTCCGGTGACTTTCGCTTCTCCCTCTGCGCCTGCCACGCTGGCTACCTTCACCGTAACTGGAACATATGTGCTACGGCTGAGCGCATCGGACACGGAGCTCTCCAGCTTTGCTGATGTTTCGGTGGTGGTAAATCCGGCTCCCAAAAACCAACCGCCCCAGGTGAATGCAGGAACAAACCTGACAGTTCTTCTCGGGACAACATTTACTCTACAGGGCACTGTTGCCGATGACGGGCTGCCAAATGGAAATTTGGCCACGCAATGGTCGCAACTGAGCGGGCCTTCCACTCTGGTGTTCACGAATGCAGCCCAGCCCGCAACCAGTGTGCTGTTTGACAAACTCGGCACGTACATACTGCGGCTCACCGCCAATGATGGAGAATTCACCGTAAGCAGTGATGTGACCTTTGTTGTTGTGCCTTCCAATGGACAGGGGAACCAGGCCCCTGTTGTCAATGCAGGGCCGGATCAGGCCATTACCTTCCCTGGCCCTGCCGTTCTGGATGGAAGTGTCATAGACGATGGTTTGCCCTCAGGGACATTGCAAATCTTCTGGAGCAAGGTTAGCGGGCCTGGAAACGTAACATTTGTAGACAGCACGAATCCAAGAACCAGCGCGACATTCTCATTGCCAGGCGAATATGTCCTACGGCTCAATGCCGGTGATTCCCAGTTGTTCAGCAGCTCCGATGTGAAAATCATCGCTTCCCAATTGGATGGCACCCGCAGCAGCAAGGGAACTGAGTTCTGGCTGATGTTCCCCGAAGCTTTCAATCCTGGGACCGGGTTTTTTGGCGCTGAATTCCCGCCGCGCCCGTTTCTTTACATTAACAGCGAGACTGGCGCGACCGGCACGGTGGCTGTACCAGGCATAAATTTCAGTCAGAATTTCACTGTTGCCGCTCATCAAGTGATTACGGTACCTCTGCCATTTCCAGATACCTTCACATTGGGCTCCGAAATCATTTCGAAGACCGGCATTCACATTTCCGCCGATCACCCGATTACAGTCTACGGGGTCAACTACGAGCATCAGGAAAGCGACGCCTTCCTGGCCCTGCCGGTAGCTGTCCTCGGCACAGAGTACATCAATGCCTCCTATTCAAATGCCGGGTTGGTACAGGGCTCAGAACTGGGAATCGTGGCTGCTTACGACAATACAACGGTCACAATTACGCCATCCGTGAAGACGGTCGGCAGATTAGCAGGCCAGCCGTTTACGGTTGTGCTGCATCAGGGAAGAACCTACCAGCTGCGCAACACCGATGGAGACAGATTTACCAATCATATCGGCGACCTGACAGGAACGATCATTACTTCCGATAAGCCTGTTGCTGTCTTTGGAGCACATTTATGCCCGAACATACCCGGCAACACCGCCGCTTGTAATCTCATCGTTGAGCAGCTTACCCCAACGAATACCTGGGGAACTCGGTTTGCCACCATGCAGTTGGCTTTCCGAACCAAAGGTGATCCATTCCGGATTCTGGCAGCCAAGGACAATACCAACATTTCCATCAATGGCAATCCTGCTACCAATCTCGCGCGGGGCCAATTCTACGAAGTGACATTGGCCACTCCCTCGTACATCACGTCCGACCAGCCGGTTATGGTTGTGCAATACGAATTCGGCACAGACTTTGACGGGATCCAGGGCGATCCGACGATGATCGTAATTCCACCGCTCGATCAGTTCCGCGCGAGTTATACCATCAGCACCGTTCAGGTCGAGCCCAACTGGTTCCAATTGAATTTTGCCAATGTTATTGTTCCTGCGGCCGCCATCCCTTCCCTGCAACTTGATGGCGCTCCTGTAAATCCTGCGATTTTCCGGCCGGTTCCTGGCACAGGCTTCTCAGGCGCACAAATTGCCCTTACTCCCGGGGTGCATCAGCTGGCTGCAAACTCGCCGTTTGGGGCTCTTGTCTATGGCCTGGCGCCTGCCGATGCCTATGGATATCCCGCGGGAATCGCTTTGGGTGGAGCACCGGGCGCAAACCTCACAGTGACACCGGCAACTGAAATCCGTACCTTCGGAGCGAAGGCTTGCGTTGTTGCCAGTATTGCTGATGCGAACAACAATCCCCTGGGGGCAATCAACGTAACTTTTTCAGTTTCGGGGACGAATTCGCAGACTGGGCACATCGAGACTGATGCCAATGGCCAGGCTCAATTCTGCTATTCCGGAAATGCAGCAGGTCTGGATTCCATCACGATATCAATCCAGAGCGCCAGCGCATCTACCTCGGTCAACTGGCAAGCAAGTCAGGCGAACCAGCCGCCAGACGTATCCGTGGTCCCGGCACTATTCGTGAATCTTTCCAGTGGTGCAAGACTGATTGGGACGATTGTGGATGACGGGTTGCCGGCCAATGCGACTCTTACATCCCAGTGGTCTCAGATCAGCGGCTCGGGAACTGCTGCTTTTGCCAATCCTGCTTCTGCCATAACCACAGCCAGTTTCAGTGCTGCCGGTGACTACCTTCTGAGACTTACCGCTTCAGATTCTGATCTATCGAATTCAGCCGATGTCATTGTTCATGTCAATAACGATTTTCTGAACGCGGCCCCGGTCATTACCCCAATGCCTGTTCAGACTGTGGACTTTACACCGGATCCTTCGGGAATCATCACCATTGCTCCCACGGTTACAGATGACGGTCTGCCGCTGGGCTCGAAACTCTCATTCAACTGGATTCTGGTCGGCGGAGATGCGACAAAACTCTCAATCCTGAATCCTACAAGCCAGAATGCCCAGATCAAAGTCACGGGCACGGGCGCGCCGCAGACGTTTACTTTGCGGCTCGTGGTGGATGATTCCAGACTTACCAGTGTTCTGAATGTCACTGTAACCACGGTGCCAGCAAATCAGCCTCCGGTTGTGGATGCTGGTCCGACTTTGACCACGTCATTGCCCAACGCCAACGTTACGCTGAACGGCATAGTCACAGACGATGGAAAGCCCCTGGGCGGCACGCTCACTGTGCATTGGCAGCTTGAAGGCGGACCAGGCCCGGCAATTCTATCGAATCAGGATAGTGCTGTTACCACTGCCAGCTTTTCCGCGTCGGGAACGTACACTCTGAAATTAACCGCGAATGACGGCGAACTGCTCGGATTCAAAACGACGCAAGTAATCGTCAAACCGGCCAACGCAGCTCCCATCATCAGCTTCATCCCCAATCAGACCATCACGCTGCCCACAGACACTGTGACCTTTGCCGTCACCATTACAGATGATGGTTTGCCGGCAGGTGTGCCGCTGAAGATTACCTGGACCCAATTCGCCGGCCCAGGCCCTGTGACCATTTCGAGTCCTGGAAATAACGTTACGCAGGTGCAGGTGCCACAGCTTCCGGGAGTCTATCGCTTGCAGCTTACAGTAGACGACTCTCAATATCAGAACGTCGCCAACGCCTTTATTATTGTGAATCCGGCGAATCAACCGCCAGTAGTAAACGCGGGACCGAATCAGACAGCGGTCCTGCCAAATGCCGCGATCACGCTTTCCGGCACAGACACGGATGACCGCTTGCCCGCGGGTGCGCCGCTGACACAGCAATGGAGCGTGGTAAGCGGCCCTGGCCCCGTTTCTTTCGGCACTCCAACTCAGCCGGTTACATCTGCCACCTTCACGGTTGCAGGTACATACCTGTTAAGGCTTACGGCAACGGACACACAGTTCACCGTCAGCTCTGACGTAACCGTGACCATTTTCGATCCAGGTCAAAATCTGCCGCCAACGGTTTTCGCCGGTTTGCCGCAGAGCATCACACTTCCAACCAACTCCGTCACTCTTGCCGCCTCTGTCAAAGATGATGGCAAGCCTGTGGGCGCAGCCGTCACCTCGCTCTGGTCACAAGTCAGCGGTCCTGCCCCGGTCGTGTTTGCCAACCCGAACTCAGCTTTCACCAAGGTCACGTTCTCAGCCGCTGGAACGTACGTGCTGCGGATCACCGCGAGTGACACACAGCTTTCGAGCAGTTCTGACGTGGCTATAGTCGTGAATCCCCAACCCAATGCGCCTCCATTTGTTGGTGGATTGGGAAATGGGTTCTTCAGTATCTCCTTGCCGAACACCAGCATCACCATCAACGGAATTGTGAGTGACGATGGATTGCCGAGCGGAACTTTGGATATTCAATGGATCCAAGCTGACGGCCCAGGGCTTGCTGTTTTCAGTGCGCCCAAGAATCCTGTAACGCAGATCACCGTGCCGCCTTCACCGGGCAGGTACACATTCCTCCTAACCGCGTCTGACGGGCAATACAAGACGAGTGCCACGGCATTCCTGGACGTGGGAGCGAACAATCCGCCGTCGGTTGGAATTCAAGCTTCCGCTCTGACCATCCGCCTGCCGCAAAACACCGTGACCATGATCGGCCAGGCCACGGACGATGGGGTCCCTGGCGGGCCTTTGACCTATAAATGGGCTCAAGTAACTGGCCCGGCTCCCGCCGCTTTGAGCGCACCAACATCTGCTACTACGCAGGCGGTCTTCACTGATCCCGGTGCGTACATCTTCCACCTGATGGTCAGTGATGGCCAATTGACCTCAATTCGTGCTGTGCAGATCACCGTATTGCCGCCGCTTCCGCCTGCCCCAACTGTCTCGATTATCAGTCCGAATGATGGGGATGAGATCACGCACCTTACGAACATCATCGGCAGCGCCACCAGCGACACTTTCTGGTTCCTGGAGTATGCGCTGGTCACCTCGGATGATGACAATGCTCTGGTCTGGAACGGGCTTGCGGCTGAGAATGCTGGGCTGTTCGGGCCGTACGTGAATGCAAGGCTCGGCTCTCTTGATCCCAGCCTATTGCTGAATGGCACTTACAAGATCCGGTTGCGCACTACCGATAACGAAGGCCAGTCGGCTAGTTTCGCGATCACGGTAACCATCAACAAGAATTTGAAAGTCGGCCAGCTGACTCTTTCATTCAATGACCTGACCATACCTGCAGCAGGATTGCCGATCCAGGTGGTTCGCAGCTATGACAACCGTGACCGGCGCCAGGGAGATTTCGGTTTTGGATGGAGTCTTGGCCTGGAAAATGTCCGTCTGCAGAAGAACCGTAACCTCGGAAAGGGCTGGGATGAAGAGGTAACCCAGGCAGGGTTCTTCCCGGTCTACTGTCTGAAAACCGTTGGCGATCACATTGTCACGATCACTTTCCCAGATGGAAAACTTTACGAGTTCCGGGCAATTGCCGCGCCCGAATGCCAGCAATTTACACCGATCTCCTTCCCACGGATTACATTCCAGCAATTGCCAAGCGGACCAGCAACGCAGGGAGCCACGCTCGAAATAGTGAATCAGGCCGATCTTCTGCTGGACGGTCCGATACCGGGCCCGCAAAACCTGGTTGACCTGAACACTCAAGTCTTCAATCCAACAATATTCAAACTTACAACCGCTGAAGGCTTTGCCTACGTAATTGACCAGAGTTTTGGCGCGACCAGTGTGACTGATCCGAACGGAAATACTCTGGCTATTAGTAACACTGGTGTCCGCTCATCCACAGGCGTGTCGGCGGTGTTCGTCCGTGATGCCAAAAACCATATTACCCAGATTACGGATGCCCGAGGCAATCTCCTGAAATATGTGTATGACTCGTTTGGGCACCTGATCTCCTTTACAGACGCTGCCAATACGACTGTCACCTTCTCGTATGACCAGAATACCCATCTTCTGACTGGTATCACTGACGCGAGAGGCGTGCAGGTGTTGAAGAGCACTTATGAGTTTGGCGGCGGACGTTTGGTCCAGACGAACGATGCCACTGGCGCAGCGACGCAGTACCAGCACGATGTCCCGGGCCAGCGGGAAACCATCATTGACAGATTGGGCAATAAAACCATTCTCGAATATGACACTGACGGAAATGTCACCAGGACAACCGATGCATTAGGCAAGGTGATAACCCGCACCTACGACGAGAATGACAATAAGCTGACCGAGACCAACGCGCTCGGTAAGACCACAAACTTTACCTACGATACTTCAGGAAATAGGTTGAGCGAGACCGACCCGCTCGGGCATGTCACCCGTTTTTCCTATACGGGGCGCAACCAGATTTTGAGCATCACGGATGCCCTCGGCAATACGACTAGCAACAGCTATGATGCCAATGGCAACCTGCTCACCAGCAAGGACGCGTTAGGCAACGTCACCACGTACACTTACAACGCCCAGGGAATGCCGCTCACGGTGAAAGACGCACTGGGCAAGACGGCCAGCTTTGTCTATGACGGGAATGGCCGCGTCACCTCGCAGACGGACGCAGCGAACAACGTCAGCTCATTTACCTATGACGCGAACGGCAATAGGCTGACCCAGGCCGTGACCCGCACCAAGTCAGACGGGACCACGGAAACCCTGACCACGCAGTACCAGTACGACGCCGATAACCGGCTGGTAAAGACGATCAATCCCGATAACACGTCCACGCAGACGGTATATAACACCATCGCCAAGCCGAGCGACGTCTTCGATGCTCTCAATCGCAAGACGCACTACGATTACGACAACAACGGCCGCCTGTCCAAGACAACGTATCCCGACCTGACCACGGAGTCTTTCACCTACGATGCCGACGATCACCGGCTCACCTCGGTTGACCGGTTGAATCGCATTACGGCATATACCTATGACGCGCTCGGACGCCTCACGAAGACCACCTATCCGGACCTTAAGTTTACGCAAACGGTCTATGACCCAATCGGGCAGACCATCCAGACCATCGACGCGCTGAACCACTCAACCTTCTATGCCTATGACGACGCCGGGCGCCGCACTTCAGTCACAGATGCGCTGAATAACGTCACCAGCTTCAGCTACGACAATGCGGGCAACCAGACCGCGATGACCGACGCGCTGAACCACACCACGCGGTTCGTCTATGACAATTCGAACCGCCGCACCCAGACCACCTATCCCGACCAGACCTCGGATTCCGTCACGTACGATGCTCTGGGCCGCCAGGTTGCGAAGACCGACCAGGCAGGCAAAGTTATGCAGTTCGGTTACGACGCAATTGGCCGCCTGAGCACGGTCACGCAGTTCCTGAACGGCTCCCCGCTGGTCACCACCTATGGTTATGACGAGGTGGGCAACCGCATCAGCCAGACTGACGCCAACAGCCACGCCACGCGCTTCGCTTATGACCAGCTTGGCCGCCGCATCTCGCGCACTCTGCCTTTGGGCATGAAGGAGACCTACGGCTATGACGCCGTGGGCAACTTGGCTTCCAGGGGCGACTTCAACGGCCATAACACCACATACACTTACGACACCATGAACCGGCTGAAGACGCAGACGGCCGATGCCTTCTTCTCAACCGGGTCCTGCGCGGGCGGGCTATGCGGCGCTACGCAGGTCACGTACAACTACAACAATATGGGTCGCCGCAGCTCCATGGTGGACCCCTCCGGCACTACCAACTATACCTATGACAGCCGCGACCGCCTCCTGACCAAGGCCACGCCCGCGGGAACGTTGACCTACACCTATGACGCGGCGGGGAATGTTTTGACCCTCAAGTCATCGAACACCGGCGGCGCGTCCATGACGTACACCTACGATGTTCTGAATCGCCTCGCGTCAGTCACGGACGCATCCGGGACCACTACCTACAGTTACGACGCCGCCGGCAATCTCGGCGGCTTCACCTATCCCAACGGAGTCCAGAGCAGCTACACCTATAACACTCTGAATCGGCTCACCAACATGCAAAGTTCGTGTGGCACAGGCGCTCTTGCCTGTGCTCCCGGAACTCAGATCTCCAGTTACACCTATACTCTGGGACCGGCGGGCAACCGTCTTGCCGCGGCCGAGTTGAGCGGTCGCGCGGTGAACTACACGTACGACGATCTCTATCGCCTGACCTCAGAGACCATCGCCGGCGCAGCCACGCAGAATGGCGCCGTCAGCTATCAGTACGACTCCGTGGGCAACCGCCTGCAACGCAACTCGACTGTTCCCGCCGTTCCTGCCACCGGCCTGTTGAACTATGACGCCAATGATCGCACTGCAACCGATCCGTATGACGCCAATGGTAACCTCCTGAACGCCGGCGTCGGGACAAACGTTTACGACTTTGAAAACCGCCTGGTGCAGGCCGGAGGTGTTTCGCTGGTGTATGACGGCGACGGCAATCGCGTCCAGGAGACGGTTGCTGGAGTGTCGACGAGCTACCTCGTGGCCGACCAGAACCTCACTGGCTACGCCCAGGTGATGGACGAAATTCAGAATGGCGCGGTTTCTCGGACCTACAGCATCGGTCTCTCACTCATCAGCCAAAGGCTAACGGCTAATGGCCAAGGGCTGTCTTTCTACGGTTATGACGGGCACGGCTCCGTCCGGTTCCTCATTAGTTCTACCGGAGCCATCACTGACACCTACGACTACGACGCTTTCGGCAACCTGATCTCGCAAACCGGAACCACGCCGAACAATTACCTGTTTGCCGGCGAGCAGTTCGATCCAGCTCTGGGCATCTACTACAACCGCGCGAGATATTACGACCAGAGGCAGGGCCGGTTCTGGACCCTTGACACATATGAGGGCAGCTCTCAAAACCCTGTTTCGCTCCATAAGTATCTATATGCGGCAGCTGATCCGGTTAATAATGTTGATTATTCCGGACATGAAACGGTCGCAGAACTCAATACGAGCATGGTGGGATATGCCGGATTGGCACTGATCGCCACTATTGCGATTACTAAGCTTTTACCCCAAATCACTGACCAGTTAGATCAATCAATAGGTGGCGCTGCGGCTGACATATTCGGGGGAGATACATTAGCCAGCGCTGACGCATTTGCAGTCGCTGAGACAGCCACTACAACCAATTCTTTGTCTGTGGCCGATTTGATTGCAAAAGCGAGAGCAATCAGCAAGGAGGAAACGCAGAGTAGCACAAAGAAGAAACAGGATTTCAAGATAGTGCCTATTCCTCAAGAAATCATTCCCGCCATTTATAACAATGTGATAAGTGGTGGGCCGTTCATTCTCCATAGAGTTGATCCTGCCCAGGCAAAGATTAATAGACAAACATGTCTGGCTGAACATAAAGCAGAGTTTCGCCAAGTGCCAGGCACGAGCCTTGATGAGTATCCTTTTGCATCATCACAAGAGAGCCAAATCGCATGCAGAGTAAAGCAGGTGCCAGCTTATGAAAATTATATTCAGGGAGGTATTATTAGCGGATCATATATCCTGCAGGAAATTTCCTACGGCGATGCTTACGAGGTGGTTCCAATCCCCCGAATTCCTCGGCCTTAGGCAGATAAATGTTAGTTGAACCCGTGTGTTAGAACCACTCGACAACCCCGTTCGGCCCCAGGTTGGCACCCATGTAGCCGGTACATTTCTGCCACCCATGTGTCTGGGCCGGACATGGGGGAGAGGATTTCAACCTCCGCTCCCTTTGGTCCGAACCAGCTGCTTTATTCTTTTTCCGGTTGACGCTTCCTGTCCATCCTGTCCATAAAATGCAGAAATTGGTTCTACTGGGCGGAAAGGGCGGAAACAGCGGAAAGGGCAGAAATCAAAGAATTCCCTGTGTTCATGCGTATTTGAGGCTATCTGGCTTGAGAATCAGAGATTTGCAAAAATGAGGGCAGTTCGAGTCCCTTCTTCGGCACATCTAAATAATTTATTTTCAATAATTTAAATGTGATTCCAACTCTGCCTGTCTGGAAAGCAAACGTGTTAAATCATTGCAAACAAGCAACTTAATTTGATGTAATGGTGAAGAATGCTATACTCGCCACCCAATCTTAGTGTCCATGAAACTTCAGCATTTGGTGCCCATCCGCGCAGTCTTTTGCGCAAAATTCTTTGAGGACGGACAATCACCGCTATGCTGCATCTGGGAGCAGAGCCAGAGCCAAAGTCAAATTCTGAAAAAAGTCAAAAGTTGGACCAGTAGGGAGAACACTGGCCGTCAAGAGCCAGCAGCGGGCATGCATGCGTTCGATAAGAGGGGCGATGGGAATCCGCATTCGTTCACAAACCGGGAGATAACACCTTACTAGCGACCATTTCTAGCCGATTCGGCCACCTGAGAGTAATATGCACCTGCGAGACGGCCCTCCTAAAGAGCGACTCACATTATCCGTCGTAGCGCCATACAACGTGTCAGGAAAATACTCAAACTGACCTCCGTCATTTTACCCTTGGAAACTCGTGCGGATTAGACTAGGCTTTTGCCTCTCGCGAATGAAATTCAATGCAGATCAACTGTCAACGAGCAATGCTGCGGACTCGCTGCCAGACGGCTTCTCTCTTATTGATGTCATTACTGGGGACGATGTTGCTGTCAGGAGCTACTGCCCGCGCCCAGCTAACTAGTGCTGAGTTGCTGGGTACGGTAACGGATGATACCGGCGCCGTACTGGTGAGCGCCAAAGTTACCGTTACAAATCTGGGCACAAATGAGATCCGGAAGACTAAAACCAACAGGACTGGTGATTATGTCTTCACGTTTCTACCGCCCGGGACCTACTTAGTGCAGGTGGAAGATCCTGGATTCAGGGGGGGCACCAGTCAAGTGACTCTGGTGGCCGGGGAACGCGCCCGCATTAACGTCCGTATGCGGGTCGGCAAGAACAATGAGATTCTGGTCGTAAGAACTGTGACGCCGCTGCTCCAGATGGACGATTCCACAATTCACTCTACTGTAACCGAGCGAACCGTTGAGGATCTGCCGTCCTCCACCCGTAACCTGACGAGCCTAGTCGTGCTTGCGCCGGGTGTAACCGAAGCCGCTAGCATCAATGGACTTGGGAGCGGCCAACGCCCTGATGATAGGCGACAAACTACATCGTTTTCCGTCAATGGGCAGGATGACGTACTCAACAACCACATCATTGACGGCACCGATAACAACGAACGGGTGATTGGAACCATTGGCGTTAAGCCGTCATTGGATGCCATCGAGGAGATTTTCGTGCAAACCAGCGAATTTGCGCCGGAGGTCGGACGTGCGGCCGGAGGAGTGATTAGCATTATCACTAAGGCTGGGACAAACAATTTCCACGGTTCGCTCTACGAATTCATTAAAAACACTATATTCAACGCCAGGAATCCATTTAATCCGGTGCCGAACGCCACAACCACAATCAGCCCGCAGTCGAAGCTGATCCAGAATGATTTTGGCGGCAGTATAGGGGGCCCAATCCACCGTGACCGAACCTTCTTCTTTGCAGCTTATGAAGGCTTTCGCCAAGTGGCGGGAGTCCCCAACCCTATCTTCAGCTCGGTGCCCACTTTAACTGAGCGTGCGCTCGGTCCACAGGGGATCATCGATTCAGACCCGCAAACAGCCGGACTACCAGTTGATCCGATTGCTGCCAAGCTATTCACTCTGTTTCCCGCCCCAAATACCGGAGAACCGGGAGCGATCTCGAACAACTTTGTCTATGTTCCAAGCCAGACTCAGTTCAGCCACACTGGGGATGCGCGTGTGGACCATCGCTTCGGCGATTCAGATATCTTCTATGTACGCTACACTCTGAACAGCGTCGCAACGAATATCCCAAACAACTTGCCGTCAGTGAGCATTGGCGGTACATTGATCAGCCCCGGCAGCGGTGACTTTGGCTTTTCGGGGCCAGCGCGGAATATTGCGAACAGCCTCCAATCCAACTACATGCACATATTCAACCCAGCGCTCTTGCTTGAGGTGAAAGCGGCATATACACGTATCAATAATGCTTCCAATTCGCCTAACGCAGGCACCAATGCCGCGACAGCCGTAGGCTTTCCCAGCAATGTAAACTTCGGCCCTGCCAGTACCGGCTTACCGCTGATTGACATTGTTGGCCTTGCATCTCTTGGAGATAGCGAGTTTGTCCCGCTGCAGGACCTTGACAACACCTTTCAATATAACGGAGCATTTACATACAACCGGGGTTCCCACACCATTAAGGGTGGGGTTGCTTTGATACGCCGCCAAACCCGGGAGCTTCAAAGCGCGAATGCAAATGGACAGATCCGGTTTGGCCTGCCCATTGACTTCAATCCCCTCGCTTCATTCCTGGTCGGTGCGTTTGTGAGCGAGAATCGCGCCAATAGCCTTATCCCGCCAGATTACCGGACCTGGGAGCCCAGTATCTATTATCAAGATCATTGGAAAGTCACCCGAAGGATTACGGTGAACTATGGCGCGCGATACGACATATTCACCCCATTTACTGAAGCTCACAATCGCATCTCCAACTTCGATTTGAAGACTGAGCAATTGCTTGTGGCAGGCCAAGATGGGGTTTCCAGCACAGCCGGCGTCAAGACCGATTACTTCAATCTTGCGCCTCGCGTTGGATTTGCCGGTCTTTTCGGCCAAGGAATCGTGGTTCGCGGCGGTTTCGCTCTCAGCTATTTCCCGGGAAACTACACCTCGAACGCAGCCCTGAAAAATGCGCCATTCACCTCGGTTTACTCTCCAGCCTGTGCATCTGCCTTGGCGGTCCAAATTGAGTTGCATACACCAGGCAGCCCAGTATCGCCCCTATGCAATTCAAACAACGGACAAACTACGTCTTTGGCGCAAGGCATCCCTGCGCCAGTTCCGCAAACGATCAACACCAAGAATTTGAGCTTGGAAGCGGTGCAGTTGGATCTAAAGTCGGGAGTCGTCTATCAAATCAACCTCGTTGCAGAAAAAGCTTTCGGCCAGAATGTAGCGAGCGTCGGATATGTAGGCCATCTGGGGCGCCACCTGCCGATCGTGATTAATGACATCAATCTCCCCAATCCAGACTCATTTCCAGGCCCCTTACCGCAAAACATTGGTCGCCCTACTGCCACTGTGTTGCCCAATCTCGGCGGGGTTGGCTTCTACCTCAGCGAGGGCTCTTCTACTTACCATGCGCTGCAAGCGTCATTACAACGACATTACCAACGCGGTCTCACAATCGCGGCAAACTACACCTGGTCACATGCGATCGATGATGCCGCCGGATTGAGCAATGAAGGACAGGAGGGATTCTCGAACGCTAATCCCTATAACATCAAGGGTACGGAATCAGGAAATAGTGACCTTGATGTGCGGCACCGTTTTGTCTTGAGCGGCAGTTACGAACTACCTTTTGGCCGTCACCTCACCGGAATCAAGAGGATGCTTTTAGCCGGCTGGCAAGCGAACGAGATCCTGGTCTGGAACACCGGCAATCCCTTTAGCATCACGGATAACTTCACCAGTCGTTCCAATTCGGTCTTCCCCAGTTCTATCAGTCCTGGACCAACACGGCCCCGGCAGGTCGCACCGGCGTCAGTGCCGGACCCGAATGTCAGCGAATGGTTCAACAGGAACGCATTTATTAATGATTCGCCACAAGGCACCATTGGAAACACGCCGCGCAACAGTCTGTACGGGCCGCATTTCCGGCATTTTGATTTTTCTCTCTGCAAAGCATTTACCGTGAAGGAGCAATATAGGATGCAGTTCCGGGCTGAGTTCTTCAATGCGACAAATACGCCAAGCTATTTTGTCGCCAATGACCAGAATCATGACGTTACCACGAACTTAGTCGCGTCTACATTGCCAGCGTCCTCGGCATTTGGACGAATCGTTCGCACGAATCCCGCCTATACACCACGGCAGATTCAGCTTGCGTTGAAGTTTTTGTTTTAGCTTGGTTAAGCTGCCATCCTTTGGCGTAATGCAACAGACACTGTGAACCGCGGGTTTGCACGGTAAGTTGCGGTTCAAATTCGGTTGCAATGCAGGACGCTGCGGTGGGCTGTGGCACTCTGGCGTCACGCCGGCCAGCCTGCGTCCACAGCGACTACGTGTTCCTGGTCGATACGAAGAAGTGCTCGTTCTTCACATAAATGGCGCGTGCATTGTTTCTCGATGAATCCTTTGTCGCTTTTCGCAGCAGACCTGTTGCACATAGCGCTCTGAGATCATTTCTTGCTTGCGTGTTCGACATCTGCGAGAGTGCCTGTGCGTCGGCAATTTCGATCGACGGCATTTGCTCAACGTAACAAATTATTTGTGCCAAACGCCGGCGAATTCCATCCCTGGAGAATGGCTTCCTTCCGGAAAGGCGAGCAACAACTTTTTCCAGCTGTTCCCATCCTGGCTGAGTCAAAAAGAGACGCGCTTCGGACTCGCAAGGAGCAGCACAGATATCCTCCGCGAGGGGCGAAATTGCAGAATGGGGTCCTCCTGTAAAGACATCCGAGGCAACTATACCCACCCATTCCTTGTAGGTTTTGCCTCGCTGCAGGATGATGTTGAATAGCGTACTAAGCGCATGTTGGTTGTGGATCGGGAGCTTCTTCATGGAGACTACCAGAGCAAGAAATGCACGCAGAGTGCGGACGTTGCCTTCCCAAGCGAGATTACAGGTAGATAGCTGCCTGAGAGCATCGGATCCCAAAGGGACCGGCAGAGCTTTTTCTTCCGGAACGTCCCAAAGCTGGCGCCAGATCCACCGTGCAATTGCCGGAAAGTCGGCAGGGCGTTTTTGCAAAGGAGGTACGATCAGAACACGATCCTCAAATCGATACATGAAGTCTTCACGGAGCCTATCGTCTTGCAGGAGTTGGTCGACATTTGCATTTGTTGCAAAAAGAAGCCACACATTTGTGGTCCTGTCTTCCCGTCCTCCGATACGCCGATAAGGAGCCGGCTGGTTTTTGGGTGTGGAGATGATTCGTAGCAGGGTCTCCTGGACACTCTTGGGCGCTGTTTCGAAATCGTCGACAAACAAGGCTCCTTCAGAAAAGAGCTCCACCAGTCCAGGCCGACCGTGCACTTGGCTGGCAACTCCCGGCTCAATGCCGAGGATTTCGCTCAAGCCGAGGCCTGGATCAACATTGAGCCATGATCCGCTGATGCACTGCATATCCGTTGGACGGTTTCCACGTTCGCTTACCTTGAAGAGAGCTTGCGCAACCTCTTCCTTGCCGGAACCAGTCGCACCCAGAATGAGCACCGGCGACCAGGGCCCCTTGCGGCCTTCCGCGATCCGCATGATCTCCTGTCGAAGGTGATGCATGTGTCTACTTAGTCCTGCGAGCCGAGAAAAAATCTTTAAAACCTGGAGGCGCTCATAGACCACGTTCTGCTCGTCCGCATTCCAATTCAGTGCCACGACCCGGTCTCTCGGGATTCGCGGATGTCGATATTTTGGTAAATTGGTGAGTACCCAGCAATAGGCACAGTCTTCCAAGATTGTGAGCGCAGAGCTCTCAAATGAGTCAAAGTAGTGATTGAGGGCGGTGGGGGACCCAGCAACCACAAAGGGCTCTCCCAGCCAGAGTGCGCGCGCGGCCAGCGCCAGATCGGCAGATACTTCCAAGTGGATTCCCGAATCGAGTGCGCGCAGGCCGGCTGACCACCTTGCCACGTGTTCGCGGTGAGCGCCGTCCAGCGTGAATATGCGGACATTCACGGATAGAGCTCCTCCTCGCGCGCACGCCAACAGTGGGCCACGTTTGTCCGCAGTTGCATTTCATCCTTCGTTTCCATCGGGACGATATGTTTGTCCCTTTTAGGCTCGCCACGGACAAAGTTGAGCGCATCAGGTCTCCCGGGATAGGCACTCCACAAAATAACATGGGAGAAGCGGACCGGGTCGCGCTTTTCCTCCCGCTCCCATTCACGCAAGCTTCTCAGCAGAGCGGGTGCTACGAATTCGTCTCCTCTGAAGAGATCAAGCACAACTATGTCAGGGAGCTGGCTGCTAGCTTCGCTGGGAACTACATCGTCATAATCAAGTGACTTGAGCCTCGGTTTCCAAGTCATGCTTTGGTCCCAGAAAAGTTTGGCTGGGGTGATCTGCTCCATGGCAACGCCTTTGCGGCGCCTGGCAAGTGCTTCCATCTCGGCTACCAGGCTCTTAATTTGGCGCCAGGCGTCACTCGCATGAGCCACATCATCTTCGATAATCCAGATTGTCATGGTCACTTACCCTGGTCCCCCATTTTCTTAATTGGGAGACGCACGGAAAACCTTGTCGCTTGTTTTTCGTCGTCCCAGTTCACTTGAGCTTTGATCCCATATGCATAGTGCAGAATGTTTCGAATCAATGGGAGCCCTTGGTGAGAATTCACGGCCTTTTCTGCGGCGGGCTTAGCCAAGAGGATGGCGAGCTGGTCCTCATCGAGTCTCCCCGGAGAATACACACATATGTTTCGATTTTCGACCTCTGCTGAGATGATGGCATTCGGCCGACGGTATGCATAAACGTCTTTGACACAATTGAAGAGCCATTCTTCAAACACCACGACAGCGGCAAAGGGAAACTTGTTGAGTCGATACTCGGGTAGATTTCCGACCATGAAGTTAATATCCTTGACCGCAGCCATTTCGCGGGCCTCAAACACAAAGCATGCTCCGTCGAACGCCTTCAAGATTACATCTGCCAGAGATACTTGAGATGGTTTGCCTTGCAGTTCATGCAACTGGTGACTGGCCACATCACTAATATGGGGCACCAATTTCTTTGTAAAGTGCTCGCCAATCTCAGACACCGCGCGCACGACCTGCGCCACAGGCCACGTCTCGTCTTTTGCACGTGCGGAAAGTCTTGTCAGGTTATCGCCGAGAAACTTGCCGGCATCATGACGATGGGCGCGATCCAGTTGCAAGAGCAGGATAAGCCTCCTATCTGCCCGCATGCGTTTGATGTACAGGTATGCAGCGACAAATACAGCAACGAGAAAAACACATGTAATGATTTGCCAGTCGCGGGCGAGGCGATCCACCGTTGCATAAAACCAGTTGATTCTCGTATTGATTGTCCATTCGGCATCCTTGGCGGCCGACCGCATCGCTGGTACGTCACCCTCGCCCATCCTCCTCCATACTCTCTGCAGGGACTCAAGAGCCTCTTTGCTCTCGATGGCCACCGGCCAGAAGTCTTCATCAGGATATTTCTGCCCTTGGTCCATGGCTTTTTGAACTTCTTTGACAAATTCTTGGGGTTCCTGCGTAGTCTCAAACTTTGACATCGGTTGAACAAGGGCGTCTATGCCGTAGCCGGGTATTTGTGCGGGTAAAAAGCCTGCCTGGGCCAATACGTTTGTAGGGTCTGACGCTAGGAAGTCGGCCAGGGCAAATGCCAGCGTTGGGTCACGAGGCGTTTTCAGAACCACCAATTCGCTTCCTCCTTTGAAAGTAACGGGAGGTACCACTGCGCTAGCATAGTCCCAAAAATGTCGTTCGTGAGGCCATCTCTCGACGAAGTCCCGATGCCAGCGGTCGACAAAATTGGCCGGTTCAAGAGTGGCCCTATAACCACCGTTGACAAAGAATTGGACGACTTCTTCATGGCCGGACTCGGGAAAGGTCACAAACCGGCGTGGCTCTCCTGGAATAGGTTCGGCACGCGCATTTCGCGCCAAGAACTCGGGGACGAACGAGGCTTTATGGCTGGTCAGGTCCACACGGGGCCCCAGCCAGCCGCGTGTAAGAAACTCTCCTCCTCCCGCGCGCGAAAGCAGAATATAGTCATGCAGCAGGTTCAGAGTGCGGCCGGTAGGCAGCACCAGCGTGTCACCAGCGGAAGGGGAGGCACGAATTGAGTTGACGATTGACTCCCAACTGGAAGCGTTGAGGTGAAACTCTGGTGCATCCGGGGCTTCGGTAGGAAGACGCTTCCAATAGAACAGGAGCCGCACATCGCTTGTGTATGGCAGGGCACTCGCGGGAGTGCTGCCGACATCTCGCCAGTGGCCCCGGTGATTTTGCCAGTCTGGATGGGGCTGGATTAGATGCTGCCGGGCAAAGTAGGCAGCCCAGGTCGAGCCAATCTGAGCTACGTCAGGCAGATGATCCGGGTTCCGCGACGAGTTCAGAAGATCAAATGCCTCGTCCCAGGTTACGAATCGAACCTGAATATTTACCTTATGATCCCTGGCAAAGCTCTGCAGGGCTTCCACCGTTCGCTGCTGCCCTAAGACGATTGAACCGTTGGGGACCGAGAATTCCGGGTTCCAACTGGTAAGCTTTTGCGCAAGCGGTTCCTCCGTGTTCAAAACGCGCACGCGCGTTCCTTCCAAGCGCCGGTTAAATTCTTCTATCTTAGGACGAATGTCTTTGCCTCTGAGCGATTCCGCCGGGCTAAATTGCTCTGACGGAATTACCCAAATGGTTAGCGTTTGGTTCGAAGCCTGCCCGAAACAAGCAGTCGACAACATCATGCCAACCCAAACAGCAAGTTTGTGTGGTTGTCGAAACCGCGAAAACAAAAGCGTCAACGCCATAGTTGTGCGATCAATAGTAACGCTCCCCAGACCATGCGAACCTCCGCAGTGATCCTGGTGGGAAGAGCAATGCTTCTTCAGGGATCACACCCTGATGCGCGCCGCGTGTCTCCCCTTGAGCGGCGGTTTCAACTCATTTCACATCAAGCTTGAGAGGAACATCTTGGAAACGGTTTCCTGTTGCTCCATGAATCGTCAACATATAAAGCCCTGGCGCGGTGCGCGGCCCCTGTGGGGGCTGTGGAGGTGGAACATTTGGGGTACTGCTTCCGCCGCATCCAGCCCAATAGCACGCGCAGAAGACGATTACACCAAGGATAACTAGGAATCTTAACTTGGAAGTCCGTTTCCATACGAAAAGAATCGTCAACAGAATTACTGCGAGCGTGGCAGCAAGCCAAAACGGCTCGAGGCCCGGCCGCAATTGCAATCTTGGAGTGCGAACATCATAGAAGCCCGATGAGGAAGTCGCGGGTCCTGTTGTTGTCACAGTAACCACAACGGTTGCGGGATCCAATCCATTCAGTGCCACGGATGAAGTCGAAAGGTTGCATGTCGATCCAATGATTGTGTCATCGTTTTTGCATGTGAGCAGCACCGTTTGGTTGAGACCACCGAGAGGATTAATCGTTAAAGTATAGGTCGCCTTGGCCCCCGCGTTGACCTGCTGAGAGGCCGGGTCGGCTGTGATGAGGAAGTCTGTCCCGGTTCCTATCAAGCTCAC
Organism: Terriglobia bacterium; assembly: GCA_020072585.1. Classification (GTDB taxonomy): domain Bacteria; phylum Acidobacteriota; class Terriglobia; order Terriglobales; family Acidobacteriaceae; genus Angelobacter. Next base: position 13,389 of record JAIQGL010000009.1, on the reverse strand, counting down.
CGTCTGACCTGCATTAAGGGAGTTGTCGGCAATGGTTAAGGTTGCCGTTCGGAGTCCGAACACAGCGGGTGTAAAGGTGACTGTAATGTTGCAACTTCCCTCGGGATCGATCACCGCGCCTGCGCAAGTGTCCACTTCACCGAAATCACTGGCGTTGACGCCGCGAATTGCGATAGGGCTGATCAAGAATAGCGGCGACGTACCAACGTTTGTCAGGGTCAACGTCTGAGAGGTGGATCCTGATACAAGTTGGCTGGGGAAGTTGAGATTGATTGCAGACGGCTTGGTTACAGCGAAAGCCATGGGATTCAAACCTTGATCTGCAAGCGCTGCCCACGCGGTTGCTCCCAGGCTGACGCGCTCGGGGATGCACTGGAATGGCGTAACGATGCATTGCTCCACAACCGATAGAGTGTCTCCGTTCTGTAACGTGGCGGCCACCAGCCCGGCGCCATCGCCAAAAGGAGCATGGTTTTGCGCCTGAAGAATCTGGGGAAGATAGACCTCGCCGCAATCCTCAAAATCGGTTCGGTTCAGTAGCGCGTCGACAAAGGCACACGTGGCCACCGTCTGGGCGGTCGCCTCCCATGCGATGCCTCCAGTGTTCGGAATAAGATTGAACCCTCTAAAGCTGGAATCAGTTGTGGTAACACTCTGCGCGAAGTTGTCCTGTACGTACAGAAGGGGAAGAGTCCAATCGATCTTGTTGTTTGTGGCCCGCACACCAAATGATTTCGATCCAGCCAGAGCAAGGATCGCGAAGGAGTTCTGAGTCAGGGAGTCACACGTGCTGACGACATCGGCGCCTCGTGTCAAAGACGTGTCCGGGCACACGCCCGGTACAGGGTTATTAGCGAACGCCCTGCTAACGGTTCCGGCAAAGAATCGTCCCTTGCTGCTGTCAAACATATTGACGACAAAGTTGCCGGCTGAGTTGGCGGCTGTTGTCCAGCCGTCAGCAATGCTCTTGTTTCCACGGGCCCTTTCGATTTCAGCCAGCAGGTTGAAGGCCGCAAAGATATCGGCGTTGAATTCCGTGGATTTGCCCAGGGTCAGGACCTTGGGCAATCCACCATCCGAGAATCCGACGAAATACCCTCCAAAACCTGTGGAGCTGTTATCAGCCAAAGTGCCTAGGATCCATTTGCCTATCGTCTCAGCATCATTGAGATAGGCGAGGTTGCCGGACTCCAAATAGGCTGTTTCAAAGGCCAGCATCGCCCAAGCATTGGGGCCTCCAAAAGCTCCATCCAGTACCTCGCAGAATCCGCTTGGTCCGCACAGACTTTTTCCCGCAAAAAAGCCGGCCAGCCGCACATTCCCTGTTTGTCCTTTCTCCGGAGGCGGTTGATCGTTCAACAATGCCAAGTCACCCCCTTCGTAGGCGCTATGCAATCCAACCGATCCGTCGGAAGCGACCGGCAACGAATCGCCCTGATTGTCATGGCGTAGCGCATAATCCAATGCAGTGATAATCTTCAAGGCATTGTCTATGTCGCCGGTACGGTGACGCCTCAGGAGGGATACGGCTGTCACGGCTGCTTCCTCAACGGTACTGAGATTCCTTACCGCCTCATCCACCGGGATGGGAAATACCTGTTTCGGTATGACTCCCAGCGTTTGCGTGCTGATGGGCAAACTGACCGTGCCGGAAGATTTCTGGCGGGCCGGCAGTGGAGTGAACCGTACATTGTCCACCAGCACCGTTCCTCCGTGTGCACCATGTGCATCGTCCAGGCCAATACTGAAGAGAATATGGGTCTTGCTGATATCAGGCGGACAGATCACGTCAATTAGAGGAGGAGGGACAAGCGATGCTATGGACACAGTGACGGTGCTCCAAGACACGGGAATGGCCATGAACGGCGTGACGCATCCGCCGACGCCAAATTGGACAGAAGCATTATCTGGTGACCGAGCCTCGAATTGCACCGTACTGGCAGGTACAAGATTGTAGCTGTTGCCAGATTGCCCATCGAAGTTCTGGGGCTCCTGAAAGCTCAAACCTGCAAACTCGCGTGCCGGAATTGAGGGGAAGGTGATTCGAAAGACGGTGCCGCGTGTGCCGTCTAGGGCATTGAGGTCAGAGGAACAACCGATACTCGACGCCGGTGAATCGAGGCAACCGGCATCAATCGTTATCTTGTCGAGGAGATCGAGGCTGCCGAACAAAGCGGTGAAGCCATGGTTGAACGCCGAATCGGCATCCTTGTAGACAAAGAAGGCGTCCTGATTTGCAGAAGCCCTCTGATTCATCTCCTGATAGGCACAGTCGCTTATGCTGGCGCATGATGCTGCTCCCGTACCAGTCAAAGATACGCTCTGCGCATTGTTGCCAGTACCATCGAAGAAGAGGACCGTAGCTGCGCGCTCCCCGGTTCCCGTGGGGGAAAATGTCACCGACACGGTACAACTTATGCCTGGAGCGATGGCTCCTTCACAACCGCTGATGCTGAAATCTCCCGGGAACTGGCCCCCTGCAATATCCCCCGTATTCACAAACGAAGGCCCGCCATTCGTTACCAACACCTGTTGCGCTTCGCTGGTAGTGCCGAGTCTCTGTGGTGCAAACCTCAGACCCGCTGGTAAGACACTGAGCAGCGGACGGACCTCCAGGGTCGCAGATGCAGTGTTGACGGCTGAGGTGCCAGCGCCAGTGATTGTGAAGTGAAAAAGATTTGGTAGTGTATTCACGCTCGTGGTGACTGTAAGGGTTGTGGATTGGCCCGAAGTTATCAATGGTGGATTGAATGCCGACGTGACGCCACTCGGGAATCCCGCCGCTGTAAACGCGATTGCCTGGGGAGCGCCCGCAATCGTCGTCGTGTCGATGTTAAACACAGCGGAGTTACCCGCCACTGTTGATACCGAATTCGGTATTGCTGAGATCAAAAAATCGTTCGCTGGCGCACCTGTCCCGCTCAAGGAAACTTGCTTTGGGCCCAGACCGTTGTCACCAATGAAAAGCGTGGCATTGCGTTCCCCTTGGGCTCCGGGAGTAAACGTGACGCTGATTGCGCAGGCTTTTCCAATTCCCAATACGCTGTTAGCGCAGCTGTCCGATTCTTTGAACTCGCTTGCATTGGCGCCGCTTATCGTAAGGGAAGTGATCGCAAGCGGGAGTGTGCCTGAGTTTGTGAGAGTCACTGTCCTTAACGCACTGCTCGTCCCCACCACCTGTCCAGGAAATCTCACATTTGTAGGGGAAAAACCGGCAGCGCCATATGCCATAGGATTGAATTGCTGTTGGGCGAGAATGGCCCAATTCGTTGCCGCCAAGCCTACCCGCTCAGGAATGCACTGAAAAGGTGTGTCGACGCACTGGGCAATGGGTGGCAACGTGTCACCATCTTGCAGAGTACTGGCAACCAGGCCGAAACCATCTCCGAAAGGAGCGGAGTTCTGCGCCTTCGCGATCTGGCTAAGATAAGTGTCCACACAATTCTGAAATGTGGTGGAGTTTTGCAGGCCATCGACAAAACTGCACGTCTCGGCCATTTGTCCCGTGAATTCCCAAGCGATGCCCGTTGCCGGGATCGCTGGAATAAGGTCGAATCCCCGGAAGGTGATTGGGCCAACAGTAACGCTTTGGGTAAAACTGGCGGGAATGCCTGAAGTGTTAGGTGGGTTTAAGTTATTCGGAGGATCTGGAATAGTGTTTCCAAGATCCAAGACATAGTGAAGCGGCGTGTTCCAGTCCAGCGGAGGTTGCGCAAGTCCCAAGCCAAACACCTGCGAGCCTGCCATTGCCAGTATGATGAATGAATCCGCGTCTACAAAATCGCACTGGTTAATGACATCATTCCCTTTCTGTGTGGAAATATCCGGACATGACCCGCGTCCGGGTCGCTTGTTTGGGTCTGCATCCACCGATGTGACCGTGCCAGCGAAGAAGCGCCCGTGCGTTGAATCAAACATCTGGATAACGAAATCGCCGGCAACGTTGGCAGCAACCGTCCACTGTTCTGCTGCAGAGACGTTTCCGCGCGCAGCCTCAATCTGGGCCAGCAGATTAAATGCAGCGAAAATGTCGGCGTTGTTCTCCGTGGATTTGCCGCAAATAATGTCATGAGAGCCATCGCCATAGCCAAGAAAATATCCGCCGTATCCAGGCGGATTGAGCGTGGGATTGAATGCAGCTTGGTCAAGCAGACAAGGCCGAGGGAATGGAATCGCACTGGTACGATCCTGCAGCGCCCCGATAATCCATTTGCCGATGGTTTTAGCATCATTTAAATAGGCGGGATTTCCGGATTCGAGATACGCCGCAGCGAACGCCAAAATGCCCCACGCGTTGTTACCGCCAGTCGCACCGTCCAGCACCTCGCAGAAGCCGGTGGGAGGGCACAAATCCGTTCCTCCGAAGAATCCTGCGAGCCTAATGTTGCCGGCCTTGCCCTGTGCTGGAGGGGTTTGATCATTCAGTAGCGCGATGTCTCCGGCGGCGTATGCGCTGTGAAGGCCCAGTCCGCCTGAACCGTCAGGCGCTTCAGGAATTGCTCCTCCTTGATTATCGTGGTGCAGTGCATAGTCCAACGCGTCGGCGATTTCCAGAGCGTTGTTATGGTCATCGGACTGACCGCGCTTCAATAGCGACAGCACTGTCAATGCTGCTTCGTATATCGCGGCCACATTCCTGTTAGCCAGGTCAGTAGGGATCACCGTGGACGCTTGCGTTTTCACACCAAACGTTTGCGTGCTGAGCGGCAGACTAAGGGCCAGTTGACTCGTGCTTTGGCGGTCCGGAACTGGCGTGAACTGGATATTGTCGAGCAGAACGGTTCCACCGCCGGAAGACTGAGCGCCGGACATGGCAACACCAAATAGAATGTGGGTGTTAGCGATATCGGGTGGACACTGGGCGGTCGCATCTCCGGGTGGTGGGAACAGAGAATCAAGTCGGATGCTCATTGTGGTCCATGCTTGACCAACCGGAAAGAAGTTCGTCACGCAACCACCAACTCCAAACTGAACAACTGCTCCATCAGGAGAACGCACGTCAAACTGGATGGAGGTGGCAGGCGTCAGATCGTAGCCGTTGCCGATGATGGACCGATTGTCAAAGTTTTGCGGATCCTGGATGTTCATCCCGGCAAAGTCTTCAGGCAATGGGAACTTCGGAAAAGTAAGGCGAAGGATAGTTCCACGAGACATATCCATAGCATTTAAGTCAACGGAGCAGCCGGTGGGCGAGCCGGGAGCGTCGATACATCCAGCATCAAACATGATTTTCGTTAGATCTATGCTGCCAAAAAGAATTGGCAGACCATGGTTGAAGGCTGAATCTGCATCTTGGTAAACAAAAAAATTGTTGCGGTTCGCGGAGGTGCGTTGATTTAGAAGCTGGTAAGCGCAATCGTTGATACCAGTGCAGGAGCCTGCGCCGCTCTGGAGCAAGCCGACCCGCTTCGGATTATCGCCAGTTGTATCGCCTATCAGCGGTGTGACCGCAGGAGTCCTTGTTCGTTGGGCAGCAAATGCCACGCTGTCAGCCGATGCCTGGGCAAACGCAGTTGAGACTGGTGCCAGTAAGCTCATCTGGCCGATGAAGACCCAGAGCGCGAGTTTGACGGCAACGGAGAGACGGTTCATGAAATCCTTCCTGTTTGGCAGTCGTGACTCTTTGGGCGAGCCTCTCGCGTGTTTTACTATCGCAAGTTACCCCTTGAGCCCGCCCAATAGACTACAGGTTGCATGTAGCTAACCAGTCCGAAGATCCAGTCCGGACAGACCGGCATACATAGGCCGATCACTGTATGGCCTGCTGAATCAATCGCATGACAACCATGGCACCAGCATTAATCTCTTTTTCATCTTTTGTGTAGCTCGATTATAGAGGGAGAATCGCTCTCAGTGAGACCGCGCCTTTAGTGCCTCGCGTCTCACTGCGCAACATTGCCTTTCTGTAGCTACATGGTCGTGGTTTCCAGGTCCATAACAACCGCAGCCACATTTTCCCTCGAAGAGCCTCAGTGAGAACTTAGGGCGTCAGAGCGCCTCTCAGTGAAAGTTAGGATCTCACTCGCGATTTTGCCAAAAAATTAAAAACTATTGAGTGATAAGAGGTTACACGCGGGTATGGAACAGAGTCCGATGGCTGCACGATTGCTATGTAAACAAGCAATCGGATTCATGGTATCGAAGAAGGAATTGCAGCCTCGAAGTTATCATTGCGTCAGTTCCGCGTCTTACTAGAACTGGATTGTAAAACCGAGGGCAGCCGAGGTCAGCGGTGTCCATAGGGGCATCTGTTTGGAGTCAAGAATGAAAGGAAATGATATGGAGAACAATAGTAAAGCGAAACGCTTCAGCTGGATTGTCTTTTTCCCATTGATCGTATGGTCATCGCTTGCGTTAGCTCAAAATCTTACGCTGCAAGGCACGATTGCTGTTGGAACAAATCCTCAGCGCGCGGTCATCACTCCAAACGGATCAGAGATATATGTCTCAAACTTCGGCGATAACACGCTAAGTGTCGTTAGTACGGGGTCAAATGTCGTAACAATTACGATTCCGGTTGCCGCCCAGCCCAATACCCTTGCTATCTCACCGGACGGGCAGAGTGTCTACGTTGGTCACAGTGCCGGCGGTGTCAGCATCGTAAACACAACATCGAAGACGGTTACCAGCAGTGTTGCCACTCCAGGCCCTGTTCGAGACCTTGCCTTAACCCCTGACGGCACCAAGCTTTACGTAGCGATGGAGTTCTTTGGCTTGGGCCGCCTGGTCATCGCGACCGGAACTCTGAGCAACATCTCCAATGCAATTTGCCCTGAGGGAGTGGCGGTTACGCCGGATGGCGCGAAGCTTTACGTCAGCTATCAGTGTGCCGGCCCTGGTGGAAGTAACGGGCATGACGCGATTGGAATTTTCGATGTAGTCACGGACGCATTCGTCGGAAGCATCACCGGACTTTCCAACGTGGGCGGTCCGATTGCAATTTCGCCGAACAACGTCCAAGTATGGGAAACCGGAACTGATGCATGCTCGAATCCAGTTTACGACCATATTGGTTGTCCTAGCATTCCAGGTGTCCCAGAGACAGTGGCAAACATCATTGGAACATCCGGCACAAAGCTCGGGAGCGTCGGATTCAGTTTGAGCGAAGGTGCGGGCATAACCTCATTTTTCCCGGACAGCTCCCGCGTGTTTATCGGCGGGGGCGATTTGAAAATCGTTGACACCACGACATTTGTCAAAATGCAAACATTTGCTTTGCCGGCCTCCGGGAGTGTTGTTTTTACTCCCGACCATCGCCATGCATACGCGCCTATTCCTACCCAGAATTCGCTTGCGTTACTAGCCAGTTCTTGCGATTGCGGCGTTCCGGGGCCGCAAGGGCCTCCAGGACCTAAGGGGGATCCTGGCCCACAAGGACCAGTCGGGCCACAAGGTCCGCAGGGGCCGCAAGGTTCCCCGGGAGCGCCCGCGACCTTTCCGCGCGGCATGATCCTCTTTCTGGCAAAGGGATCGCCGGCCCCAAGTGGTTTCACGTTCCTGGGCACCGTAAAGGAGCACTTTCACGTAGCTCAGCATGAAAATAAGCGCTCAGACAGGGATGATGACGACGTAGACACTGTGAGACTTGACGTGTATCGCAAGGACTGAGTTCGTCAGCCATCAGTCTTCACGCGGTAGCTAAGAGGCCGAAAGCGCCGACCTCAATTAAACATCCACAGGCCATATTGATTAGACACTGTTCGTGAAAAAGGGGAGCAATATGAAAAATCGGTCATGGGCACTGGCCTAACTGTCACTTGTTCAATGGACAGACGAGAGCAGGCTATTTCCGCCGCAAGAGGTAAACGTATGTACTTAACGAAACTCATTGTCTTGCTGTGCGTCGTCTCGGTTTTTTCTTGTATCGACTCCGCGGGGCAGACCCGAACATATAACAGGACGCAGATCAGTACCGGTGCGTTTAACCATGAGTCTCCTTCAATTAATAATCGAGGAGACGTTGTCTGGAGCCAGCAAGTTGGCGGTTTTTGGCAAGTCCAGATTCTGCGGGCTGGTACGACTATTCCCTCTGCACTACCCGGCCAGGCCGTGGACCACAACAATACGAATCCTACGATTGACGACGCCGGAGACGCCATGTACCTCAAGGATGGGGTAGGGCAAGGTGTTGCGCGCGCCGTTGTTCTGAATGGCGGCCAGCCTTTCGAATTCCACAAAATCAATTAGTCCACTGCGCTCCAGCTTGGAGAAGCGAGATTGCGTGCAATCTAACATTTTGGCCACTTGCTGCTGTGTGAGGCCCTCCCGCTTTCTGGTCGCGACAAGTTTCCGGCGTAACGCTTCTCGGCGAACATCAGAATCTGTGTCCCAATGACCCATTCCGCTCACACTCCTCGAAAAATCATATTCTAAACTGGAATATTTTGTAGGCCAAAATGGAATACAGCTCCAGGAAGGAGCGTAGATGCCCTGTAAGCTGCTGATTGGACTGATAATAGAGTTTCCTGAAAAATGACCAAACCAGAAAGTTTCTTGTAGATGCCTCCTGCCGACGCAGCAGGAAAGTCGAGGCAGCGTCGGTAGGAGAAAACAGTGAACACAATAGCAACAGACAGCCCATTGGCAGCCCCGGCAGCAGTGCAGAGTGACCCCATCAAAAGGCTCCAAGAAGCGATCCTTTTGCGTTGGGGACAGACGGAAAAGGAACTCGGCCCACTTTTTTACGAGTTGCGCCTGAAGCTGAAGGCACCTGGAAAGAAAGGCCAGGGATTTGGTGCGTGGCTTGCGGAGCACGGCATTCCACGCGCTACAGCAGATCGGTGGGCCGACAATCACGAGATTCGTCTTGGTAAGAGGCCAGCCAAAACTCCAACACTCGATCTTGCGACCAATCACCAGAACGATCAGAGCACCTTTCCTCAAACGAGCAACGCTTTTGATGAACCGACAATCGAGCAGGGAGATGGTGTTGAGATTGTGACAGGTCAGAACGTCACGAAATTCTCTTTGGTTCTTTCAAAGGAACAGTTTGATTTCGTTCAGTTGGCCGAAGCACGTCTCCGGTTAGTGTACGGTACCTCGAATGCTTCCGAAACAATTTACGCCTTGGTCGCAGAACGGTACGCCACTTTGCCTAGCCAAGGCACGACGTCAGGCCAGGCGGTGGGACAATGAACCCAATCCACCTCAAGACCGAGCTACCTGACGCACAAGTTGACGCACTGGAAAAGACGTTCTTGGACTCCAGCGCCTTCGACGGCGACTCCATTGCCGAGGACGTGGTCGCGTACAAACCGAATGGTGAAGTGCTTTTCAAGCTCATTCGCAACGTGATCCCGATGAGCGCGTGTAAGAAAGCGTGGAACGCCCTTCGCACTGTCTCCAGCGATGCTTCCCACCGGATTGTCGCGTCCGGTGGGGCCACGCAAGGCGAGAACGGAGTATCTGAAACCGTCGGATATTTAGATCGCAGTGGTCGCCATGGTTTGCACTACTGCCGGCTGACCTCGTGGAGCATGAACAATGCAAAGAGATTTGCTGAAGCAATTCCGTTCTTTCGTGCTGCGGACAGAGTCTTCGCACACCATATGCCCGAACGCCACAAGGCGCAGATGGCGAAGGTGCGCGCTACCGATCCGGCCTTCATCGTTCACGGCACTGCCTTCACGACCGTTACCGTAAACAAGAATTTCCAGACCGCAGTACACAAAGATTCTGGCGATTTGAAGGAAGGCTTCGGCGTCATTGCCTGCCTGCGAGCTGGAGAGTTCACTGGTGGCGAGATGGTGTTTCCCAAGTACCGAGTTGCCGTGAAATTTGACACTCAGGATGTCTTGCTTTGCGACGTCCACGAGTGGCACGGCAACACGCGAATTGTCGGTACTGAGGGGATGTTCGAGCGCATTTCGTGTGTCTTGTACTACCGAACCGGGATGACCCAGTGCTTGTCGCCAGACAAAGAGTTGAAGAGGCTCCAAAATCGCAAAGTCATCGTGGTTAACGGGCACAGAAGGGGGATAACTCAAGAAGAAACATCTGAGGGTGAGGCCGATGCCAAACCCTCACTTTGAGTTTGATAATTTCGAACTTATCGACTTTTCAGTATTGGGTAGAGAACGCGTCCGGCTAAGGACAAACGACAAGAATCTTGATGTTGCAAAAACCTGTGGGCCTGAGATTCCCTTTCTTTCCTTAGCCGGAGAAGAGTCTCAGGCCTAAAGGCTATTGGAGCAACAAACGATGTCAACAAACTCGAATTACGAACCGGAGTTCATCATGTGGTACGAGCGGGAGTTTATGAGCGACCGCTTTGTCGTTCGCATGACTCCCCATCAGAGGCTTATGTACCGGGCCTTGTGCCAAGCGGCCATGTTCTGCTCGACCCGGCCATATTTGCCCAACGATGACGAAGAGCTAACGCTCCTGGCGGACGCCGATAGCGTAGAGCATTGGAAGGCCAACCGAGGCGTGATCCTCAAGAAGTTCCAAGAGGTCACCGTGTGCGGAAAGGCGATGCTGGCTCATAAGCGAGTTCTTGCGGATTGGGCCGTGATATTGGAGAAAGTAAAACAGGCGAGCGACGCTGGAAGGAAGTCAGCGGAGTCTCGGCGGAAACACAAGTCAACAGACGTTGAACGCCCGTTGAACGAACGTCCAACCGAACGCAACGCTCGTCAACAGACAGAGACTGAGACAGAGAAGCAGAGACAGAGTAAGAATAAGACAGAGACTGAGACAGTTCAGCGCGGAGCGCAGTCCGGTTCAGTTACGGCTTCACATTCCCGGAATCAGTCTCAGGAAGCAGCAACGGAATCAGCTCGCAAGTTGAGTGAGTTTTGGCATACCAACTCCAACCCCGATCTCGATAGCGATAATGATCCGGTTAACTTCGAAGGGCTGCTCCGCAGCCACGATGAGAGCGATATCCGAGCTGCCGCTCTCTGGGCACTAACGATCAGCAACTATGGCCGTCCCGTCTCAATGGCTCGACCTCCGGTTTCGCTAAAGCCTTCCCGAGAATTTGGGAGCAGTTCCAGAAATACCTGGGCAAGGCTGGCGATGCCCGTGCCAAAGACATAAGCGAGAGACGCCCCGCCGTCGAGATTGAAGACGACGAAGAGGCTGGAGTGTTTGTGGAGAACTTCAATGAAGACGACTACGAGGATTTGGATTAAATAAATTTCGGGATGGTGGAATGGACGTCGGCTTTCGTTATTTGGCCGCATCGCCCGGTGGAATTGAGCTTGGAACAGCAGCCCTTAGATGGCTCACAGTGTTCCGTCACGCGAATGATTCCCACATCATCCCGATTGAATTACTGAAGTGAAAGCAAATTTTGAGCAGTAGAGGCGTAAGGGTACACTTTAAAAATGGCCGACGCAAAACCGCCTAAACCTAGCCTCTTCCGGTATGTCCATAATACGGATGCCAGCAATTGTTTTCCATTCATGACAGAGAATCCAATTGAAGCAGCTCACTATTTCGCAAGAGGGTTTCACGATGCTGCTGATAACCTCATTGTTGGGATGCGAGTAGGGCACGGGTTTCCCGATTATGCCGCGCCACCAATCGTATTTCTTTACCGCCATGCTGCAGAACTGTACTTAAAAAGTGTCATTTGGAATGGCGATGAGATTCTGGCGTTTTTGCAAAAGCCTTTGTCTGGAGGCAAAGCGACGGCCACCTCGTCTCACAGTCTCACAAAATTGATCCCATATGCAGAATTCGTCGTAAAAGCGTTTGGCCTGAAATGGAACGAAGCAGAAAGAGGCCAATTTGATGATTCGACCGCGTTCATTAGAGAGCTCGATGCCGCCGACCCCAATTCCTATAGCTTTCGCTATCCCGTCGACACTCAGGGAAAAGCATCCCAACACACCACATTTGGCTTCAACCTGTTTGTGTTCGCTGAACAGATTAGCAAAGCTCTTGAAGGCTGGTGGAATCTTGGGTTGGATGTGGAATCCGTTCGAGAGTACCACATGCTGGGATAGCTAACGTCGTCCGATTGCCTAACTTTTCGGGTCAGGCGTCGGTTGGCGGTGTCGGTGAAACCAATCGAGCTTGTAGGAATAAACCCTAAAACGCGATCTGTACACGTCTGTATATGTCAATTCGAGGGTCATATCGCCGAGGGCTTCTCTTAGCTTATCGCGATAATCCGCTGCTGCGTCTTCATTTGGATTAATTTCGAGATTGATCAGGTCAACGTGATCACCCGGCCTGATTGGCCTTTCCTGCACGATCCTGTTGAAGTTCTTGAAATGCATGTGGCGTGGTATTGGTGGAATAAGATCCATCAGGTGCCCCACACGGTTGTCCGTTCTCGCTTGCGCCTTTTGGAGGATCATTGGCCCAGTTCCGTTGTTTTGAACAACAACAGCTATTCGGTCATCGTAATCGGGTTGCAGTATGTAGGGCATGGGCAACACCGAACGTCGATTGTGCTCTCTGGCCTTCAGGCTGAAATAAATGGAAGACATGAGAGACACGAAAGACACAAATACTGCGCATGTTGCGACTATCGTCTTCGTATCCCATAGCGAGGAGTCCTCTTGAGGAGTCACTTTCTTGCTACCAGCCAACGTAGAATCGGATGGCTTGCTCAATTCGGGGGCCACAGTGGGTTGACTCGCGGGTGTAGGGGTCGTCTTCACGGGTGGCTGCTGCGCGAAGACGCTTGAAACGCAGATCGTGAAGGCAACCAAAAACAACCACTTCATAGATAGACGCATGGTGGCAAAATCCTTTTTAGCTGACACTCACAGCTCAATTTTCATTCCACCGTCACCGAATTTTCTACGTAACACGTCTGCTGCCATCTTTTGTGCTTGAGCTTTGATCTCGTCTTCGGTCAAAATAGTGCCACAATTCGCACAAGGTGCATCGATGAAATCCTCCAACGCAGTGCCCTCTCTCGCGGGTTTGAACGTACTCCCACCACATTTCGTGCAAGCGAACTTCATAAGGTTTTCACTCATTGCAATATTCTACGCGAGTGGGGGTAGGCGCACAGGAGCGGTGGGGTGGCTCCCTCGGGCGCGAGTACCCAGGCTTGAGTAACGCGCTATTCTCATGCTACTAATTGTCCACTATGCCTAAAGCACAATTCGCTTTGATGATCGGAACTAGTACGCGACTCAGCGTCCGGGAGGCAAAGAGGCTGAGTTTGAGAGAGCGTCGTAATCTAGCCTGCCTGGAGTGCAACAAACGGGTGAAGCCCCACAAAGAATCGGACGATGGGAGTCAGGCCGCCCATTTCGAACACTTCAGACGCAATAAGAGCTGTTCTGACCTGCTCCCCCAGAAATAGTCCAGACTGAATGAGACTTCTCCATTAAGATGGCCCGCCAGGGCGGAGGAGGAGAAGTGAGAAAGAGTCGATTCAACGAAGAACAGATCATCGGCATTCTGAAGGAATCAGAGGCC
>JAIQGL010000043.1 GCA_020072585.1 Terriglobia bacterium | reverse complement strand
TCTCCTGCCTGTACCCTCGCCACCGCCGCCTGCCAAAACTGCAGCCCGCGTTTCTTGGCCCCTTTTAAATTCGCCACTCGCAGCTCCTTTTCTGCTCTGTGGGGATATTATCTCTGTCTCACTTTCAGGGTGCAGGACAATCTTCTGCTCGAATGCTGGGATTGCCGTGGCCGGCGGGCCGGAAGCCTCTGATCGCAATTGGAAGCGCAGCTGGGACATCAACATGATGGCCCACGTTTACGCGGCGCGGGCCGTGCTGCCGCAGATGCTCGCACGCAAAGAAGGCTATCTGCTGCAAACGGTCTCTGCTGCCGGATTGTTGACCTCTCTCGGCTCCGCGCCTTACTCGGTTACCAAGCATGCTGCGCTGGGCTTTGCCGAATGGATGGCCATTACCTATGGTGAGCAGGGGATTCGCGTCTCCGCGCTCTGCCCGCAGGGTGTGAATACAAACATGCTGAAAGCAGACCATCCGGGCACACGGATGCTGCTGGAAGGCGCAATTGAGCCTGAGAAGGTGGCCGATGACGTTGTAAAAGCCATGGCCGAAGAAAGATTCATGATCCTGCCTCATCCTGAGGCGGGCAAATTTTTCCAGAACAAGGCCAATGACTACGAGCGCTGAATCAGAGGCATGAGGAAGCTACAGAGGAATATAGAGACAATACAGTAGCTTTTCATATTGCTTTTTCAGCCGCATGTCATGCAAGCGTGGAGCAGATTGCCGAGAAACGAGTTCCCGTCCCGGCAAATTGTCATAAAATAGCCACGCATGAATGAAGCCACGTTACGCATGGTGCTTCACCTTACCGCTCGCATGACCTTTGTGGTCTTTGTGGGCGCGTATATTGGCAACGCTCTGCGCGACCTTTGGCCGGGCGTATTCTCGGCGTGGCTGGCCCGGCGTCGCGACTGGTTTATCGTGGGCATTGCAGCGTCTCACACGCTTCATCTGGCCGCGATCGTGGCTTACTACCAGGTTGTTGGCTGGTCTCACCTGCGTTTCCTCAGAGTACTACCCGGGGGCCTTACTTACCTGGTGATCTATGCGCTGGCCGTGGCTGCGATCTTGCGTTTGAGCGGCAGAAAAGAAGCATTCTATCGGACCGGATCGGGATCTGAGAGCTTTGTGCTGAATCTGATCTGGTTTGTCTTTGCATCGGCATTCGTGCCTCGCATTGTCTCAGGATGGCCGGCCTACTCGTTTTTCGGCGTTCTTGCGCTCGTCGCACTCACGATTCGGATTGCCGGACGGGTACGACACCCGCAGACCATGGCCACCTCCGGCCAGGTCCCGCGCTGAGGTTTGGCAAAATTCACTTCTGGCACTCCGGACAATAGTGCGTCCCTCGCCCGGCAACTACAATTTTTTTGATGGGAGTCTTGCACTTCACGCATGGCTTGCCTTCACGGCCATAGGCGCGGTGCTGGATCTGAAAGTAGCCTGCTTCGCCATCGGCGTCCACGTAGTCAGAGATGGAAGATCCGCCGGCGGCAATGGCCGCTTGCAGCACCTTTTGCAGTGCTGCGTGCAACTTTCGAAGCTCGGCGCTGGTAAGCGTGTTAGCGCGGCGGCGTGGCCGGATGTGTGCGCGAAACAAGGCTTCGTCGGCATAGATGTTTCCCACGCCATGCAGCAGCTTCTGGTTCAGCAGCGCGGCTTTGATCGGCGCCTTGCTCCGGTGAAACAGCCGGGAAAATTCTTCCAGTCCAATCTGAAGCGGCTCGCTGCCTGGTCCGCTGAAGCTGCTTTGCCTTACCTCCAGCCGTCCAAAGCGCCGTGGATCGACAAAGCGCAACTCTCTCCCTGACGCCATTTTGGCGACCAGGTGCGTGTGTTTGGGTAGCTCTGTCTCTGGCGCAGCCACCAGCATTTGTCCAGTCATGCCCAGATGAACAATCCATTGCCCGCCTCCGGGGTTTTTGCCGGACTCAAGATCAAAGACAATGTGTTTCCCCACGCGGCGCACTCGCTGCACCTGGGCGCCCTCCAGGGCGCTGGAGATTTCCTCGGCAGATGATTTGAGTGGTTCTGGCTTGCTGCCCAGCCAGACGGAATCAATGCGGTCGCCGGCCATACGCTTGTTGAGGCCGTTGGCAATGGTTTCCACTTCAGGTAGTTCCGGCATACGACTCAATCATCTCATGACCCTTGAAGCGGCACGCGCGGCCTGTCCTTTTTTTCGCGAAGGCATCGGCGTCGTTCCACCGTACCGGAGGGACCATCAATCCGGGGTTTATGGATTACGCCTGAGTAACGTCCTGGGCCCGCATACCAGTTAGAATGGAGCTGCCGTGCACCGGGAGGCGTTTGAAATTTTTCGATAAAAAAACCGCGCAGGCGCTTTTCACCGCTCTGGTCTTTGTGCTGGCTCTCATGTTCCTGTATTTTGCCTGGCGCGCGATCATCACGTTTCTCTTTGCAATTTTCTTTGCTTACATCCTTGAAGCTCCGGTTTCGCGGCTGCAAGGGTGGCTGAAGGGGTCGCGTCCGGCAGCCATCACCGTGGTATATCTGCTATTCATCGCCGCACTGATCGTTGCGTTTGTTCTGGTGGGTCCTCCAGTGATGGAGGAGGCGCAGAAGTTGACACAGCAGGCTCCTGAGCTGGGTCAGAGAATCAGTTCCGGCAGTCTGGTGCAACAGCTGGGCACTAAACATGGCTGGAACCGGGCTACCGTGGACTGGATTACGGGCTATCTGAACCTGCATCAGGGTGAACTGATTGCAACGACGCAAAACCTCGTCCTTAGAGCTGTCAAGACGATTCAGGGAATGTGGTGGCTGCCGCTGGTCCCCATTTTTGCCATCTTCTTCCTTAAGGATGGACACCAGCTGGGTCAAAACATCATCAATGCCGTGGAAGACCCGCGCAACCGGCGCATAGTTGCCGATACCGTGGAAGAGATGAACTCCATGCTGGGACATTTCATCCGCGCCCAGCTCACGCTGGCGGGTCTGGCCATGGTGGTGGTGACCTTTGTGCTTTGGATCATGCGCGTGCCCTACGCATTTGCTTCAGGTCCGGCTGCCGGCATGCTGGAATTTGTGCCCGTGGTTGGTCCGGCCTTGGGCGGACTGGTGGTGCTGGCGGTTGCCCTGCTGTCCGGATACAGCCATATGTGGCTGCTGTTGATCTTCCTGCTTGTGTGGAGAGGTATTCAGGACTATGTGAGTTCGCCCCGCATCATGGGCAGTACGCTTGAACTCCATCCCCTGGCCGTTCTTTTCGGCGTGCTTGCCGGAGGAGAGGTGGCGGGTGTGATCGGCGTCTTTCTATCTATCCCTGTGCTCGCCACGCTGCGTATTCTCTGGCATACATGGATGCTCTACCGCCGGTCCGGGCAGAAAAGCACTGCATAAACGGGCTTTTCCTTCGCCGCGGCACCGGTATTTCCCGGTCTTTCTGGCTGATAGGAACCACATTTCCTACGAATAGAAAAGGCGAAATTACTTGCTCCCGAATAGGGATTCTCTTGCTAAAATGCCCGGCACAAATCCTATTTTCAGTGAGACCAAACCATGAGCGACTTTACCGTCCTGGTTACTTTGCTGGCAACCCTGAGTGTTGCCGTGGAGCGTGCAGTTGAGATATTCAAAGGGTTTATCCCGTATCTGAATAATCCATTGCCTCCGGGCCCCGCTGAGAACAGGCGGCGTGCCATTATGAATGTGGTTGCCGTGGCATTCGGCACCATCGCGGCCTACTCGGCCAAAGGCCAGATTCAGGCGATCCCCGCCGCAAAGTGGCTGGTCTCTCCCGATTTGCACGATACGGGCTATCTGATCATAGGGTTTCTCACCGCCGGCGGATCAGCATTCTGGAACCACGTGCTGGATATCCTGAGCGCGTTCAAGACACAAAAGGAAAAAGTTGCCAACGCCCTGGCGCCTTTGGCTGCGCCGGCGCCTGCCGCTCCACTTGCTCCTGCCGCAGCACCCGCTGCGGCCCCTGCGGCTGCTGGGAAGCCTTAAGAGGTCTTGCTTAGTAGGTAGATGCGGGAAGTAGACGTGCGGAAATCGTCCGGGTAAAACAAAGTCGCGCCGCGGTTGTGAACTGTTGCGTAGCCCCGCTGCTCTCAGCGGGGGGGCAGCTCGCGCCAGGAAAAGTTATAACGTGCAGGGACTTCTTCCTCTCCGTCCTCTGGCCCGCCTTGGCTGTATAATCGAACGTTCGTAACTCTCCTCTTGAGGCTTTGTGTAATGGCGATATCAGGAATCGCGGCCATACCCGCACTAAAAGAAATGTATACACAGCTCAAAACGCGCATGGATAAAGCGGTGGAAGATTTCCGTACCAACCTGGCTGCGGCGCGTACCGGACGTGCGACGGTCAACATGCTGGACCCCGTGCGCGTGCCCTACTACGGTTCAGAGATGCCGCTCAATCAGGTGGCCACGGTGCATTCGCCTGAAGCGCAATTGCTCACGGTGCAGCCTTACGATCCCGGCATCATCGCCGATATTGAGAAGGCCATTCGTTCCGCCGGGCTTGGACTCAATCCGCAGAATGATGGAAAGTTGATCCGCATCCCCGTGCCCCCGCTGACCGAAGAACGCCGCAGGGACATGGTGAAGCACCTGCATAAAATTCTGGAAGACCATCGCACCGCCATCCGCAATGTCCGCCGCGATGGTAATGAAGGCATCAAGAAAGCCATGAAAGACAAAAAAATCTCCGAGGACGAGGAGAAGAAAGCGCTGGAAGAAGTCCAGAAGCTGACTGACGCAGAGATCAGAAAGATGGAAGAGATGTCCGCGGCAAAGGAAAAAGAACTGATGACGGTGTAAGCGGTCTTCAACTAGGAAAAAAGCCTGGCATGAAATGCCAGGCTTTTTTCACAAGAGCGGCCAATCATCCGCGAGCGAGAAATTGAGCGGAGAGATCCAGACAACTTTCATAACAGTCCGTCTGGGACTGAGGAGCAGGGGATATTTCTAGTACTGATTTCCTCTGGCTCCCAATGCCGTTCGGAGACGCTTGCCGGTTTCTTTCGTCGCCCGATATCGCCGGGCTGGATTGAATTTCCTGTTCGTCCACTAAAGTCTTCACAATGTATCTCCTTATATTTAGCCCGCTGCCCGCAGCGGTACACAGATATCCAATGGACCGGGGAACTTACCGCATGGCGTTGATCTTCGCCAGAACCTTCACCACCAGCGGCTTGGGCAAGTCGGAATATCCCTCCTCAATGGCAATGCTCTGTCCATCTGAGAATGCCCAGTTGAGCAGGCCCACCAGCGCCGCGGTGCGGCGTTGGTCGCGCGCACTGGGACGCACGTACAGCCAGGTAAAACTGGAGATAGGATAAGAGTCCGCTCCGGGAGGATTCGTCAATGAAGCAGAAAGCTTGTCCCATCCTGGTGCTTCCACTGCGGTGCATGCCGCGGTGATGCTTGCCGCCGTGGCCTTCACAAACTTTCCGGCCGCGTTCAGCATGCTGGCATGTGTGATTCGATTATCATCGGCATACTGAAGTTCCACATACCCGAGCGCGCCAGGAGTGCTTTTGACCTTATCTGCCATATCTGAGCTTCGTTCTGCCGGTTGCCCGACAGGCCACTTG
Organism: Terriglobia bacterium; assembly: GCA_020072585.1. Classification (GTDB taxonomy): domain Bacteria; phylum Acidobacteriota; class Terriglobia; order Terriglobales; family Acidobacteriaceae; genus Angelobacter. The sequence continues at coordinate 31,775 of JAIQGL010000043.1, read as the reverse complement.
GGTGAAGCGCTCTTTCCCACCTGATCGCGAAACCTTGCATTGACTTTCGAGAGGTATTCAGTAAATACGTAGTTACTGCCTTTGCCCGCGGGACGATAGATGATCCGGATCGGCAGGCTTGGCAGAGCAATACCCGGATTAAGTTTGACGATGGCTGGATCATTCCAATGACTGATGTGCCCCAGATACACCTCGGCCAGCACGTCACCTGAAAGCCGAAGGTTCGGAATCCCCGGCAAGTTGAAAATGGGAACAATTCCAATCAATACGACCGGCAACTCAGTCAGGTTGCCCAAGCGGCGTTCCTCAACCGTGAGCGGTACCTCTCCGGCGCCGAAATCGCTGGTGCCATGGGTAATCTGGGCGATTCCCTCGATGGTGCCCATCGCTACGTATTGCAACTGTACCGTCCTGTTGTTTTGGTTATACAGATCGGCCCACTTGAGATAGAGCGGTAGAGGGACGCTTGATCCGGCTCCCACCAGCATCACGCCTTGTTCGGCGGCAAAGAGCGCCGGACACAAACTGCCAATGAGTATGATCGAAAGAACCTTGAACCAGTTCCCGGTCCGTCGTGGTCTGCTGGTTATGGATGCGGACGCAGCTCCAGGCCCTGCGCCGCCAACTTCTACTTCTCGCATACAACACCTTCACCTTCTGATCAGTGCCGGTTGCCTTACCTGAGCGTGGCACAGTTGGCGAAGGGGGGAAAACTCCGGTAGCCTTCGCCTGATTGCCATAACTGTAGGCAGTAAGTACGGATGTTGGGTAATTACGCTGGTAACCAGGGGTTACTTCTGTGATTCTGTAGACAGGGCGCGGATGGCGGCGGCCTCCTCGATGACGGTCCCGCAACCGCCATTTACATCCAGACAAACTGGTGCCAGAATGTCTCCGCCAATCGCGAAAAATTACCGTCAAACTATGTCCCAAGCCGCTGTCACGCCAACTCCAGAAATTTCTGCCTCCAGCGTTTCAACCACGGGAACTGGAAATGCGCCTTCACTGCAACCAGCGGATGGCTGGCGGCGCAGCTTCTGGGCCTTGAACATCACGCAGTTTCAGGGCGCGTTCAGCGCAAATGCGTTTCAGAACCTTTTGTCCTACATGGTCCTGGGCATGGGGCTCACGCATGAACAGCGGGACAAGATGGTGCCACTCATCCTCTTGTTCTTCTCGGTACCGCTGGTTTTGTTCAGCATGGCGGGCGGCTTCCTGGCGGATCGCTTCAGCAAGCGGCAGGTCATTCTCGGGACCAAGCTTGTCGAAATCGCTGCCATGGCAGCGGGCATCATCGCGCTGGGCACCGGGTACTTTCCCCTGCAACTGGCGGTGTTGTTTGTGGTGGCGATGCAGTCCGCTCTTTTTGGTCCATCGAAATATGGATTGCTGCCGGAGATTTTGCCGGAAAAATGGCTCTCCTGGGGCAATGGCATTCTTGAGCTGCTGACGTTCCTGGCCATCATCAGCGGAACAGTGGCCGCCGGGTTGATGTCAGAGAGATTTCACGGTCATGAAGTCTATGCTTTTGCTCTGCTGCTGGTGCTGGCTTGTTTTGGTCTGCTTTCCAGCCTGGGGATCGGCAAAGTTCCGCCCGCTGCGCCGAAGAAAAAATTCCGCGTTAATTTTGTGGCCGATCTCGTCCAGCAAATCGATCTGATGCGCAAGGACCGGACGCTCTTCCTGGCGGTCCTGGGCAATACCTATTTCTGGTTCATTGGAATGCTTTTTCTGCAAACGGTCTTTGTTTACGGAAAAGATATCTTTGACGCGCAGCCCCGGCAGATCGCGCTGCTTCAGGCGGCTCTGGCGGCTGGGATCGGAATCGGCAGTGGCGTGGCAGGTTATCTCTCCGGCAACAAGATCGAGTACGGCCTCATCCCACTCGGCTCTTTTGGACTGACGATCATGGCAGCCCTGCTGGGTGGGATGCCGCATTCATTTGGCGGCGCGGCCGCCCTCCTGGCAACGCTTGGGTTCTTTGCCGGCTTCTTCGCCGTGCCGGTGAACGCGCTGATCCAGCACCGTCCCTCGCCGGACACCAAGGGCGGCATCATTGCCGCTTCCAATCTGCTTTCATTTATCGGCATCGCCGGCGCTTCAGGAATGTACTTCCTGCTGACCAGTGTTGGGCACCTCAATCCTCGCGGTGTCTTCCTGACCGGAGCAGTCATCACCTTTGGCGGCACGGTTTATCTGCTGTATCTGCTGCCGGACTGGTTCCTGCGCCTGCTGCTCTTCTTCCTCACGCACACTCTCTATCGCATCAAGGTGATTGGCCGGGACAACATCCCGGAAAAAGGCGGAGCCCTCTTCGTCTCCAACCACATGTCGTTCGTTGACGTGCTGCTGCTTCTGGCTTCCACAGACCGGCCCATCCGCTTCCTGATGTTTCAGGGGATTTATGACAAGCCGATCGTGAAGCCGTTTGCGCGCATGATGAAGGCGATTCCCATTTCGTCTGAGCTTCGCCCGCGTGACATGATCAAGTCACTGCGCACGGCCAGTGACTCGATTCGCGAGGGCGAGATTGTCTGCATCTTTGCCGAAGGCCAGATCACCCGTACCGGCCAACTGCTGCCATTCCGCCGCGGCATGGAACGAATCATCAAGGGCATTGATGCACCCATTGTTCCTGTGAATCTGCATGGAGTGTGGGGAAGCGTCTTCAGCTTTGAACGCAATCGTTTTCTGTGGAAGGTGCCACGCCGCATTCCTTATCCCGTGACGGTGAGCTTCGGCAAATGGCTTCCCTCCACAAGTGCGCCCGCGGAAGTGCGCCAGGCAGTACAGGAGTTGCAGAGTGTGGCGTTTGCCGCCCACCGCAATCGTAAGCTCACGCTTGACCGCGCCTTTGTGCGCAGCGCTCGCCGCTATTTCTGGCGTTTCGCCATGGCCGATGCACGAGTACCTAAAATGCGTTTTGGCAGCGCACTGGTAAAGACGGTTTTTGTGGCGCGGCGCATGAAACCATTGTGGAAGGACCAGGAGATGGTTGGGGTTTTGCTGCCACCGTCCGTCGGTGGCGCTCTTGTGAATTATGCTGCCACGCTGCTGGGATGCGTTCCCGTTAATCTGAATTACACCGCGAACAACGAAGTGATTGCGTCTTGCGGGAAGCAATGCAATCTGCGGACCACCATTACATCCAAAGCTTTTCTGGAGCGCTTCCCCAAAATTGAAATTCCCGGACGTACTCTTTTGCTGGAAGATGTGCTGGAGAAGCCGCATATGGGAGAAAAGATCGCGGCGCTCATGCTGGCGTGGTTGTTGCCCTATCGCTTGCTCAAAGCGGCCCTGGGCGCGGTGAGGCGCACAGATGACGATCTGGCCACGGTGATTTTTTCCAGCGGCAGCACCGGCGATCCCAAGGGCGTGATGCTTACGCACCACAATATTATTGCCAACATCCGGCAGGTCACGCAGGTGTTCATGCTGGATGGCAATGACAAGGTGCTGGGCATCCTGCCGTTCTTTCATTCGTTCGGCTTTATGGCGGGGCTCTGGCTTCCGGCGGTGCATGGGATCGGCGTGGTATTCCATCCCAATCCCTTGGATGCAACCTCCATCAGCGACCTGGTGTCGCGCTACCGCGTGACGTTCCTGATTGCCACGCCAACGTTCCTGCAAGCCTATATGCGGCGTTGCTCTCCGGAGCATTTTGGCAGCCTGCAATATGTGCTTGTGGGAGCGGAAAAACTTCCTGAACGAACGGCGCTGGCATTCGAAGACATCTTCGGAATACGTCCGCTTGAAGGCTATGGCTGCACTGAATGTGCTCCGGTGGTCGCGGTGAATGGAAGAGATTTCCGCGCGCCGGGTTTCCGCCAGGTGGCGGCGCGTCGCGGAACAATCGGCCATCCTTTGCCGGGAGTGAGCGTGCGTATTGTCGATCCGGAAACGCAGGAGCCACTGCCACTCAACAAGCCGGGCATGCTGCTGGTAAAAGGGCCCAACGTGATGAAAGGCTATCTTGGCCGTCCGGAGAAAACGGCGGAGGTGCTCAAAGACGGCTGGTACACCACGGGGGACATTGCCTCCATGGAAGAAGACGGCTTCCTGACCATCACAGACCGGCTGAGCCGCTTCAGCAAGATTGGCGGCGAGATGGTGCCGCACATCAAGATCGAAGAAAAGCTCAACGAACTCGCCGGTACAACCGAGCAGAGTTTCAGCGTCTCTGCCGTGCCCGATGAGAAAAAAGGCGAGCGCATCATTGTGCTCCACACCCTTACCGACGAAGAGCTGGCTCCGGTCCTGGTAAAGCTTGCGGAGTCTGATCTGCCCGCACTCTGGAAGCCGAAGAAGGACCAGTTCTTCCACGTGGATGCGCTGCCCTATCTGGGGAGTGGTAAGCTTGATCTACGGGCGCTGAAGACACGCGCAGCAGAGCTGGCGGGAATGTCTGCATAAACGCGCATTTTCGCGGTATGCATTCTTCCCAAAATGGCGCTACGTTTTCCTATTACGGTTCTTTACTTTTTACGGCGGTAAGTGCCAGAATATCGCCGCCGATCTTCTAATTGTGGCTCATGCCCACTGCGGAAACCACTCACGAAGACACAAAGCCCCGGCAGTCCATGCTGGTTCGCATGGTTACCGCGTTGCCGAACTGGGGGCTGCGCGTCCTGTTGTGGTTCCTGCACCGGATCATCTATCGCGTCAAGGTAATAGGCAAGGAAAACATTCCGCAGCAAGGCGGCGCGCTGCTGGTTTCAAATCACATGTCCTTTGTGGATGTAGTGTTGATCAGCGCAGCGGCGAACCGTCCCATACGTTTTCTGATGTTCCGCGATGTATACAACATTCCCTTTATCAAGCCGTTCGCGCTGCTCATGCGTGCCATTCCCATTCCCACGGAGATGCGTCCGCGGGACATCATCCGCTCTTTTCGCGAAGCCAGTGACGCCATTCGCGCGGGAGAACTGGTGTGCGTTTTTGCTGAAGGCCATATCACCCGCACCGGTTCCATGTTGCCGTTCCGCAAAGGCATGGAGCGGATCATCCGCGGACTGGACGCACCCATTATCCCGGTGAACCTGCATGGCGTGTGGGGAAGCATCTTTAGTTATGAGCGGGAGCGGTTTTTATGGAAAATGCCGCGACGCATGCCCTACCGTGTGACCGTGAGTTTTGGCGCATGGCTGCCTTCCACGGCAAGCGCCGCGGAAGTCCGGCGGTCCGTGCAGACTCTGCAGGCCGCCGCGTTTGAAGCAGACCGCGTGGACTCGCTCACGCTTGACCGGGCGCTGGTGCGCACCGCGCGGCGTTACCCCTTGCGTTTCTGCATGGGCGATGCCCGTTTCCCCAACGTCAGCTTTGCCAGCATGCTGATCAAGCTCATCTTTGTCACGCGCCGGATGCGTCCGCACTGGAAAGACCAGGAAATGGTGGGCGTGCTGATGCCGCCTTCCGCTGGTGGAGCGTTGGTGAACTTTGCCGCCGTATTGCTTGGCAAAGTTCCGGTGAACCTGAATTACACCGCCAGCACTGAAACTCTGGCATCCTGCGCGCAGCAATGCGGCCTGCAAACGGTGGTCACATCAAAACTTTTTCTGGAAAAGCTTGCCGCCATGAACAAGATTGACGTTCCGGGGCGCTCGATTTATCTGGAAGATGTGCTGGCCGGGCCTAAATCCACTGAAAAACTGCTGGCGCTGCTGATTGCGGTTTTCTTGCCATACAAATTGTTGAAGAAAGCCGTCGGTGCGCGGCAGCGCACCACCAATGATCTGGCTACCATTATCTTTTCCAGCGGAAGCACGGGCGAACCCAAAGGCGTAATGCTGACGCACCATAACGTGCTGTCCAATATCCGGCAGATGACGCAGGTATTCTCTTTTGCCAGCGACGACAAGCTGATGGGCGTGCTGCCATTCTTCCACGCGTTTGGTTTTACCGTGACGCTGTGGCTTACCGCCACCTACGGTGTGGGCGTGGTGTTCCATCCCAGCCCGCTGGATGCGCAGATCATCGGCGAGTTGACCAAGAAGTACCGCGTCACATTCATGATTACTACACCAACGTTCCTGCAGGCCTACACGCGACGTGTTCCCAAAGAGGATTTTGCCAGCTTGCGTTGTGTGCTGGTAGGCGCGGAAAAGCTTTCAGAACGCGTGGCCCGCGCTTTTGAGAACCAGTTTGGCGTGCGGCCACTTGAAGGTTACGGCTGTACGGAATGCGCGCCGGTGGTGGCCGTGAATATTTTTGATTACCGCGCTCCAGGCATCGTTCAGCGTGGCGCCCGTCAGGGGACCATTGGCCATCCTTTGCCGGGCATGAGCGTTCGCATTGTTGATCCGGACACAGGCCAGCCGCTGCCACCGGATACCCCGGGCATGCTTTTGGTGCGAGGTCCCAACGTGATGCAGGGTTATCTGGGGAGTCAGGAAAAGACCCGCGAAGTCCTACAGGATGGCTGGTACACCACGGGTGACATCGCCGCCGTGGCGGACGATGGTTTTTTGACCATCACGGACCGTCTGAGCCGGTTCAGCAAGATTGGCGGGGAGATGGTTCCGCATGTAAGGGTCGAAGAAAAATTGCATGAGCTGGCAGAGACAGCGGAACAGGTGTTTGTGGTATCCGCCGCGCCGGATGAAAAGAGGGGAGAGCGCCTGGTGGTGCTGCATACTCTCAGCAGCGAACAACTCTCGCCCGTCCTGGTAAAACTTGCTTCCGCAGATCTTCCCCCTCTGTGGAAGCCACGCAAGGACCAGTTCTTCCGCGTGGATGCCCTTCCTTTCCTGGGTACGGGCAAACTTGACCTGCGCGCATTAAAAACACAGGCCAACTCGCTGCCCCGTTCCGTTTCTGCTTGAAGTATTGCTTCCCCCTTGACCTTTTGTGCGGCAAAAGACGATTTCCTTCCCTAGCCGAGGTCATATAATGAAACGATGAAGAAGGTTGTCCATGCTGTTTGCTCGCATGACTGCCCAGACGCCTGCGGGATTCTGGTTACGGTGGAAGATGGGCGCGCAACGCGAGTGCAGGGTGATCCGGCGCATCCGGTCACGCAAGGGTTTCTGTGCGCGAAAGTGACCAAGTATCTTGAGCGCGTGTACTCGCCCGGGCGTGTGCTTTATCCCATGCGGCGGACGGCCCTCAAGGGCGAGGGTAAAGGAGACGCGAGCGATTTTGTCCGCATTTCGTGGGACGAAGCGCTGGAGGAAATCAGCGCCCGCTTCAAGAATATTTCTGACGAGTTCGGCCCGGAAGCGATTCTTCCTTACTCTTACGCCGGAAACATGGGTGTGTTGAGCTATTCAGGGATGGCGCACCGCTTCTTCTATCGCCTGGGCGCTTCACAGTTAGACCGCACCATCTGCGCTGCTGCAGGCGCCGCCGGATTGCAAACCGTGATCGGGCGCAGTATTGGAACAGAGCCACAGCAGTTCCGTGATGCCAGATACATCATTGCCTGGGGCGCGAATATTCATGCCACTAACGTCCATCTATGGCCGTTTATTGCGGAGGCGCGACGCAAGGGCGCCAAGCTGGTGGTGATTGACCCCTACAAGACGCGCACGGCGCAGAGCGCGGACTGGTATTTGCCCATCAATCCCGGGACGGATGTTGCCCTGGCGCTGGCGATGATGAACGTGATCATCACAGAAAAACTTTATGACGCCGTTTACGTCAGCAACTACACACTCGGTTTTGAGCAGTTGAAAGAGCGTGTGCAGGAGTATCCGCCGGAGCGTGTGGCCCCATGGACCGGGATCAGCGCTGAAGACATTCGCAAGCTGGCACGTGAATATGCCACGGTCAGGCCAGCGGTCATCCGTGTAAATTACGGTGTGCAGCGCTCGCAGAACGGAGGCTCGGCGATGCGGGCCATTGCCATGCTGCCGTGCATCACCGGTTCGTGGGCTGAGGTTGGCGGCGGGTTGCAGCTTTCCACCAGCGGCGCGTTTTATCTGAATATGCATGCCCTGGATCGTCCGGATCTGATGCAGAAGAGCCCTCTGGGACGGGCTTCGCGCGTTGTCAACATGTCAGAGCTGGGCAAAGCTCTTAACCACCTCAGCGACCCGCCGGTGAAGGCGGTTTTTGTCTACAACTCCAATCCCGCCGTGGTCGCGCCTAACCATCATGATGTGATCCGCGGTTTCATGCGCCGGGACCTTTTTACGGTGGTCCATGAGCAGTTTTTTACTGATACCACCACGTATGCCGATATTGTTCTGCCCGCAACCACATTCCTGGAGCACAAGGACCTGAACAAGGCATACGGCCATACATATCTTCAGATATCGAATCAAGCCATTGAGCCGCTGGGTGAGTCCCGGTCCAATACAGACATGTTCCGCGCGCTGGCGATAAGGATGGGATTTGCCGACGCTTGCTTCCAGCAGGATACCGACGATGTGATTGACGCTACATTGGCCAAAACTGAGAACCATCAGATCCCGAATGGCTGGGAAAAATGGATGGACGGTATCACGCGGGAGCGGTTGGAGAAAGAGGGCCACATCCGGCTGAACCTGGGAGAAGGACCATTTCTGCCCTTTGCGAAAGGCGGATTCGCCACGGCCAGTGGCAAAGCCGAGCTTTATAGTAAGAAGCTGGCCGCCCAGGGACTGGATCCCGTAGTTTCATTTGTCCCGCCAGGGGAGTCGCGTCTTTCAGAAGGAGCAAAGAAGTTTCCTCTGGAGTTGCTTTCGCGGAAAGCGGACAACTTTCTGAACAGCACGTTTACAAATGTTCCTTCCATTCAGAAGATGGAGCATCCTGAGTTGCTGGAGATCAGCGTTGCAGATGCCCAGCCTCGCCGGATTCAGGAAGGCGACTGGGTGCGGGTCTTCAACCATCGTGGTGAAGTGCGTTTACGCGCCCATGTAAACGGCGCCGTACAGGCGGGCGTGGTGGCAGCGCGGCTGAATGCTTCACGGTTTGCTCCAGACGGTAACAGCATCAATGTCTTAACCTCAGAAACGCTTACCGATATCGGCGGCGGGGCGACGTTCTATTCCTGCCTGGTGGAGGTTGAGCCGATTCGCTAACCGAGTCGCCTAACTGCCCGCTATTTTGACCCGCGAGACGTGCGCAAAGTGCCAGTGCCCGCTACATCCCCTCTTACCTGACCGGCAATAAAAAATCAAAGTGCCAAAAAATATGCAAGTTTCCCAATCTGACGCGTTCCAGCTACCGGGGAGTAGACTGCCCAAAAAGAGACCAGGAAGAGGGCCGTATCTTCATCGATAACAGCATGGGCCAGGCAGATGTGAGGGATGTTGGAGTTCCGGCATGGCCGGGCAGCGCCGCCTGATCGAATCAGGTCATTCAATTGTGAGACACGAATAAGCTGGTGATCGTCTGTGGGTTGGGATTTTTAGGGTGAGGGGACATGTCCAAGTGGCACTTCAGCGATAACTCCCGTATAATCTGGCTTTTCCCACCTTGGTCTGAGGGTAGTCATATAGCTTCGTCGTTTTGTGAGGAAACCAGTCCTAAGCTTGCCGCGCGGATCGGGCCCTTGGCGCTGATCCTTGGCCTTTTTCTTTGTGGCCTGGTTCCCAAGTCTTTTGCCGTGCCGCAGGCTGGCCAAATCATTGAAGACATTGATGTCAGTGGCAACCGGCGCATCCCCACAGAAACCGTAAAATCGCGCATTTATACCCGTGTGGGCGATGTCTATGACGAGACAGCCCTGCAACGCGACCTTCGTTCCGTGTGGAACAGCGGTTATTTTGAAGATGTTCGCATGGAGCGCGAACAATCGCCCAAAGGCTGGCGAATTCACATTTACGTCCGCGAAAAGCCCACCATCCGCACCATCGATTACAAGGGACTGAACTCAGTTTCCGTCAGCGATGTTCTTGAGCGTTATAAGAAAGTCAAAGTCCCCCTGACGGTCGACAGTCCTTACGATCCCACCAAAGTGATCAAGGCGAAAGTCGTGTTGCAGCAGCTGTTGTCTGAGCATGGCCGCCAATTTGCAACCATCTCCGTACAGGTGCAACAGGTCCCGCCGGCATCCGTGGCAGTGGTATTCAATGTAAAAGAAGGCCCCAAGATCAAAGTAGGCAAGATCCGCTTTACCGGCAACAAACATGTAAAAAGCCGCACGCTGCGGGCGGCCATGAAGAATCTGCACCCTATCGGCATTCCCAGGTCTATTTTCCTGGAAGGCGTCTTTGCCAAGACTTTTGATGCGTCCAAGCTGGAAGAGGACGCAGAGCGTGTCCGTGAGGCGCTGCAGACTTATGGCTATTTTAAGGCCGTGGTGGATGATCCTAAGACACAGCTGCGCGATACCTCGAGCAAGTTCCACATTCCTTTCCTGCAAAAAGGACAGGGCAAGGTGATGGACATCACCGTGCCGATTGAGGAAGGCGACAAGTACAAGCTCAAGGCAATCACCTTCAAGGGCAATAAGGCCATTCTCAATACGACTCTCCTGCGCAATATTTTCCCCATCAAGGATGGAGAAACGTTTAATAAGCAGCTGATCGGCAAAGGCCTGGACAATCTGCGCAAGGCCTACGGAGAGCTCGGCTACATTGACTTTACGCCCGTGCCGACCACGGACATCGACGACGAGAAAAAAGAGATTACTCTCAACGTTGAAGTTGAGGAAGGCAAGCCGTATTTTGTACGCCGCATTGAATTTCAGGGAAATACAACTACACGCGACCGCGTGATTCGCCGTGAACTGCTGGTGCAGGAAGGCCAGGTATTCAACAGCCGCCTCTGGGACATCAGCGTTCTTCGCCTGAACCAGTTGAACTATTTTGACGCTCTTAAGCCGGAAGACGACACAGAACGCAAGTTGAACACGCAGGATGGCACGGTCGATCTCACGGTAAAGGTAAGAGAAAAGGGCAAAAACAGTATTGGTCTTACGGGCGGTGTCAGCGGACTGGAAGGGTCTTTCATCGGTCTGAATTATGAGACCAACAACTTCCTTGGCCTGGGTGAGACCTTGCAGGTGCAAGCCAACGTCGGCAGCCTTTCACGCGTGCTTCTGTTTGGCTTTACCGAGCCGTACATGTTTGATCGCCCGCTGACTCTCGGCTTTACGGTCTACAGCCGCCGGTTCGATTTCAATCAGGCGCGGCAGGCCTCCATCAATGCCGGCCAGAACCTGAATCTGCCGCAGTCCGTGCTCAACCAGTTGTTGAATTACAACCAGTCCAGCACAGGTTTTACCGCTTCTTCAAGCTATCTGCTGGGACATTCCTTCAAGCGCGTGGGACTTACATACTCTCTGGACACCACCACAATCAACACGTTCAGTGATGCTTCGCGCAACCTGTTCCAGACTCTGAACTTCAGGAATATCTCCGGCCCGGATGCTTTGAAGGGCATCATTACCAGCTCAATTACCCCTTCACTCAGCTTCAGCACCATTGACAGCCCTGTGCGTCCGCATCGCGGCAAGAGTCTTTATCTTTCCAGTGAAATCGCCGGCCTGGGTGGAAACGTAAAGTTCTACCGGCCGCTGGTGGCCTTTACTCAGTGGAAGCCGCTGTATCACCAGAACACTTTGGGCGTGCGCCTGCAGGCCAGCTTTATTAACGGTTTTGGCGGATCGGAAGCGCCTCCCTACCAGCGCTTCTATATGGGTGGCGAGAACGACTTGCGCGGCTTTGACGTGCGTACGGTGTCCCCCTACGTGTTCGTGAGCACGGTGCAGAATTTCCAGCTGACCAATCCTGACGGCAGCGCGGTCCCCGTTGATCCCAGCAATCCGCGACGCGGGAATGTGGCCATCCCTCTGCCGGTCAACAACATCACCCTGCCCGGCGGCGATACCCAATTTGTCAGCAATGTTGAGTACCGCATCCATGTGATCGGCCCCGTGACTCTGGCGCCTTTTGTTGATTTCGGCATGGACTTTGTCACGCTCGACTCGCAGCTCAAGATCAGCGGTGACTCTCTTACTCAGCTCAACAGCACGATTTTCGGCTGTCCTGCGATCGTTGGTTTCCAGTGCTCTGGCGGAGCGCCGCTCACGTTCAGCGGAAACCTGAAGCCGGTTGAGGGCACCAATTTTGTGCCCCGCATGTCTACCGGACTTGAATTGCAGGTGCTTTTGCCCATCGTGCAACAGCCGTTTCGTATTTACTACGCGTTGAACCCGCTGACTCTGAATACCCTTGTGCACTCACCCAGCCCCATCACACGCAGCATGTTCCCGCTTGGGGCCGCGGGCGATTTCACTTTTCAGTCCGCGATTGCAACGCTGGGTCCGGATTTCCGTTTGCAGGAACCGCGTAAGACGTTTCGATTCACCATCAGCACGACGTTCTAAGGAGAAGCCCTTGTTTGACGCTGCCGGAGGCACAACCTATAATTTTAAGTATCGTTCCCTCCGCTGATTTCACGCATTCATAAGCAGTAATGGAAACGCGCATCGCAATGAAATAGTTACGTAACAACCACTAAGGAGTCCAATATTCCATGGCAAGCCACATCAAAAACCGCGTCCTCATGCTGACACTGGTCCTGGCCCTGGGCGTTTCCACCGCAGTCCGCGCACAGGCGCCTGCCGCCGGCGGCTCTCCCTCCGCCACCAGGGTCGGCATCGTCAGTATTCAAGATGCCATCGCCAATACCAATGAAGGCAAAAAGGAACTGGAAGCCTTGCAGCAGAAGTTCTCACCACGGCAGGCGGCCCTGCAAAGCCAGAATGATGAAGTGGAGAACCTGAAGAAGCAGCTTCAGGCGCAGGGCGACAAACTGAGTGAGGATGAGCGCAATAACCGGATCAGAGTTGCTTCAGAAAAACAGAAGACCCTGCAGCGCAACTATGAGGACTTTCAGAATGAAGTCCAGCAGGCGGAGCAGGAAATTCTGAACCGCCTGGGTAAGAGGATGCTGGAGGTACTGGAGAAATACGCAAAGGACAACAACTTTGCCGTGGTGATGGACGTTTCCAATCCCCAGACTCCGGTGCTGTATGCGCATCCAGGAACCAACATCACGAAAGAATTGATCGAAGCTTACAATGCAGGATCACCGGTGTCCGCGCCAGCCGCTAAACCGGCAGCGAGCAATCCTCCGCGCCCGGCTGGCACAGTTGCGTCGCGTCCACCGGCTGCTGGCGCCACACCATCCAAGAAGCCCTGAGCTTTTGGCGTTCCCCTGAGCGGGACGCCCGCAATGAACCCAAGGAGCACGTAACCCATGAGCATGGCAAAATCCCGAATTCAGGCACTCATTCTCAGCCTCAGTATTGCTTCTGGCACGGCTGCATTCGCACAAACAGCGGCAACCCCGGCGGCAAGCCCCGCCGCCAATGCAGGCCCAGTGCCTACCAAGATCGGCGTGGTCAATATTCAGCAGGCCATCGGCGAGAGCGCTGAAGGTAAAAAAGAAATTGACGCGCTGCAGCAAAAGTTCAATCCCAAGCAGGCCGAGCTGAAGGGGCTGAACGACGAATTGGAGAACCTGAAAAAGCAATACCAGGCACAAGCTGACAAGCTGAGTGATGACGAAAAGAGCAGCAAGGCAAAGGCCATTGATTCAAAGCAGAAGGCGCTGCAGCGCAACTATGAAGATGCGCAGGCGGAATTTCAGCAGTCTGAACAGGAAGTGGTCAACCGTATCGGGGCGAAAATGCTCGCGGTCCTGGAAAAGTACGCCAACGCCAATGGTTATGCGGTTGTGCTCGATGTCTCCAATCCCCAGACTTCGCCCGTGCTGTGGGCCACGCAGGGGACTGTGATTACCAAAGAACTGGTGGATGCCTACGATGCCGCGAATCCAGCCGGCGCTCCCGCCAAGCCGGCAACCGGCGCTGCGGGAACCACGCGGCCTGCCCCAGCTCCAGCGCGCCCTGCTACTTCCGCGCCGACACCGAAGAAGCCGTAATAGTTCCTTAGAAAACCGCAGGCCGCCTTCACCGGCGGCCTTTTTATTTTTCGCACGAACGGAACATCGCGTCCACTCTCCGGTGTCCAATCACTTCATTGGAGGTGAGACAAAATGTTCGGAGATACGCTGCTTGAATCTTCATCCACGTCGCGGCGGCGCAAACGTTGGCCCATGGCAACTGCATTCACGGTGGAAGCGCTGATTGCCGGAGTTCTTGTGATCGTCCCGCTGCTCTCAACGGGTGTTATTCCGGTTTCAGCGCGAGTGCCGATTTATACGCCGGTGAGACCCGTAACCATTGAGCCGATCCGTCCAGTTCCCGCAGGTCCGACTCGCGCTCCTGGACCAACACGCTCAGCACCGAGACCAACGGTTGTTCTGGTTAGCAATAACCCGAACGCGATTCACTTTGGAGATCCCATTCAAACAACTACGGACCCAACACTGGTCACGCCGCCGGGACCATACGTGGGACAGAACAATGCGCTCAATGATTTCACTGCTATTGGACCTGCCAATTCCAACGTGAGACCCAGCGGTCCTAAACGCATTATCTCGGTGCTTACGGAAGCACAGTTACTGAACAAAGTGGAGCCGGTTTATCCGCGGCCCGCTATTTTGGCCGGCATTCAGGGCCAGGTGAAGCTGCACGCCATCATCGCACGTGACGGCACCATTCAGAGTTTGAACGTGATGAGCGGTTCTCCGCTGCTGGTGCGTGCCGCTACTGAGGCGGTCAGCCAATGGCGCTATCGCCCGTATGTCCTGAACGGAGAAGCGGTTGAGGTGGAAACTTTTATTACAGTGAATTTCAGGAAGGATGGCAAATAGCAGATTTGCTTTTATTAAGGTTTTTCTGTGGAAAACTCTGTGCAAATTTGTTGGCTCACGGCAGAGTAGCTCAGTGGTTTTTCAATAACTTAACCAATCTGCCCAAGTAGTGCTGCACTTTGTAACATATTCAATTCAAAAGAGTTACAAAAGCATCATTCTTGGGCAGGTGCGATTGCACCAGAAATGAGTAAGCCCGGAACACAAAAGAAAGGATTTGCACATTTTGAATTCGCAACTTTTCTTTATTCAGAGCATCAGGCATTGTCGCCAACTTTAAGTACCGCCAGGAAGGCCTCTTGCGGGATATCTACTTTCCCGATCCGTTTCATGCGCTTCTTGCCTTCCTTTTGTTTCTCCAGAAGTTTGCGTTTGCGGGAGATGTCGCCGCCGTAACACTTGGCCAGCACGTTTTTGCGGATGGCGGCAACGGTTTCCCGGGCAATAATCTTTGCGCCAATCGAGGCCTGAATGGCGACTTCAAACATCTGCCGTGGGATGAGTTCGCGCATCTTTGATACCAGCGCGCGCCCGCGATCATAAGCAAAGTCGCGATGCACGATGATGGAGAGCGCATCCACCGGATCGCCCGCGACCAGAATATCGAGTTTCACCATCGGCGACTCCCAGTGCCCGGCCAGGTGATAGTCCAGCGACGCATAGCCGCGCGAGATGGTCTTTAGCCTGTCGTAGAAATCCAGCACGATCTCATTGAGAGGCAGTTCATAGCTCAGCATCACCCGGCTGGCGCTTACGTATTCAAAGGCTTTTTGCTTGCCGCGCTTGTCTTCCACCAGCTTGAGTATGGCGCCGACATATTCCTCATTGGTCAGAATGGTGGCCAGAATCACCGGCTCTTCAATCTTTGCGATCTCGCTCTGGTTCGGCCAGCGTGAAGGGTTGTCCACTTCAATTTTCTCGCCATCAGTTTTGGTGATGGTGTAGCGCACGCCCGGCGCGGTGGTGATCAGCTCCAAACCAAACTCGCGCTCCAGCCGTTCCTGGATAATCTCCATGTGCAACAGCCCAAGGAAGCCGCAGCGGAAACCAAAGCCCAGCGCGGCGGAGCTCTCCGGCTCAAAAAAGAAAGAAGAGTCATTGAGCCGCAATTTTTCCAGCGCTTCACGCAACGCGGTGTGTTCGTGCGCGTCCACCGTGTAAAGCCCGGCAAAGACCATGGGCTTGAGCTCTTCAAAGCCGGGCAGAGGCTCAATGGCAGGACGAGCGTCATCGGTGATGGTGTCGCCAATCTTGGTGTCAGAGACAGTTTTGTTGTTGGCGATCATGAAGCCCACTTCGCCCGCAACCAGCTCATCAATTTCCACCGGCTTGGGCGTGAGTACGCCGAGAGTTTCAACGTCCAGCGTTTTTCCGTTCCACCAGAGGCGCACCTTCATGCCTTTTCTCAGGGTGCCCTGAAAAAGGCGGGCCAAAACGATTACGCCGCGATAGGGATCAAACCAGGAATCAAAGATCAGGGCCTGCAGCGGATTGTTGGGGTCGCCCTTGGGCGGTGGCAGCCGCTTGACGATGGCTTCCAGCAGCTCCGGAACCCCCAGGCCGCTCTTGGCGCTTACCAGCATGGCGTCTTTGGTGTCGAGACCAACTGTCTGCTCAATCATCTCCTTGGCGCGCGGAATATCAGCGCTGGGGAGATCGATTTTGTTGATCACAGGAATAATTTCCAGGCCATGATTGATGGCCAGGTAGGCATTGGCCAGCGTCTGCGCCTCCACGCCCTGTGAGGCATCGACGATGAGGAGAGCGCCCTCGCATGAGGCCAGGGATCGCGATACCTCATAAGAAAAGTCCACGTGTCCCGGCGTATCAATCAGGTTGAGCTGATACTCCTGCCCGTCTTTGGCCACATATTTCATTCTGACGGCATGGGCCTTGATAGTGATGCCTCGCTCCCGCTCCAGATCCATTGCATCCAGCACCTGCGCCTGCATCTCCCGCATGGACAAGGCTCCGGTAAGCTCCAGCAGGCGGTCTGAAAGCGTGGATTTGCCATGATCGATGTGGGCGATGATGGCAAAATTGCGGATGTGTGTGCGTTCCATGGAGGATGGGCTTAGTCTTTCATTTTAGCATCTGGCAATCAGCAAATAGCACTCAGCACTCAGCATTCAGCATTCAGCCCTGAAACAGTCATGTCGCGTACTTTCCCATCTGACCGCCAGACCTCGCCGCCCGACCTCTCGGAAGTCGCTCCCGAATCGTTGAAGCAAGCGTCCTTTATCATTCATTACCTGGGCCCGCAAGTCAGTACGAGGAGCTCTGAACGGGAATTTTCGCTCACGTAGGTTGCTGGGCCACCCAAATTCTATTCCTAGACCCTGGCGCGTTTCACAGGACCAATGTCGGATGCCGGCTCAAATCCTTGCTCGATGAGCGCGTTGGCCTCAAGGCGGCAGCTGAGCCAAGGGTCGTTTATCCGGTAAGGCGACGATTCGGCCAGGTGACGAGAGCGCGATTGAACTAAGCCTCCGCCGCCCTTAGCCGGGGTCTCCGAGAGCCTGCCTTTGCTTTACGTTCAGTTGCTCGCGCATGATGATCACGTTGAGCGGGGGACATTTTATTCGACAGAGTTCGCGAAGGAAAGCATGGGCGTTCTCCGCGCAGAGGACCAAAATCTTCCCCCCGAGAACACAGGGCTACAGAGGAATACATTAGAGGGATTTTCGTCGATCCTAGACACCGTTGGGGCGCTGGCGAATCAACGACAGAAACTCAGAGCGAGTTTCTTCCTCATTGCGGAATACGCACTGGACGGCGAGACGGGCGGCGCGGCGACCGAAGCCCAAATCTTGCAGCGGAACGAAAGCAGAGATATCCATATGCCGCGCGGCGCATTGAATACTGAAGGTCCCAAAAACCAAAATCCCCGCCCATTCGCGCAAACGGCGCGCGATAAGGACGGGTTACCTGGTCTCTTGAGCTTTACTTCTTGGGCCGCGACTCCGGCGGCACAAGACCTGCGAGGCGGTAGTACACAACGAGCTGGCCGTAGTGCTCACCGCTATGTTCGATGAGGCCGTTTGCAATGTCGAGAACGCGCGCTTTCTGGTGATCGAAATAAACAACCTCCGTCGTAAGGCCTTTTTCGCCTTTCGACTGGATGGCGGCTGCGCCATCAGCGAAGGCTTTCTTGACGAATGCAACGATATCGGCCTTGGACTTGTATTGGTCGCGCTTGGGATCTTCTGCTGCCGGAGGCTTCTTTCCCATGACGGGATTGGTAAAGTAGTAGCATGAACCCGCCGCGTGCAGCAACTGCTCGGCGAAGCTCCGCTGCGCGGGTGTCGGCTTGAAGTCATATTTGTCCTCGGGAAAGTCTTCGGCCATCGCCGTCAGCTTGCGGCCAATCTCATTCCAGGAATCGAGCACGACTTTTAATTCCGGATCGGCAGGTTTGACGGCTTCATCTTTCTTCATCGCGTCCTGGGCATGGGCGGGAAATGCGAATGCCAGCAGGACGATAGCGAGAAACGGTATTCTTTTCATATCTTTCTCCACGATTGAGTTTTGCGAATCAAAGCTTCAGCTTCTTATTTCGCCTGCGCTAGCGCCGCAACAACTGCAGCAAGTTTATCGAGTATCTGGTTCCAGCCCTCTAATTGACCGCTATTTTTCGCGCTCTCCATGGGTTCATTTCCAATGAAGGTGAGTTTCGTCTGGCCGTTTCCTAGATCCTCAAAGATGGTCACGTCGTACGCACCCTCTATGGCCTCATGTTCTATTCCTAGCTGCGCAGGATCAATCTTGTTTCCCTTCGAGTCGGAAAAGTACATCAAGGAAACGATCTTCTCGTACGGAACAATCTCGTGGTATTCAACCGCATTCCAGAACTCCTGCCCATCCGGTGCTTTCATGCAGCAGAGAAATTTCCCCCCAACGCGAAAATCCATCTGGCAAACGGGCGGGGTAAAGCCCTTCGGCCCCCACCACTGCATCACATACTTCGGGTCTGTCCACGCCTTCCAAACCAATTCGCGCGGGGCATCAAAAACTCTGGTGACAACCATCCGCTCTGTCTCGTTAACCGTGTTTTTTGTCATCTCTGACCTCCGCTTTTTTCATTTGATTCACAACCACATCCAGCTTGTCGAAACTCTCTTCCCAGAATCGGCGATAGCTAATCGCCCAGTCGCTGACTGTCTTTATAGCCTCTGGCCTAAGCGTGCAGATACTCTCTCGTCCACGCTTCGTCTTGATCACAATCCGCGCCCGCACCAGGTAGGCAATATGTTTTGAAATCATCTGCTGCGAGAGTGCAAACGGTTTCGTCAATCCATGCACAGAGGCAGGCCCATGGGAGAGTCGTTCGATCATCGCCCGGCGGGTTGGATCGGACAAAGCAGCAAATGTTGTACCCAATTTATCCACAACCATATGGTAGTGGATTGTCTGTCAATGTCAAGTGTGAATTTCGCGATTCCTGAACCCTGCCTCATTCACCTGACGATGAAAGTGCGCACCGCAACCTGCGCAGGAGCGCGAGCCGCCAAGGTTGCGGCGCCGGCATCAGGTGCCGGAAGAATGCGGATTGCCTCTGGAGCCTGTTCTCGATGCGCCACCGACTTGTCGGGCAAGTGATCTTTGCAGTTGATTTTCGAGCGACTTTCGCGGCGAGTGGTAAATCGCCAATGCGCTCACCGACACCGGTTTGTACCGATAAGTCGGCTTGTGTCTACCAAAAAAGCCTTTGCTCCAATTGGACAAGAGTCGCCATTTCGGACAACTTCGCTCATGATCCGCCGCATGCTCGTTTTCCCAGAGGAATGAATGATAAAGGACGTTATCGATCATGCCCGGCGAATTTGAGCTTGCTAGCATGCTTTTTCATCAGCTGCTTGAAGCTTCGGAGCGAAACAATCTCCCGGAGCGCCATATGCACTGCCTCCGTCCGGGACTTGGCGCCGAGGACTTTTGCAGCTTCATCAACGAGCCGGACATCGAGTCTTATGGTGATTACTGCCACTGACCTCATCTCAAATGTTCCTGATACACACTAGCAGAGATAATAACGCCCCTTGCGTGAAGTTAAAGTCAGCAATTATGCTGCATGGTTCCTGAATCATTGGAGGTTCTTTCTATGCGCTGGTTACTTGTCGCTCTAGCTGTGGCTTGCTGCACCACGTCCTTTGCTCAACCACAGACTGCACCAACCGCCAAAGATTTCATCCGCGTCCAGTCTCCAGTGATTGCTCTGGAGCACGTGCGCGTAATCGATGGCACTGGCGCTCCGGCAAAAGCTGACCAGACGATCATCGTGTCTGGCGGAAAGATTACCGCCATCGGTAATGCAGGCGCGGTCCCGGTTCCGGCGGACGCGAACCGCATGGACTTTACGGGCTACTCGGCGCTCCCTGGACTGGTTGGGATGCATGACCATCTTTTTTATCCTGCCGGCGGCGGCTTGTATCACGACATGACTTTCAGCTTTCCGCGGCTCTACCTTGCGCTGGGCGTGACCACCATCCGCACCACTGGCAGCATGGAGCCTTACACAGACTTGGAAATCAAGAAAGCGGTTGAGTCGGGCAAAATTCCCGGGCCCAAGATCAACGCGACCGGCCCTTATATGGAAGGTGAGGGAATTCCTCTGTTGCAGTTGCACCAGCTTACTGGTCCGGAAGACGCAAGCCGGACGGTGGACTATTGGGTAGCGGAAGGTGCGCGCTCCTTCAAGGTTTATAACTTCATTACCCGGGCAGAACTGAAGGCCGTAATCGACACCGCGCACAAGCATGGAATCAAAGTCACGGGGCACCTGTGCTCTATCGGCTTCCGTGAGGCGGCTGAACTCGGCATTGATGATCTGGAGCATGGTCTGACAGTTGATACGGAATTTCATCCCGACAAAAAGCCCGATGTATGCCCGAATCCTACGCAGGCCGTTGCGGCCGCGGCCAAACTCGATGTTGCAGGTGAGCAAATTCAGACGACCATCAAAATGCTCGTAGACAAACATGTAGCACTGACCTCCACGCTGCCGGTGTTTGAGCAGTTCGTTGCGTCGCGGCCGGAAGTTCCGCAGAAAGTGCTCGATCTGCTCACTGACGACGCGCGCAAGGCGTATCAGGCCAACCGGGCGCGGATCGCACAGAACCAGCAGAGCCCATGGCCGGTGATGTTCCAGAAAGAGATGGAGTTTGAGCGCGCCTATGTTAAGGCCGGCGGAACGCTGCTGGCGGGCCTTGATCCCACCGGCATCGGGGGAATCATCGCCGGCTTCGGCGACCTGCGTGAGGTTGAACTTCTGGTGGAGGCCGGCTTTACGCCGCTGGAAGCCATTAAGGTCCAGACACTGAACGGAGCGCAGTTTCTGGGCGAAGCGGACCATATCGGCTCGCTGGTTCCGGGAAAGCAGGCGGACATCATGCTGGTAAAGGGCGATCCGTCGGCAAAGATCGCGGACATTGAGAATGTGGAGCTGGTATTGAAAGATGGCGTGGGATGGGATTCAAAGAAGCTGATTGATTCGGTGAAAGGGCAAGTGGGAACGCGTTAGGTTTCTCTGCAATCCCGAGCGCAGCGAGGGAGCCCTATAGCTACGAAGAATCTGAAGTAGGCACAAATAGCCTGGAGGTTTTCGCTGTTGTAAGGATCCCTCCACCTGCGGTGTCGGGATTTCACTTCACCGCGCATCGACGCTTCCATGCACACGCTCACCGCATAGCCGTTCTTCATTCATTGGCAAACATTTCTTTCAGCGGGCTCCCACCTGCGAGAGTTCGGCCAGCCCCCATCTAAGAATTGCTCCTGGCAAGCCGGCTTTGTCGGATTACAGTTAAACCTCTTTGTGCACGTTCTTCTCGGCGGGAGCCACTCCCTGCGTGCGCTGGCCTGGGGCCTTTGCGACCCGAGGTAAGAGTCTAATTATTTTTTACTAATTTTTGGTGAAAAAGTTCCGGCAAGGTCAGGTCAGATGCGCAGGTAACTCTCTTGTTTTGTGAGCAAGATATCGGGTTTCTTCCTGCCGCCAAAACAAACATCTGTTCCTCAACGCACTCGACCCACCATGGCGAGGCAACCAAATATGCCAGCGGGAACTCTGAAGATAGCAACAGGGTGCTTGCCGGTTTTGGAGGTCCTTGTTATGTCGAATGGAAAGTCAAATCACGCCAGGCTGGTTGTTCTTCTTTGCCTGATTGCCTCGGTCAGTTGGATTATTGCAGGATGCGCTGGCATTCGTAGCAGCGGGAGCACTGCCTCGCCGTCACCGTCGCCCTCGCCATCACCGTCGCCCTCGCCGTCACCCTCTGCGGTGACCGGTTACCTGACCTGGAAGAACAACAACGCGCTCACCGGGCTGCAGCCAAATGAGACAATTTTGACCCCGGCAAACGTGAACGCGGCGCAGTTCGAGCTGAAATTCTCCGATCCTGTGGACGGCTGGGCCTACGCGCAGCCTTTATATGTTGCCGGCCTAACCATCGGAGGCGCAAAGCACAACGTTGTCTTTGTAGCCACAGAGCACGACAGCGTTTACGCTTTTGACGCCGACAGTGCGGGCCCGCCTCTATGGCACAGGAGCTTTCTTGGCCCGGGAATAACAACTATACCAACGGCGGGCAATAACCTCATTCCCGTTCAACCTGAAGTTGGCATCACCAGCACTCCCGTGATTGACGCCGCCAGCGGAACCCTGTACGTGCTTGCCCAGACTATTGAAAATGGCGTCTACGCAAACAAATTGCACGCCCTGGACATTGTGTCAGGCGCAGACAAGGCCGGAAGTCCGGTTGTGGTTAGCGACGTCAATTTTCAAGCCAAACAGGAGTTTGAGCGTTCGGCCTTGTTGCTGGCAAACGGCAATGTTTACGTTGCTTTTGCCTCTTACGGAGATATTTTGCCTTACAACGGCTGGGTCTTTGCTTATAACGCTGCTTCGCTGGCCAAGGTCGCAAGCTGGAATGCAACCGCGGCGGGCAGCGAAGGCGGCATATGGATGTCAGGCGCAGGCCCCTCCGCCGATGAGAATGGAAACATCTACGTTACCACCGGCAATGGGACATGGAATGGCACCACAGATTTTGGCATGAGCCTGGTGAAGCTTGATGCCACGCTCCACGTGGTGGATTATTTCACTCCGTTCAATGAGGTTGTGCTTGACCAACTTGACTTTGGCAGCAGCGGCGCACTGCTGGTGCCCGACCAGTCCGGGGCTTTTCCGCATGAAATCATCGTTTGCGGCAAGGCTGATCCCATTTATGTAGTAAACCGTGACAGCATGGGGCACAAAGGCACTACTAGTGACAGCCAGATTATTCAGACCCTGAATAACCAACTCGGCGGAACGAGTGGGCCAGACGCCGACGAGCACTGCTTTACCACCGCGGCTTTTTTTCAGCAGAAGGTTTACTTCATCGGCAACAATGATGTGATCAAGTCGTTCTCCCTGGATGCGGCCAGCGGGAAACTATCAACGACGCCTACGTCAAAGGGCAATTTTGTCTTTGCTTTTCCCGGAGGACAAGCGGTGGTATCTTCAAACGGCGCGACCAACGGTATTGTCTGGGCCGTGGACTTCAGCGTGACGTCATCCCTGCACGCCTTCGATGCGATGGACGTCTCCCGCGAACTCTACAGAAGTCCTTCCATCGGGCAGGCCGCCAAATTTGCAGTGCCGACAGTTGTCAACGGAAAAGTCTACATCGACACCAAGACCAAGCTCGTGGTCTTTGGTTTGAAATAGCGAATGCGTGCAAAACCGCAGCAATTGAGCAGCACTGAAGCACAGAGTACGCAGAGAACCTGGTAAAAACAGAACACGGAGCCGCGAATTTCGCGAATAAACACGAATAAGTTATTGGCTACGATTCGCGTTCTTCGCGGCTGAGTTGATCTGCTGCAAGTCTGCGGTGTCAGGATTTATGAACAAATCACCGCATGTCCAACGCTTCCACCCACACGCTGACCGCAAATCCATCTTCTTCCATCGTCATTGCTTTCTCCCAACCAGTTCCCAACTCTGTAAGCTCTGACAAGCCCTGAATGCGCGCGAACACTTTCAACGTGGGCTCTTCGCGGGGGATCTGCATGTGAATCACTCCATCGACCAGATCGGCCTTGCAGGTGCGTTCGGAGTCCCTGACGTATTTCCTGCGCAGCGCGAGCAGAGCTGTGTACCAATCCAGCATTGAATTTTCGCCTTCGATGAGATTCCAGTTCAGCTTTGATCGAACGAAAGTTGCAGGGGCCTGCGGATCTGGAACTGAATCGCCGGAAAAATCAAAATCCTTGAATTCCTGCCGGCGGCCTTCGCACACCGCTTTTTGCAGCGCAGGATCCCCATAGTCGGTAAAAAACAAAAACGGACCTGGCTCGTCATACTCCTCGCCCATGAAGAGCAGTGGCGTTTCTGGAGCCAGCAGCAACAGAGCGGCGGCCAGCATCCGGACGCCACACGGGACAAGCTTAGTCAGCCGCTCCCCGCACGCGCGATTGCCCACCTGATCATGGTTCTGAATGCAGATCACATGCGTAGCGGCGGGCATACGGGCGCTGCTGGTTCCACGTGCACGTCCGCCCCAGAATTGAAAGGGCTCACCCTGATAGACAAATCCATCCTGCAAGGCGCGGACAATCTGCTCTGCCCGGCCGAAATCCTGGTAGTAACCTTGGCGCTCGCCAGTAAACAACGCGTGGACGGCATGATGAAAATCGTCGCTCCAGATTGCGTCCAGTCCAAAACCGCCGGCTTGCGCGGAACGCACCAGCTTCTCATCGTTCGTATCGGTCTCGGCGATCACGCAAACTTCGCGGCCAAGTTCCGCCGCCAGCGCCCCAACATCTTCTGCGATCTCCGCCAAAATGTGTTTTGCAGAATCGTCTTTGATGGTCTGGACCGCATCCAGCCGCAGGCCGTCCATGTGGTATTCGCGTATCCAGTAGAGCGCGTTCTCCACAAAATAACGCCGAACACCTTTGCTGCCCGGCTGATCGTAATTAATGGCCTCGCCCCACGGCGTCTGGTGCTTGCCGGTGAAGTACGGGCCGAAGAGGCGCAGGTAATTGCCTTCATTGCCAAGATGGTTGTAGACCACATCCAATATCACGCCCAGGCCGATCTCATGCGCGGCGTTGATCAGCCGCTTGAGTCCATCAGGTCCGCCATAACTGGCCTGTACCGCGTAAGGAGAGACGCCGTCATAACCCCAGTTGCGTATGCCGGGGAAAGCCGCCACCGGCATAATCTCAATTACGGTGATGCCGAGTTTTTTGAGATAGGTGAGCTTGCCTGCGGCCGCATCGAAAGTGCCTTCAGGCGTAAACGTGCCGATGTGAAGTTCGTAAATCACGTATTCGCGCAAAGGCAGGCCACGCCAGTCTGCATCGCTCCAATTAAATTCTTCTGGATCAACAATTTCTGATGGCCCGTGCACACCTTCCGGCAACAGTCGCGAAACCGGATCGGGTACCGGCTTATTCTGGTCGACGATGTAGAAGTACCGGTCGCCTGATCGGGCAAAAGCTTGCAATGCGAAGCAATGATCGCTTGCATATTGCATGGGCCACTCCTGCGGTCCGTGCTCGTTGATAAGACGCAGAGTCACCGTTTTTGCTGCCGGGGCCCATACGCGAAACTCACAGCTATCGCCGGCGAGGCTGGCGCCAAGTGGAGTGGCCGGGGCTTTGCTAAGTGTGCGGCTGTTCACGTATGTTGAGAAGTGCGCTGTTTCCCTGAGGATGCTTCTGCAAAATAGACCAGAACTGATTTTAGCTTCGTCTTCGCCGCGGCGGGTGGAGTTATTATGTGGAACCGGGATTCCATTCCAGGTCCACGCGCCGCATATTAATGAAGAACAGATTTCCGGCGAACGGCCGCTTGAATACGCAGCGCGCATTTCGCGCGAGAAAGCGCAAGCCGTGGCTGTGCTCTATCCGCAAGCCTATGTTCTGGGCGCGGACACGATTGTGGTTGTCGACGGACAAGTTTTGGGCAAGCCGCAAGATCATGCCGATGCAGTACGCATGTTGCGCCTGCTCTCCGCGCGCGGTCATGAAGTTACAACGGCAGTCACCCTGATCGTGCCAGGCATGCGCACGGACACGCGTGCCTGCACAACGAAGGTTTTTTTTCGCGAATTGACCGAGGAAGAAATTCAGCAGTATGTCGCCGGCAATGAACCTATGGACAAGGCCGGGGCATACGCCATCCAGGGTGGCGCTTCGCTCTGGACCGACCGCATTGAGGGGGAATATTCCAATGTGGTGGGACTCCCTCTGTCTTTGGTGACAGAGATGTTACGAACTCATGGTTTACTGAAATGAAACTGCCTGGCTATTTCTTGTCAGCAGGCTGGGGTGCCGCAGGTGTTTCGCCCTCTTTCATTGCGCCCTTGAAGTTCTTGATCGCATCGCCCAGGCCTTTGCCCAGATCGCCCAGCTTGCTTGGACCAAAGAAAATAAGTGCAATCACCAGAATGATAAGAAGTTCCATCCAGCCAATTTTTCCACCTAACATGTTCCGCTCCATCCAGGGACGCCGTTCAGAAGCACTCCCGGCTCTTTTGGGTTACATTCACTCAAATTGTAGGTCAAGCAAACTGGGGAGTCAAAGAATCATTGAAAACTAAGGACTTTATCGGCAGAACTCTTAAGTTCTTTAATAAATCCTTATGATTCATAGTGTTTGCAGCAGACCAGCGATCAAGGCTGTGCGCCGCGGAAGATCCTCAATCACGATCGATTCGTGACTGGCATGGGCGCCTTCACCCAGTGCTCCAAGACCGTCCAGCGTGGGTACGCCCAGCGCCGAGGTAAAGTTTCCGTCAGAACCGCCACCCGTAGCAGACTCCTCCAGCGGCAGGCCGATCCAGCCGGCAATCTCCCTGGCCATTTCAAACAGATGGACCGTGGCCTCTGTTCGCTCCATCGGCGGGCGATTGATGCCGCCGGTGATCTCAATGGAGCAGTCCGGATCAAACGGTTTCAGAGCGGCAAACTTCTGCTCCAGTGCGGCGGCATCAGCCGCGCGATCAATGCGAAGGTCAACTTCAGCCCAGGCCTCCGCGGCAATCACGTTGCTGCGTGTCCCTCCGTGGATCACGCCGGGGTTCACCGTGATTCCCCGGCTGAGATCGGTAAATTTGACGATCTCAAGAAGCTGGCGCGCCAGCTCAACAATGGCGCTGCGCCCTTTCTCAAAGTCCACGCCTGAGTGCGATGCCCTGCCGCGCACCCGGATGGTAATGTTCCCCACGCCCTTGCGTGAAGTCTTCAGATGCCCTTTCGGCCCTTGGGAAGGTTCCAGTACAAACACCGCTTCGCACTCCCTGGCTGTGGCTTCAACCACCGGACGCCCTGTAACGCTGCCAACCTCTTCGTCCGTGTCCAGCAGCACGGTAACCGGGCGGCGTTGATTGCCACCGGCTTGCAGGGCGCGCAGCGCGAAGATCATCATGGTGATTCCGGCTTTCATGTCATAAACGCCCGGACCGAATGCGCGTCCGTTATCGACGCGGAAGGGCATTGTGGCCAGAGTTCCCATGGACCAGACAGTGTCAAAGTGCCCCAGCAACAGGGCGGGCTTGCCCGCTCCGGCCGCGAATTCGGCTTTAAGGTGGTTACCGGCATTCTTCTGCGGATAGGAGGTCACCGTGCCGCCCAGGCGTTCAAACTCACGCGCCAGGAACGCCCCCATGCGGTCCACAGCCGCTTTGTCGTCGCTGGGTGACTCAATTTCCACCATGCGCCGCAGCAGCGTCATCATTTCCGCCTGGTGCTGCTGGCAGTAAGCAAGGTGGGCAAGGGCGGATTGGCTGTCAGTTTTGGTGGTCATAGTTGGTCTTTGGTAGTCATATTCGAATATTACAGCGCTCCTTATCTTAAATCTCTTGCCACCACCACTGATTCGCAACCTTCAACATGACGCGATCTGCCGATGTCCCGGTCCTGGTTCGGTTGGCCCTTTTCCGATCAGTGTTATCCGTGTTCATCAGTGGTGAGTTTTGGTTTTTTTCCGATCTTCCTTAAGACGCGCTTTCCTCCACTTCTTCCGGCTCAAAATTCACCTTGTCCACATTGCTCATCGCCACTTGTAGAACGTAGGCCAGCTTTGTGGCCACTTTTTCTTCCAGTGTGCCATCCACCAGGCCTTGCGCTGTCTTGTTAAGCGCCACCTGGATTGAGTTCGCATCATCCAGCGCCGGCAGGCTGAATTTCGTCGGACGCACCGCCTCCATCGCCACGTGCATGCAGCAATACTTCTGCCCTCGTACCTTCGGCGCCCGGCAGGGCCGTCCGCCGCTTCTGGGATACTCGCATCGCGGCGCCCGGTTCGCCTTCTCCAGATTGTCCCGCAGCATGGTAAACACATCATGGCGCTCGCCGTCCGCCAGCCTCGCCGTCGCCTCTATCGCCGGATTTCGCTCCAGCAGCTTCTGGCATGCGGTAAACGCCTCCCCCAATTGCGTAAAGAGCCGCGCCGCCTCGGTTGAGGGCCATTGTTCCTTCAACTCTTCTTCCCGCTCCCGCCGCCGGCGCTCATCGCGCATATTGAACATCCGGCGCATGTCCTCGCCGGTTTCAACCGTCTCATCCCACAGCCGCTCTTCTTCTTCAGTAAAGCCGTTATGGTTCTCTATCGATTTCGGCATATACGCTCCTTTTTTCTATCTTTCCGATATCTTTCCGGTCAGCGATCATGAGACCTCTCAGCCGCCGGCTGATGGGCCATAGCCCAAAAACACGAACACCCGGCCCAAAGGCCGGGTGTTTGAAATTATCTCAAAGCGAATATAACACGAATCTGCTGCAAGGCCAAGATTTTTTTCTTGCAGACTCCACTAGTGGAAGCCTCTTCTGGTTCCATAGCAGTTCGCAAATGCATCCCCTTACGGGTGGAGCAGGCACCAAATTGGTGCATCGCTACACGGGTGGAGCAGGCATCAAATGGATGCATCCCTACACGGGGCGGACAGGCATTTATGTGTAAAGTTCCACTACATCTCTTATCTTACAAAGCGTTCCGGGACATCCTTTACACTTGGGTCATGTTTTTGCAGCCCTCGATTGTGCACCGCAGGTGGAGGTTACTTCCAAGTCTGTTGTAGCCTTTGTGCAAGATGAGAGCGTGGTGGTTCCTTGTGGCCCATTGCAATCGGGAGTCATTGCAAAATGTTTTCAAAGGAAATGAAAGACCATGAAGAACTGTAGACTGCTGGTGCTTTTAGTTCTGACTGCCGCTGCCTGCGGCCAGACCGCTGACATCCATGGGCTCAAAATCAAAGAATCTGGTTTCGATGCAAAAACCATGACACTCAGCCTGACTTTTATCAATCACAGGGCAGCTGACATCACCGCATACCATTATTGCTTTACGGTCCTATTCACAAACTCCAAGCAGACACGAACAGAATGTAGGCAGATCGATGTACTAACGTCGGTCCTCGAGATGAAAGCTGCAAGAAAAGCACGCCCATCGCTTCCAGAAATAACCTTGCTAGGCCCCAGTCAGAATGTTGTGCATTCGGGAGAGGAGCGAAGAATTGAAGAGCGAATCGGGTATGGCGACGCCATCGTCAGCGGCTCAATATCTATCGACGCGGTCGCCTGGTCCGACGACACCTTTGAGGGAGCCGCACAGTACATCATTGCCGAGCGGACAGCGGAACTCCAAGAGCGCCAATTTGTGTCCAGGACAATCAAAGAGTCGTTAACAGGCGGCCAGGAACCCATGATCACATCCGTCATAGGTGTCCTGCAGCAAGAGCAACAAAAAGCCAGCAAGGATGGCTGCCTTGCCTGCCAGGAAAAAAGAGAGCATGTCCTTATGAATGCCATCTACCATCTGCGGCAACCAGAGAGGCACATGGGGAACACTAAGGAATTTGTGCCTGACAATCAGCGCGAATTCTTAAAGCAATTCCTGGTCCGGCACGACTCGTTGTCAGAAGAGCACGCCAAACATCTCTCCTTGCGAAAGGCGGATGAAGTAATCGGCTTCAGCCGCTGAGGTACTACTACTTAATGGGGATGGAATGGTGTGGTTGAAATTGAGTCGGAATGGACAGCGCGCAAGCGAGAAAAAATGGAAATTCTGCCCAGGCTCAAGAGCAGAACCACAGAACTTTCTAGCTTTGATACTCCCCGACGTCACAATCA
Organism: Terriglobia bacterium; assembly: GCA_020072585.1. Lineage (GTDB taxonomy): Bacteria > Acidobacteriota > Terriglobia > Terriglobales > Acidobacteriaceae > Angelobacter. The sequence goes on along the minus strand of JAIQGL010000043.1, from coordinate 2,003 downwards.
TCGGTGATATACTTAAGGGAACACGGCTAGGAGGTCCGTATCACTTGACCAAAATATTGATAAATGCCGTGCTTCCCCGACCTTCTGCTATTTAGTACTGGCAGACACTGGGGCCGGGACGGCTTACAGCACCCCGGAAAGCCCCATTCTTGGGATAAGCTTACATGCTCACTCAGGCCCGCCTTCACTGGCGGGCTTAAGTGTTTGTGCGGTAGTGAGCGGCGTGCGGGCGGGTGGCCAGCCTTACTGTTTTCTATCCCTCACGGGATTGAGGGACACCCGGCGAAGTATTTGATATGGTAACGCGCTCATTTCGGCGATAAGATCCTCGCATGCTGCTGATATTCGCGCCTGATAATCCTCTGTTCAATAATGTGGGAATCTACGTGTTGATGGCTGTGACCATGTTTTTAATGCTGGGATTCATGTTCCTCATGCAATGGACGCGTAATCAACGCCGTCAGGACGAGCGTGAGGAGCGGCGCTTTCAGATCGAGATAGAACGCGACAAACGTGAAACCTCGAAAGAGGACAGTGGTGTGTCTGTCGTCATGAACAGCGCGCACGATCCCGCTTTAAGCTCCGGTACTGGCTCTGGCGGTTACATTGTTGTGGACATGCCGGAGAATGAGCGGCCCTTATTCCATGATCTTCTCAAGGGTTTTGAGGACTACGCTAAACTAAAAGGCTATACGATAGCGTTTTCAATTGATGCCACTTTCGATGGCCGCATCGCGTTCAAGTTCACGATAAAGGGTGGCGGGGTAACAGTCGGGCCGGAGCGAGTCCGGAAGGACTTCGCAGAGTATGTCGAGCGGCTACGGAGCAAGGATATCGACGAACTGGAGGACTTACCTGTCGTTACCTCAATAGAAGAGCATAACTTGCTCGTCACAATGCTCAAGAACAGAATTGCGTTCCTAAAACACAGCTACCAACTCTCCCAGAATGCAATCCGATATTATGAAGGACTCATGGCAAATATGCGTACGTTCCCAGCACTCTCAGCGCCGAGCGTGGTAGTACACACAGGTAATATGGAGTCACAGCACTATATGGATTCACGTAGCTACAACGCCACAAATTCGCGCAATGTCGCACAAGGCGACAGCAATATGCTCATGGACAACTCGATCCAGATTGGAAATTCTTTCAACGAGCGACAAGAACGCATCGAAGCCGTCGAGGATTTGATCGAAAGGCTGAAAGCAATTGAAGCCAAAGATAGAGCCGTTGCCAGGATTGAGCGCGAGTTGGAGAAGGTTCGGGATGAATTGAGAGACTATCCTGAACCAAACGAGTCGGCAATCCGAAAATGGCTGGAGTTCGCGAAAAATGCTATGACCGGCTCGATCCTTGGGTATGAAATCATGGAAGCTGGACGCAAACTTTGGGAGCTGTTCGGGGTTTAGCTAGCGTGGGTACCACCGGAAGAATGAAACTCCCCGCCTCACAATCTTAAGCACCCACTTTACAAAATTCGTTTCTTCAAACTTCGCTTCTTTTCGTTGCATCGTTTTCCAAAATCGGTTACAAAAAAAGTCGGGACTCGCCCGTGTTACTAGCACGGACGGTCCCTGACCACAAATCACCTTCTTTGGAAAGGCGACATATGGCTGACACTGATTTTAGCAGCACACCAAAAGACTCAAGCAGTTCTAGCAGCGCATACAAACCCCTCGTCTACGATCTTCTCAACCGTCTCAACGCCTCTTTCGCCCGCGTCCACCGCAACATGGCTTTATTGGAAAAGGCCGGCATCTTCGATCCGCTGATGATGCAGGTGCTGAACCGCCAGTCGCAAAGGCTACGGGCAGGAGCGAATTACCATCTGCTTGGAACCTTGCGCGGCATTGAAGAGCGCGACCGGGAACGATTCTCCGGGCCACCCAACGAGCAAGATTCCTGACCCGTTCAACTGGTAGACCCCACGGAGCCCGCCTTACAAAAGGCGGGCTTTTAGATGTTGGCACGAGACCGTTTGGGAAGAACTCCCTGATACG
>JAIQGL010000042.1 GCA_020072585.1 Terriglobia bacterium | reverse complement strand
GCGAACGCTCATCGCAGAAATCGATCCCACCCAGCCACGCTCGAACCTCTGCGGTGCACAATCGAGGGCTGCAAAAATATGACCCAAGTGTAAAGGATGTCTCGGAACGCTTTGTAAGGGATGTCGTGGAACTTTACACCTTTAGGCCTGCGGTTGGATGCTTTTAATGGCTCGGCTTCAGCCACCGAGGTTTTTAATCATAAAACTGTTGCCCGCTCACTATGCAAAGCTATGATGTAATCATTCTCGGCGCTGGAGCTGCCGGCCTGATGTGTGCCACCGAGGCCGGCAGGCGCGGGCGGCGCGTGGCCGTGCTGGAGCGCGCGGAGCGTATCGGTAAGAAGATACTGATCTCTGGCGGCGGACGCTGCAACTTCACCAACCTGCACTGCCGTCCGGAAAACTTTCTTTCCGCTAATCCACACTTCGCCAAGTCCGCGCTGGCGCGCTACACGCCCGCCGACTTTATCGCTCTGGTCGAAAAGCATGGCATCGCCTACCACGAAAAAACTCTGGGACAGCTTTTCTGTGATGGCCCGGCGCAGCAGGTCGTGACCATGCTGGAGAAGGAGTGCCGCGAGGCCAATGTTGAAATCCTGACAAACATGAACGTGAAAGAGGTAGTGCGCGAGAATGATTTTCTGCTTCGCGTGAACGATGAAGAATTGCATGCCGCATCGCTGGTGGTCGCCACCGGTGGCCTCTCCATCCCCAAAATGGGCGCCACGGGCTTTGGTTATGATCTGGCGCGGCAGTTTGGATTGAAAATCGTGGAGCCGCGGCCGGCGCTTGTTCCTCTGACATTGAATAAAGACGACTCTGCTCATTTCTGTGACCTCGCCGGCGTCTCCGCGGATGTAGTCGCATCGATTGGCGCGCAGCGCTTTCGCGAAAAGATGCTGATCACGCACCGTGGCCTGAGCGGTCCGGCCATTCTTCAGATTTCTTCTTACTGGAAGCCGTCACAGCCCATCACGCTGGACCTGGCTCCGCAGCAAGAACTTACCGCAGCGCTTCGTGACCCCACAGCAAAGCGCGATCTGGCTTCCGCAAAAGCCGCATTCCGCACGGCACTCGCCAACCGGTTGGCTGACCGCTGGCTTGACGTTCATCCGCCAGAGGGCTGGAGCAATCATGCGCTGGATGAGCTTGAGCGCCACGTTCACAACTGGCAAATCACTCCTGCTGGCACTGAAGGCTACGCAAAAGCCGAGGTCACCGCTGGTGGCGTGGATACGAATGAACTTTCCGCCAGGACCATGGAGAGCCGCAAAGTGCCGGGACTGTATTTCATCGGCGAAGTGGTGGACGTGACCGGCCATCTGGGCGGCTTCAACTTCCAGTGGGCCTGGGCGTCAGGGTTCAGCGCCGGACAGGCAGCGTGAGAATGCTGGAAGAGCTATTCCACCTTCAGCGCTTGCACCGGATTCATGCGTGCGGCTGCATTGGCCGGGCGGTATCCAAACAACACGCCCACTCCGGTGGAAAGCAGCAGCGCCAGAAAAACCGCGATCCAGGAAACCGTGAGCGGGATGCCGCCCTCCACCAGACCGGTGGCAAACCAGATCAACCCCAGCGCAATGGCCACGCCAATGACCGCCCCGGCCAGGCTGATGAACCCCGCCTCCAGCACAAATTGCAGCCGGATCTCCGCCGTGCGCGCGCCCAGCGCCTTACGGATGCCAATCTCATGCGTCCGCTGGGCCACATTCACGAACATAATGTTCATGATGCCCGTGCCCGCGGTAATCAGTGTCAGCACGGCCACGGCCACCAGCACCAGGCTCATGCCCAGGGAAACGCTGTGTACCGTCTCCAGGACTGACGCGAGATTTTGCACGTTGTAGCGCGCTACTTTTCGATGGCGGGCGTGGAGAATGTGGTCCATCTCCGCGGTCATCACAGGCACTTCATCTGAGGACGCCGCCTGGGCGTAGAGGACCTGGAAAAAATCTTCGCCGGTGATGGTCTTGATGAGCGGGAACGGCACCAGCACGGTCTCATTCTGTATCTCTGACTGCCCAAACGTCGGAACGCCTTCTTTGAACACGCCGATCACGGTGCAGCGCAGGTGCTCCAGTTGCAATGGGTGGCCGGTGGCGGGTTCATGGCCAAAGACGTTGCGCGCAATGTGTTCGGTCACCAGACAAACCTTAGCGCGCGAAACAAAGTCCTCGGCATCAAAATATCGTCCTGAAACCATCAGCAAGTTCCGGATCTTTTGGAACTCTTCCGTTACTCCAACCAGGCGCGCACGCACCATCTTGCCGCGTAGCTTGAAATCGAATGGTATGTCATACGTTCCGGCAGCGAAGCTCACCATGGAAAGAGACTGGCGGACTGCGGCCAGATCGCCGGGAGAGAGTTCGTCGTCGGGCACGGTTGGCACGCCATTGCGGTCAAGCGCAGCATACGCCAGGTTTGCTCCAATGCCTTCAATCTGGCCCACCACATAGGCTTTTCCCGTCGAGGCGATCGTCACCACCAGCACGATCGACGCGCTGCCGATCATCACCCCCAGCATGGTCAGGAACGCCTTCACCTTGTCCACGCCAAGCGCGTTCAGTGCAAGCCGTACGCTTTCTTCCCAATGCATCATTTCGCTTGCATGACCTCAGGAAGCGTTTGGTTGGTGAAAAGAAAATTGCCGGCGTTTTCTGCTACTACGTAAAGATTGGCGCGACCCACAATCTGTTCGAGCCGCGCGGTCTCGCTTCCGTAAGCCAGCAGATAACAGCGCTGCGGAGCCTGCCACAGCTTGGTGAACTGCGCATCATCAATGAACACATTAGGCGCACCCGGCGCATAGGATCCATATTCAAGGTTGTTGCTGCGTCCGTTTAACAGCAGCGCGGTGCGCCCGGTATAAAAAAAGACTGAGGAGAATGCGTAATACGCATTGGCTTCAATCAATTGTCCCGGCGGCGAATGCATGAGGCTTTGCGCCAGCGGATATGAGCCAAGATAAGCATCAAAGCGGACCAGAGCAAGCCGCGCCGCCTGAAAGAAAATAACCATTCCAGCAGCAACCGCCAGGACCGCTCTTCCCATATTGTTGCGCCAGACGGCAAGTGCCAGCGCGATTCCAGCAAAAGCAATCGCCGCCAGCGCAAGCGGCAGCTTCAGATAGGCGAAGGCGCTGATCGTAAGATCGCCCATGTGACCCAGTGACAGCGTGTAGAGTTCCGGATGCTGGCTGAGCGCCTGGGAAATGTCTCCGCTTGCCGGCAGCTTCCACACCATCACCAGAACGATTGCCAGGGCAGTAAAAATCAAAACCGCAACAGCTTGCAGCGTCCATGTGCCCGTGCGTAATCGCTGCGTGCCTGAGGCCAGCGCCGACCCAAGCAGCAAGGCCAATGCCGGATAGATCGGCATGGAGTAATACTCCTGCGTGGTGGAAAAGGTGAAGAACACCATGACCACTCCAATCCAGCAGGCCGCCATCAGCCGCGCACGGCTGGCGCGGGAAGCCGATCCATAGGGCTGCTTCACCGCCGCTGCCAGATACGCAGACCAGGGAAACAGCCAAACCAGATTCAGCAGCCAGAACCACATTCGCGGAACAGTGTTGTAGTCGCGCGGGTAGCGCATGTTCAGGAAGCGCAGAAGATGTTCGTTGAAAAAGTAAAACCAGAAGAAGCCGCGATATTCGCCGGGACCGCTATGCATGGAAAAAGCGAACACGGGCGGGTTGCGGACCGCAGCCGCGATGTGCCATGGCGCGGCGATGAGCAAAGCAACGGCCGCCACAAGCCAGAGATCGAGTTTTTTCCATGCTGCCAGCGAAAATAACTGGCGCGTGAGGGCCATGTAGGCCAAGCCCGCCATGATGGGAAACACAACGGCTATCAGGCCTTTCAGCAGCAGTCCCATGCCGAAGCACAAACCCATGATCGCCGCCCAGCGATGTGGGTGTTGCTCGTCAGCTTCCAGCAGGCGCAGCCAGGCCCAGATCGCGCCAGTGATGGCAAGGGTGAGCATGGCGTCAGGGATCAGAATGCGCGTAAAGAGAAACAGTCCCGCCGAAGTTGCAAGAATGGTTCCGGCGAACATGCCCGCTTCTTCATCAAAGGCCCACCTTCCCATGCGGTAAGCGACCCAGCAGAGAAGCACCACAGCCAGCGCCAAAGGCAGACGCGCCGCCCAATCATGCACACCGAACACGCGGTATGAAGCCGCCATCACCCAGTACACCAAAGGCGATTTCTCCAGATAGGCAACGCCATCCAGACGCGCCGTGACCCAGTCGCCGGAGACGAGCATGTTGCGGGCGATCTGCGCCTGCACGGCGTCCACATCGTCCATGAGGCGCGGCGGGCTGGCGATATTAATAAGGAAAACGAAGCACGCTGCGGCTACAACGATCCAACCTGGTCGAACGCGACGGGAATGGCTTCGCTCTTCGCCGGCTCCCCGCTCCCCGGCAATATGTTCCACTGCTTCATCCATAACAACAACACCATCAAACCCCATAGGTGGTACCCCAGATTCGCTTTTCGCTCCAGATGGTTGCGGACCAGCCGGTCTACGGCGCTCCAGCTAAATAATTCGCTCGCGCGGACGGCTTCCTCAGAGAGCGTGTCCAGCAACATCGGTTGCAGCACACTGCGGAACCAGTCATGGACGGGAATATCAAAACCAATTTTGGGTCCCCGCAGCACGTTCGCAGGCAGCTTCTCCTGCATCAGACGGCGCAGCACATATTTTGATTTTGCTCCATGCAGCTTGAAGTGTTCCGGCAGACGTGCGGAAAAATCCACAATGCGCGGATCAAGAAACGGCGGCCGCGCCTCCAGCGAGTGCGCCATCGTCATGCGGTCGACCTTGTAAAGAATGTCGTCCGCCAGGTAATAACGCTGGTCGAAATCGAGATAGCGCTGCAGGCCCCGGCCCGCTCCCATATTGCCCAGCACCGCGGCGAGTGGATCAGCGTCGGCAAAGTGGAAAAACTCCCGCTTCTCCGCTTCAGTAAAAGTTCCGTTCCAGTAAACGTGCGCCATCTCTGGCGTCAGCAGTGATCCACGCAGAAAGCGTTTCAGCTTGTATTCAAAGCTGATCTTGTCGTCGGAGACAGGCAGAAGTCCGGCGCACTGGAGCGCTGCCCTGCGCACGATCGCGGGAACTCTGCGTGCCGCGGCGGAATAACGGTCCGCCTTGTAGGTGAGATAGCCGGCAAAAAGCTCGTCCGCTCCTTCGCCGGTCAGGACTACTGTCACCTGCTGGCTGCTCATCTGCGCCAGAAACCATGCGGGAAGAGCGCCGGCATCTGCGCTGGGCTCGTCTGAGTAGTAAGCCATTTTCTGGATCGCGCCTTCAAGGTCCGTGCTTTCATCCAGATCAAGCTCTGTGTGCTGGCTGCCAAAGTGGCGGGAAATCTCTCCGATGGAGGCACTCTCGTCGAAAGAGCGGCCTTTGAAGGTGATGGAAAATGTGCGCAATCGCGCGCTGCCCGCATTCGCGGCGTAGCGAAGTATGGTGGAAGAGTCCAGTCCGCCGCTGAGCCAGATGCCTACCGGCACATCAGAAACCAGCTGTTCGCGCACTGACTTATTGAGCAAATCGTCGAGCTCTTCCGTGGCCTCGTGGATCGAACGCGGAGAGCGCGCCTGCTCTTCCTGACGCACATATGAACGTACGTTCAGGCTGTGGTTGTGCCAATCCAGCACATGTCCCGGCAGGAGCTTGTAGATGCCCTCCACCAGCGTATGAGGCGCCGGCACATAGTTCAGGCTGAGATAGCAATTCAGGCCCGCCATGCAGATATTTCGCGGGACACCGGGATGCGCAAAAATGCATTTCAGCTCTGAACCAAAACAAAGTTCGCCATCCTGCTGCGCGTAATAGAGCGGTTTGATGCCCATGCGGTCACGCGCAAGAACAAGCCGCCGCTCTGATTGCACCCAGATGCCAATGGCAAACATACCGCGGAGACGGGAAAAGCATTCGCTGCCCCAGCGCAGAAAGGCGTGCAGAATGACTTCCGTATCGCAGCGGGTCTCAAAGCAGGCCCCGTGGGCTTCCAGTTCATGGCGCAGTTCATGGTGATTAAAAATTTCGCCGTTGAAGACGACGATCACGTCACCATCAGGGCTGATCAGAGGCTGGTCACCGCTCTCCAGGTCAAGAATGCGCAGGCGGGTGGCGCCCAATGAGATCCATTCCGTGGTGAAACGGCCTTGCTGGTCCGGTCCACGGTGCGTGAGGGACTTAAGCGCCGTCTCCACCACGCCACGCGGCAGGCGTTTGTGAACGTGCGTATACCCGAGGATGCCACACATAGAAGTGTCGCTTTCTTCGGGCAGAGAATGTGAGAGTCTACCGCTCCGACGGACGCACGCCTGTGATCTGATTGACCGCCCCGGAGCGTGTCCTGCGGTCACATCAAGCCACACTCACGCAGTTTTTCCCCACATGGCTAAAAACGTTGCCGTGATTATACGCGGAAGAATAGTATTGCCAAGAAAAAAATTAAGAATTGTAAAGACGCAGGAAGAGCTAAGCCAAATCTCTAAAAAATATAATGTTTCTAGTCGGTTACGTAGTGGGGAAGGCTGAGAAGAGACGTTCTTTTCTGCATATATAATGCTGCACATATGGCCAAAAGTAGCATGCTGTCAAGTGGTTCTTCAGGAACACCTGCGGGTGTTGCGCAAATTGGGTAAGGTAGCTGAGACGCAGGCGCTGGAGCAGAAAGCAAGTTCAGTAGAAAGCAGGCAGATTTCACGGAGCGCGCAATGAAGATCGGTATTCTGGGAGCGGGTAATATAGGCGCCGCGGCGGCCCGGCTGTTCGTCGCCGCCGGACATGACGTAGCCGTCAGCAATTCACGCGGGCCGGAAACGTTGCGCGAACTGATCAGGGAGCTTGGTCCCCAGGCGCACGCCATGACAATCGCCGATGCCGCCCGCTTTGGTGAAGTTGTTCTGCTGGCTGTTCCCTGGCGCTCTCCGGAAGCGCTGCCGCAACCCGAGTTGCTGCGCAACAAGATCGTGATCGATGCCATGAATCCTTATCGCCCCGATGGCGGATTCTATGACCTGGAAGGGTCCACGTCTTCTGAAGAAGTGCTTAAGCGCGTTCCCGGGGCCCGGCTGGTAAAAGCTTTTAACACCATTTACTACGTGCATCTGGCCAGCCGAGGGAGAAACGATCTGCCCCTTGAAGACCGGCACACTATCTATGTCGCCGGTGATGACGCCGAGGCAAAAAAAGTAGTCGCACATCTGATTGAGGAAATAGGTTTTGCTCCGGTAGATACTGGTTCTTTGCGCGAAGGCGGGCGGATGCAGGAGCCCAACTCGCCTATCTACAACAAAACCTACACCGCGCGCGAAGCGCGGCAATTTCTTTTGGACCTTGAAGCAAAGAGAGCATGAGACGCGGGCGTCTGCTGTGTATCACACTTCTTGCGCTGCTCTCCGCCAGAGTGCCTGCCCAGGAAGACCAGGGCAGAACAATGTCACTGGGTGAAGCTGCTGAGCATGCGGTACAGCAAAGCAAGCTGGCCGTGGCTGGTGGCGCTCCATTCCATCTGAAAGCGCATATTGCGGCCACCGGCCGCTCAAGACCGGAGTACACAGCCAACGTGGAAGAGTATTGGGTTGCGCCGGGCAAATGGCGGCGCACGGTTGAGTCCGCAGGTTTCTCCCAAACCCTGATCACAAATGACGGTAAGGTTTCTGAAAAACTTACCGGCGACTACTATCCATTCTGGCTGCATGATCTGGTCACCGCCATCTTTGATCCACTGCCCATGGCTGATCAACTGAAGCGGATGCAGGCGCAACTGGTGATTCCGGAAGATTCCGCCCAATCGAACTCGTGCCTGAATATGCAGTCCAGAGTGGGGATCGCCCCAGTTCAGAACAACGTGGCTTTCGTATTTTGCTTTACCGGCCAGAAAGGATTGCTGCAAGCGGTGCTTACGCCTGCCTATCGGGCCCGGTTTGCCGACTATCAGGCGTTCCAAAACAAACTGGTTGCGCGGACCATCACGGCGGACTTCGCGCCCGGCATTACCATCGCGGCAAAGCTCACGGAGCTTGCTGAACTCACTCGCGCGGATGAAAACTTGTTTGCCGTGGAAAGTCCGACACCTGCGGCAGAGCAGATGAAAACCAGCCAGGTTGGAGAGGATTCCGCGCGCGTCCTGGCGCTGAAGACCCCAGACGTGGTGTGGCCTGCTGTGCGGGAAGGCAAGACCTCTGGGCTGCTAAGTTTGTATATCTCCAATGATCGTGATGGGCACGTTCGTGAAGTCTGGCCGGTAGCTTCGGACAATCCTGAGCTGGAAAAAGCCGCTCGCGAGCAACTGCTGCACTGGCAGTACAAGCCCTACACAAATGATGGGCCTTCCCAGATGGAAGCCGTGCTCACGCTTGCATTCTCCACCCGCATTGAGAATCCGGTTCCAGTACTGAGTGATGCAGCAGCCCGTAAGCAGGCCACTCGCATCGTGGAGCCGCTGGGGCCGACAGGCAAAGCACGAAAAGGAACAACGTTCACGCTTCGGGCTTCAGTCGATGAGAGCGGGAAGGTGCAGAGTGTACAGAACCCAAAGAACGCGGCACCCGCGTTTTATTCCTCCGGCTCGGCGGCGCTAAAACAGTGGCGCTTCCGTCCTTATGTGAGCAAAGGCAAGCCAGACCGGTTTTACGCTGATGTGACTTTTCAGGTTCGGTAAAAACGCGCTGTAGTCAGAAGCTCGGGCATTCGTATCTCTTCTGAAGTCAATCGCGCGGAACTGAGGCTTGTTCACTCCAGATTGAGAAGCTCAATCGTGCAGGACCACATTCATAAGCGAGCTATGGACCTGCAACCCGCCGTTGTAGTCGATGAATCCCATCTTGCGGAACCGGTTCATAAAGAAGCTTACACGGGCGCGGGTGGTGCCAACCATCTCCGCCAGCATCTCCTGGGTGACTTTGGGGACCAACGTCTCTGGTTCCGTCTCCTTGCCAACCTGTGAAAGCTGCAGAAGTGCACGGGCGAGCCGCTTTTCGCTGGAATTGAATAGCTGGTCAGTAAGATCTTCCTGAAAGCGGGCATTGCGGGCCAGCAGGAAAGAAACAAACATCTCAGACCATGAGTGCTCGTTTTTAAGCAGCGCGATCATGGTCCGCTTCTTGATCCTGATCACGACGGCCTCGGAAATCGTGGTCGCCGTGGTGAAGCGGTAAGGGTGGGACGCAGCCACGCACTCTTCACCCACAAAATCTCCTGCTCCCATCAGAGCGAGCGTAGCCTCTTTGCCGCTCTTGGATACGATGGAAAGCCGCACCTTCCCTTTCTTAATGTAGTAAACCGAGTCCGCGGGATCGCCTTGAGAGAAAATGACCTGTTTCTTCCGCAACGGCGTCAGTATCTTGCCAGCGTCGATTTGCCTGAGGAAGGCTTCTGAATCAAAATTACTGCTCTTTCTGCTTCTGCGCTTCATGTTTCTTAAAATTGGTCAAAGACGGAAAAATATATTAGCAAAAATCATTTGTGCCAGGTGTAAGAATTTTCGTATAGCTTGGCCGCTAGACCAATAACTTTAGAAATAATTTATATGCGCACTTCTGTACAGTTTCCCCGTGCTGCCTTCGGCATCCTTTCAGCGTCCGCACTCCATATTTAAGCAAAGGGATCGGGCGTCCCTTCGCAATCTGACTCCCGAAAATTCAAGGTTGACCTTTTTCCAGCCGTCCGGTCTAATCTCCCATAGACTATCTATGAAGGAAATCTATGGTACGCACTGCGACGAAAAATGAACTGCTTCCCGGAACGCTGGACATGCTGATCCTGCATACGCTCACCCGCGGCGCGATGCATGGATACGGAATCGCACAAAAAATCCAGGAAATCTCTGACGAAGTGCTCCAGGTGGAGGAAGGCTCCCTCTATCCCGCGCTACAGCGCCTGCTGGTGAAGGGCTGGGTGAAAGCGGAGTGGGGAACATCAGAAAACAACCGGCGCGCGCGTTACTACACCGTTACCAGCGCCGGCAAAAAACAGCTGGGCACGGAAGCGGAAAACTTCCGCCGCATGGTGCACGCCATTGCCCGAGTAATGCAGACGGCATAAGGAGACAGCCATGGCAAAGTTAGGCGAATTCTGGCGACGCAGCGTCTTTTCTTTTCGGCGCAGCAAAATGGACCGCGAACTAGCGGAAGAAATACGCCTGCATGTGGAACTGAAGACCCGGCAAAACGTTGAGGCCGGCATGTCCCAGGAAGAAGCCCGCTTCACGGCACAACGCCAGCTTGGCAACCTGACACGGATGGAAGAAGAAAGCCGTCTGAGCTGGGGCTTTCCATTCCTGGAGAGCTTGCTTCAGGACATCCGTTATGGCCTGCGCGGACTGCGTAAATCTCCCGGCTTTACCGCAGTGGCGGCCATTACTCTTGCTCTGGGAATCGGAGCAACCACGGCCATCTTCAGCGTGGTCAACACTGTGCTGATTCGTCCTTTGCCTTACAAGGATTCGAACAGGCTGGTAAGAATTGCAACCATCTCTGCCATGTTCCCGGAATTTCAACTGGGCGAATCAAAGCCAGACTACGATGACATTAAGTCCAGTACCCACTCCTTTGAAGCCACGGCGATTTTTCGGGAACGGGCAGCCAATCTGACTGCTCCGGGAGAGCCAGAGCAAATCGCTGTGGCAAACATTTCTGCGGAGTTTCTTCCCCTGATGGGCGTTTCTCCCACATTAGGCCGCGGGTTCCAGCCAGACGATGAACAGCGGAAAAATGGTGACGTTGCGTTGCTGAGCCACCGTTTGTGGCAAGCACGGTTTGCGGCCGATCCCAGCGTTGTGGGACAAACAGTCACGGTGGAACAAAAGCCTTACACGGTGATCGGCGTGATGCCGTCAGATTTTGAGTTTTTGCGGGAGAGCGCCGACCTGTGGACGCCGCTGGTGTTAACGGCGGAAGAAAGCAAGCGCGGAAACTGGTTCTTTGGGGTCGTGGCAAAGTTGCGGCCCAACCTGCGTATTCAGGAAGCCAGAACAGAATTGGACAGTCTTGCGGTGAGGCTTACCCGTGAACATCCGAAGGAAAATGCTGGTATCCGGTTTAAGCTCACGCCATTGCAAGAGGAAGTGGCTGGCGACGTTAAATCCGGGCTGATGCTGCTGCTGGGTGCGGTTGGATTTCTTCTTCTGATTGCCTGCGCCAATGTGAGCAATCTGATTCTCTCTCGTGGCGTGCAACGGCAGAGTGAGATCGCTATCCGCGCGGCTCTGGGCGCAAGCCGCATGCGGATTTTACGCCAGCTCCTGATTGAAAGCCTTCTGCTCTCCTGCATAGGCGGGGCGGCAGGCATGCTGCTTGCGGTTTACGGGGTGCAAGCGTACCGCGCTTTTGCGCCGTCAAACGTGCCCCGGCTCAATGAATTGCACGCGGACCTCACAATCGCATGGATCGCCCTGGCTTTATCGTCAGTCGCAGGCATTTTGTGCGGGCTGGCGCCGGCGCTTCATACGTCCCGCCCGGATCTGAATCTGGCATTGAAGGAGCGGCTCTCCAGCGGCACCGCACGTTCATCCAGGCGTTTCTCTCTGCGTGGAACGTTGGTGGTGGTTGAAGTCGCTCTAGCGCTGGTTCTGCTGGATGGCTCGGCGCTGATGGTGCAGAGCATGGTGCGCATGCTTCAGGTGGATGCAGGGTTCCGCACCGACCATCTGCTGACTGCCGAATTGAACCTGCCTGCCTCTCATTACCCCACGCCAGAGTCGCGCCAGATTTTTGTCCGGAGGTTGCTTGATGCTCTGCATGCCCACGCACAACTCAAGGACGCCGCGTTGAGCGATTCTCCTGCCTTGGATGCCAGCCTTACGGCGATGATGTTCGATGCCGGCACACTGGGCGAGGGCGACAAGACCACAACCCTGGAAATGAGGACCGTAGCTCCAGGATTCTTTGAAACATTACGCATTGGACTTGTATCCGGACGGGCATTTACAGAAACTGATGTTAAGGGCGCTCCGAAAGTGGCCATTATCAATGAGGCTTTGGCCCGGCGATATTTTTCCGGACAGAACCCTCTGGGCAAGCCCCTACGATTTGGTAATGAAGCCAGTGGTCAGAGCCAGATTATTGGGGTGGTGACTGACACCCGCGACGTCCATCTAAGAGAGGCGCCCCGCCCCCAGGTCTACTTTTGTCTTCTACAGAGTGCAGGAGCTTCTGTTCATCTGTTTATTCGGACCAGCAACGATCCCCTCCTTATGACTACAGAGATGCGGAAAGTAATCTGGAGCCTCGACAAGGACCAGCCTGTGAGCCATATACAAAGTCTGACAGAAGTGATTTCCAAATCAGTCGCTGAACCCCGCTTCCGCACCTGGCTGCTCGGGGTCTTTGCGGCCGCTGGGTTGACGCTGACTCTTGTAGGTATCTATGGAGTGGTTTCCTACATGGCGGGCCAGCGCACCAGGGAGATCGGAATTCGAGTGGCCCTTGGCGCCCAACGGGGCAACGTGTTGCGGCTGGTGCTGAACCAGGGAGTTCGTTTGGCCATGGCCGGCGCTATTACCGGAATGCTGGGATCGATAGCGCTCACGCGCCTGTTGAAGAGTCATCTGTTCAGCATTAAGCCAACTGATCCGGCTACGCTGGCTGGCGCCGCGATACTGATGCTCTTGATTGCGTTGATGGCTTGCTACTTTCCCGCACGCCGGGCCACGCGCGTGGACCCTCTGGTGGCGTTGCGGCATGAATAGCAAAGAAGATGGGCTTATCTCAGGAGGCCGCGTCGTCTTCGTCATCAAGCACGGGCAGGCTGTACAGTGAAACGTTGCCGCGCCGTTCGCGCGCCAGGCCGGGCAGTTCACGAACCAGCTGAAACCGGACCGCTTCATGACACCCGGCGCAGGGAGGGAAAGTCTGCCCGTCGATCAGCGTAACCTCATGCGGCAGACGATGTTGCGCATGAATGACCTGATAGACTCCGCTTACAGGGATGGTATCCGAGCTTTTGTAAAGTTGAGCCATTCAGGTTTTGTACTTGAGAGAATGAACCTGCCGAAAAGCTTTCCATCCACTGCTTAATCGATGCAATTGCTCTTGTAGAAGTTGGTACAACTCTTCGATTTCACTGAAGTTATCGTTAAATTACAGCCTTTCCCAAGACAGTGTTTGCCACCAGCAGAACCGGCGACCTTGAGATCGCGCCCCCTTTCCTTTGCATAAATGATAACTTTTATTGCACTTTCCGAATGCGCATAAGCATTTATCTTTTCTATGGTTTGCAAAGAAATGTAAAGCGCCAGGAAAATCCATAGGCTGGCAGTCCATGCTGGAAAACACTGTGTCAAACGGATGCGGCAGCTCTGTTAAATGCTTTTAAGAGTCCTGAAAATCGGATAATATGACTGGCGTGTCCACCCGCCTCAAGTTCGTTATTTCGCTCGCGGTCGTGTTCGGCATCCTTTATGTGCTGATTTCACCGCTACCGGAAGTGGACGCAACTTATTCAGGTAAATCCGCACTCAGTCATTTCATCCTAGTAACGCACGCTTTTTTAGGTTTGTTCTTTCTCACATTTTTGGTGCGTTTCCGTCTTATTGAATGGATTGCCAAGCCGCACGGTGATGTTCTCAACATGATCTGCGTCAGGCTTTGTTAGTTTCTTTTTGACTAGTGCAACAGTCCTTCGCGCCTATCTGGCACCTACAGACCATAGCCATCATTAGGTCTCTAACCACTTAGCCGCGGATTTCGAGTTGATTGCTGGCCAAGCAAGGAAACTAATGAAAACGAGTGAAGTCATTCAGGCATGGAAAAGCATCCTGAGCGGCAGACGGCCATCTCTTGCAATTGAGATCACGCGGGAGTGTCCGTTGCGTTGTCCGGGATGTTACGCATACGAAGAAGGGCATGTCGGGGGCCTAAATCTGCGGCAGCTTCAAGATAAACGCGGCAACGAGCTGGTGAAGGGTGTGCTCGCCCTGGTGGATGAGCACCGCCCATTGCATCTCTCCATTGTTGGCGGTGATCCGCTGGTGCGCTATCGTGAGGTCACTGAACTGCTTCCACAGCTCAATGCCCGGGGTATTTATGTCCAGGTTGTAACCAGCGCTTTCAGGCCTATCCCTGCGGAGTGGGCACAGATCAACCGGCTGAACGTTGTGGTTTCAATCGACGGTCTTCAACCGGAGCACGACCAGCGCCGCAAACCGGCTACTTATGCGCGCATTCTGGAAAGCATTCGCGGTCACCAGGTGATTGCCCATTGCACCATCACCGGACAAATGATGAAGTGTGCAACATACCTGGAGGAGTTCGTCAGGTTCTGGAGCGCCAAACCCGAGATCAAGAAAATCTGGATGAGCATGTTCACACCCCAGATCGGCGCCACCGATCCGGAGATCCTTACAAAGGACGAACGCGCCCAGGCTGCGGCGGAACTGTTCCGGCTACGCCGGCTCTTTCCCAAGCTGGACATGCCGGAAGGTCTGATCCATGAATTTCTGCATCCGCCGGAATCGCCGGAAGAGTGCATTTTTGCACAGACAACGCACACGATTTCTGCTGATCTGAAGAGCAGGATTACGCCCTGCCAGTTCGGCGGAAATCCTGACTGCTCCCAATGCGGATGTATAGCTTCCATGGCGCTTGCGGCCGTGGGCAATCATAAAGTGGCGCTGGGCTTGACCGCAGGCCAAATTTATCGGGTGTCAACGTCTCTTGGCAAGGTACTGCAACGAAAGAAGCGCGCAGCTTAGAACCAACTTGGAAGGTGCAGTGATGAGTTATCTCAGGGAACTGATCAAATCGACCGCAACACCATTTCGCGGCAAGCTCGCCGCCAGGGAGCGCGCGTTGCGCAGTGACCTTGCCCGTTTCGGTAAGATGCTCCACAGCCTGGGCTTTGTCGCCGCCACAGACGGGAACCTTTCCGTCCGGCTGGACGACAAGCGTTTTCTGGTTACGCCCACCGGCTTCAGCAAAGGCATGATGCAGCCGGAAGACATGGTTGTGGTGGATTCGCACGGCAAGAAGCTAAGCGGCGACTATAACCCATCGAGCGAAATCGTAATGCACCTCACCATCTACCGCATGCGCCCTGACGTGGGCGCCGTGGTGCACGCACATCCCTGTACCGCCACCGGCTTTGCCTCGGCCGGCATCGCTCTTGATGAACCATTGTGCTCGGAAATCGTAATCACCCTTGGGGCCGTTCCGCTTGCGCCTTACGCCACCACTGGCACCACGGAGTTGAGCGACTCCCTGCGTCCCTTCATCCCCTTCCATGACGCCATCCTCATGGCAAACCATGGAGTCGTGACCTATGGTGAAGATCTTTGCCGCGCTTATATGAGAATGGAAGCCGTGGAGCACTATGCCAAAATCGTGCTGGCCACCCGGCAACTTGGGTGCGCTCGCTCGCTCGACAGCCGCGAGTTGGAAAAGCTCTTCGTCGTACGCTCACAGTACGCCAAGAACGGACGTTGAGAGAGCGTCTCCGCATAGACCGCCGCAGTTGGAACAAGTTCACGACCTTAGATTGCGCTGCGCTCCGATAGTGGCGTTCGCTAGCGCCCCGTCCCGTATCCTGCGGTGTACAATCCCCCAGAGCCGAACGTGTCCACTCCCATTCCTCGCCGCCGATTTCTCGCGCTCGCCGCAGCCGCCCTCATGGCACGCCATTCATTGGCTATTCCGTTTAAGATATCCTGCGTGCCGGCTGATCTCGACCACATACTTCTCGGCGTGAGCGATCTCGACCACGGCATTGCCTGGATGGAAGAGCGCAGCGGCGTGCGCGCTGTGTTCGGCGGAGTGCACCCCGGACGCGGCACCTGCAATGCGCTGCTGGCACTCGGGCCGCGCCGTTATCTGGAGATCATTGCGCCCGATCCGCAGCAGGTAGGCTCGCCTGCAAGCCGGGAATTCTGGGCCGCCCGGCTGAACCCATTTCACGAGCCCCGTCTCATCGGCTGGGCAGCACATACCGATGACCTGGCCGCTATTACAAAAAAAGCCACTGCTGCAGGAATCGCCATGGAAGCGGTGAGAGATGGTTCCCGCGCGCGGCCTGACGGCAAGGTGCTGCGCTGGAAATCATTTGGCCTCAAAGACGACCGCGATGGGTTGCTCCCGTTCTTCATTGAGTGGGACCGCAGCTCAGTCCATCCCGCGCAGGATGCGCCTTCCGGCTGCAAGCTGCTGCAGTTTTCTGCGGAGTCTCCCTCGCCCAAACAAGTGGCAGATGACGCCCGCAAACTGGACCTTGACTTCAATACAACCCCAGGCAAGAAACCGCTCCTGCGTGCCCGTATCGGCGGGGAAAAAGGCGAATTCGAGCTCATCTAATTTTTTTGCCCTGAGTAATGCCCTTTGCGCTCCCCTCGACATCTAGGCAGAACCTGCTTAACCGCTCAACATTTCCTTTACTTTTTCCATCTGCTGGTGGGTCTTCTGCGAACGGCTAGTGGCTGGCAGCCTGGTTTTTATACACTCTCCCACCCTTCATCACGAACGCAACGCGTCGCACGGCAGTGATGTCTTTCAGGGGATTACCATCCACGGCAATGATGTCAGCCTGCATGCCCGGCGCAATCGCGCCGATCTGATTCTGCATGTTCAGTGACTCCGCCGCGCGCGAATTGGCTGCGACCAGCGCGTCCATGGGATCTTCCCCCGCCTGCACCCGATCGATAAATTCTTCCGCGTTGCGCCCATGCGCTCCCGCAACGGCGTCCGTGCCGAAAACGATCTTCAGGTTTTTTGTCGCCAGCGCGTGCTTGAACATCTCAGCAATGATGGGCAGGGCCTCCTGCATCTTGGTAAAACCTTCTTCAGTGTAGGAGCCTGCGCCAAGGAACTTATCTTTGTTATCCAGATAGTTGTGGATCACCAGCCCCACCTGCGGATCAAAGAAGGTTCCGTGTTGCGCCATCGCGTCCAGGTCTTCCTGCGTGGCGAAAGTCCCATGCTCTACCTCGGTGCAGCCGGCATTTGCCGCTGCCCGCACCGCCGCGCGATACGCATGCACCAGCGTGCGCAGGCCTTGTGCCTTCGCTTCAGAACATGCGGCTTGAAGCTGTTCATCGGTGAGCGTCTGACCGCCACCCTGGCGGATGCTGCGCGAAGCAAAGATCTTTACCAGATCGGCGCCCTCGGCCTTGAGTTTGCGCACCGCTTCGCGAATCTGCTCTGGCGTTAGCTTGGAATCTTCAATCGGCTCCAATGAGGTCAACAGCCGTGGGCCTGGTACTGCGCCGCTACGGATGGCCGCCCGTAAATCCCTGTCTTCCGGCGAGCCCACGCTTTGGACAGTAGTAAACCCGGCCATCAGCGTAGTGTATGCATTGCCTGCGGCAGCAAGCGCAGCCTGCGATGGCGTTTCACTCTTGTCTTCCATGTGGCCATTGGGGCCAAAGTGCCAGGTAATGTGATCGTGCAGATCAATCCAGCCCGGCATCACCGTCATTCTGCTGAGATCGTAAAAAACCGATTCCTGCGACCGCTGGTCTTTCGCATTCGGCTCCGCGCGCACGATCTTGCCATCCTCCACCACGATCAAAACATTGTGCAGCACGTGGCCTTTGCCATCCAGCAAGGTTCCGGCGCGGATGACGACGGGCGCGTTTTGGGCCGCCACAACGACAGAGGAAATGATGAAGAAGAGGGACAGTCTGATTAGTTTCATAAACAGGGCATTGTATCGAATGACCGGTCCTGCGTTTTAGAATTTGCGGCGATAGTTCAAACAGTTAGACAGCAACTCGCGGCACGTAATTGCCGTCTTCCAACACCTGACACGGCGCCACCTGCGGCGTGACCAGCGCTTCTCTGGGAACAATAAAGGTCTGCTCCAATGCGTATTGTCCTGACATGGCGGCGTGAGGAACGCCGTCGGTATAGACCATCCACGCGCTGCCTGGAGGAAAAACCAGCTCCTGTTTCGGCGCGTTCTTCTGGAAATCAGAATTTTCCTTGAGCCAGTCATGCAGGTAGAGCATGAACTCGTCGTAGGGCGAACGGTCGGGGACCGGCAGGCCGATCTTGCTGGCCATGTGTGCAAGAGCGCGGCCCACGCCGCTGGTGGAAGGCCCGATTCTTTTCACCTTCATCAGCTTGGGAAGAAAATCATGAAACGGCTCTCCCACGTTCCAAACGCGCCCAACCGACGGATTGATGTTCGCAAAGACGCGCAGGATGCGTGCGCCATGCGTGGGCCGCGTGGGGAACGCGTCAACATGCAGCAGGTCATTGCGTTTATGCAGTGGCAGGTCGCGGCCTTGTTCTTCCAGCGGACGGAAACTGGCAAAATCCAGCTTCATCTTGCCAGCATACGGCGACAGGAACTGCGCAATAAACCTCGTCACCGCAACGGAGAAGTTACGCATAATGGCGTTCATGCGCTCGCGATCCGGTGAGTTGTCGTCTACACCTTTCAGGATGTCCTTTGCCGGGCGGTAGGAAATGTTCTTGTGGAAGCGCGAACCGGTCTGTTTCTGGGAGAGCAGGAATTCACGGTCAGCATCTGGAAACTCGAAAGGCACATGGCTGAAGAACAGCACCTTACCCCGCTCCAATTGGTCGCAGTGCCAGGGAGCCTGTTTGAGATCGTAGTTGGTTACATCCACGATTGCTGTGCCAGATGACGGCGCCATGAAAATCCACCTCTTGATTGATCAAGCAAATCATACCGCGCTTTATTTCTTCAGCGGCAAAAATCGGTAGTGGCTTTGCAGCTGGCGGCAGTTGGGCGCGGACTCATTTGTCCGCGCCCTTCACACCGTTTTCTTATCTATCTCCGTCTTTGTCATGTTTCTTGCAGAGAGCGCCATCAGTAATCGTTGTCAACAGGCCCGCAGAAGCTGTGATCTTCCGGCTGAAGCATCCGCTGGAAGAGTCATTGGAGAAAAACTCCTGCGCGCTTTGCTGGCCGCGGCTGCCGGTGATGTTGAAGTTTGCATCGAACAGCAACGTGTCACTGGGTGTAACCGTGTTGGATACCACGCTGAATGAATCACGGCCATCCTCGCCATGTTGCGTGGCCGCGCTCAGCAATTGCTGCCGGATCGTGGTGGTCTGCGATCCACCGGAGCCATCTGCATTTACATTGAAGCTGAAAGTCAGGTCCAGAGGCCATTCAAAGCGCTGTGCCGATTTCCCGCCGCCATGGCCATTCGTCCGGGTTTCAGAAGAAATGGAAGTGCGTTGCTTGATGCTCTGCACAAAGGCCGTGTTCGTGATGTTGAAATCCTGACGGCTGGAGAATTGAATGTTCTGCCGTACATTGGTTTCCACGCGCCCATGCGAGGTCCTTGCGAACCCTTCCACGCGGAAGTTGCGTGAAGAACTTACCGTGACTGAACCTGTAATGCTCCCATCCGCCGCGGTAGTCAGATTTTCAACCACGTTAGGATTCGGAACGCCAATCGTATTGCGCGTAACTTCACCGGTCACCTGTTGCGATCCATGGTCCTGAAATACCAGCAGAGTGGCCGTGGTGGAAAACCCATTGTTGGCGCCAAACACGCTCACGGAAACCTGGTGCGGTTGTCCGTTGCTGAGCAGACCCGCGAAAGGCGT
This sequence comes from Terriglobia bacterium, assembly GCA_020072585.1. Classification (GTDB taxonomy): domain Bacteria; phylum Acidobacteriota; class Terriglobia; order Terriglobales; family Acidobacteriaceae; genus Angelobacter. The sequence continues at coordinate 22,615 of JAIQGL010000042.1, read as the reverse complement.
GAGATCAACCCGGTAAGGAGCAAAATTGAGTGTCTGAACTCCGGGAATCGGACGCCACAGCAGCGGATCGATTCCACCGGTGTAAATCCACGGATAGACAGGCGCAACGCCCGCTGGTGTTCCGTCGATGGAAACCTGGCTTTCACGGAATGCGGCGCCACCGCAGCTTTGCAGCTCGTTGGCCACGTCGTCCGGCACGCAGGTGTACCAGAACTCGTCGCCAGCCTGGCTTTCAGCGACTATGTCAAGAAATGCCTGCTCAACATTTTTGGGGAGCGTAAATGTTTTGGCCAGCGTGCTGTTGGAAGTGGAGAGAAACGCTGTTCCACCTGTTGGATCGGAGGCCAGCGGCAAAATCAGATCGGCCGTGCGCGGAGCCTCCTGATGGTGCGCCAGAGGATAGAACTCCAGCGTGGCTGTCCCAAACAAAGTGCTGGTGAAGGTTGAGTTCACCAGGTTGCCCAGATCGACGCGGCCGTTCTGTGTGGTATTGAGCAGCGCAGAATAGTCAGTGAGATCGCGCTCAATGTGCCAGGAACGCGCCACCGCTCCTGAAGGCTCAGAAGTGGTGCCGAAATAGACGTTCACGCCGCCAATCCAGATTTCCGCCGTGCGGTCAAACTGCCTTCCGGCCTGAATGGAAAAATCCGCGTTCAATACTACTTTCGCCCACGGCCCCGGACATCCCGCGGGAGGAGTGAAGGAAAATGGCTTGGGAGAAAAATCTGCAAAAGCAAAATTGTTAAACAAGGTAACAACGCAAGGCGTTGTGTTAGGACGGGACAAGGATGGATCAGCTGTTGCGGTATTTCCGGAACCGATCACCAGACCCGGCGGTGGAATTGGCTGAGCAGAGAGTGTACTGGCCGCGAGCAAAAGACCTGCGGCCATGAATATTTTTGCCGTTAAGTAAGAGATGGATACGCGCTTGGTAGCACAGAAGACGTTCATTACTACCTCCATGGTGAGGGCCAAATTCTAATGAGCAAAGGAGAGATGGGTCAAACACAGAAGGGTTCATTCCGAAAGCTCCTGCGGCTCGTCGAGCAGCCTCTTTATTCCGTATCCGCAAAGCGGCCATCATTCCTGCTCCGCAAAATTGTCCGGCCATTGGCGTAACAAAGTGTGCGGTTTGGCGCGGATTCAAGTGTTGTCGACTTTCCCAAACCGTCAAGGTATGCTGCTCAACTGCAGTATCCAAGGAATGGTGCTCCATGGGCGATGTTTCCATGTCCTCGGTGATCACGGGTTTGGTCAGCGGAATTCTGTCTTCGGCCCTCACCTACTTCAGCACACGATCCAAGATTCGTCTGGATTTGACGGTCGAGTACGATAAAGACCTTCGCAAAAAAAGGCTTGAACTCTACAAGGAGCTTTGGCCAAAGACCAAACCTCTGGCGGAGTTTTCGCCTGAAGCGCCCGTGACCTTTGACGTTATCAAGGCCGTCTCCGGCGATATGCGCGATTGGTACTTCGCTGAGGGCGGTATCTACCTTTCGCGGTCAAGCCGTCGCCCTTACTTTAACCTGAAGTCATTGATGCAGGAGGTGCTGGACGACAAGCTGCTGCAACAGGACCACACAAAACCGATACATAGACCGCGACTGGAAAAAATCCTCGTGGCGGCACGAGAGCTCCGCACCAGCTTGTCCGATGATATCCGCGCGCGAAACGCACCGTGGCTTTGAATCTGGGTTTCCTGGTCCGTGAAAACGCCGGGAAGGTTGACCGCCGGAACGCCATTCGCTGCGAATGAGTCGTTGGAGCATTTTTGGCCGCACATAAGCGGCGCCTATTCCTCATCTGCAAAACGTCCGTCGCGATCCAGCCGCCCACAATGATGTTCGGCCGGCGGTTCAATACGGCGGGGCAGCGGGAATTCCGGGCTGAGCTGACGGACGAATTCGACCTTTAATAGCGGGTGCAACTCCATGCAGTTTTCCGCCACACCAATCTGGCCGTGAAAGACATCAAAAAAGCCCACGCCTTCCACGCGCACCACCCATGCCGGAGTGAACCGGCGAAAATGGGCTTGCGGCTCCGCCAGTTGGGCGGTGAGCGCCTGGCGCACCTCTACAAAGTGCTGTGCCTGCAAAGAGCTGCACGCGCCGCGGCATTCAACGGCAGGAACCTCTGCGATCATGGTGCGGCTGACATCATTGGGATCGGCCAGCGCCAGGTGGAAGTCGTGATCGCCGTGCTCGCCTGCCTCCTGCTTCCACCCGAGTAATACCGCTTCAACTGAAAAGACCTGCTTCTCCGCGCTGGAGCGTTCATGACTGAGCACCTCAGGGGCGCGCAAAGCTACCAGTTCAGCAATGCTGGTTGTGCCGCGGCGAGAAGTTGATGTTCTTCGCGTCACTATCAAACACTGTCTTGATTCGCCAGCGCTCGGCCCCGCAGTGTGCCCCGCAGGTAAATACCGGAGGCGGAGGATGACGTAAATAACGAAACAGAAATAGCCCAACAATAATGCAGATGAGGAAGATGACGGGCAGCGATTGCGATCTGCGTGGGGACATGGCGAATCAGTCGATATTAAAAGCGGGCAGACGCATAATCAGTCCATGGGGCCCCACAGCCCACCCGATTTCGAGCGAGGCAAAGCTCACGGCGTTGTAATCGCCATGCCGGCGAAAATTCCAGGCGTTTCCGTCAGAAGACGCGTCTTCTCCACTGGTTCCAACCGCAACCACGAGGGGAGCTCGTTCGTAGTATTGAATCGCCACGGCTGAACGATAGCCGGATGGAGGATGAGCGGACAGCTTCCATGTTTTGCCACCGTCATGCGTAAATGCCGCGGTTTTCTCGCTCCGCTCCGGTTCTTTGTAATCACCGCCAACAGCAACTCCATCTTGGCTGGTCCAGAACGCCAGAGAGAAAACGCCTTGTGTAGCGGCTCCATGAATGATCGGCGTCTCGGCCACAGTCCAGGTTTGTCCGCGATCAGAAGAATGAAACACGCGCGCCGCGGGGCCGCCGGTGCCGAACCAGACGTCTTTTTTACCGAACGTCGCAATGCAGGTGCCGCTCGCAGCGAACGCTCCTTCATTCGGCAAAGCCGCCGGCATTTTCTTCACCGCTACTGGATTCCAGGTCGCGCCGTCCGATGTGGAGATCAGCGGGAACTTGCCGTCTACGGAGTCACTGAGGGCGATACCGTGCGTACTGTCCCAGAAAGCAAAGCAATCGTAGAACGCTTTGGGATCTTTGTTGGTGAATTGAAGCTGCCAGATTTTGCCGCCGTCGCTGGTTTTGTAAATACGAGACTGCTCGCCCGGCCCGATGCTGAGCACGAACGCCGTGTTCTGGTCGAAGGCCTGGATGTCGCGAAAATCGAGAGCGCTGGCGCCAACAACTTCCACGCGCTGCCACGTCGCACCGCTGTCGACGGTGCGCAACACCGTTCCGCCGGCCCCACTGGCCCACGCCACTTTGTCGGAAACAGCGCTGATGCCGCGGAGTTGAACGTCTGTCCCGCTATTTTGCGGCTGCCATTGGCTCCACGCCAGCCCAGACATCAGGAATATAATTAAAAGGATGGCAAGTCTCCGCATTTCTATGCTCCTAAAGGACTTAGAGATTGTAACCTTTAGCTCCCACGCTGACTCTATTCAGGCATGGAGGGAAACCAGGTGAGTACCATGGTGGTCCCGGTAACCGTACAAAGCGAACTGCAAGACGAGGAAGTGGTGAGCCGTGTGCTCGCCGGTGAAACCGCGCTGTTTGAGATCCTGATGCGCCGCTACAATCAGCGGCTGTACCGGGTTTCGCGCTCGATCCTGCGTGATGATGGCGAGGCCGAAGACGTGATGCAGGATGCATACGTGCGCGCCTATGAGCACCTGGACCAGTTTGCAGGCAAAGCGGCATTTTCCACCTGGCTGACCCGCATTGCCATCCATGAAGCGCTGGCGCGCAAACGGCGCCGCGGCCGGATGGATGAACTTGACGCCCTCCCCGCAAACGGAGAATTCATGCCAATGATGAAATCTTCAGCGCCCAACCCGGAAGCCGGCACCGCAACCGCTGAAGCTCGTGAACTGCTGGAACAGGCGATTAACCATCTACCGGAAGCCTACCGGACCGTGGTGGTACTGCGTGAAGTGGAAGAGATGAGCGTGGCGGAAACCGCCGAGAGCCTTGGCGTGAGTGACGCAGTGGTCAAGACCCGGCTGCACCGTGCCCATGCCATGTTGCGCAAGGACCTTTATGCCCGCGCCAAGGGCCGCGCTACCGACCTCTACCAGTTCCACGCCGTGCGTTGTGACCGGGTCGTGAAGGCGGTATTTGAGAGAATCGCTGCCGAGAAGCCGGGGAGAAAGGGCCCTTTCCCCGTGCAGTAAATCTCCGCGGCGATCACGCACAGAACCTCTGAAGCCCCGTTGCCAGCGAAACGGGCTCTTGTCACAACGCACATAAAAGTTTCACAGCTTATGCAGCTTGAGAAATGCCACAATCGCCGACCCTGCCCAGGGTGGATAGAAGTGGCCGCCGTCATGAATCCGAGTCACCACTGGAGTCTGCGTTGTGGAAGGATAGAACGTACAAATAGGCCCGCATGACTGGCCAGCACCGGAAGCGCTATTGATTTGGGCGGTCAAGATTGATCGTCTGTTGCTGTAAAGCAAATGGCAGAATGTTATCGTTCGTCCCCCCAATGACCACCACGGCCCGCGGCAAGGTAAGATGCTCAGCCGGATCAAGTCTTCCCGCAACAATTCCAAAGGCTGCCAGGGTTTTGCCGCGCTCCGCCCACAGCAGATAACTGAAGATTGCGCCGTTGGAAAACCCAGTGGCATAGATGCGCGCATCATCCACGGGAAATTTCTCGTGCATCGTGACCACCATCGCATCAAAAAACTTCAGGTCGCGATTATCGAGCCCCGCCTGGCCGGCCTGCACCTGCCAGCCAAAGTTCTTTCCCTGCGGATCAACGCGGCTCGGCGTCTTTAGCCCCTGTGGATACACAATGACCGCTCCGGGCCAGAGCGTCTCCAGGTGCATCCCCTGTGCGGCGCTCTGCATGGTGCCGCCATGTCCATGAAAAGCAAATACCAGTGGGATTTTGTGGGCGTTGGTTGCTGGCATAGGCGCAAACACCAGAGCTTGCCGCTGGATTCCGTCGATGGTCCAGGTCATGGTTGTCTGCGCCACGGCCACAGGCGCTGTAACAGTCAGCAACGTCATGAAAAGTAAAATTCCGGAACCACGTGCCATGCCACTACCTCCCTTGCGATTACTGCCCGATGAATTCTAGGAATAAGGCTTGAATATGGCAAGACCGCAGAGGAAGCGATGGAGAGATTGACTGCTGGTCCGTTCAGCCCTTTCTTTCCCTTCCCCTCTCATTTACTCTTTCTCGCCTGGATATATCGCTCTTAAACAGAGGCTCCCATGACCGCATTTTTGCTCCGTCTTGCTCTTGTCGCCATGTTCTTCATCGCTGCTTTGCCTGGAAACGCACAGTCCAACCCGCCGGGATCACAATCCATTGCAGCGGCGCTGGCTGAACTGGTCCAGACACCTGCTGTCTCCGGCTATGAGCAGAGTGTTGGCAAGATCATTAGTACGCGTCTGCTGGCCATGCCGCAGCACTACAAGCCGGTAACGGACAATCTGGGCAACGTTACCGTCACTCTGGGCTCCGGATCACCCAAACGGCTGTTGGTTGCGCCTATCGATGAACCTGGTTACGTCGTGAGCGGCATCACGCCGGACGGATACCTCACGCTGCAACGCCTTCCGCAAGGCGGTAATCTGCCATTGTTCAATGAACTCTATGCCGCGCAGCCGGTGAAGCTGCAAACCGCCAAAGGCACGTGGATCAACGGTGCAATGGGTGGGGTTTCCATCCATCTACAGCCGCAGCGGCAGCATCCTCCGAGCATGGCTGATCTCGATAATATGTATGTTGACGTGGGAGCAACTTCAGCGGACCAGGCGCGCGCCGGCGGCGCTGATGTGCTCAGCCCGCTTGCTATTGACCGCCATTTTTACTGGCTCGATCTGGGAAGGAAATTCACCTCACCCGCGATTGGCGACCGCTTTGGCGCAGCCGCACTGCTTGAGCTGCTGCGCACTTTTGATGCCGGCAAACTCAAGGGCACTCTCACCGTTGCTTTCGTCACCCAGCAATGGCTCGGCGCGCGTGGTCTGCAAAAAGTTCTCTATCAGCTCAATCCTGACGAAATGATCTATGTTGGGCGTCTCATGCGTCCGCCCGCTCCGCCTGCTGCAGCCAACACGCAAGGCGGCTCCAGATCCAGCGCGGCCGGAGGTAATTCCAATGCCCAGCGCGAAGCTGCTCCCAGCTTTAAGCAAGCGCCGGGCAGCGGTATTGTGATCGCTGCGGAAAAGCCGGATGCTGATCTCAGCGGCTTTGCGGCTGAGTTCAAGCAGATCGCCGGACAAATCAATGTCTCCATGGGCATTGATCTCTCCGCGCCGCTTCTCCCGCGCGGCGGGTATATGGCCCAGGCTAAACTTCCGGAGCGCACCGTCCACCTCTCCATTGCGACGAACTTTCCTTCAACACCGGCCGAGATTATCGATGCCAGCGATCTCAATGCGCTTATTGCGGTGCTGGAGCAATACCTTGAGGGCTCCACGCAGAAGCCTCTCGCCGAGACAGGCGCTTACGCGGAACCCGGCGCACCGGACCGTCCCGCCACTGCACCCGCAACGGAGGCCATACTCAAAAAGCTAATTGAAACCTACGGCGTGAGCGGCGGTCACGAACAAAACATGCGTGACACTGTGGCCGCGCTGCTACCCGCCTGGGCCAAGCCTGAAGCTGACGACGCCGGCAACCTCATCCTGCACTGGAACGGAACCGCGGGAAATACGGGCGATAAATCGCCGGGCATGAAAAACGCCAACACCAAGAATCCCAGCATTGCCGTGGTCGCGCACATGGATGAGATCGGCTATGAAGTTCATGCCATCCTGCCGGATGGCCGTCTTGAGCTTGAACCCAAAGGTGGAGGCGTGCTGGCGTACTTCCTTGGCCATGTGGCGATGGTCCATTCCGGGCAGCGCATCTGGCCCGGCGTGCTCGAACTCCCTGAAGGCTGGGACAAGCCTGATTTTCAGTGGTCGCGCAATCCACGCCAGATGTTTCACATGGATATCGGGGCGCGCAATCCTGAAGATGTTGCCGCAATGCACATCAAGACCGGCGACTTCGTCACGGTTGCCAAGCAGTATCACAAGCTGATGGGCCGCCGCGCGGCGGCGCGCGCGTTTGATGACCGCGTCGGATGCACAGCTCTGGTAGCGGCTACGTGGGCCCTTGGTCCCGAGCTGAAAGGCCGTGACGTTACCTTTATCTGGTCCACCAGTGAGGAGCTTGGATTGGAAGGCGCCGCAGCCGCAGCCAAACATCTGGCTGCACTAGGCAGAACCCCGGACTATGTTTTTGCCGTCGATACATTCGTGAGCGCCGATTCGCCTCTGGAATCCAAGCGCTTCGGTGATGGCATTCTCGGCCAGGGCTTTGTCGTGCGCGCTGTCGATAACTCCAACGTTGTCCCGCGCAGCCTGGCGGAACGCGTGGTCTCCATGGCCAAAACTGCCTCCATTCCCGCACAGTACGGCGTAACAGGCGGCGGAAATGACGGCGCGGCATTTCTGCTCTATGGCGCCACAGATGTCGCATTGGGCTGGCCTCTGCGCTATTCACACTCACCGGCAGAGGTGGTTGACGTGCGCGACGTGGAGGCCCTGTCGCGGATCATCGCCGCCATCGCACAAGGCTGGTAGATCAAGGCTGGGATGAAATGACTGGGCGCAAGCCTTCCCCTTGCACTTCTACAAAGTCTCCATGCGAGCCGGTGGCATGTTCTCTGCCTGCGCGCCGCGCCATGAAGGTGGACCCAATGATTGCATTGCGTTACGAATAACACATTTCATAAGGGAAACACGTGATGGGCGGGAGGCAACAGTGCATGGTAGGATAATTTCCCGTTGCCATGCCAACGCTCGTTCGAGATCTTAGATATGCCCTACGGGCATTCGCGAAGAGCCCCGGATTCACTCTGGCGGCTGTATTGTCGCTGGCGATTGGCATTGGCGCGAATACCGCCATTTTTAGCATCACCAGCGCGCTGCTATTGCACCCTCTGCCTTATAAAGACGCTGACCGTTTGGTGATTCTCTGGAATACCTCGCCCGGCCTGGGCATTACGCAGGACTGGTTTTCCACGGCACAGTATTTTGACATCAAGAACGGCCATCATGGATTTGAGCAGGTCGCGCTCGCCATTGGCGGCAACTACAATCTCACGGGTGATGGCGAGCCCGAACGCGTGGGCGTGGTAAGAGTTTCGAGCAATTTGCTGTCCATGACCGGGGCAAAGGCCCTGTATGGAAGGCTCTTCACTCCGGAGGAAGACCATTTCGGCAGCCCCAACGTGGCGGTTTTGAGCTATGGCATGTGGGCGCGACGCTATGGCTCCAATCCCCAGATGGTGGGCCGCCAGATTACGGTGAACTCTCACCTTTATGAAGTAGTTGGAATCCTGCCCAAGAGTTATTCCCTGCCGCATGAAGTCCTGCCCACGCTCGATGGCGCAGACCAGGCGGACATCCTGATCCCCATGCCGCTCGCTGCTGGAGCCGAGGAGGTACGGGGGCATGAGGATTACAACATCATGGCCAAGCTGCGGCCCGGAGTCACACTGCAGCAGGCCCGCGCTGAAATGGCCACCATCACAGCGCGTCTGCGCCAGTCGCATCCGGAAGTTTATCCCGCCAATGGCGGACTTACTTTTGTGATACTGCCGCTGCTGGAGCAGGTAGTGGGCAATGTGCGCCACACGTTATGGCTTCTGCTGGCCGCTGTAGCGTGCGTCCTGTTGATTGCCTGCGTCAACGTGGCCAATCTTCTTCTCTCTCGCGCTGTGGGCAGGCAGAGAGAAATTGCGGTGCGCACCGCCGTTGGCGCCAGCGCCGGACGCATCATTCGCCAGCTGCTCACGGAAAGCGTTCTGCTGGCAATCGGCGGCGGCATTTTGGGTATCCTGCTGGCGATCGTGTCCATTCACTGGACCCATGTCCTTGGCCCCAAAAGCGTCCCCCGTCTCAGCGAGGTCGGTGTCCGCGGTGACGCACTTTTGTTTACCTTGCTGATTTCCGTTGTCTCGGGGATATTGTTTGGATTGGCGCCGGCTTTGCGCGTTGCGCGGCCTGACCTGCATATGGTGTTGAAAGATTCTGATCGCGGCTCCGCGGGCGCCAGTGCTATGTGGGGACGCGGCAACAATCTGCGCCGGCTTCTGGTAGTCACTGAACTCGCCATCTCCGTGGTCGTGCTGATTGTTGCCGGACTGCTTCTCCGCAGCTTCATACGCCTGCAAAATGTCTCGCCCGGGTTCAATCCCAGCAACGTGCTCACCCTTGAGCTCGCCATGAGCAGCGACAAATATAAAGATCCGGAACTGGTGCGCGCTACCTATCGCCAGCTATGGGAGCGCCTGGAACGTCTGCCGGGAGTCACAGCAGCGGGCGGCATCTCCTCACTGCCGCTCAGCGAAATGTTTGCCTGGGGGCCGATTACCGTGGAAGGCCGCGTTCTTCCGCCGGGTGAAACCTTCATCAATGCCGATGAACGGATTGCCAGCGGACATTATTTTGAAGCCATGCAGATTCCGCTGCTAAAAGGCCGTCTCTTCAATGATCAGGACACGGCGGACAAGCCTCGCGTGCTCCTGGTGGATGAATTCATGGCCCAGCAGCTCTGGCCCAATCAGGACCCTCTGGGCAAACGCATCAGCTTTGGCGATCTTGCATCCAAGCCGCAATGGGCCACCGTGGTGGGTGTTGTGGGCCGCATCAAGCAGGATGCTCTTGATTCCGATTCGCGCATCGCCCTCTACATGCCGCAAAGCCAGTTCATCAGCCACGCGATGAATGTGGTCCTGCGCAGCAGCACGGATCCCGCCATGCTTGCGCCCGCAGTCAATCACGAATTGCGCGAACTCGATCGCGACCTACCCATGTTCCGCGTGCTCACCATGGAGCAGCGCATTGCCGGCTCTCTGGCACGGCGGCGCTTCTCCACGGTCCTATTGGGCGTTTTTGCCGGCCTGGCGCTGTCTCTGGCGACGATCGGAATTTACGGCGTAATGTCCTATCTGGTCAGCCAGGGGACACGCGAAATCGGCATTCGTATGGCGCTGGGCGCAACGCAGCGCGGCGTCCTGCGGCTGGTGGTCCGGCAGGGACTGGTGCTGGCCTTGTTTGGTGTAGTGACAGGCCTGCTGGCTGCCTTTGCCTTCAGTCGTGTAGTAAGCGTGTTCCTGTTTGGCGTGGCCGCTACGGACCCCATAACATACGCAACTATTGCCATTCTGCTCGTGGCGGTAGCTTTGTTCGCCAGTTACGTTCCCGCTCGTCGTGCGGCCCGCATTGACCCCATGATCTCGCTGCGCAGCGAATAAACAGCCTTTTTAATGCCTGCAATAATAAACCCAACCGTTTAGGTTTATTATACAATCAATGAAATGCCAACGGTCCTCAGATTTAGTGGACTGCGTGTGGTGATCTATTTGAACGATCACCGGCCGGCCCACGTGCATGTGATCGGACGCGGCTCTGAGGCAGTATTCAATCTGAACTGTGCGGCTGGACCGGCGGAACTGCGTGAGAACTATGGCTTTTCCAGGCGGGAACTTTCGCACATTCAAACCGTTTTGACAAAGCATCTGGAAGAGCTTTGCCGGTCATGGGAGGAAATTCATGGCATCGCGTGATGATTTCAAAATAGCAAACCAGCGTGCTAAGAACCTGCAGGCATCGAATCCCCGGGCTGTCTCTGCGCATTATGATCGCAGGAGCGGGCGCATTGTAATAAATCTAAGCTCAAAACTGACTCTAAGTCTTTCACCACAGGACGCTCAGGGTTTCGAAAATGCCAGACCATCTCAGCTCGAGGAAATTGAGATTACCCCATCCGGCTTTGGCATCCATTTTCCCAAACTGGATGCGGATCTCTACGTGCCGGGCCTCTTGGAAGGCCTTCTTGGCTCCAGAAAGTGGATGGCATCAAGACTTGGTCAAACCGGCGGCCAGTCCCGGAGCGCTGCCAAGAAGGCGGCTTCGAGGGCAAACGGAAAACTGGGCGGAAGACCTAAGAAAGTTGCTAAAGGCTAGCCTGCTGGCTTATAGAACCCTTCACTACCGAAGCCAAAGACCCGGTTGGAACGGGCCCGGTAATTCTCCCACGCAATGGCTGCGGCCAGTTCTACCAGTTGCGGCGTTGAAAATCGCTTCTGCAAGCGCTCACGCAACTCCGGTGTAACTTTTGCAGGTGTAGCGGTGATGGCGTCCGCCAGTTCCAGTACCAGTTTTTCATCGGACGTAAACAGATCGCTCTCCGGATACCAGTTCAAGTTCCTGATCTGATCGTCGCTGATGCCCGTGCGTCTGCCCCCGGCAGAGTTGATGTCAATTCAAAAAGGGCACTCTACCAGTTTGGCCGCGCGTATCTGCCCCAGCACTTTTAACTTCGCCGGGACAAAGGTGGTCTTGTCCAGGGCCATACCGAACCTGGCGTAAGCCACCAGAACGTCAGGATTGGTGGCGATGGTGTTCAGTGGCGCGATATCTTTTCCCAGCCGTTTTCTGGCCAGTTTGCGGATCAGAAAAACCTTGAGCTTCGTAAGCATCGTTTGTTTAGTGAAGAATTCCCAGTTTCTCCATGGGCCAATAGCCAAAGACGGCCTTGCCATAAATGTAACCGTGCATTACCGGGCCAAACTCGCGGCTGTCATTGGACATGGAGCGATGATCGCCCAGAACAAAATAGGCACTGTTGGGCACTACGATTTCTGCAAACGATCTCGCATCCTGGTAATCAGAAGGGACGTAGGGCTCCAATAGTTGGTTGCCGTTTACGAACACGTGGCCAGATGCGATATAAATATGGTCCCCGGGCAGGCCGATCACACGTTTGATGAAACTTTTATGCGTGTCCCGCGGATAGCGAAAAACAATAATGTCGCCGCGTTCAATGCTCTCCAGGCGATACACGAGTTTGTTGATGAAGATCCGCTCCTGGTCTTCCAGGCCGGGCTCCATGCTGCCGCCTTCTACCCTCACTGGCTGATACACAAATAGAATAATGAAAAATGAAACGACGATACAGAAGAAGAGGTCGCGCATCCATGTACGCAACGTGCGTAGATAATCAGGTTCGGATGCCGGAGGCGCCGCCTCTGGCTGGACCTGCGTCGTAGGTTGGTCGGGCATCTCCATTCACTCTCTCCCGAATCGGTACTCCTAGATTATACGTAGTTTAAAGGCGGCATGGTTTCCATTTCAGAGTATGCCTGTTCTGGAGTAAAATAGGAGCGATATGAAGCATTTTCTGGGTGTGCTCGCGATTCTTCTTGCTGCTGCCATGACTCATGCGCAATTGAACCAGCAGCCGGCTGTTCCAGCATTCCATCCCGCGGCTCCATCCGCAGCTACCAAGCTACCGCCCTTGGTCACGCAGAAGGACCTCACGCCTCAGGGCCTGATTGCACCGGCCCAGACGGAATCATACAAAGCTGCCGCCAAAGTCTCCTCAATTCTGTACCAGATGCCGTGCTATTGCTATTGTGACCGCAGCCACGGCCACTCAAGTCTGCGCAGCTGCTTTGAAAGCACGCACGGCGCTTACTGCGGTACCTGCATTCAGGAAGCTCTCTATTCTTATCGGCAGTCAAAGAAGGGCTGGTCAGCCAAGATGATCCGTGACGGCATCATCCATGGCGACTATAAGTTGGTTGACCTTCAGAACGTCCCTCCGATAAATTAGTTGCACAAAATTTGGTGCAGTTGACGCGTCCAGAATTTCTGCGTATAAAGGGCTGCACCCCTTAAGCAGCCCTGTCGCTGGCGGGATAGCTGATCTTCCGATTTCCACAGCCTGTATTCATCGCTATTCCGACTCGGGCCGCAAGGAAACAATAGAATGAAGAAAAAAACGGCAGGAAGTCTTAAACGTTCGCCTGCTAAACCTCAGGAAACACAAGCGATTAGGAATAGAACGACGATGTCTGGGAAGAAACCACCTGCCCCGCAGCCCAAGCCGACTTTTAAGGAAGACCCTGGTTTTGCACAGGCTGTGCAAAACTATGAGACCGCTCTGAGGGCCATGCAGGAGCATAAATTCGAGAAAGCCAAGGGTCTGCTGGAAAAGATCATTGCCGGCGCTCAAACAGCGCTGATTGACCGTGCCCGCGTCCATCTGAACCTGTGCAACCAGCAGCTTGCCGGCGCTTCCACCAGCTTCAAAACGCACGAAGAGCATTTTGACTATGCCGTGTCTCTCATGAATTCCGGCCAGTTCGATCAGTCACGCGGCCACATGGAGAAGATACTTAAACAGAATGCCAAGGCTGACTTTGCTTACTACGGCATGGCCGTGGTTGATTGCCTCACCGGCCAGGTGGAAAGCTCATTGAAGAACCTTGGTGAAGCCATTCGTCTGAATCCGCAGAACCGCTTCCAGGCGCGAAATGACTCAGACTTCCAGAATATGGCTGACGATCCGCGATTCACTGAATTGCTGTATCCTGAGCCTACAGATCCGCCCCCATCAAGTTCTGAACAAAGGAAACGCTAAGCCAAGCACATGCCGTCCCCAGCAGAGCAGAACCGTGGCCGCTCAGCCAGGGGAATTCGTGTCGTCGCCATCGGTGGCGGCACTGGCTTGTCCACTCTTCTCAAGGGCCTGAAGCAGTACACCGTGCGCGCCGGTGAAGAGCCGCCAGCGGGCCCGTTTATCTCTGACCTTACAGCGCTGGTCACCGTGAGTGACGATGGCGGTTCCAGCGGGCGCCTGCGGCGCGAACTTGGAATGCTTCCGCCGGGCGATGTCCGCAACTGCCTGGTTGCACTCTCTGAAGATGAGAACCTGATCTCCAAACTCTTTCAATTCCGTTTTTCCAGCTCCGGCGATCTTGAGGGACATAACTTCGGCAATTTATTTCTGGCTGCGCTCACGGCCATGACCGGTGACTTTGCCGTCGCCGTAAAGGAAGCCTCAGAAATCCTGGCCACACGCGGCCACATACTCCCTGCTACTTCGGCCAACGTCCAGCTTGAAGCCATCATGGACGACGGCTCACATGTGCTGGGTGAAACCAATATCAATGCCAGCCAGCGGCGGATCATCGAACTCCACATGGTGCCCGCCAATCCTGAGCCGCTGCCGCAGGCGCTTGCTGCCATTGCCGCAGCCGACGTTATCACCATAGGGCCGGGTTCACTCTTCACCAGCCTGGTCACTAATTTGCTCGTGCGCGGCATTCCTGAAACGATTGCTGACTCGCGCGCCGTAAAAGTTTTTATCTGCAACCTGATGACGGAAGCGAATGAGAGCCTCAACATGAAGGCCTCTGATCACATCAAGGCGATCAATGACCATTCCCCGCGCAAGATTTTTGACTACGCTCTGGTGAATTCTGCGCCCGTTTCAGCCAGCATGAGAGAACGCTATGCGGGAGAGCACGCCGAACAGGTGGAAGCGGACATTCCCGCCATTGAAAAACTCGGCGTAAAGTGCATTGCCGGGAACTTTATCCTGGAAAGCCACTTTGCCCGCCATGCCACGGAGCTGCTCTGCCAGGAGATTATGCGTCTGGCAAATTCGAAGGACCGCACTCCCGATTTGGCCCCGCAAGCTTTAAGATGATGCTTCATGCCTAATACGCCCAAACCAACATCGGCTCAACAAACATGGATAAGCAAGCAATGACTGGCGCCAGCGATTTTGCCATTGTGATCATGGCGGCAGGCAAGGGCACTCGCCTGAAATCAAAACGCGCCAAGGTGCTGCATGAAATCGCCGGACAGCCGCTGCTGGCGCATGTGATCCGGGCAGCGCAGCAGATTGTACCGGCTGAGAATATCCACGTAATCACCGGCCACCAGACTGAGAACGTGCGCGCCGCCGTGGAACCCATGGGCGTGAAATTTGTCCTGCAAGCCGACCAGCGCGGCACAGGGCACGCGATCATGTGCGCCCGCGAACAGGTGGCTGGATACCAAAATATTCTGGTGCTTTCCGGTGACGTACCATTGATCCGGCCGGAAACCATTGCCCGTTTGCGCGACTTTCATCTGGCTAAAAAAGCGGCCATGACGATTCTTACCGCCGAACCGCCCGATCCCTTTGGTTACGGCCGTGTCATCCGCACCAGCGCAGACAGTGATCGCGTAAAGGCCATTGTGGAGCAGAAGGCGCTCAGCAAATCGCAGCAAAAAGAACGCGAGATCAACTCCGGCATTTACGCTTTTGCCACACGGCCTCTGTTCGCCAATATTGACCGCCTTACCACAGCCAATGTCCATGGCGAGCTATATCTCACTGATATGGCCGCACTGCTGGTCAAGAGCAAGACCAAAGTGATAGCACTGAAAGCCGCTGACGCGGCAGAAGTCCTGGGCGCAAACACACTGGCTGAGCTGTCTTCTCTTGATGCCACTTTGCGCGCGCGAAAATGCAATGACCTGATGGCTGCGGGCGTGAGCATCTATCGTCCGGAAACTTGTGTGATTGATCCCGATGTTGAGATTGGCGCGGACACCATTCTTGAGCCATTCGTCCAGTTGCTTGGCCGGACATGCATCGGCTCAGATTGCCGCATACGATCGTTCAGCGTCATCAGTGATTCACAGATCGCCGACAATGTCCTGATCAGGCCGGGATGCATTATTGATCAATCCAGCATTGCCGCAGGAGCGCAGCTGGGTCCCTATTCTCACATTCGTCCGGGGAGCGAGATCGGCGAAGGCGCTCATGTGGGGAACTTTGTTGAGACCAAGAAGACCCGGCTCGGCCGCGGTTCCAAAGCCAATCACCTCACCTACCTTGGCGATTCCGAGATCGGCTCTGGAGTCAACGTTGGCGCTGGAACTATCACCTGCAATTACGATGGCGTGAACAAGCATGTGACTGTGATTGAAGATGGAGCTTTCATCGGGAGTGATTCCACGCTGGTGGCGCCGGTACGCATCGGCAAAGGCGCTTATGTGGCTGCTGGATCAACCATCACCGATCCCGTTCCTGCTGACGCTCTGGCCCTGGGCCGTACACGCCAGATCACCAAAGAGGGCTGGGCTGCGGAACGCCGGGAAGAGCGCGCCAAGCCCGGAAAATAAACATCTGGGTTTATAGGCAAGCTGTCTTGAAATTGAAGGCAATCCGCCCTCTGCATTTTGATTCATTGACAGAGGGCGTACGCTCATGCCGGTCTTATCGAAGGCCGCCGGACGCCAGAATGGTTTCGCCTGTCATCCATCCAGAAGCTGCGGAAGCCAGAAATACGGCTATCGGCGCAATGTCTTCAGGCTGCCCAAATCTTCCCAGTGGTGTCTCCGCTATCATTTGTTTCTGAAAGTCGCTGCCCACGATTCCACCCTGGTGTGCGCCTTCGGTTTCTACGCCACCTGGATTGATGGAATTGACCCGTATTTTCTTCGGCCCCAATTCTTTTGCCAGTACCCGTGTCACTGCATCTACAGCGCCTTTGGTGGCGGAGTAAACCACGGACATGGGTGGCGTCTTTACACTGGCGACTGAGCCAATGTTGATCACGCTTCCGCCTTCGGGACCAAAATGCTTCACTGCCTCCTGCGTCGCCAGAATCAACCCAAGGACGTTCGTGTTGAACTCCCGATGAAACTCTGCCTCGACCACGGCCTCGATCGGTTCGAATTTATAAATTCCAGCGTTATTCACCAGCACGTCCAGAGAACCGAAAGCTTTCTTGGTCTCCTTGAACAGACGCTGCACATCGGCTGCCTTTGACACATCGCCCTGGACGGCAACCGCCTTGCCGCCCTTGCGGGTGATCTCCGCAACCACGCGGTCGGCTCCCTCTTTGCTGGAGCCGTAATTCACCACTACCGCGGCCCCGGCAGCTCCCAGGCCCTTTGCAATTGCCGCGCCAATTCCCTTCGATGCCCCCGTTACAACAGCTACTTTACCTGTCAAATCGCTCATTTCTGGATTCTCCTGTCCTGGTTATCAATTAGATGATTATCGAAACGTCTAATTGATGCTCTGGAAAGTCCTTTGGGTTCAGCCCGGGCAGGGTTAAATTTTTGCGAGTCGTTCCAGGTAAGCGCGCAGAACGCCGCGCTGGAGGGTGAGGTTGGCGAACTTGCCTTCACGAACAATCTTGATCAGACCAGCCGTCTCCAGCTCCTTTACGTGATGGGAAAGGGTCGCGGCACTCACACGATGGATCTTATGCAGTTTGGTACAGGGCGTCGGGTCGCTACACGTCCCGATCTCCTTGAGAATCTGGTATCGTCTCGGTTCGGCCAGGGCCCGGGAAATGCGTGCAAACTGCCGGTCCGTAAGGCGGCCACCTTGGGAAATTGCCATCCTCTCCAAGGTACGCCGGACCTCAATCAAATGTCCATTCATCACGCCGCCATCGGGGACCAGAAGAAGACTCTTAAGCGCGCCATGGCGCTCTCTTGCCTGCATGCGGTAGCTCCGGTCCGCCGGGACTTGCTAGACTATCGCTCATGTCCGCAGCCAGGTCTGCTACAAAGACTGTTACAAAAACGTTTACAGCTATGCTGGAACGCATGGACAACCAACTTGGTTGGGTGATTGTCCGCATACCCTTTGACAGCGCCAAAGTATGGGGTAAACGCGGGCAGTTGAGGGTCCAGGGCGATATCAACAGTTTCAGCTTCAGCAGCACTCTTTTTCCCAACGGCGAGGGAGGACACTTTCTGCTGGTCAATAAAAAAATGCAAAAAGGCGGAAAGGCAGCACCGGGGCTGGGCGCGAAATTTCGCATGCAGCCGGACACCGCGCCTCGCGAGGTTGCTCCCCCGAAAGAGTTGCTGCGGGAGCTTGGACAATCCAAGCGGCTGCTGAAGATTTTTGAATCTCTGAGCAATTCCGTCAGGAACTGGTTCACAAAAATGGTTGCCGACCCTAAAAGTCCAGAGGCACGTGTCCGTCGCGCCCGGCAGATCGCCGAACTTCTGATGGAGACAATGGAAGCTGAGAAAGACCTGCCGCCGATGATCCAATTGGCTCTGCGTCAGAATCCGCGTGCACGCGAAAGATGGGAGCAACTATCGCCGTCACACCGCCGAGCGCACTTATTGGCAATCTTTTATTACCGCACGCCTGAGTCGCGGGCAAGGCGGCTGGCCAAGGTGATCGAGGAGATGCTGGGCAGGAAGCCCGAACCGGGAAACGAAGAGGATTTCAGCGAAACCGCCTAGGACAGGTCGTCGTCATTTCGGGTCCCGCTCAGAAGAGCCCTTGTCACGGGAGGGAAACTCTTCTCCCGGCCAAGACTGGCCGCCGGCAACTTCCTGCAGGATGCCATCGTCCACCCACTGATGGCCGCAGGCATCGCAACTCCACTGGAGCTTGTCCCTGGGAGGGGACTTCGCCAGATCATCTGTGTCCCGTCCTTCCAGTACCACCTTCGGGGAGCGGCACTTTGGGCACAGGATGGCGAACTCCTTCTTCTCTTCGGGATCATCTTCTTCGATTTCAGCGTCGATGGCGCGCTCCAATGCGGCATGGGCGCGTTTCTCATCATCCGCCCGGACCTCCAGGCAGATGAAAGACGGAATCCCGGCTGCGGCCAGGGTCTTTGTTGTGTGTCCGATTTCCTCGTAACTCTTCGGCCAGCTGAAGATCACAAGGTCCTCGGGCGGCACGGCGCCCGGAGGTTCCAACGTGAGTCGAACAGCAATGACTTTCTCCGTGATGACGGCCTGCAACGCTTCGCGGGCGATCTCCGTAAGGTCGTAGGCCCTCTCGGCGATGGCGGCAAGCTCTCCTTCCGTCATGCGCGTGTAGTCTTCTTTCAGCTGCCGCAATTGCTGGTCGACGCTTTCCATAGGCAGAAATGATATGTCTAAAGAAATATTGCGGACAAATAATATTTATTTTGCGTCCTTCGCGTCCTTTGCGGTGAATCAGCCCTCTCCCGCCACAATCGCGATGCCCGCCTCATCCGCGGCCTGAACGATCTTCTCTCCATCGAGAAACAAGCACTTGCCAGCATCAATCGCCAGGCAAGTTGCACCGGCACGCACCATGGTCTCAATGGTCTTGAGGCCGATCACCGGAACGTCAAAGCGCATGTCCTGGTTTGGCTTGGCCACTTTTACCACTGTCAAGCTCCGGCTGAGCATGGAGTCGCCGTCATGGCCCGTGCTTTTCATGATCTCTCCGGCGCGCAGGATGGTTGCGTCCGTGCCTTCCATGGCTTCCACCGCAACACAGGCAGCTTCCGCAATCACCACGGTTTGTCCAATGTCATATTGGGCCAGCTGACGGGCCACGAGGCGGCCATACTCCATGTCCTTCTGCTCCGCCTCGGTCGGTGGACGACGCGAAAGCACTCCTGGCTGGGCCAGCAACGGTTCAAGATAGGAAGTGGAGCTGATCAGGTGAATGCCTTCTTCTTCCAGCACCTTGGCGACGGCGCCGATCAGCGAATCAGTGTTGCGCGTCCCCAGAGAGAGAAGCACCTTGGCCAGCTTCCAATCTGGACGTATGGCGGAGAAGATCTGCTTGTGCTTGACCTGGCCGGCCATGATCGCGGTGGTCACGCCTTCGCGCTTGAAGGTTTCAATGAGTTTGCTCAGCTCGCCCAGAGACATCCAGTGCACCGCAGAGGCGCCACGGTTTTCGATGAGAGGAGAGGTCTCCTCTTTGATGGCTGCCACCACTACCTGCGCGCCCTGCGCGCGTGCCGCGTCCAGCAGCAGCAAGGGAAAGCTGCCATTACCGGCGATCAAACCAATTTTTTGCTGTTCCGCCACTCGGATTAGTGTACCAATTTGTATAAGTGCCTAAATCCAGAGCCATAAGAGCACCTCACTATCAGGTGTCAGCATCATAACCAAAGAGTAAACATCTTGAGGATAACTGAGCAACTACACAGCAAGAATCTGGTGCCATTTAAGAAACGCCGCGGCCCTTATAGCATCCCAGGTATGACGGGAGAGAACGAAGACCATTCGATGGATCAGGTAGACCATGATCTGAGCCCTGAAGAGCAGCGCTTCATTCGCCACTACGTTGGTTATGCTGACATTCTCCTTAAAAGTGTGCCTGACCCGGATCTTGGGCCACTAGAGGATGCTTCTTCCAACTCCGAAGAAAGCAAAGTTACTGAAATGCCCGGCCATCAGAAGAACACAACGGACGAGGCTGCCTGAGAGGTTTGGCAATCGCGCCTGCTACTTAATCACTCCACGTTCTGATTCCTCGATGAACTTCAGCAGCATGTCCACATCTTCTCCGCGGTCGGTTTCCAACTTCAATTTTTCCAGGGCCTGCGTGGTATTCAGCTTGGAATTCAGCAGCACGCGGAAAGCGTGCTGGATCCTGCGGATGCGATCCTTGCTGAAACCGCGGCGCTCAAGACCTACTGCATTCACGCCATAGGTCCGGGTCTCTCGCGGGGCAACACATTTGGAGAAGGGCAGAACATCCTTTGTAACAATGGTGCCTCCACCGACATAAGCATGCGCGCCAATGCGGGTGAACTGGTGCACAGCGCAAAGGGCCCCTACCACCGCCCATTCTTCCACCGTGACGTGTCCGGCCAGCGTGGCGGCATTCACCAGCATGGCGTGGTCGCCAACTACAGAATCGTGGCCCACATGGGCATAAGCCATGATCAGCGTATGGCTTCCGATCCTGGTCAGCCCGCCGCCCTTGGTTGTGCCCCGGTTCATCGTAACGTATTCGCGAATCACGTTGTGGCTGCCCATTTCCAGCCGGGTATTTTCACCTTTAAAGCTGGTGTCCTGGGGCTCACCGCCAATCACGCAAAAAGGAAAGAAGCGGTTATGCGGTCCAATTTTTGCTGGTCCATGGATGGCGACATGCGACATTAGCTCGCAGTGCTCACCCAGTTCCACATCGGCGCCCAGAATGCAGTACGGTCCAATCGAGCAGGTTGAATCAACGCTTGCCCTGGGATCAATGACTGCTGTGGGGTGGATCATTCCTTTGTTTCTGTCGGGGATTCTGAAGCGATCCCTCCGCGATTCATCGATACCAGCTGGGCGCTGACAGTGCCGTCGCATACCAGCTTCCCGTTCACGAACGCCCTTCCGTCCATGCGGACGATAATACGCGAAGAGGCAGGCCGCCAGCTCAATACATCCACTTCAATGCGGAGCTGGTCACCGGGCACCACCGGCCGGCGGAAGCGCGCCTTTTCAATGCCGGTGAAGACGATCAGCTTGTTGTCGCGGTCCTCAATTTCCGTAAGCAGAAGTACGCCACCGGTCTGGGCCATGGCCTCAACGATGAGCACCCCCGGCATGATGGGAAAGCGGGGAAAGTGCCCAACGAAAAAGGGCTCATTGATGGTTACGTTCTTCAGGGCAACAATCCTTTTCTTGCGCTCCATCTCCACAACCCGGTCAATCAGCAGAAATGGGTAGCGGTGCGGCAGAATAGCCTGGATCTGGTTGATATCCAGCGGAAGGGATGGCCCCAACGTTGCCGGGGAATCAGTAGCATTCACATTGGTAGTGTCGTTCATTCTGAAGCGCGAATTATAGAAGATTTGGCATCAGGTTGAAACCCGTGCCGTGATGGAGCAATGGCACGCCTCCATTGGCACGCATATCGTGGTGGTCCAGGCATGGGACACGGCCGGCAAGCTCTACCGGCTTACAGAGAACATAAATGTGCAATAGATGATTTTCTCCATAGTGTCCTGAGGGCGCTCCTTCGTCAGGGAAACGGCAGCTCGAACCTGGGCTGCCGTTTTCTATTTCTGCGCCATCGGGGTTTTGCTTTTCTGATCACGCGCGATTCCGGCGAACGGCGATACCCTCACTCTCTGTCATCCTGAGCGAAGTGCGCGTGAACGCGCGCGCGAGTCGAAGGACCCCGGTGCAGCCGGTTGTGACCATGCCGATTCAGGGAGTTCTACCGAAACACTTTTTCTGCTTTTCCGATCACCCAATAAACCTGATCTCTTGCAACCCTCTGCCTGTGTCCTTCAGCCAACCCCCACCCGGCCTTTTCTCGAGCTTCATTGCAAACAAAGCACTTCCGCAAATCGTCGCTTAGGACACCCTTGCATGACGCTTGGGTGACCCTTGCGTGACCCAAGGGTGACCCTTGGGTGACCCAATCCCAATCCCAATCCCCAACTAAGCTCGGCAGAGGGTCACAAGCGGAGCAGCGAAGAAACTGGTTTGGCTATTTGCTAATTGCTAGCTGCTAATTGCTTCTTTTCAAAGACCTGATACTGCTTCACACCCTCGGGCGCAGCCCATCCTAGCCTGTTTTCGTATGGCGAATCAAGTACGAATCAGTACATCTTGACAAAACCGGCGCTGCGCGACACCGTTTCCCTCTGTCTTCCTGACCGACTACGAGCGACCCTGACCCTGAGCTTGCGAAGGGCAGGCGAGTGAGTGGGAGTGGAAGGATCCCGAGACCGATTCCATCATCCATGCCGTATCAGGGAGTTCTTCCCAAACGGTCTCGTGCCAACATCTAAAAGCCCGCCTTTTGTAAGGCGGGCTCCGTGGGGTCTACCAGTTGAACGGGTCAGGAATCTTGCTCGTTGGGTGGCCCGGAGAATCGTTCCCGGTC
>JAIQGL010000065.1 GCA_020072585.1 Terriglobia bacterium | reverse complement strand
GTCTGACTAATCTCCGTGTCGAGGTCCTACTGCCTCACTGCACGAGCCCAGCCTGCAACCTGTCTGCTCCAGATTCCTGTTCCGGAGCATATCGCCTCAGAACTTGCTCCTTATTCATGCCATCTCCGTGGTAGGTTTTTTTGTTCTCTGGGTGATGTATGCTTTGGGGCATGGCTGAACTCACGCTTGATCGCACGCGGATAGCACACCGTGGAAAACGCCTGGCATACTTCACGATTGGCTGGAACATTCTGGAAGGCTTGGTGGCAGTGGCTGCGGGAGCCGTTGCCGGCAGTATTTCCCTTGTCGGGTTTGGGATTGACAGCTTTATTGAAGTTGCGTCAGGAGCCGCTGTGTTGTGGCGAATGTCGGTCGATGCTGACGTTTTCCGCAGGGAGAGGAACGAACGGCTGGCTCTGAGAATGGTAGGCCTTTGTTTTGTTGGGTTGGCGGTTTACATCGGCTATGAATCAATCAGTGATCTGGTCCACAGAGACGTTCCCGAATCGAGTTTGGCAGGAATAATTCTCGCTGCCATTTCACTGGTTGTAATGCCGCTTCTCTCGCGGGCCAAAAGGCGCGTCGGAAATGAATTGAAAAGCGCGGCAATGAAGGCCGATGCGAAGCAGACTGAATTCTGTACGTATCTTTCTGCAATCCTATTAGGTGGCCTCGTGCTCAATAGCACTTTGGGCATTTGGTGGGCTGACCCGGTTGCGGCCCTCATCATGGTTCCAATCATTGCGAAAGAAGGATACGAGGGATTACAGGGCAAGGCGTGTGATTCGTGCTGCTGAGAAGGGGGATCAGCACCCCAAGATGCTTGGCTTGGGCGATGAAGGAGATGTTGTGACTTCTGTCGAGAAGAGCTCAATGCGACGAAGAAATTTCAGGGCCTTTCAGCTCAAGATAGCGCCTCCAGTTGTCGGCCCCCAATACAAGGCAAAAACTTGCCACGGCGAAATGGAATAGCCTATGGTCTGCTTCCGACGATGCAAGCACTATTTCCAATACCGCTAGGCAAATCTGAAGGACGCCACCCACGATTTTCATCGCGCGCTGCTCGCGCTTCGGAATGTTTGCGAAAAATGAGTCATTAGAACCTCTGCGATAAGAACCTCTGTGATAGCTGCGATAGACAAACCAGGATAGAGGCACGAATAGGCAGAGGTAGAGAAGATCTGCGAACCAGTGTCGATATGCGGCTTCTACAAAGTCTGAGAATCTGCTCCAAAAAATAAATGAGCCGGCAAGAACATACGCAGAGGTCCAAGCGAACGCCTTAAAGGGAGTCATAGTTCATCGTTCCCTCCGTATTCAGGGCTAATTAACTAGTTTGATCATTAGCCGTCATTATGTCATGCGCCGGGCCGGTGTGCACGGGTGGCCGACTCTTTCCCGCTTGTTTCTTTAACTTACGAAGCCGTGGGCGTCCCATTCTTCGCCGCTTCTTGCAAAGGTGGGATTCCACACCGTTCGCCGCCCCCTTTTCAATTCCGCAACGGCCGCGGCTCCGCATCCGCGTCAAGATAAGTATCAGGGGCGGGCGGCCTACCCTATACTCCTTGGTTTTTCTATCCCTCACCACACAGTGGGTGGCCCATCCTTTGCGTCTCGCCTAATTGTTTGACTCACAAATCCTGACGGCGGACGCAAAGGGTGGGATTCAAATACTCTCCTCGTCTTATGACGCTCCCTCTATCCCAGCCATACATTATCAGGGCACACCCTTTAACTTTACTGCCTAGGCAACGACGATGATGCAATAACTCCGAAGATGAAGCGCCGTAGGCGCGGCCATAAGTTAGCCCAGTGCGTTCCCGAGGCGCGCTTGCGCGCTGAGGGGTTAGCGCTGGGTAAGCAAAGAAACGATTCCTTCCTTGCGCCGCAGGCCGCGCGCAGCGTAACGAAGCGCGAATAAAGAGGATTCTGTGTCGCGCCTCTGGCGCTCATCATTTTGCCTACCCGCAACCCACCGTTTCACGGTGGGCTAACTTCGCAACGCGCCTCTGGCGCTAATTTTTTAGGTCGGAGCGACAAAAAAACAAAATAATTCTTGACAGCTTAAAACCTATCTGACATATTTGTGGTGAAATGAGTTTGTACTCAACCACACAAGCCGCAAAATTGTTGGGGATCGGGGTCAAAACCTTGAGTCGCTACATCGCGGACAAAAAGGTTCCTGCTCCGCAATTTTTGGATTCTGGCAAAATTACCCACCACGTTTGGACTGAGGAACAAATCGAACATGTCCGTCAACTCCTGCCCAAGATCGCCAACGGCAGGAAAACCCGTTATTCAAAGCTAAGGGAGAAGCAAAAGCCACCGGCGGGGGCGCCGGTGCCACACAAGACTCGCAAAAAAAAGAAAACTTAAACCGCAATGGCCAATTGCTATTTGCCAATTGCTTAAAAACCCAACGGACGCGCCCAGTGCGGCAAACACCGGAACGCGCCCTAACCAAATCGCCTATTTAGGAGGCAACATGGCTGTTACTGAAAATAAACGCTCCGTTTCTCTAGCGCAACCCAGCGCCCACACGCAACCCGCCAACCCATCACCCGCCAAACACCGCAGCCCCAAACCCCGCAGCCCCAAACCCCAAGCCAAAAGAACGACGCTTCCAGCTTCTTTGCGCCCCGTCATCACCAAGCGCGGCAGGACCACCATCCGGCGCTATGAAGGCGGCAGAAGCTTCCACCGCTTTGAAGAAGCCAAAGGCAAGGCCATCGACTATATCGAGTTCTTTACCTCGGATGGCTACCACAACATTGATATCGCCTTTGACGACAAGACCGCCGTGCACTTTGTCATCGAACCCAGTTTTACCCTGGACACCGAATACGCTGACTGGAAGACCGGCAACTGGCGTCTCCTGAAGAGATGGCCGCTCATCCCCAGCGCATCAGGAATCCGTAGAAAATAAAACCCCTCAAATCGCAGCTAGGCGGCGGGCCTTTGGCTTTCCCCCTTGCTGAACTGCATGGATGCAATGGGCCCCGTTCGGCTGGCCGAGGGCTTCTCGGCCTAAAGACGGTTCAGGTTGATTGCGCTGAATTCTTCGTTGGCCGTTAGTCGGCCACTCGGACATGTCCGGAGTTTAAGCAGTGGGTCGCAAAAGACAGTGACCGGTGATGGTGTACAAGTTCGCGCGTGAGTGTTACGAAGAATCGCGGTAGGATGAGGCAGCCCCAAGGGGTGTGGACGGAACGATCTTTGAAAACTTAGCAGTCAACGGTCGGCTGGCGTTTGGCCATCGGCAAGGAACGATGAAAGTTTGTTGCGCGGCGGTCGGCGATCCTTAGTTCCGCGCGACACTAGAGTTGCAACCCTCTGCGAGTTGCGACCCTCTGCCGATTGGGATTGGGATTGGGATTGGGTTTGGGTCACCCAAGGGTTACCCAAGCGTCTCCCAAGGGTCACGCAAGGGTGTTGCAAGGGGCTCCCAAGCGTCGAATGGAACAAGTGGTTTTGTTTGTAACAAAAGTTAGAAAATGGCGGGTGGGGGGAAAGAATCGGGACATCGGGACATCGGGTGATCCGGTGATCGGAACACAAAAAGCCCGGCAAACCAATGCCAATCTATATCCCATCACGTCAACCCTACGCCAATCAGGGATGACTTGGGGTGGAGTCTTTCAAAGCTACGCCAATTTGGGATGGGTATGAGAAGGGGAGGGGTCGAAGATCGGTACAAACCGGGCACATGCCTGACAGAATAGACTGGCAGATGCCGAAAGTCATGGCGCAGGGCTTTATGCCGCCACCACCGCCACTCTTCGCGAAGCCTTCTGCCACTCCAGCAGGCCCGCAATGCACATCACCAGAAAGAACGCATAGAGCGCCGACGTCAAATAGAGATGTTTGTAAATATAGAGACCAATTACCAGCACGTCGCCCACGATCCAGAACCACCAATTCTGGATGATCTTCTTTGACATCATGAATTGTGCGGTCAGAAAGAGCGCCACCGTGAGTCCGTCAGCCAACGGGACGGTGCTGGGCGTGTAGTGCCTGAGCAGCCAGTACAGCGCCGCAGTGGCCGCAGCGGAGATACCGAGATAACCAAACATTCCTGGAACAGAAGCAAGGTTTACCTTGAGATCAGTGTGCTCCAGGCCGCCGTGCAGCCAGTTCCACCAGCCGTAAATCGAGATGGCGATGTAGACGAATTGCAGACCTGCGTCAGCATACAGACCGGACTTATAGAAAATAATGATGTAGAAAATGTTGTTGGTGATCCCGATGGGCCAGTTCCATATGTTCTGCTTTACCAGCAGCCAGACGCAGAGAGCGCCCGTGAGCGAGCCCACCAGTTCCTGCCAGTTGCGCGCAAGAAAGGCGGGGAGCTCGGTCCAGATGGCGTGCATTTGGGCTGGCTAAGGCTTTTGCGCTTCGCCGGCTTTATAGATATAGCGGATTGAGGGCTTATAGATCAGCAGAGGGGATGAGCTGCCGCGGCTCACTTTGATGCAGCTGCGGTCATACCATTCAATGACGCCCTGCACCTCTTCACCGTCTTTCATGACCACCACGACCGGGGTCTTGCCCTGGATCTGTTTCTGGTAATAATAGTTTTCCGCGTGGGTCTGTTCTGAAGGGCCGTTGCGCCGGGGCACGGAGGGCATGCGGTCCGTGCGTTCCAGCCGCTCACGCCGTTCTGACACCGGTTCTGTGCGCGGAGCTGGTGAACTGAGCGATGGCCGAATCAATTTCCGGCTGACAAACTCTTCTTCGTGCGTCCGCTCAGGAGCCTGCCGAGCGGCGGTTGAATCTATTCCATCCTTCATAATTGTCCCGTCCCGCTTTAAACAAACACTGCACCAGCGAGAGAGCGCCGACTCGGGCTACCGAGCTGAATCCGAGAAATGTAACCGAGAATTCAGGTGCGAGTTAGTGCTGTAACCGTACCACAGCATGCTTTGACTTTTCAATTGGCTGGAAGGCCAGCACCCCTGTGGTTTTTCCAGCACTGAATCCGTGTGCAATGTATAAACACTATCGTTCCAGCGCGATAGCAAACGCATCCAGCGACAGCGGCCGAAGCACATTGCGGCGCATGCCGCTCTGCACGTACCCTAGTTGCTGGGCCGCCTGGGCGATCCAGCCGAAATCCACGGCGGCAGCTAGTGACTTTAACTCTGCCGTGATGTCTGTGTTGCTCACCAGCTCCGGCGTGCCTGAAACCAGCGCCATCAGGTCTTTTAACAGTCCATATACGGCGCCCATCAGGCGGTCAGTTTTTTCTTTGCCTTCACCGCCGGCGCGATACGTTTCCGTGGTTCGGAACAAATCAGAGTGCTCGGCCGAGCGGACCGCCGTTGTCAGCAGCGTCAGGGCGTCTTTGCGCGCGGCCATGTACTCTTCCAGGTTCAAATTACGCGCCCTGCCTACCGCTCCGCCGCTCAGACGGGCCACAAGCTGGCGCTGACGCGCATTCCATTCCGGCCTGGACTTTTCCAGATAGCCCTCGATCTCAGAAGCCGGAAGCGCACTAAGGGTAAAAGTTACGCAGCGGGAGCGGATGGTCGGCAGCAACTCTCCAGGGTTCCGCGCCAGCAGGAAAATCGTGGCAAAATCAGGCGGCTCTTCCAGAATCTTCAAGAGGGAATTGGCCGCTTCTTTCATAAAGGCCGAATCCACAAAGACAAACACGCGCCGGCGCGCCTCTTGTGGTTTGTAACGTGCGGTCTGAATCACCTGGCGGACCTGGTCCACTTTAATCATCATCTGCGGCGGATCGGGCGGCACCACCAGCACGTCAGGATGTGTCTGTACCAGGATGCGTGTTTCGCGCTTGTCCGTGTCACGAAGCCCTTCGCGGGTTTCCACGGCTTCAGCGAAGCGGATGTCCAGGTCTTCTGCCTGGCCAATACGCGTACAGTTGCTGCAAACCCCGCAGAAATCCGGCAGGCCATCGGTTTCACGCGGATCAAGGCAGTTCATGGTGCGTGCCAGCATCAGGGCCAGGGTGTACTTTCCCGCACCCTGTGGCCCTGCCAGGACCACCGCATGGGGAAAGCGGTCACGGGCCAGCATCTCACGCAGCTGGCGGACTGTGTCAGCGTTTCCCTGGAAATCAGAAAATGCCATGCCGTTCATTCTACCCACTGGAAGAAATTGCTGCCCTGGTCCCAATATAGTTGAATATGAAATATTTTTTCACATTGCAAGTCATTGAATATATTTGACTTAGTTGAGTTTGTGAGATTTATTTTAAGATTTTTATTGCCTGGCTATATTTCCAGAGACCCTTCTGACTCTACTACTACAGAAGCAGGCTCATCCGTCGACTGCTAATAGAGGGATATGGACCCGGAAGCCGTATCCCTCTTGTATTTTTTACCCGCCTCCACTGGCCTTCTCCAGTTCCTGACAAAAGCCCTTCAATCTGCAAAGCATTTCTCCATCCCCGCAGAAGATGAATTAGGTTTTTTAACCGCCTGTTAATCATCGCCTAAGAAATCACGCTCATCATTGCAGGACAAGGGAATTCCCCGTCTCGCTTTCAATGGTTCGTCAGAGGGGTTGATCAAGCCTCCGAGAGGGAGTTCCATTCCAGCGAGGTGTCTTGTGGTTATTGAATTATTTCAAATGGCATGGTCGAAGATTTTTAGCTGCCGCCATAAGAAATGCACTCCACTCATTACCTGCCGCAAGGGCCAGCACCGTTCCCAGGTGGCGGCGATTACCGGCACCTACTTTGTGTGTCTGGGCTGTGGTAAAGAGTTCGCCTACGATTGGGAGAACATGCGGGTCATTGATCCTGAACCCAGCCGCGTGAAAATTCTGGCGGAGAAGGCCGCGCAGATGTACGCCGGCAAATAGACACGCAATTTCGATAACGGGCTGCGGATTGCAGACAGCCGGCTCCATGCATTCATCGAATTTTAATGCAGGTCTAAGGTCTGTTTCTCTCACAATCGCCGATCACCTTATACCGAGCCACCGCGAAACACCTTATTGAAGATAAGTAGCTGGCTGCTACGCTCCTAGGCATGTCGCCACGCGTCCCTCGTCTTCTACTTCTTTTGACAACGCTAGTGTTTCTATTCAGCGTTGTAGCGGCGCAGACCCAACCCGCGGATGAGTTCACCATCATTGCGCTGCCGGACACGCAGTTCTATTCCGCACTGAACCCGCAGATCTTCGCCGCACAAACCCAGTGGATTGCGGCTCATGTGCGGGACGAGAACATCAAACTGGTCGTCGGTCTGGGCGATATCGTGGATGGAGGGGGCGACCTTGCCCAGTGGCAGAATGCAGATGCCGCAGTCCGCTGGCTGGATGGGCAAGTTCCTTACATGATGGCCATCGGCAACCATGATTATGACCAGAACAATCCCGCCGGACGCACGGCATCGACCAAAAACTTCAATGCCTTCTTTGGACCGGCGCGCTACACCGGGGCTGCCTGGTACAAGGGGAGTTTTCCCGCGGGCAGCAATGAGAATTTTTATGGCGTGGTGAACATCAACGGACGCAACTACCTCATTGTGGTACTCGAGTTTGCGGCGCGCGACTCCGCGCTGGCCTGGGCGGACGGCATCCTGAAAGCGAACCCGGACAAAGACGCCATCATTGTGACCCACATGTTCACCTACATGGACAATACGCGCATCTCCCAATGCGACCTGAATAGCGCAGCCAGCTTCGGCGTGGGACAGGACAATAACGGCGAAGACATGTGGTGGAAGCTGGTGCGCAAGTATCCCAATATTCATCTGGTCTTGAGCGGGCATGTGGTGCAGGGCGACGGTACAGGCCGCCGCATGGACCTGGGTGCAGGCGGTAACCTGGTCAACCAGATTCTTTCTGACTTCCTGTCCTGCACCCTGAAAGTGAGACAGAGATAATATCCCCACAGAGCAGAAAAGGAGCTGCGAGTGGCGAATTTAAAAGGGGCCAAGAAACGCGGGCTGCAGTTTTGGCAGGCGGCGGTGGCGAGGGTACAGGCAGGAGA
>JAIQGL010000008.1 GCA_020072585.1 Terriglobia bacterium | reverse complement strand
GGCTTTCCATTTCGTCCATCGCGTACTCCCTTTCGTGTGCTTGGCGGCTCACGTCTGGGAGTCTCCGCGATGGACTCCAGTAGTTGTCAAACTTTTACTGCCTCCCCGGCAGAGCCGGGGGGTCTCCCGCTTTTACTAGTCAACCGTTCTAAGGTTTCCGTTCGCGGACGCCTGAAGCGTGGGAGGCGGGCGAAGTCTTAGCCCGCTTTACCTTCCTAGATTGTGGCTCAGGCAACACTGATGATTTCGGGACAGAGATGATCTTCTTCATCGCGCTACGGAATCTCTCAAATGCTTCTGTACCTTCGTTCATTTCCGCATGTTTCTGTGTGCTCATAGCCACATCCTAGCACGATTCAAAAAAAATAATATGTCAAACCAAAGAGCCATCAACCATCCATTGGGGCATGGTGACATCCTTCCATCTGTTGCAGAACTCATCAATCGAATTGCTGTCGAGATGGAATCGCGGCGGCCAGAGAACTGGGCTTCCATCGCTCGGGAACAATGGAACCGTTGTTCCGTTCCACTTGTCGGGCTCTCTCAATCCTGGAAACGCCCCCAAGACGGTGAACACGTGCGGATTTCTCCAGCGAGTTGCAACCACTTGAACACCGATATATCCGAGAGCGAATGTTGCAATGTACAAATCGAAAGCATACTTGACGTGGATTGGGAGACGCCCTAAGTGGCTGTTGAATTTACCTGTAACCCTGCCGGGAGTTTTGAGGGCGAACAGCCACATTTGAATGCCGGATGGAATTTCGAGAGTGTTGGCAAAATGGTAGCGATCAAGGGTGCTGAAATACGGCTCATCGTTCTTTAGCGCACCAATAAAGTTGGCTATTACCGTCATCTTGAACGCCCACGCAGAGATTGAGGCGATACCTCTTGGCAAGAGAGAAACCGCTCCGCCATATCGAATCATGTCTGCCATTGTTGGCTTCGCTTCGCTGGTTTCAAGATCGCTCATCCAGTGGTTATTGCAGGGGCCGCAAACAATCCTTGCGGTCTGGTTTAGGCCGATAGTTTTCCACTCCGTAAAATCACCCTTGGGGCTTGTCATGCGACGTGTTGTAAATGCGGTCTCTGGTGGAAGAATGCCGTTAACCCAGTCTCCCCAGACATGCTCTTGAGTAAGTTTTGTGGAAGGACAAAAAGCGCACTGTCGCATAAATTCAAGATAAAAATATCGATTTAGGGGGAAGCCATGCAGCATGATTCCCTTGGCATCTAAGTCGTTCATCCCATATCCATGTCAAAGCTTGCGCGGATAAGCCAGAAAATTCAGGTCCTAACTCAGTGGTCATTGTGGGCGTTACTATTACGAGCACTTGAATGTGAGTGTCGCAATTTTCTCCATCGCATTGGATCAATACATCGGTCATGGATTTACCGCGAGGGTCTGCAAATTGGTTCGGAATATCACTCAATACCGTGGGCAGACTTTCAGCGGTGCACCCGGACACACGCTTGCATTTCGGACATAAGATCGCTACGCATGGCTCGCCCGTGGATAACCGTGGCTGATGTCGAGATTTTCCTTGAAGGATGGAAGCTGGGAGTAGAGTGTCCGCATTGCATGATTTGCAATAAAAGCGAACCCTATGTAGATATAGATTCCCAAGTCTTATCACTTCTGACTCAGTACCCTGAAAATAATCTGATGGAGCGTATTCAGCATATTTGCCGGGATTATCAGGGCACTCCAATTTGCGAAAAGTTGGGAATGATACTTGCTGCGGGATTGAAGGGCTAGGATGCAATGCCTCGCTTCTGTGAAACTTACGGCAGATGCTACATGGTATCCATAAAAATATTTGCTCTTCTTGCATAAGTGGGAGAATAGCAGGTTTTGTCAGTGAAGTATCTCAATATAAAACCCGCCTCTCAGCGGGTTTGTCTGGTTAAGTTGTGAGTGAGTTACGGCCATTTGACCATAGATATTGGGCTGTAAATTGGTGGCCAGTGTTTGAGTGGTTTCCAGTTCCCTTTGTTCCTGTCGAACAACTGAGGGAATATAACGTGGCTGGAATCGAGATCGAATCCGAGCACAGTGTTGTCATCAAACATGATGATGATCGCGCTGGCGTTGTCGTCAACTTCGACCAGTGAAACGACCTTCCCTTTGACTTCCGGGAAGCGGTGGTAACTTGAACGGGGCTTGGGGGAACGTTTAGTCTTGCGTGTAGCCATTGTCGCCTCTCAATCAGGTGCTTTGGTTAGGGGCGCGTTCCGGCTACAACCGAAGCGCGTCCCGTTCCCGCTTATAACTTGATCCTGAATTTAATACAACGAAAAAAGAGCGAATTGAACCGTTATTTACCGCGAAAACCCGCGATCTCCCGCATGTCAGTCAACTATATTATTGCCCATTGCTGGATTGAGAGGGAACCAGCCATCTTGCGTTCCCGTTCTTTTTGATCTGTCCGGCTTCTGCAATCTGCTTACCGCGTTCTTCTCTAACGTTCATGATCCCGGCCCCTCCATTAGGGCGTTGAAGTGGAGGCGGGAACTAGCGGATAATGTAAGTGTGCCTGACATTGCGGCTAGCCCCGCGATGTTTGGTTCGTCCCTAGTGCTGGTTGCTGCCAGTGCTAGGGAGCTTAAAAGTTGGGGTGAGGGGCGGGAATTGAACCCGATTCAGCCGCCTTACCAAAGGGGCTGGTGTCGCCAAACACTCCCCTCACCACACAAAAGGGGCATTCAGGAACGCGAATTCTTGAATGCCCCAAATCTATCTTTATGGCACCAGCGCAATCAGATTACGTGCTATCTCTTGCGCCCTGCTCATGCCCTGATTCGTCAAACGGTAGCGGCTGGCACGTCCAGAGCCGATTTTGATAATCAATCCTTCGGTAGCCATCTTTTCGAGCCTCCAATCGACTCGTCCAACATTCATGCCAGACTGCCTGAGTCCGTCCATCAGTTCGCTCCCGGTCACAGTGTCATTCCCTCTGTATGTTCTCTGCCCGAGGAGAGTAAGCAAAAGTGCGTCCTCAATCGAACCTGGTCTGGCGGTCAGCGAAACGTAGCGCCCTTCAGTCCGTGTTATTTTGTCCAGCGCCAGAATATTTGTATCGGCACTGACGCTATTATCCATCTGTGCCTGCGCAGTTGCAAGAGGTTTGTTCGCTATGCCACTCGGTGGAACGTTAGCAATCATTTCTTTGAAAGCCTCAAATTGCTCCTTGACCACATCGGATGGGCCTTCAGCTTCGAATTCGTGATCGCCGACTTTTATCTTGAGTCTGTAATTTTCCACAAACAACCTCCAATTGCATTAACTACGCTATTAGCTTAGCGCACGGAGCATATATGTCAAGCACAAATATCGAAAATATGCACCACGGTGCACTTACTGTGAGTAAATGCCTATGTTGTGGTGCAAGATTGACTCTATGTGGAGTCAGTTTTACCGCTAAAATAAAGTGTACGAAGTGTGGAAGTGTTAATGTTTTCAACAATTCTCAACAGCCAGAAAAATTAGAGCCAAAATTAGTATCCAGGATATGCACAAAATAACACGGACTGAAGGGCGCTACGTTTCGCTGACCGCCAGACCAGGTTCGATTGAGGACGCACTTTTGCTTACTCTCCTCGGGCAGAGAACATACAGAGGCCTGTAGGGAGAATTCCTGACGTCAGGAATCGGCGCAAACGTTTGCGGAGAATTACGATTTTGTACTTGACTTTTTAGATGAAGGCGTGGTTATGGAAAATAGCAGGGATATTGGTTTATTGCCGTTACAATGTAACGAATTTCTGCCAGATGATAAGGCAGACCCGCCTTCCGGCGGGTCACCGCTGCTTTTATTCAGGGCCTATGATCTCGTTTATCTCTGTCTCGACCTTCTGAGTGATTGCCTTCAATTCTGTGAGGTAAACGGGACTGAAAATCTTTGCCGCTGCCATTTCTTCCAATCTCAGCACAAGGAATTTCAGGGAGCTATTCAAGAGAACGATCAGCCGATAAACGCCCTCGCGTTCCCGGCTGCTAAACTTAGCGTCAGCCATGTGTCGCCTTTCTTACCCAAAGGTGATTTGTGGTTAGGGCTGCGAATGTGCGCAAACACATCGCGGCCCGTTTTGTTGTATAGGGGATTTTCAGAAGCAGGGCAAGGAAAAAGCGAACTGCCCAATAATTCGGAATCCTGCCCAATAAATCAGCGTAAACAGATGGTTATTGGGCAAAGCCACGGTCTGTGGCAAAAAAACAACATAGGCTTATGGACTAGCGGGTGTAATCTGTTTACTTGGAATAACTTGCCATTTGAACAGACAGTTCGGACTCCAGTTGAGTTTAAGGGCGTAGGGTTGCATAGTGGCGCCCCCGTCACCCTTCGAGTGCTGCCTGCACCAGCCGGAAGAGGCATCGTCTTCCGCCGCGTTGATCTTGACGGCTTTGAAATTGAAGCCATTGGCCGCAATGTGGCCCGTGTTAGTTATGCTACAAGCCTGCAAAAGCAAGGCGTGCTGATCTCCACCACAGAGCATCTGCTTTCAGCGTTCATCGGAATTGGACTGGACAACGCCGTGGTTGAGTTGGACAACCTGGAAGTCCCGATTCTTGACGGAAGCGCCAAGCCTTTTGTCGACATGGTGCTGCAGGCAGGGCTCAGGCGGCAGCGAAAGAAGCGTACCTATCTGCGGATCATGCGCGAGATTGAGGTACGCGAAGGCAACAAATTTATTGGCGCATATCCCGCGGCAGGTTACTCCGTGGCGTACAAGATAAACTTCGCCAAGCCTATCGGCGAGCAGTCATTTGAGATCGACCTCTCACAGGATCTTTATCGCAAGGAGTTGGCTGCGGCCCGAACATTCGGTTTCCTAAGCGAAGAGAAAGCCATGAAGAACATGGGACTGATCCGCGGCGCATCAGAAGAAAACGTGATTGTCCTGACAGAGAGCGGAGTAAAGAACGGTGCGTTACGGTTTGAGGATGAATTTGTGCGCCACAAGGTCCTGGATCTCATCGGCGACCTTGCATTGCTGGGAAAGCAGATCATCGGCCGCATAGTAGCTGACCGTGCCGGGCATGCCATGCATACCGCGCTGGTTTCACGCCTGCTGAAAGATAAATCCTTGTGGGAAGAGACAACAGAGATCGGTCAGGCGCATGACTTGGTGGAAAGTGTAGCGAGCGCGGAGCACAGCTCGCGCGGGGTGTAGTAATTAGATTGTCGCGTTAATGAACATGGCGCCGCCGCCCAGAGGCAGAGCGCGTTTTTCCAGCCAGGTATCCAGATCTTTTTTTGCTTCCGCTGAAAGCACCTGAAAGCGAATTCCAGCGCGCCCTTCCGGTGTAGACCACACAATCTCACCTTTGATGTCCAATGTCCGCTTGGTTCCGGGCAAGTGCAGCCGGACGCGAGCAGCGCCGCCTTCATCCAGCTTGCGGGAGCATTCGATTGAAATTCCACCGTGGCTGATGTTGGTGATGTTCAAAGGAAGCTCGGCTCCCTGGTCCACCAGAATGGCCCCGGTAGCTTTGATCAGGTGGCGATGGTAGCGTCTGCGTTCGCGCATAATCAGGCCCTGTGCCGCGCGCACGCTGCGGGTGGCCCGATCAAGAGAGATTGGTTTATCCAGCACAAAGTTGGCGCCCATCTCAAAAGCTTGTTGGATAGACGTCTTCCCGTTCACCAGGGCAAAGGCGATGCAGCTTTTGTTGGATTTGCCCTGCCTCAGCTCGCGTAGAACCAGCGGGCCGTTCGGCATATCGTCACAGTCCACCAGGAGTGCATCATATTTGCGCCGCATCAGAATGTGGCGGGCCTGGTCCGCATTGTTGGAGAGGTCCAGGTCGATATTGGCCGCATCCAGAACACGGCGTATCGTACGATGTACTTCAGGATCTTTACTGAGGAGGAGTGCTTGCAAGGCCATACCTGCGAAGGGTATCGAAGTCCTGGTCTCACGGCCAAGTAACCAACGTAACGGCCCTGCATTGAACCGGGTGGCAGCACCTTCGATCTAAGGTTTTTCTCATGAAACAGACTGTGTATCTCTCTCTGGGCTCGAACGTTGGCGATCGTGAAGAAAACCTGCGCGAGGGGCTTCGGCGTCTGAAAGACTTGGGTGTCGTCGAGGCCGTTTCTTCCCTTTATGAAACTGAACCCGTAGAGGTACAACGCGAACAACCCTGGTTTCTGAATTGTGCTGCCCAGATGCAAACAGAGCTTACGCCGGAAGAGTTTCTAACGCAGATGCTTGCCGTGGAGCAATGGATGGGGAGAAGACGTACAGAGCCAAAAGGGCCAAGGACAATCGACATTGACATACTTTTCTTTGGCAATGCTGTGCTTGATAGCCCGGCGTTGACCATCCCACATCCTGCCTTGCAGCAGCGCCGGTTTGTTCTGGAGCCATTGGCGGAGATCGCGCCTGACGTAGAGCATCCTGTGCTGCACAAGACGGTGCGGGGGTTACTTGGAGCACTGCCGGGAGATTCCGGCACGGTGCGCCGGCTTCAGGAAAACTGATTTACGATTAGTTCCGTGGACACGACTGCCATTGCGCAATTACTAGAACCCTACATTCAACTCGATGAAACGCGGCTCCGCGCTATATCGAAGTATGTCGATCTATTGTTGAAGTGGAATGCGCGGATGAACCTGACCGCCATACGAATGCCGGAAGAAATCATTCAACGGCATTTCGGAGAGTCTTTTTTTGTCGCCAATGATTTGTTGGCGCAGGGGGCGGTGGAAGACGCGATTGATTTGGGATCGGGAGCTGGGTTCCCGGGAGTGCCCTTTGCCTTGCTGGCACCGCAGGTTCGCGTGACGTTAATTGAGTCCAATCACAAGAAAGCGACATTCCTGAAAGAGCTGGTTTTCGCATTGGGGTTGGCGAATGTTGAGATATTTGGTGATCGAGCGGAGAATTACCCAAAAAGGGCGAGCGTGGTGGCAATGCGCGCCGTTGAGAGCTTTGACAGGACACTTCCTCTGGCGATCCGATTGGTTAGACCAGGGGGACGCATTGCGCTCATGATCGGTTCTGCTCAGGTGGATGCAGCAATGGAGTCAGCAACACAAATCGAATGGAGAGATCCGGTTGTTGTTCCTGGGGGACATTCAAGGGTGCTGCTCGTGGGAGCCAAGCCTGCAAAAGTGGAGTAAATGTGCTTGGTTGTAGGGCTGTTTTCTTATTATTTGCTAGCTAAACCATCAAAATACAACTGGAAGTGGACAGATTCGTAGAGGCATCAAGTAGGTCAACAAGCACAATGAGAGATACCACGAATATCCAGTGTTCGGCCTACCTTGGAGCCAAGGTAGTAATTGTGGGATAAAAGATCCAAATTTGGCTTGGATAGTGACTCACAGTGTTATA
The DNA here is from genome assembly GCA_020072585.1 of Terriglobia bacterium. GTDB lineage: Bacteria > Acidobacteriota > Terriglobia > Terriglobales > Acidobacteriaceae > Angelobacter. The sequence goes on along the minus strand of JAIQGL010000008.1, from coordinate 158,326 downwards.
AAAGTGGTGTTTTAAGCGTTTGAGTGGAAAATAATTTCCAAAGGAACCAAATCAGTAAATATTGTTCCACGTGGAACATTGAATCGCTTCTTCGAATGGTTGTTCCACGTGGAACAATTGCACCGATTTGCGGCATTGCGAAATAACCACCACTTCGTTAAAGTCGCGATGAGGCCTATTGAAATCCTGACTCATGGGACGAGTAATCGCTGTTGCTAATCAAAAAGGTGGAGTTGGCAAGACCACCACCGCTATCAATCTCGCAGCCTCCTTTGCTGCCGCGGAAGTTAAGTCGCTTCTAGTCGATTGTGATCCCCAAGCTAACTCAACCGGGGGATTGGGCTTTGCCCGCGATCCAGAGCGCATTAGCACCTATCACTTGCTCATGGATGATGCTAGAGCTGACCAAGCCGTCATTACCACTGAGCTTGAAGGTCTCAGCCTGATTCCTTCCCACAAGAATCTCATTGGGGCAAATATTGAGCTGGTGAATGCGGACGAACGGGAGTTTCGTCTGCGCAATGCCCTTAAATCGATCCGTGATGATTATGAATTTATCGTCCTGGATTGCCCCCCGGCGCTCGATCTGCTTACGTTGAACGCCCTTGTAGCAGCGGATTCTGTGCTGGTTCCCATGCAAGCTGAATATTTCGCCCTGGAGGGCGTAAGCGAATTGCTGGACACTATCGAGCGCCTGCGCCAAAGCTTTAATCCTGGTTTGCAAATTGAAGGCGTGGTCCTCACGATGTATGACGACCGCACAAACCTGGCTCAACAGGTCACACAAGAGTTGAGGAAGCATTTTGGCGACAAGCTGCTGGAAACGATTATTCCACGCAATATCCGCCTGGCTGAGGCGCCCAGCTATGGCAAACCGGCCCTGCTTTACGATGTGCGCTCCCGCGGAGCAGAGAGCTATATACGCCTAGCAAAGGAACTTATGGAGCGAAGCATGCAATCGCAGCGAGTCGATGCTGCAACAGGCGAGAATGAAGATATTTCGACCAGCAATGAATTGAAAAGGGTCAACGAATCATGATCAATGACAAGCGCAAAGCCCTGGGACGCGGATTGGATTCTTTACTGCCAAGCAGGCCTGCGGCCACACCGATCACCATGCCGGCAACCCAGGCAGCAGGCTCTCATGAGATTGCCATCGACCAAATCGATGCAAACCCTTACCAGACACGCGGCCGCATCAATGAGGCAGCTTTGGAAGAGCTGGCCAATTCGATACAGGCCAGTGGCGTTGTGCAGCCTGTGGTGCTGCGTCCGGCGGCGAATGGAAGGTTCCAGATTGTAGCTGGTGAGCGCCGCTGGCTTGCTTCCAAGCGTGTGGGAAGAACGACCATACCGGCCGTTGTGCGTCAGATCTCCAACGAGCAGGCCATGGAGATTACGATCATTGAAAACTTGCAGCGTGAGGACCTGAATCCAGTGGAACAGGCCCGTGCGTTTGAGCGCCTTAGCCGCGAGTTTGGAATGACGCAGGAGCAGATTGCCGCCCGAACCGGCAAGGATCGCGCGAGCATTGCCAACTTCATCCGGCTGCTCAAGCTGCCTGAGTTGGTTCAGAGTGCGATGGAAGAAAGCGTCCTCAGTTTTGGCCATGGAAAAGTTCTATTGGGACTGGCCGGTTTTCCGGAGCACCTTGAACGTGCTGCTCGCGAGGCGATTGAGAAGCAGCTGTCCGTGCGGCAGACTGAAGAGCTGGTATCCAGACTACTGAACCCTCAAGGAGCAGAACAAAAGCAAGAGAAACCGGTACGTCTGATCGATCCCAATGTGCGAGAAGCCCAGCGGAGTCTGGAAGGTGCGCTAGGCGTCAAGGTTGAAATTCAAGATAGAAAAGGCAAGGGCAAGATCATTCTGAAATACGGATCGCTGGAAGATTTTGACCGGATTGTTGAAGCCCTGGGCGCCAAATAACTATATTGATATTTATCGATGTAGTTGCCGACTTTAAAACACAAGCATGGGAGCATCTTTTTCAAAGAAATGAAAGGCGCCTAGTGCCGGAGCCCGGTCCAGTTTTCTGAAATCACAATGGAGTTGCCGGGGTTGTTGGGATCGTATTTGATTGAGGTCATCAGCCCGGACCGGCAGGAATGCAGGTCCACCATGTGCCGCAGGGTGCTCACGTCTTGAGACGCCTCATAACTGACGCCGGCGACATCGTAGTGGTAAATCAAGAGCTGTAACTCGCCGGACCCGTTTGTCTGCATTTCATTTACGTCGATGACCGTGCCATCCGTGATCCGGCCAATCTCACTGATGCGCATGCGACGATCATGTTCAATCTGATCCGGATTTTTTCTACGACTACGGGACCACGCCACAGCGGCAAGCCACAAGCCGGCGCCACCCAGGACAACAAATGAAAATAGACGAAGTTCAGCGTTCATAACAATTCACGTCTTTCACAAACAAGACGTTGGCACATTCTGTAGATGAGTTTAGTCCAAGTTCGGTTCAGTGAAAATCCGAAGGAACCCCTAACTTCAACATTTGGGTCATTGACGGGTTGCAGTTCGCCTGCATTTGCTCCATAAGAGTCATCCAGGCGGCAGAAAACCACAAGGTAACCATAGTTTTGTGCCCCGCGGGCAGGGCCGCAGTCCGGTTAAACGATTCACAAATAAGTAATTTGAGCATTTGGGACCGTGTGCACAGCTACGCATCCTCAGTCGCCATCAATCACTGAATTGTTCAGCGAACCAATGCCCTCAATGGACACACTCACTTTATCCCCTGCCACAAGCGGGCCTATGCCGGCAGGCGTACCGGTCAAAACCACATCGCCTGGAAGCAAGGTCATCACCTGCGAGATGAAGCGCAATACAACGTCCACGGGGAAGATAAATGCCAGTGTGCTCTCGGATTGCTTAACCTGGCCATTCACGCGTGTTTCCACACGCACTCCCTTCCAGGGATCGATCTCATTAGTAACGATAGGGCCCATCGGGCAGAATGTGTCAAAGCCCTTGGCGCGGCTCCACTGGTCGTCCTTTTTCTGCAAGTCGCGCGCCGTAACATCATTGGCGCATGTATAGCCCAGAATGTAAGGTTTTACATCAGCACCAGGCTTGAGCCCTCTGCATTTCTTCCCGATCACCACCGTGAGTTCACCTTCAAAATCCACCCGCTGCGAAAGATGTTTAGGACGAACAATCGGCTCGCCTGGCGATATCAACGAGGAGGGGGGCTTAAGGAAAATCAGTGGCTCTGACGGTACTTCATTACCCAGTTCCTTTGCGTGGTCACTGTAGTTTCGTCCCACGCAGACAATCTTTGAGGCAACGGCGGGATACAACAGCCTGGCGGTAGCAAGGGACAACGGAGGGACCTTCTGCGCTTTCGAAAAATCGGGAACCGGGCCATCGGGCGCCGATTGAGTGATCTGTTCAGAACCGGCGAGCGTCTCGACCAGCCCGAACCGCGGGCCGTCAGGAGAGACAAAACGACAATATTTCATTGGCAATTACTCCGGGAGAAACCAGGGTTCTGATGGAAAATCGTAAAGTATTTCAATCCGTTGCTGCAATCCAGGAAACACATGGAGTTCAGATGCGAGCGAGGATCGATTATGCAAAACGAATCCTCTGGGCTGCAACCCGCTACCATGCGGGCGTGAGCTCTTTCCTGATTGCAAAAAATGTTCTTGCTGGCTAGCTGCGCCGGCCTTGTTTAGCGATCTCCGCGAGATACTCAGAGCAGCGGAAGATTACGATCAGCACTTCCATCACGACGCGCGCGTAAATCACATAGAAAAAGAAAAGCAGTGGCGCGCCAATCAGCAGCATGAATATGCCGGCAATGGCGCTGGTGGCAAACATTGAAACGACCAGTCCGAGCGAAGCAAAGGCCGCTATCACAATTGAAATAATAAATAAGACTTTGATCAGCTTGGTGGTTACGAAGGTGGTGAATGACAGATCAAAGAGCGATGAGAGGAAGCCGGCAGCTTCCTGTGCGTTGACCGGGGGGATATATCTGGCTGGAGCAGGCGGCGTAGCAGCTGGTGCTGCTATTCCAGTTGGTGATCCGCACGCAGAGCAGGCTGCTGCTCCTGCAGTCAGCTGTGTACCGCACTTTGCACAAAATGCCATAAATTCCTTCTCCTTCTCTGGAAAGTCTCTCCGCGAACCCGAGTTTTTTTGTAGCGGTACAGCTTAGCCCGACTTCTTGCTGAAGAAAAGGAAACAATTGATTAATTCAAGTACTTAAGATTCACAGGCTAAAGATAGGCCCCGGCGATGAAGAATCAAGGACTTGCCACCAGCGCATGGGGCAGTTACCCCGCCGAAAAAGGAGGCCAAGTTCCTTTTTATGCCACTCCCCGGGCTTCTCCCAGAACAACTTTAAAGTCCATGCGTTTTTTGCCGCGAAACACAGTAACGGTCACGGTATCGCCAGAGCGGTGATTCTGCATCACGTGGGAGAGGTCCTGTTGGTCCTCAACCGGCTGACCGTCAATTGCCACCAGGAGATCGCCCCCGATCATAATAGGAACATTGCCTAGGTAGGCCCGTTCCGTGCCGCCTTTAAGTCCTGCATGGTCAGCAGCGCTGCCGGGAAGTACCTGCACGATCAGTAAGCCTGACCCGGCGGAAAGCCCAAGCTGATCAGCCAGCTCCGGCCCGATCGGGACAGTACGAACCCCCATCTCCGGCCGGCGAACGCGGCCAAGGTGCACCAGATCGTCAAGCACCGCCTTGGCCGTGTTGATGGGAATGGCAAACCCGATGCCTGCGCTCTGTTCCACGCCGCCGGTAAATATCATGGTGTTGATGCCAATCACCTGTCCGCGAGCGTTCAGTAGAGGGCCGCCTGAATTCCCGGGATTGATGGCTGCGTCCGTCTGGATAGCTTCATCAATAAACCCGCGCTGGCCTTTAAGAGACCGAATGGAGCTAATGATTCCACGGGTCATGGTGCCGCTCAGGCCAAACGGATTGCCAATGGCATACACTTTTTGCCCAACCACCAGGCTCTTGGAGTCACCAATCTCCGCCTGCGGCACTGATGTGTTTGGAATCTGGATTACCGCAAGATCGTGGACGGGGTCCGTGCCTACGATTTGCGCTTTGTACTTCTTTTTGTCGCTGGTGGTTACTTCCACCTGGCGTGCTCCCTCCACGACGTGGAAGTTGGTGAGAATGTGGCCTTCCGAGTCGATCACAAAGCCTGATCCCATGCCCTGTTGAGGCACTGCGCCATAAAGGAAATCAAACGCCACCGCGGTGGAGGTGATATTCACCACGGAAGGCAGCGCTTTTTTGTAAACAGCAATATTGTTCTGCTCATCGGAATCGTAAGAGGCAGGCCCGGCAGCCTGCGTGAGTTCAACGTGGGAAGGCCGCGTTACCCAGGAAGGGGTCCCCGGGCCACTGAGTCGATTGGTTACAAAGTAAAACGTGACGACCAGCAAGAGAGCGAGAAGAATTGGACGCAAAAACTTCATGGATCACCTGTCAAAACAGAGCCGCTTGGCCAGGACCTTGAGCTCGGCATAAATTCGCTGCACCTGATGGCGCGTCTCTTCCACGGAACCTGAATTATCAATTACAAAGTTTGCGCGCCGCGCTTTTTCCTCGTCCGGCATCTGGGCCTTATTGCGGCGCTCCACATCGGCGCGCGCATCCGTCTCACTCATGCCGGTCCGCTGGCCAAACCGCGCTATCTTTTGTGCCGGTTTGCACGTGACAACGATCATCCTGTCAAAGCGCTCTGCGGCCCCGGCTTCAAAGATCAGGGCTGCTTCCACTATAGCAACGGCGTAAGGATCCTTGGCGCCGATTTCGCGCATCCACTGCTCCTGCCGGCGGATCACGGCAGGGTGCACAATCTTGTTTAGTTCTTCCACACGTCCGCCGTCAAATGCTGCCGCAGCAAGCTTTTGGCGGTCAATCTCGCCGTCCGGTTTGACGATCTCCGGGCCAAAGCGCTTGACCAGCTCCTGATATACATCCTCGCCAGGACGGTAGAGCTCGTGGGCGATTGTATCTGCGTCAACAATGCGGGCTCCTAGGTCAGCAAACATTTTGGCGACGGTGGATTTGCCGCACGCAACGCCGCCGGTGAGACCTACCCGCAGCACTTCGGGTTAGCCCCGAACCTGCCGCTCTGGGCCGCGGCGCATCTGGCACGCTTTTACCGTGTTGGACATAAGCATGGCAATGGTCAAGGGCCCAACGCCGCCAGGGACAGGAGTAATAGCGCCAGCTACGGCTGCCACATGAGGGTCAACGTCGCCTACGAGAGTCGAACCTTTCTCAGTAAATGATTTTTCACGCGCCGGATCTCCGGCAAAGAACTTCTCAAACTCATTGCGCTCCGTGATCTTATTGATGCCAACATCGATCACGGTGGCTCCGGGCTTTACAAACTCTGACGTAACAAAGCCAGCCTTTCCAATGGCTGCCACCAGAATGTCTGCCTGACGGGCGATCTGGGCAATATCTTTAGTTTTGGAATGGCAGATAGTGACCGTTGCGTTGTTATTCAGCAGAAGCATAGCTACGGGCTTGCCCACAATGTCACTGCGCCCAATGACCACGGCATTGCGCCCTTCAATGGCAATGCTGCTGCGGCGCAGTATCTCAATCACACCCGCGGGTGTGCATGGCACCAGTCCGGGACGCTGCGTGGAAAGATTGCCCACATTCACGGGGTGAAATCCGTCTACATCCTTCGCCGGGGAGACCGCCAACAGAACTTTTTTGGAATCAACATGCGCTGGCAAAGGCAGTTGGACCAGGATGCCGTCGATCTCGTCCCGTTGGTTCAACGAATCGACCATCTGTAGCAGCTCATCCGTGGTGACTGAGTCCGGCGGGGTCAGGTTCTCACTGAGCATCCCGAGTTGCTCGCAGGACTTGACCTTATTTCGCACGTAGATCTCTGAGGCCGGGTTGTGGCCTGCCAGGATTACGGCGAGCCCCGGCCGTCGCCCGGCAGCGCTGAGCTTTTGCACCTGTTCAGCAACCTCAGACTTTATTTGTGCAGCGATTTTGTTTCCGTCAAGGATAGTGGCAGCCATGGTTTTCATTGGGAATGAATATCTTAACCAAAAAACCCCAAAGGCACACCTGGCGGCGCCACGGGTCGCTCAGGTGCTTTAGAATAGCCCTGTGATCCTAAAACAAGTGCTGGACGTACTGGCTTGCCCTGATCCTGCATGCCGCAAACCGCTAAAACTGGCTGAGGATGAGTCTTCACTGCAATGTACGGGCTGCGGCCGAAAATACCCGGTGCAAGATGATATTCCTATGTTATTCGTGGATTAAGCAGGGCAGGCTTGTTTAAGCTGCCTCGAAAGCCCCTTCAACCTTCAGGGTCCGCAGGTACTCGGCGAACGCAGGCCCCAGGTCCGCACGTTTCAGAGCAAACTCTACCGTGGCTTTCAGGAAGCCGAGCTTATCTCCTGCATCGTGGCGCTTTCCTTCAAAGGTGTAACCATAAATTTTTTCGCCACCGCTGAGCAGTCCGCGAAGGCCGTCTGTCAATTGCAGTTCGCCCCCTGCGCCTAGAGGGGTACGCTCCAGCGTCTCAAAGATTGTGGGTGTGAGGATATAGCGCCCGATGATTGCCAGGTTGGAAGGCGCATCTTCCTGCCGGGGTTTTTCTACCAGATTGCGGACATCGAATGCACGGTTTTGGAATTTGCCCTCAATTCTTTGTGCGTCCAGTACGCCATACGATGAAATGGCAGGCCCGTTGACTTCCTGGGTAGCGATGATGGAGCACTGTGACTCTTCAAACACTTCCATCATCTGCTTCAGGCATGGCTTTTCTGCATCAATTACGTCATCTGCCAGCAGCACGGCAAACGGCTCATTACCGACTAACTCTCTCGCCATCAGCACTGCATGCCCCAGGCCCATGGCTTCTTTCTGGCGGACGTAAGCAACGTGAATCATGTCTGAGATCTGGCGGACAATGGATAGCAGTTCCGTTTTGCCGCGCTCTTCCAGCATCTTTTCCAGTTCGTAACTGACATCAAAGTGGTCTTCAATCGCGGTCTTGCCCCGGCCCGTGATGATGATGATCTGGTCGCAGCCTGAGGCCAGCGCCTCTTCTACGCCGTATTGGATGATGGGTTTATCCACCAATGGCAGCATCTCTTTCGGCTGGGCTTTAGTGGCGGGAAGGAATCGCGTGCCCAGACCGGCAGCGGGAAATACAGCTTTGCGAACTCTCATTTTCATCGGTGAAATCCTGAGTACCGCTTTGTTGGATGCAGAATTCTAGCATCCACTTCCCAGGTCAGGGTTCTTCGTCAAGGAGTTCAGAGCATCACAACACAGGGCTTCCATCCCCAATCATCAGTCCGCGAATCAACTTGATTGGCGGAAAACCCTGCTTCAACAACTCATTGTGGAATTTTTCCAGAGTAAAGCCGGCGCCTATTTTCTTTTTGTAATCATCGCGCAGCTTCAAAATCTCCAGCTTCCCCAGCGTGTAATACAGGTAGGTCGGGTCTGAGGTGCCGCGCTTGGTTTCGCGCAACCCGTTCATGTGGGACTGATAGCCTTCTTTCTCAAAGAACTCCACACCCTGGTCAAATGTCATCTTTCCGGTGTGCATTTGTATTCCCACGATGAAGCGTGCGTTGCGCAAGAGCGCGTCTTGAAGCTGACCGAGGCGTAATTTTAGAAATGCCGTGTCATGCTCCTGATCGACGCCTGGGGTGCGGCCGTAGCCTTCGTCCAGCATCATCTGCTCGCTGTAATGGGCCCAGCCTTCCGCGTTGGAACTGCACCCCAGCAACTTGCGCACTTTAGAGGGCGCATACGGCACCCACAAAAACTGCGTGTAATGTCCCGGATAGACCTCATGGACGGCGGTAGAAATAACGGTCCCGCGGTTGAAGCCGGCCATGTGCTCTTCCACTTCCTTCGCGCTCCACGACGGCTCAGGCAGAGTAACGTTGAAGAACGCTTCTTTCGCCACCTTCTCAAATGGTCCCGGTGTATCCATGGATGCGAAGGTCAATGCCCTCTGGAAGGGAGGCGTTTCCTCCACGATTGGCAGCACTTCAGAAGGCAGCTTGACGATGTGGTGCTGCGACAGGAAGTCTTTCAATCCGCCCAGGGTATCCCGGAAGGTCTGCAAGAGCTTGTCCGGCGCGGGGTGGTCTTTTTCCAATTCTGCCAGGATCTGCTGCGGTGTCTTGCTGGGATCAATTTTTGCCGCTGCGTTCTTGAATGCCTGCTGGTTCAGGCGCAGGTTGGCCATGCCAATTTCCATCAGACGGTCCAGCGGAATATCGACATCTTCGTCATACAGCAGTTTTTTGCTGTAGTTGTCGGCGCCGATGCGAAAGTCGCCGTGGGCATTCGGCTTCAGTTCTTTCTCCAGCCATTGCTGGTAGCTCTTCAGCTCGTCCATCACCTTTTGGTTGCTGGCCTTGAACTCCGCCAGCAACGCCTGGTCTTGCACTTCTTTAAAGGCTTCAGGGACGTCCTTCTGAAAAAAGCTGATGATGCCCGGAATCTGTTCTATTGCCACGTCAACATAGATCGGGGGAGGATTTTTCAGGTTCTGGCGTGCCGCCTGGAAGACCGCCGGGATTTGTTTTTCTCGCGCGATGACTGATTTCAGCCGCTGTGCCGGCGGAGCAAAGGTGCGCGCCATGATCACGAAAATGGAGCTCGTGATGTTGGAAGAATATTGATCGGGGTTCTTTTCCCAGGGACGGATGTTTTCCAGAGTGAGCAGCCGGGCATTCATGTCATTCAACAGGAGCCACTGATCAACCCGGACTGCAGCGGAGAGCTGTTTCACATCAATGCTCGCCGCAAGCTTCTGAAAATTCTTCAGCGTGGCGATCTGTTTGTCTACCGATGCCCGCGAATAATCTTCCAGCTGATTGTCATACTGGTGGAACCCCGCTGCCGTGCCCTGTGTGGGAATGAACTTGAAGTAATACTGATCAAAATATTGTTCAGCCAGCAGGGCAAAAGTTTTGTCGGTGTTGGTGGCAGGAGGCGCGGTTTTGCTGGGCTGAGTGTGTGCAGTCAAGCCTGCCAGAAGCACGGCGAAGAGCGGGATGAGTTTCACAAAATCTCCATCAGTTTTTAAAACGAGCCAGGTTTTTGAAAATGAAATCTATAACTTGGACTCGCGGCATTTCATTAAGATGAGTGCGAGCTATTTCTGCACGTAGACCGTGCCGCCCTTCATCACCATGACCGGGTTCTGCAGCAGTGTAACGTCCTTAAGCGGGTCACCATTCACGGCGATGATGTCGGCAAATTTCCCCTGCTCCACTGAACCCACGCGGTCTGTCCATCCCAACAAATCGGCTGCGTTGACCGTGGCAGTCTGGATGGCTTGCAGCGGCGTCATGCCGATCTGCACGTACACCGCAAACTCATGGGCGTTCAACCCATGCGGGTAGACGGCGGCATCCGTGCCGAAAGCGATCTTCACTCCTGCGTCGAACGCTTTTTTGATGTTCTGCCGGCTGATGGAAGTAACTTCCTTCATTTTTGTTGCATACATGGGCGGCAAGCCGATTTTGACGGCATTCTCACGCATCCACTCGCTCAGGTATTGCGTTGGCACAAGGTAGGTGCCGTTTTTCTTCAGCAACGCGATACCGGCGTTATCAATGTAAGAGCCGTGCTCAATAGAGTCCACGCCAGCCTCAGAGGCCCAGGCAATTCCTTGCGCGCCGTGCGCGTGCGCCGCAACTTTGCGTCCCAGACGGTGCGCATCGGCCACAATGGCTTTCATTTCTTCCAGCGTGTACTGTGAGGCGCGCGGGTCGTCGCCCTTGCTTAGCACGCCGCCGGTGGCGCAGACCTTGATTACGTCAGCGCCGTACTTAATGATCTCGCGCACTTTTTGCTGCACGTGCTCAATACCGTCCGCCGTGCCGTCAGCCCGGGCGTGCCATTCATAGGGCAACAAGTTCTGGTCGCAGTGGCCGCCGGTGATGGAAAGCGCGGGGCCGCTGGCCAGAATGCGCGGGCCGGGGAGCATGCCTTCATTGATGGCATCGCGCAAAGCCACGTCCGTGTATCCGCTGGCGCCTACGTTGCGGACCGTGGTGAAGCCTGCTTCCAGAGTGATGCGCGCATTTTTAGCGCCGATCAATGCTTCTTTCGGAATGGAGACGCCCAGTTCCTGATAGCCAAATGTGGGATCAAAGGTCAGGTGCGTGTGGACATCGATCAATCCGGGAAGCAGGGTGGCGTTGGGGAGATCGATGACCCGGGCACCTGCGGTTGCTGCGTCTGTATTGATGGCGGAAATTTTATCGCCTTCAATCAGCACGGTAACGTTGTCCAGCATTTTGCCGGTCTTTACGTCCAGCATGTGGCCCGCGTGAATGACAACGCGCTGCGGTTGGATAGGTTGCTGGGCAAAACCAGCGCAAGGGAGAAGGAGGGCAATAAGAAAAAGTATCGGCGTTTTCATAAGACGCGCGGATTATAGCAGGCAAACGCTTCTGCACGTTGCAGAACCGGCAGGAGCACCGCCGCAATAGGCTGCACATGCGACGCTCTTGACCAGTGCGGCAAGGGCATCTTTCAGGGTATGTGTCACCCAAAAGAGTCAGTTCGTCCCGGGAAGATGCATTTGTGGGAATGAGCAGCTCCAAAACCTTGACCCGGTGCTCTTTCAGAGCGAGAATCACGCTGATCGCGGAAGATGCTATGTTTGTTTTTGAACCAGCGCGTTTAAGCAGGCGGTACGTTTTAATCGCAGGTTCGGCCGCACTCCACGTGATCGCGCTATTGTTTTGGCTTTGGGCGCCGGAGACGTTTTTTCTGCTCCCACAAATTGCTCCCCGTGCGAAAAGCGGCCCAGTAATACCGATTCTTTCCCCTGTGGTGCTGCGCCCTGAATCGGTGAAAGCAGCGGCCGTTCATCAGAAGGGTGCGCCGCGGGTGAAGAAGTCGCACCCCATGCTCAGCCGGGTGAAGCCGGAACCGGAAATTCCGAAGCCTGCTTTGCCTGATGCCAGCGACCTTGGTCCAGTCTTGAAGGTCTCTCGATTGTGGCTCATTCCCAGCATTCATGAGGTCAAGCTGGCTCTGCCGGAGGTAGCGCCGCTGCCGGGGATTGCGCGATCAGAGCTGCCCAACGATTTTGAAGGCGACATCGTGGTGGAGATTACGATTGCCAAAGATGGCAAGGTGGTACGGACCAAAGTCCTTCAAACTATCGGAAATGGCCTGGAAAATAAGGTCGTGGCCACGCTGATGAACTGGCGGTTCAAGCCTGCCTCATTCGACGGAGTACCCGTTGCCTCACTACAGGACATCAGCTTCCACTATCCTGAAAATGCGCACCCCTGACATGCAAGCTATTTTGCCGGTGTGGCCACGCACAGCACCAGTTGCGCGCCGTACTCCAGCTTGATATTTCCCTTTGCGGCCACGATGTACACGCCTTTGGGGCTGTCACTGAGCTTGAATCCGTTGAGACCGTAAACGCCGCGCGCTGTGGGGATAATTACGCCATACAGGACGCTGTTCTTGTCCCCCAGGCGAACAGGCATGGCGCTCACGCGGTCCAGAGCTTTACCCAGCTCGGCTTTGACGGGAAGCTCGTTTAGATTTGTGCTGGAAGCGGCGGCGCGGCGCTCCGGAGCCAGTGCCTGAATAAAGGCAGGGTACTCGAACTCAAATTCGCGGCCATCTTTGATTACGATCTTTTCAAACTGCAATAAGAGACGCGTTTCCGGATCATCCTTGGAGCCGACCTTCAGATCGGCCACTTTGCCGATCACCTTAGCCTCGCGCGGAACAATCACCTTGCCGTCATACATGAGGTCGTCAGTAATGCGCGCATCAATCTCTTCCCCCACCTTCAATTTTCTGGCGTCGAGTGTCCGGGGAATGTCAACGCATAAAGTGGTGCCGCTGCCAGGCTTGTAGCCGGGATCGCCAGGTCCGGGAAGATTGCTCTGGGCTGGCAGGGGATACGCAAATGCTGTTTGCAGAAACAAGACAAGAAAGAGAAAAGAGACGCAAGAAGCAACATTGTTAGAAGTAGCAAGGTGGAATTTCATGTCTAACCTCAAAAACGCCAACTATTGTATCGAAGGAAGCGCGCCTAGCCAGGTGCGCGCTACGTACCCATGCCCCCTGTTGACCCAAGAGGCAGGAAATACTGGGTGCCGCGGATCGGCTCGCTCACACGACGCAACAGCTCCTGAAGGTCCGTGTGGCGCTCCACAAAATCGATGTCATTGGTGTTCACCACCAGCAGGTCTGACGACGTGTAATGAAAGAAAAAGTGTTCATAGGCTTTGACCACTTCTTCAATATAGTCGTCACTAACGGCCGTCTCGCCGGCAACATTTTTCTTGCGCAGGCGTTTCTTCAGCACTTCAGGCGAAGCTTGCAGATAAATCACCAGGTCCGGCGTCGGCAGTTGCTGACGGAAGAGCTGGTAATAGCGGTTGTAAACTTCCAGCTCGGGGTCGCTCAGGTTGATGTAAGCGAAGATTTTGTCCTTTTCAAAAATGTAGTCCGCCACCACGGTCTTGCGTGATGTGGGCCCCACTTCCAGCCGTTGCAGCTGTTCAAAGCGGCGGATGAGAAAGGCAAATTGCGCCTGGAATCCCGCGCCGCGCTCACCTTCATAAAATGACCGAAGAAAAGGATTGTCTTCCGCCTCAATGACGCGCTGGGCGTTCAGCCGGTCCGCGATGATATTGGCCAGCGTACTTTTGCCCACACGGATGGGGCCTTCCACTGCTATATATTGTGGTGGTTCAAAAAGCTTGGCCATGTTTCACTGATAAACGGGTCACTGATAAATGAGTCACAAGCCGCAGACTTGCTTCGCAGGATATATCGCGAAAGGCCTGCTGGCAATGTGCAATCAGTTAACAGGCTGTGGAAAGCGGGCGGAGGATTTGGAGATTTAGTAAATGGGTAATTTGGTAAGTTATTGGTAAATGAACATGCGATTCAATTTAACGGTACCCTGAAATTTAACTCATTTTACTAATTTACCCATTTACCAAATCCTGACAATGCTTTGGCCCTTCATCGCGCTTACGTCGGCTGCCGCCGCCAGCTATGCCGGATACGCCACCATGGCCCCGGGTTCGCAGCTCTATGGACGCACGCTTACCCACGGGAGCGATCCCAACCAGATCGCGCTTACCTATGACGATGGCCCCAATGATCCGCATACGCTCCGCCTGCTCGACGTCCTGGCAAAGTATGAGGCCAAAGCGACGTTTTTTCTAATCGGCAAATATGTGCGGCAGCGTCCGGAAATTGCCCGCGCTATCCAGGCCGCCGGACATGAGATTGGCAATCACACATACAGCCATCCCAACCTGATCTTTGTTTCTGCGTCGAGGTTGCGCCAGGAGCTTGAAGACTGCCGCAAGGCATTGGAAGATGGACTGGGCGCCAGAACCTCACTGTTTCGACCACCATTTGGCGGCCGGCGACCGAACGTTTTGCGTACCGCCCGCGCTATGGGCATGCAGCCGGTCATGTGGTCCGTAACAGCCTATGACTGGAGCGCCAAATCGCCTGACGCCATTGTTGACAAGGTGACCCGGCAGGTGGACTCACGCCGAAAGCCGCAGGCGGAAATTGTTCTGCTGCATGATGGCGGTCATCTGGCTTTCGGTACCGACCGGAGCCACACCATTGAAGCCACCCGGCGGGTGCTGGAACGGTATGCGGGCAAGAAATTTGTTGCGATTGCGGGTCTTACGCCCTAAAACGCAAACGGCACACCCACATTCGTGCCTGGTTGTTAATTACTATGATTGGTAGTGTTTTACGACTCCGGTGACAATAGCGATTCCGCGTTGAACCTCACGCAGCCAATCGATGATTGAGACAGGAGTTCTCCCAATGCGCAAGTCCCTGGGCCTAACTTTGTTCATTACTATCATGGCCGCCCTTTCCATGGCGCAAAGCACCGTAGAAGGCGTGGTCAAAAGCGCTGCTGGAGCGCCGGTGTCCGCCGCGCAGGTTTCTCTCACTCACGCCGGCGCCACCACGCCGGCGCAGAAGACGGTTGCAGACGCGGAAGGCCGGTTCCATTTCGCGGTAGTGGAGGGCGGCCAATATGTAGTCAGGACGGAAGCCTCAGGTTTTTTCGTCAGCGAATATCAATTTGTGCTTCGTCCTCGTGAGCCTGTTTCTCTGGCGATCGAACTGGCGCCGAAGGCTACGGTCCAGGAGAGCATTGACGTAAGGGTGGAGTCTCAGACCATTGATCCGGACAAGACCGGCAGCTCGCAGACTTTTACCCGCCAGCAACTGGATCGGCTGCCGGACCCGTTGGTGGAGAACACGAGTAGTCTTGTCGCCAACCTGATGCCGGGCGCTAGCCAGAGCCATGACAATTTCATCAATGTGCGCGGTAATGAATTTTCTCTCCATGAGTTTGTGAATGGCGTTTCATTTCTGGAGAACACGCAGCCGCAGTTCAGCCCCGGTGTGAGCCCGCAGATTTTTGAAGATGTTGACCTGATGACGGGCGGCTTTACCGCCGAGTATGGCAACCGCTTTGGCGGCGTACTGGATATCACCACGCGCTCCGGCCGGAACATGCAAGGCCATGGATCAGTGAATTTTCGCGGAGCCACGCAGGACAACTACGATCTGAATGCCGATTATGGTGGCGCGTCAGGAAAGCTTGGCTATTACATTTTTGCTGATGGTTTTACCTCCGGGCGTTTTCTTGATCCCCCTGATGCCATTGAACTGCATGATTTTGGCTCCGGACTGCGAGGCACAACACAACTGGATTGGGTGAGCGGAAAAGATAGTTTCAAGCTGCTGCTCATGGGCAGCGGCGCAAACTTTCAACAACCCAACCTGCCGGAAGACCAGGACGTGGGACGTGACCCAGACCGCCATCTGCGCCAGCAGACCGCCATCCTGACCTGGGGGCATTCATTTTCCCCCAGCACAGTCCTCTCCAGTTCCATCTATCAACGACTGGGATCAGACCGCATTCTGCCTACTTCCGATCCTGATACGCCCGTCTCTATTGGCTCACGCAGTACGCTGACGGTCGGGGGCAAGACTGACCTGGTTCACCTGTGGCATGGCCATGTAATCAAGGCAGGGATTGACCTGACACGTCTGCGCGAACTGGAAAGCTTCTTCATTGATGGGCGCGGCGACGCCGAGATTTTCAGTTTAGATGCCAGCGGTGTCTTTAGTTTCAGTGGCGGACTGAAGGGCGGACAGGCGGGACTGTATCTGCAAGACCATTTTTCACCCTTCAAGAACCTTACAGTGGATGCCGGGGTGCGCTATGACCACTTTGACTTAGTGGACACCCATGTCCAGGCAAGCCCGCGCATTGGCGTGGCCTATCACATCGCGCGGACGAAAACAGTCGTGCATGGTGGTTACAACCGCCTGTTCTCACCGCCGCCCATTGAATATTCGCTACTGGCAAGCTTTATCGGCAACAACGCAGCAGACCCTGACCAGCGCGTCGGCAACGTGCGCGCTTACACACAGAACTATTTTGAAGTGGGCGTGCAGCAGGAGTTACATCCACAGGTCGGCCTGGAAGTGGATGCCTACACGCATTCAGGGCATAACAGCTTTGAGAACCACGAAATTGGAATTTCCCGTCTCTTCCTGCCCATCAATTTTCACACCGCCCGCTCCAGTGGGGCTGACGTGGTGCTGAATGTCCGCAATCTGGAGCGGCTAGGCGTGAGCGCGCGGGTGCAATACACCGTTGCCCGCACATACTTCTATGGCCCGGTATCCGGGGGATTTACGGGCGACGAGCCCCTTGATCCAGGCGAGCGCATCCAGCCCGCATTCGATCAAACACATACCGGAACCGCCAATCTCTTCTATCGAAGCCGGTGGAGAAGTTCCTGGATCGGTACGGCGTTGCGTTACGGCAGCGGCACAATTGTTGAACATGGCCCGCGTCTGGATCAACATCTCACCGCTGACCTTGCGGCTGGCTTCAACCTGTGGAAGGTGGAATCCCACCGCCTGGACCTGGAGTTGGACGCTACCAACCTGACAGATAATCGTTACAAGATTTCCAAAGAGAGTGAAGAGATTCCCATTCAGTTTGCGCCGTCCCGCACCCTGGGCGGCAGCCTCAAGTTTCACTTCTGAGTGCATCCAGATTGTAGAAAAAGCTGTTTTCTCAAGTAAAATGTGGAAAACAGCTTTTTCGCATTTTGGAGCATTCATGAAAGTGCGCCGTAACTCTGTTCTTGCCTTGCTACTTGTTCTAAGTACGGGTGCTTTTGGCGCCGATGCATCCTTGCTGAAGCCGCCGCCGGGGGCAAAAGTGGCGATTGTGATGTTTGAGGACCTGGAATGCCCGGATTGTTCCCGCGCCTATCCCATGGTGTGGGACGCCGCCAACGCGCATAAAATCCCCGTAGTGTTGCATGATTTCCCTTTGCCGCGCCATAACTGGTCATTTGAGGCTGCGGTCTGGGCACGGTACTTTGATCAAACGTCAGTCGCTCTGGGGAATGAATTTCGCAAATACATTTATGCCAATCAAACCCAGGTGTCCAAGGAGAACCTGCAGCAGTGGGTGCAGAAGTTTGGCCAGGAAAACAAGGCACCTGTGCCATTTGTGAAAGACCCGGGCGGCAAACTGGCCGAAAAAGTAAGGGCAGATTATGCGCTGGGCCAGCGCATTGGCGTGGAACATACGCCCACAATCTGGGTTGTAGGTAATAGCGGTGTTTCACAGCCGCTTGTGGAAGAGGTGAAGGACCGGGCGCAACTGAACCAGATGATCGAAGACATGCTCAAGAAAGCGCGTCCGGCGCAAAAACCTGCAACTCAAAAAAGCCCTCTTCCCAAGAAAAGTACAATTAAAACCTCCGAGAAAGCAGGATGACCAAGCAGATGAATAAATTGATAACGTTTTTTATCCGTACCTCCGCTTTGCTTGCTGTTGCCGTATCGGGCTCTGTTTCCTATGGCGCCGATGGATCGTCACTCAAGCCGCCTCCGGGTGCAAGGGTGGCGATTGTTGTGTTTGAGGACCTGGAGTGTCCGGACTGTGCCCGCGCTTATCCACAGGTCTGGGAAGCGGCAAAGAAATACGGTATTCCTGTGGTTCTGCACGATTTCCCGCTCAACCAGCATCCCTGGTCATTTGATGCGGCCGTCTTTGCCCGCTACTTTGACACCAAGTCACAGAAGCTGGGCGACGATTTTCGCGGCTATATCTTCCAGAACCAGGTACAGATCAATAAACAGAACCTGCGCCAGTACGTGGATAAGTTTGCTGGTGACAACAAAGCCCCTATTCCTTTCGTTCTTGACCCTGACGGCAAGCTGAAAGGGAAAGTTGTGGCGGACCGGGACATGGGGACGCAAATTGGCCTGGCGCATACCCCCACGATCTTCGTGGTCGGCAATGGCGGCGCTGCTACTCCGGCGGTAGAGGTGGAAGATCGCGCAAAACTAAACGAGATCATTGAGGCCATGCTGCAAAAGGCAGCCCCACCAGCTAAAAACGCCGTTCCCAAAAAAGGAACGGCTAAGAAGGCGGCCAAGAAGTAACCAAGGCGCAATTCTTCTCAAAATCAAAGCCCAAAATAAAACGCCCTCATTTAGAGGGCGTTTTGCCTTGCGCAAGCCATCGCTCGCTTTATCATGCTGCCGCTTTGAGCCTGCCCAACTCAGATACTAATTCCTCGTAATCGGGCTCCTGACCCAGCTCGTAGGTCCTGGAAAACACAATTCTGCCTTCCTTGTCCACAATGAAGACGGCCCGGTCATTGATTCCCGGCAAGGGCTCTCCCAGGCGCAGGATTCCATACTGCTGGGCCACTCCCGCATGTGGCCAATAGTCGCTTAACATCGGATATTCTTGCCAGCCGATCAACTTTTCCTGCCAGGCAAGATGGCTATAGATTGAATCCGGGCTGATGCCCACGACCTGGGCATCGTGTTCGGCGAATTTAGGCAGATACCTGCTGTACGCCGACATTTCATTGGTTCACGTTGGACTCCAATCCAGGGGGTAAAATGCGATGATCACGTTTTTTTTGCCGCGGAGGTCGCTGAGCTTGAACTTATGTCTCTGTTTGCCCGTTACCGCGGGAAGTTCAATCTCCGGCGCCATTTCTCCGGCTTTCAATGCTGCCATTTGCTCCTCCAATTCAATGTTCCAGCCAGGGTTGTGCCCGGCAAAGCGCATTCCTATGGAACGAATTAATAATTTTATCGTGGTCAAATAATTTAAGACAGGGTAGCTTAAAGAAAACAGCGGGCGCATGACCGGCATCGAATCCCGTTGTCCCTGCTTACCGGCAAGGCAATGCGCAAACAGGAGTAACAATGCTGGGTTTTAGTGGTTACAATTATGAGCACTTTTCCCGTGAACTTTTTCACGATCTGGCAGGGACTGCATTCTCTGGTCCCGGTCCAGGCGAGCGTGCTCCGGATTTTAAGGCCACCACGCTTGACGGCGAAGTCATCCGATTAAGCGATTTCACCAAAAAGAAGAACGTTTTGCTGGTCTTTGGCTCCGCCACCTGTCCCATGACCGCTGCCTCAATTAGCGGCATCAATGAGCTTTACAGCCGCTTTCGCGGGGATGAAATAGAGTTCCTCTTCATCTACGTGCGTGAAGCCCATCCAGGGGAGATCATTCCCGCGCACAGCTCCATGCGCGAAAAAGTCGAAGCTGCCCGCCTTCTCCGCGATGAGGAAGACATGCATATGCCGATCCTGGTGGACGACCTGCGCGGCACCATCCACCGGAAATACTCCAGGCTGCCGAATCCGGCGTGTCTTATTGATAAATCCGGCCGCGTGGCTTTTCTCTCTCTGTGGTCCAAGCCGGATGGGCTCGGCCGCGCCATTCAGGAGCTGGTAAAGGTGCAGGAAGATCGTGGCGTGGACCACGCGGTGGTCAATGGAGGCCAGGACCTGACTATGCCCATGCCTTATAGCGCTCTCTACTCCTACCGCGCTCTTGAGCGCGGAGGAAAGCAGTCCCTCAGCGACTTTCGCCAGGCCCTTGGTCTGCCGGCGCGGGTGGCCCTCACGGCCTCGCATTATGCGCGTCCGCTGATGGACAACCCCGGTCGAGTGATGTCCATCGTCGCGCTGACTGCCGCGGTGCTTGCCGGAGGTCTCTATGCCGGCTTTGAACTGCGCAAGCGCCGCCTGGGATTGGTCCGCAATCCCTACCGTGCGTATGAAAAAGAGAAGGTGCGCGATACCGAGACAGGTACGGATTACGGGGCGGTGGGAATCTAGTTTTTCTACCAGAAATATTGCCGCGAATGCACGCGAAAGAGCGCGAAATCAAGGAACAAATCCGCAATTGGAATTCGTGTTCATTCGCGGCAAATATTTTCAGTTTTGTTTTGGAAGTCCATCCGGCAGATCGCTCAACGGGCTCTCCAGTTCGCGGTAGGCTCTTTTCACAAAAACATCCAGAAAATATGCCTTGAACGCGTCTGCCGTTTCAGCGTCTTTAATGCCGATCTTTGCCGCCAACTCTGAGTTCTGCTTCGCGAGCGCCTCCGCAGTCTGGTCCACGGTCATACCTTTCGCTTTGGCGCTCTTTACCTGCATGATCGCATCCTGAAACAGCGCAATGTTGCCGCGGAGAAAATCGGTGTTTGTTTCCGCATCGCCATGGCCGGGTAGAATCACCGCTGGCGCACGCTCCGCGAATTTTTCCAAAGTCCCGAGCCACTCCGCTGGATATGTGCCGCCAATGGCAAAAGGATATGGGCTCAGCAGAATATCACCTGTTACCAGAACTTTTTCCTTTGGCAGATAGAGGTAGGTATCACCGGTCGTGATGGCTTGTGCATGCAGGAGCTGAATCTCGCGTCCGCCGAGGATGAGCGTCATGGAGCCAGAGAATGTCACATTGGGATAGGTTTTATGCAGCGACTGTTTCTGCGCCATAAAATTGCGGTCAGCAGCCAGGCGCTCTTCCGCCGCTTTAATGCGTTCCGCCGGAACATTCCTGGCCTTGGCTGCTGCAATCTGTTTTTCAAAGCTATCCAGAAATTGTGGCAGGTCTTCCTTCAGCCCCTTCTCGTTCCAGCGTGGCTCCACCGTCAGCATGAGCTCGCGAGTTTTTTCATGGGTAATGATCTGTAGTCCGGGAAATGCCGCCAGATAAACCTGATTACCGCCCCAGTGGTCCCAGTGCCAGTGTGAGTTCACAAGATAGCGCACAGGCTTATCTGTGAGCTTACGGATTTCCGCCAGGACAGTGGCCGCCGTCTCGGGTGTGCCATTGGAATCAAACACCAGCACGCCTTCGTCCGAGAGGATCGCTACAGAATTCCCGCTCAGACCGGCATCGCCGTATGGCGTGGTGGTAAAGAGATAAACTCCTTCAGCGACCTTTTGACCGGTGACTTTGCCGAAGTCTTTGGCAAGACAATAGCTGCTTAACAAGCTGAGACACAGCAAACTACAAGAGAGACGCCTGACGGCAAACCGGCTCATGATCCCTCCTGCATGCGATGTGGTAGTAGACGTTGCGGAAGAAGTGAGGTGAGCAGCAACTCATCCCCTTGAAGAGAAATGAAGAGAAAGTTGTCCGGATCGCCCTATTGGTAAAGGCTCACCGGCAGCGCACGATCAGAGCGACGCTGTTGCCGCGGCAATTGTTTGCTGGATATCGTTCTCCGTATGCGCCGCGCTCATGAACATGGCTTCATATTGCGATGGCGGCAGGTAGATATCTCTCTCCAGCATGGCGTTGTGGAATTTGCCAAACGCCTGTGCGTCAGATTTTGCAGCCGTGTCCCAGTCATGAACTGCGCCCGCCTGGAAAAACCATGTAAACATGGAGCCCACGCGATTGGATGTGAGCGCCACACCCTTCTTTTTGGCTGCTGCAAGCACCCCATCCACCAGCGCTGCGCTGCGCTGCTCCAGTTGCCGGTAAATCTGTGGATGGCTTTTCAGCTCTCGCAGCATCGCCAACCCTGCTGCCATGGCGAGCGGGTTGCCGGAGAGCGTTCCTGCCTGATACACGGGGCCGAGTGGAGCAATCATGTCCATGAGTTCAGCCCGTCCTCCGTAGGCGCCAACAGGCAGCCCTCCGCCAATAATTTTTCCCAGCGTGGTGAGATCTGGCTTGATCTTGTACATCTCCTGCGCTCCGCCGAAGCTCACCCGGAATCCGGTCATTACTTCATCAAAGATCAATACCGTACCTTGCTGCTGGGTAATTGAGCGCAGGAACTCAAGATAACCTTTGCGCGGCGGCACACAGCCCATATTGCCCACAACTGGCTCAACAATCACGCAGGCAATTTCATTCTTGAATTTGGCGAAAGCTTCCTCCACGGCCTGCTCATGATTGAAAGGCAGCGCCAGGGTGAACCGGGCTTGCTCATCCAGCACGCCCGCGGACCCGGGAATGCCCAGCGTTGCCACACCTGAGCCGGCTTTTACCAGCAGCGAATCGGCATGTCCGTGGTAGCAGCCTTCAAACTTGATAATGTATTTCCGTCCTGTAAAAGCCCGCGCCAGACGTATTGCGGACATGGTGGCTTCCGTGCCTGAGCTGACGAAGCGGACTTTGTTCATGGAGGGGAACGCTTCGATGACCGCCTCGGCCAGTTCGGCTTCAGCAGGTGTGCAGGCGCCAAAGCTTGCGCCGTCACGGTTGGCCTTTTCCACGGCTTCAACAACGCTGGGGAACGCGTGGCCAAGAATCAGCGGCCCCCAGGAGCCAACGTAGTCGACATATTCGTTGCCATCTGCGTCCCAGATATGCGCGCCCATGCCGCGGACAATGTAAGGCGGATCGCCGCCCACGGACTTGAACGCCCGGACTGGTGAGTCCACGCCGCCTGGAATTACGCGGCTGGCGCGTTCGTGGAGTTCCTTCGACTTTTTTCGCTGTGTCATCTTTTCTCTGTTGTAGAAACATTGAATATACCGCAACTTACGGTCAAGTTCCGCAGCGCCACTTCTCTCATATCTTTAGTTCAGGTTTACCAGTAGTTCAGGTTTACCAGTTCAGGGACTTTGTCGCCGCCCGTCGCGCTATGCCGCGCTTTGCCGCTGGCCGGGCAGCAAGCCCGAGTGCGAAGATGAGCCTGGTAATCAGAAACACGAGGTGCCTTATGAAACGCTATTTATTTCTCACTTTGATTCTTGCAATTTCCATGGCTGCTATCGCCCAGCAGGGCTCACGGCCGCCTGACAACAGGGAGTTGGTCTCCCGCGCGCGCAGTTTTTATGTGCAATCCGATACCTTCTATATGAAGCGCGAAGCGCTGGCTAGCTCACTGCTGGGCCAGGCGGAGTTCAAAGCCTGGAACCTGCAAATCACGGGGAGAGAAGAGTTGGCCGACATGGTGGTGAGAGTGAAGCGCGTGCCTTTTTCCAATCACTTCAGCTACACGGTGACGGACCGCGCTACCGATACGATTGTAATGGCGGGCAAGGTGGATTCTCTGAGAGGAACGGTCTATGGGCGCGTTGCGAAAGAGATTGTAGAGAAAATGGTGGTTTTGCGCGGCGATCCGCTGCAACGGAGTCCAGCGAGCAGTAAAAACGAGTGACATAAAGCGATCAAGCTCTGACATGTTTCCGGGTGAATTGTTGATTATCCCCATCCTGCCTACTTTAGAATAGGAACTTACGCGGGCAGCCAGGCTAGTTCTGATACCTTGCCGGGCAGCCAAGATCTTTTTGCGGGTCGTCTGTAGCTTCAACGGAGGTGACCATGAAAGGATTCTCCAACTTCCTCTTCGCACTATTCGTTTTGGCTGTTGTAGCTATAGCAGGATGCGGCAGTGACAACAGCCGCCAGCTCCAGTCTCTCACTGTCAGTCCGGCAAGCACTATCGCGCAGAGCGGCCAGGCGCAATTCACCGCGAGCGGCCAATTCAACACCGCGCCAATGTCTGTATCTCCGGCATCGGTAAGCTGGTGGCAGAGTCCCCCGGTCATTGATCCACCAGGGGCCATGATTGGTATTGCACTGACCAACCAGCCGTTCACTGCGCAATGCTTCGGCTTCCATGGAACCATTAACGTTACGGCTGTGGCTCCGATGAAAGCGAGTGGTTCTGGGGACTCAATGCCACTTTCTGCTTTTTTGGATCTGGTGCGCAATCATTCCAGCATGCAGGATAGCGGGTTTGTGGCATCCACGGCGCAAATGACTTGTCCCTAGATGTGGCATGTGGCTTTGCGGATTGCGCGATGGCCCCTTTGTCGCCTTTACGGTTAAAATAAATATGTGATCCTTCCGTTCGTCCGCGAAGTCCTGGCGGACGTGGAAAAGGGCCCTGGGTTTCAACAGGCGGCCTCATATTTAAAACAGCGGAGGGGGGAGTCAAAGCCCCCTGCGGGGCGTATCCGTCTATCCGGGCTGGTTGCGAGCGCAAAATCACTTCTTGTCCCTTATTTGCAGCGTGCTGCCGGCGTACCGCTGATTCTGATTGTTCCTGACAATCGTGCTGCCGAATCCATCTTTCCCATCATTCAGTCATTTTGCGAACTGACTGGCGCGTGCAGCCCACAAGCGGTCATCAAGCTGCCGGCTTATGACGTATTGCCGTTTGAGAACATGTCGCCGCATCCGGAGATACAGGAAGAGCGGGCCACGGCGCTCTGGAAAATTTCTACCAATGCTGCCTCGATCATCATCACGCCGCTCAATGCGGCCTCCATGCGTCTGCGTTCGGCAGAGCACTACGCTGAGTTGGCACGCACCATTCGGCGCACTGAGATGCTCGATCTTGAAGAGCTGCTCCAGCACCTGAACACCGTGGGCTACTCCGCCGTGGATGTGGTCGAGATGCCCGGACAGTATGCCGTTCGCGGCGGCTTGCTGGACGCCTATCCTCCGGAAGCCGATCGGCCGGTGCGCATTGAGCTGTTCGGTGACGAAGTTGAGTCCATCCGCAAGTTCGATCCCGGCACACAACGTTCTGCTTCTCCTGTGGATGAAATCGTCCTTCTTCCGCTCACTGAAACGCCTGTTCGCGAAGAGCTGCTCACGGAAATCCATGCCCGTCTCTCCGGCGCTCGTGTTGAAGGTGAGACGCATGCAGTACGCGATGCGCTGGCGGAGACCGGCGTCTCTGTTTTTCCTGGCTGGGAGTTTTATGCCCATGCAGGAGCGCGGCATACGCTCTTTGACCTGCTTCCCAACGCCGTTGTCTTCATTGACGAACCGTCTGCCATTGAAGCCGAGCAGGAGCACTGGTGGGAGCGCGTGGTGCAGCGCCATGAGCAGAGCCTTGTCGGCAAGCTGGCCACGCCGGAAGACATCTACCTTCCACCGGAACAGTGGAATGCATTGATCTCCAGCCTGCGCGGAGGAAGCCTGGAGCATTTGAATGTTTTGCGCATCGCACGAGCTGAGCAAGATCTGGGACTGGCGGATCCACAGCTTCCTGACAAGCTGTTGATTGAGGTTTCTGCCCAATCCACTGCGCGCTTTCATGGTTCTGTCCCTGCCATGGTTGAAGAGGTTAAGAAGCTCACCGCGCATGGCCAGCGCGTGATCTTTGCCGCGCCGAATACCGGCGAAATGGAGCGCCTGGCGGAGATTTTCACTGAGTATCAAGTGCCATTTCGCCTGGGCACGCGCACCCCTGTTGCCGGCAGTGAAACTTATTTTGACGAAACTGCCTACTTCGCCGGCGATCTCACTACCATGAGCATTGTTCGCGCCATGGTGCCGGAAGGAGTGGCTTTACCCGACTCCCGTCTTGTCATTTTTGGCGCGCGCGATCTCTTTGACGACTCAGAGATCGAGCCCGCACAGCCGTTGCGCCGCAAGTCAAAGACTGCCGCGTTCATGTCGGACTTCCGCGACCTGGCCGTGGGCGACTTTGTGGTCCACGTGGAGCACGGCATCGGCATGTATCAGGGGCTCAAGGAAATTGAGCAGGGCGAAATCACCGGCGAATATATGATCCTTGAGTTCGCTGAAGCGGCCAAACTTTACGTGCCGCTCACGCGCCTTGACCTGATCCAGAAATACCGCTCTGGAGAAGGCGTCCATCCGGCGCTGAGCCGTCTGGGCGGCACCGCCTGGGCAAAAACTAAAGCTCGCGTCAAGAAGGCCATGAAAGATATGGCCGACGACCTTCTCAAACTCTATGCCGCTCGCAAAGCCGCTCAGGGTCACGCCTTCCCTGAGGACACGCAGTGGCAAAAGGAGTTTGAAGACGCGTTTGAGTTCAACGAAACTGACGATCAGCTTACCGCCACGGCCGACATCAAGCACGACATGGAATCCACCCTGCCCATGGACCGCCTGCTTTGCGGCGACGTGGGTTACGGCAAAACTGAAGTTGCCATGCGCGCGGCCTTCAAAGCCGTGCAGGACAATAAGCAAGTCGTGGTACTGGCGCCGACAACGGTGCTCGTCTTCCAGCATTTTGAAAACTTCAAGCGGCGCTTTGCGGCCTTCCCTATCACCATTGAGATGATGAGCCGTTTCCGCACCGCCAAGCAGCAGAAAGAAACGGCGGAGCGGATCGAGCAAGGCAAAGTCGATATCGTGATCGGCACGCACCGCATCCTTTCCAAGGACATCAAGTTCCAGGACCTGGGCCTCGTCATCGTCGACGAAGAGCAGCGCTTTGGCGTTCGCCATAAAGAGCGGCTCAAACAGCTCAAAAAAGAAGTGGACGTGCTCACCATGTCCGCCACGCCCATTCCGCGCACGCTGCACATGTCCATGGTCGGGCTGCGCGATATGAGCGTAATTGAAACTCCGCCCCGTGATCGCATGGCCATCCAGACCGTGGTTGCCGCCTACGATGAAAAACTGGTCAAGTCCGCTCTGGAGCATGAACTGGAACGCGGCGGCCAGGCTTACTTTGTTCACAATCGCGTTGAATCCATCTATGAAATCGCCGCCAAACTCCAGGAGATGCTGCCCCGCGCGCGTGTGATCGTGGGCCACGGGCAGATGTCTGAAGGCGAACTGGAAAAAGTGATGTTTGCCTTCGTGCGCCATGAAGCGGACATACTCGTCGCCACCACCATCATTGAAAATGGCCTGGACATTCCTCTCTGCAACACCATCATCATCAATCGTGCTGACCGGCATGGCCTCTCTGAGCTGTATCAGCTGCGCGGGCGCGTGGGCCGCTCCAACCGCCGCGCGTATGCGTATCTTCTGGTGCCCGCCGAGCAGGAGCTTACTCCGGTAGCGCGACGCCGTCTCGCCGCGCTCAAGGAATTCTCCGATCTTGGCGCCGGATTCAAAATCGCTGCCCTGGACCTTGAGCTGCGCGGCGCCGGCAATCTTCTGGGCGGCGAGCAGAGCGGCAACATTGATGCCGTAGGCTTTGAGATGTACACCGGCATGCTTGATCGCGCCATTCGCGAGCTGAAAGGCGAAGAGCTTTCTGACAAAGTCAGCACCCAGCTCAACCTCGGTATCGATCTCCGCATTCCTACGTACTACATCGCCGAGGAAAACCAGCGTCTGCGCATGTACAAACGCGCGGCTGGCGTTGAGAGTGAGGCCGCGCTGGACGATGTCCGGAAAGAACTCCAGGACCGCTACGGCGAACCGCCTGCGCCCGTCCGGTATCTGCTGGCTGCGTCCGCGCTCAAGCTGCTGTGTGAGCGCGTTGGCGTACTGGCCGTTGACCGCAAGCGCGATTCCGTCACTATCAAGTTCACCGAACAGGCTTCCGTTGAGCCTGAGCTGCTGGCCCGCTATGTGGCGCAAACCAAGGGAGCGCAGTTCTCACCCGGCGGCGTGCTCAAGTTCAATCTAAAGTCCACCCAGCCGGAAGCCGTGATCGATCAGTTGAATGGCCTGCTGCGTGAGCTGAGCCCGGAGGTCGTGGCGCAAACGTGGTTGCAGGCGAGGTAGCGCTGCTGCCTTGGCGATTGACTCACTCTTGTTCCCCTGAGATACTCACCCACCAAGCGCTTGCATTCCTTTCCTTCAAAGAAGGTGCCCAGGTCATGAGAGCCCATGGAACTTTGGTTCGTGCGGTCATCTGCATCGCAGCTGCCGTGCTTTTTCTTGTACTCTTCACATCCCGGCGGGTGCTGGCCGATGACGCAAGCCGCCCCATCGCCTCCATGACGTCCGATGAGCGCATGCGCCTTCCCGACAATACGACGGTCACGCTGAAGACCGGGCGGACCGCCACGCTGGGTACGTTGCGCACGGAGCATCGCGCGCGGCTGGAGCGCTTTACCAGGGCCACCGCGCTGGGACAGACGGTTGCCACCAAGTTGTCGGCATCCAAGCCAGGTTCCATTGCGCTCAGTCCCGCCGCGAAGGGCACCCTGGCCGCGGCGCAAGTGCGGTCCCTGGTGCCTTTCAAAATTCCATTCATACCGATTCCGAAGGATTATGCCGATTTTTGCAAAGCCGCAAGCGCCAGCGTGTGCGTTTACTTTCCCGCAAACACGGTGTTTACCCTGGGCAACTACTCCTTCCCTGGTGAGGAAAAGCTCACCTGGGTCCAGGATGTGGATCCGTTCATCATTGACAATGACGTTTGCCACTACGACGGCGGCATTTTGGGCCCCGATGGGTGCCAATTTGTCTATCCCCTCGCCGACCTTGCCAACTTCAAGCCGACCGGGCCGCTAACGAGCGAAGCATCGTGCGACCCGCCGGCAAAGTACGTTGTTGATCCTAAAGGCGCGGCCCAGGCGTCGTATCACTCCAGCACGAATTTCGTAACCGGCAGCACACCACTGACCTGCGTGGTGCAAGTGTGGATTGGCAAATAGCAAGCCGGGTGAGCAAGGCTTAGGGTTGAAGGGGTTTCCCTTTGTGTTCCTTCGTGGCCTTTGTGGTTAAAGGTTTTGACCCGATCTCACGATCTATGCCCTACCCCCCAATACCCATCCCGGATTGGCGTGGGTTTCAGGGCCTTCATCCCAAGTCATCCCAGATTGGCGTAGATTTGGGACATATGGGCACTGATTGGCGTAGGGTTGAGCCTTTGGGGGTTGGTTTTTCTGGCTAATGGCTAAGTGCTGGTTTTCAAAGACCTTGCACACGCCGGTGCAGCCTCATCCTAGCGCAATTTTATAAACGAATAAAGCACGAATTAGTACATCTTGACAAACTACTCCCTGACGGGCTCCCGTATCGCGCCGCCTCTGCACGAATTCAAAGAGGACACATGGCCGCAATTGTGAATAGTTTCATCTGACATTGCCATTTGTTAGTGTTCTCCGTTCTCAAGGGGGCTTTGGATCAAAATGCACAGTAAATAGTGCAAAATACCCTGTCAATGTTAACTTATAAGATAACCACTATATATTGTGTCAATGGTTTTGTTTTCCAAGCCCGTTGTGCTTAAATCCTTAAATATGTGCGCTAAGCGGCGAATAAAAGGCATCCATTTAGGCGTTTTCCACATCTTTTTCAACAGAGCATGGTATTTTTGATTGCTCAGGGATTCGCCCGATCTTCAAAACAGGATCACCGGGAAGGTGGCAACGTGAAGCAAGTGACACAATCCGATGCCAAGCTCCGGGAGTTAATCGTCCATATCGCTACTCTGTGTGGCAATGATGACGATTTTGGCAAGACGAAACTCAACAAAATTCTATTCAATATCGACTTTGCCGCATACCGCAAATGGGGTAAGTCTATTTCTGGGCAGGAATATTTTGCGCTTGAATGGGGCCCTGCTCCGCGAATCATGAAGCGGGTACTCACGAGCATGCAGACTAGGCGAGAAATAGCGTTTCAGCGCAAGGAGCAATTCGGCAAAGTGCGTGAGAAACTCATTCCACTACGTGATTCCAATCTTAAAGCATTTGATAGAGATGAACTAAATCTGCTCGTGGAAGTCGTGAGCGGCTATTGGGACAGAAGTGGATCTAGCATGAGCCGGGAGTCCCATCAATTTCTCGGTTGGGCTGCGGCAGCTCCCAAAGAGGTAATTCCCTATTCCGTAGCACTTGTGAGCACGAGAGAGCCCACGCTAGATGAAATTCGTATGGGAGAACAATTGCAGTCGATGGCGCAGGAGTGCTTAGCAAGAAATGCGACCGCAAAAGCTCAGAGAGATAATAGAAGAACGTAGGTTTGAGTTCGAATGGGACAAACTCAAAACAGAACACTCAAGGCGCGTTGACGATTTTGTCGAAGGTGCGAAGTGGTTTCTAGCAAGAGGTCCGGAGCGTGGACGGCGAATCGGCAATACTGACGTTTGGTTTATTGCGAGTGAAAATGTTCGCAATATTCTTCCAATGGTCATTTATTACACATTTGACCAGGATTGCGTTAATCTGTTGTCCTTAGTCGAAACAGTTAATCCGCCTGAATGAAAACGAACAAAAAACACGGAATATGCTGCATACGCCAGTAAGCCAGCTCACTCCTAAATGCGAACATAGGTAAAGGGCGCTTAATCGCGCCGAGACCTTAAAGAGCGATCCATATTTCTCAATTCCAGCCGACCAAGATTGAGCCCGGAATTCCGATTTTGTACGGATCAAAATTTGCTTGACATCTCAATAGCTATCATTAACAATTGTGAATGATGATTAGATTCTCCACGCGTGAGGCAGCAAAGAAACTCGGGATCAGTTACGGAACTCTTG
Organism: Terriglobia bacterium; assembly: GCA_020072585.1. Classification (GTDB taxonomy): domain Bacteria; phylum Acidobacteriota; class Terriglobia; order Terriglobales; family Acidobacteriaceae; genus Angelobacter. The sequence goes on along the minus strand of JAIQGL010000008.1, from coordinate 127,814 downwards.
CCAATTACGTCAAGATTGGTAAGGTCACATCGCCCGAGACTGCTAAGCACGGAGAGAGAATCGTTCACACCTGGACCGAGGAGGAAATTGAAAGCGTCCGTAAGCTCCTGCCCAAGATCGCTAACGGCAGGAAAACCCGTTACACAAAACTGAGAGAGAAACAAAAACCACAGCCGAGGGCGCCGGTGCCACACAAGCAACGCACGCCCAAAAAGAAACGCACAACCAAACCGCCAAAAGCTAACGGCTAAGTGCCAAAGGCTAATGGCTGAACCTAACGGACGCGCCCAGTGCTGCAAACACCGAACGCGCCCTAACCAAATCGCCTTACATAGGAGGCAACATGGCTGCAATTGAAAGTAAACGCTCTGTTTCTCTGGCGCAACCCCGCGCCCACCAACATTCCGCCCAGCAACACCGAAGCCCCAAAAAATCTAAAAAGCGTGAGCGTCTCCCAGACTCTCTGCGCTCCACCGTCACCAAGCGCGGCAAGACCACCATCCGCCGCTTCCCCGGACGCACCTTCCACCGCTTTGCAGAGGCCCAAGGCAAGCAACTGGACTACATTGAGTTTTTCACCATGGGTGAATTCCACTGCTTTGACGTGGCTTTTGAGGACAAAACCGCCATGCAGTTTGTCATCGAGCCATCGTTCACTCTGGAAACTGACTACGCGGACTGGAAGACCGGCGACTGGCGTCCCATCAAGAAATGGCCGCTGATTCACAGCCAGACCACCCGGAGATAAATCCACCCGCCAAACCTTTGGCAGGTTCAGGGTTCGCGCCAACCAGCGCCACGCTTGGGACCTGCCAAAATCCCATCTTTGGAACCGTTGGATGAATCAAATTGCCCGTTGCCGGATAGCCTGCTCTCTCACTCTGAGCAAAGATTAACCTTCAGCATTAGATCCTATGCATGGGATCTATCGCAGTAAGTCATTTAGAATCAGCCTGCGTAAGCGTTTGGGAATCCTCAACCCCTACATTCTTGCCTTGGGAAGTTGCTAGCGCCCGAACCTGCCGCGTATGGATTCTGAAGTGCACCCTGTATTTACCGCAAACTTAGTTGGGAACGGGGTACAGGCTGGATTCCGAGCACGATTTTTCTTCTAGCCAGGCGAAATCTCTTGATACTAAAATACCCACGTTCGCATCTTACATGTGAACAACAGGCGGTATCGGGAGTTCCCGAACTGCACTGGAGGCAAAAATGAGCATCACTTCCTTGACTGGAGGGCAGCTCCCGGGCGCCCGACCTGGTTCCAATCAACCAAAGATCACCACCACTACAATCCACGAGAAAAAGCAGCGGCGTGAACCTATCACCTGTCTGACTGCGTATGACTATGCCACCGCGCGGCTGGTAGACCAGGCCGGCATTGACATGATCCTGGTGGGCGACTCGCTCGCTCAGGTTGTGCTGGGCTATGACAACACCCTCCCCGTAACCATGGACGAGATGCTGCATCACACGCGAGCGGTAAGGCGCGCCGTGAGGTCCGCCATGGTCATTGCGGACATGCCGTTTGGCGCCTATCACGAAGATGAAAAAGAGGGCGTGCACAACGCTCTGCGCTTTGTGAAGGAATCCGGCGCGGAGGCGGTAAAGCTTGAAGGCGGCGCACAGCGCGCTAGCCTGGTAAGGCGTGTGCTTGACGCTGAAGTGCCGGTGATGGGGCACATTGGGCTGACACCGCAGTCGTTGCACAAGATGGGTGGCTACAAGGTGCAGGGTAAAGATTTTTCCGGCATTGAGCGGCTGGTGAAAGACGCCGTGGCGCTGGACCGCGCCGGAGTATTCGCGATTGTGCTGGAAGGCGTGCCGCGTGAAGTTGCCGCGATGATTACACGCGAAGTGAGCGCGCCGACCATTGGAATTGGAGCCGGGCCGGATTGTGACGGCCAGGTGCTGGTCCTGCATGACATTGTGAATCTGACGTTTGCCGAGCCGGCCAAGTTTGTGCGTCGCTACGGAGATGCCGCTGCCGTGATCACGGGCGCAGTCCAGCAGTTCAAGGCTGACGTTGAGAGTGGCGGCTATCCGTCTGACGCTGAGTCGTACCATCTGCCCAAGGGAACCAAGATGGAGCTGGAAGCGATTTTGCGGCGGAAAGAAATGAAGGCGTACGCGAAGTAGCAACTAGCACTTAGCTGTTAGCTCTTAGCCATTCGCCTTGTATTTAGGCGCAAGCATTCCAGAGCAGGTCTCTCAGTGCCGGTCGTGTGTGCTTTGCATTGCAAAGTGATGGATGCGTTAAAATCTCTGATCATTGCCAGCTGTAAATTTCAAAAGATGAAAGCCAAAGAGCCAGGAGCTAACAGACAAAGCCAAAGGCCAAGCGCTAATGGCTAACTGCTGATCTCATGCTCACTCTCACTTCCGCCGCGGAAATCACAGCCGTAAGCAAAGAAGCGCACCGTGCATCCAAATGCGTGGGCTTTGTTCCTACCATGGGCGCATTGCATCAGGGCCACCTTTCGCTGGTACGCACGGCGCGGACGCAGTCTGACGTGGTGATCGCGTCAGTCTTTGTCAATCCCAAACAGTTTGGCCCGAATGAAGACTTCACCAAATATCCCAGGAACGCGGAGAAAGATGCAGCCATGCTGGCGGCGGAAAAGACCGACTATCTCTTTCTGCCGTCAGTGGAGGAGATGTACCCGCCGGGAGCCACCTCATGGGTCAGCGAGGAAGCCTTGAGCGAAAAGCTGGACGGCCGTTCGCGGCCCGGACACTTTCGCGGCGTGACCACGGTGGTAGCCAAGCTCTTCAACATCGTGCAGCCTGATCTTGCGTTCTTCGGCCAGAAAGACGCAGCCCAGGTGGCGATTGTGAAGAAGATGGTGTGCGATCTCAACTTCGATGTTCGGATCGTGGTCTGCCCCATCGTGCGCGAATCCGACGGGCTGGCCATGAGCTCACGCAATGCATATCTCAATCCAGAACAGCGCAAGCAGGCGCTGGTCTTGTATCGCTCGCTGATGCGGCTGCAAATGCTGGTTGACCGCGGTGAGACAAGATCAACAACGCTGCTGGCCGCGGGTAAACAGGTGATTGCAGAAGAGCCCACGGTCAAGCTGGATTACCTTGAGATCGTGAATCCAGAGACGCTGGATCAGGCAGACGAAATAGGCCAGGGCGCTCTCATCGCGGTGGCCGCTTATGTGGGAAGTACAAGATTGATTGACAACATCGTGGTGCACGGAACGGCCGCCGGCAAAACTTCCCCTCGTCAATAGCCCACAATAAAAATTCCTGACAACACCGCAACCTGCGGAAGCATCTTCTTAAAGCACACACGCCAAATTCCCGGGTTCGCGTTCAAAGCGAGAGATGGGTCAGGGGGCTTTCAGTATGGGTACCAGGAAACACTATCTCTATCTCTCTTGCTTGCTGCTGCTCGTTCTGCTGTTAGGATTCGGCGGTTGTGGTGGCGTTTCAGCCAACGGAGCAATACAGCCCACACCAAGCTCCACGCCCACTCCAACGCCTGCTCCGACGCCTACGCCTGCTCCTTCACCCAGCCGGTTTGTCTATGGCATCATCGACTTTGAAGCGGACGGATTTTTCCGCGGCAAGATCAACAGCGCCACCGGACAGGTCACACCTATCGGGGGTCCAACGGCGAATCCGCTGGGACAGAACATTGTGATCCAGCTTCTGGCTGATCCCAAGGGACGTTTTCTTTACGCCTTGGATATCGGAGCCAGTTCGTTCGGCGTTCAGTTTGGCCAAATCGGAATTAGCGCGCTCCAGATCAACCAGAGCAGCGGATCGCTGTCCCCGGCGCCCGGCCAGATAGTCTTCCCCGCGCAGCGCTTCGGGTTGATGGCCATCGACGGCACCGGACGCTTTCTTTACCAGCCCGATGGGAGCGGGGTTGATATTTACAGCATCAATCAATCCACCGGGCAACTGGCTGCCATGCCTTCCAGCGTTCCCGCGCCAGCCGTGGGTAACTTCTCCGCCGCCAGCGCTGACGGCAAGCTCCTCATCGATGAAGGCAACGGCCTGGTGGAAGTGTATGGAATCAACTCGGCGAACGGACAACTCACCACCGCCACCACGCCCATGGCGACTGGCGGCTCCGGCGGCCCAATCGCGGTAAGCGCGGACAGCCGTTTCCTTTATGTGGCCAACTCGATTGAAGGAACGGTCGCGGTGTTTTCCATTGGATCGAACGGAGCGCTCACACTCATGGCCGGATCGCCGTTTGCCGCAGATGTGGAGGCGACAGGAATGTCGCTCTCTCCCGATGGAAGGTTTCTCTATATCACCTTCCAAAACGCCATGGAGAATCACGTGAAAGGCTTTGCGGTAAATCCAGCGGCCGGCACGTTTACGGCGATTGCGGGAGCCACCGTTGCCAACGCCACCAGCATCAACGTGGACGGCTCCGGCAAGTTCGCTTATGTCTCCCAGGGGCAGCTTGTTACCTTCAGAATTGATCCTGCCACCGGAGCACTGACCCTGGCTTCGCAGGCTGCGCAGCCGGTGAGCGACATCCCCAGCAACATCATCCTCACACCATGATGGGAGTTTTTTAGGTGGGAGATTTTTCCATCCTGCTTCAGCGCGAACCCAGATTCAGCGTGAGACGAAGTGGCTGTTTGCGATCACAAAGCGCAACGGCAAGTCCGCTGACTTGGTAATGCCGATCCGTGGCGTTACGGCGATTTGCTCAATACAAAAGCCATCGTCTCTCACTTGCAGATCAGAGCGCGGCGAAACCATGTCTTTGCCATTGTCGCGCGGGCGAGTGATGCCGAGCGCTGCGCAAAGCTTTCCCGGACCGCTGGCGATTTTGCGAAGATTACCTGCCGCCGCAAGGTCAAGATCGGCAAATCCGCGGGCCTCTGCCATCTCGCGCAAGCCGCTGACCGGCTCCAGCGCGCGGATCAGCACGCATCCCGCATCGCCCTTTGGAAGACAGGAAATATTCAGGCAGTAGTGGACGCCGTAAATGAAGTAGACGTAGGCATGTCCTGGAGGACCAAATATCACAGCGTTGCGAGCGGTATGTCCTGCGGCAGCATGCGCAGCCAGATCATCCGCGCCCAGATAAGCTTCCACCTCAACAATGCGTCCCGCAAGCATCTTGCGGCCTTCTTTGCGGAGAACGACCTTGCCCAGCAATTCACACGCGACCAGGCGCGGATCACGGTTGAAGAACGCACGGCGCACGAGTTTGGCATCACGAATCATACGGGCCGCGACTGCACGTGGGCAAAACGCTCTTTCAGCCGTAGAAATGGGCTTTCCAGCCAGTGGTAGGAAGCGGCCGCCAGCAAGATGGTGAGCGCCAACGCCACCAGTGATTGCGCAGCGACCGTTGCTGGTGAAAAAGCGTGAACCAGACGGACTGCGCAGTAATGAGCGAACTCATGCAGTACATACAAACCGTACGAAATCTTGCCCAGATAAAGTAGCGCGCGATTGCGGAGAAAAACATGCTGTGAACCCATGGCTGCAAGCAGGATTGCAACACTTGCGATCGCGGTCAGCGGATGCCCCAGCGTCAGCTTCCATGTGCTGAGCCGCGGCGGGTTGCTGGAAACGCTGAACGCATAAACAGCAATCCATGTGGCTAGACTCCCGCCAAGAAGTGCGCTGCGCTGCCAGCGTGAGAGCTGAGGAAGTCTGTGGCTGAACAGCGCAATCAGTATCCCCAGCGCAATGGGATCGAGGCGGGTGAAGGTGTTGTATTCCATAGCCTCGATCGGCACGGAGGAAAAGGCAAGCCACACGCGCCACACGTTGGCGAGCACCAGCAATCCCACTGCGATTGCCGCCATCATCCTGACTGGGGCCCTGCGAAGCGCCAGCGGCCATGCCAGATAAAACTGCTCTTCAATCGATACGGTCCAGAGCGGAATAGCAAACGAAACAGGCAGGCCGTAGAGAACGTAACTCCAGTTCCCTGCCAACAGACAGTAGCCAACCACATAACGCAGCGGCAAATGCTGTTCGGGAATTGCAAGGGCTGCAAGTGCGGCAAAGCACACAAACGTAAGATAGAGCGGCCAGATGCGAAGAATGCGCCGCAAATAGAAGCCCCGCAGATCCACAGCTCCCGTGGCTGCGCGTTCACGCAGTAAGAGAGTGGTGATCAGGTAAGCGCTTAGTGCAAAGAACAAGTCCACGCCGTACGCACCTGCACCAAAGGTGGAGATAAGCAGGTTGCCCAGCCAGCGTGGAACTCCCGCCGCAGCATAAAAATCCATCGTCCGGGGCGCAGCGTGAAAGATGAATACACCAAGAAAAGCAAAGAACCTTAAGGCATCCAGCTCCGGCCGATAGAATCGCTCATTGCGCTCTGCTGTTGCCGCCTCTTCAGACCGCGCTGCTACAACAATGGCCATCTACTTTTTTAACGCCGAGCTGGATCCGTTCGAAGCCCCACGAGCGGAATTCGTCGCGGGCCGTGCTTTGCTGGCGATCCACTCATCCACATTTCGCTCCAGGATGTCCAGAGGCACCGATCCCGAGCCCAGCAGCACGTCATGGAATTCCTTCAGGTCAAATTTCGCGCCCAGCTTTTCTTGTGCCTGCGCACGCAACGCCTTGATCTTCAATTCGCCGATCTTGTATGCCAGCGCCTGCCCAGGCCAGGCAATGTAACGATCAATTTCGTTGGTGATATCCAGTTCGTGTTTAGGGCAGTTCTCCATGAAATAACGGATGGCCTGTTCGCGGGTCCAATGTTTCACGTGGATGCCCGTATCCACCACCAGCCGCACTGCGCGCCACATCTCATAGCTGAGCTGGCCGAATTTGGAATATGGATCGCTGTAGAGGCCCATGTCATCGCCCAGTGACTCAGCGTAGAGCCCCCAACCTTCAACATAGGCGCTATATTCACCATAGCGGCGAAAGTTGGGCATTTCTCCCAGTTCATGCGCTCTGGCAATCTGAAGATGGTGTCCCGGCACCGATTCGTGGAGTGAAAGCGCCATCATTTCCCACTTGGGGCGGGCATCAGGTTTATAAAGGTTAACGAAGTAGGTTCCGGCCCGCGATCCGTCAGCCGCTCCCGGGCGATAGTAGGCAGCCGTTGTGTCCGGCGCAAACGCTGCCGGAATCTCTTCAACTCCGTAAGGCTCTCGCGGCAACGTGCGAAAGACCTTTACCAGATTTGGATCAATCGTTTTGGCCACCGCTTTGTAGGCCCGAAACAGCTCCTCAGGAGTTTTATAAAAAAACTGCGGATCAGTCCGTAAGAATTTAAAGAACTCCTCGCGTGAGCCCTTGAATCCGGTTTGCTGCATCACGCGGTCCATTTCACTGTTGATGCGTGCCACTTCCTTCAGGCCAGTCTGGTGTACCTCTTCCGGCGTCATGTTGGTGGTTGTGTGATGGCGGATCAAGACTGCGTAAAGCTGCTCGCCTTGCGGAAGCTGCCAGATGCCCACCTTGTCATAGCATGCGGGCAGGTATTCGCCGACGAAGAATTGCCTGAACCTGGTGAATGCCGGTACAACCTGCTGCTCAATGGCCTGGCGTGCCTCCTGCTGGAGACGTTGCTGATCGGATGCGCCAATCCCTTTGGGAAAGCTCGTAAATGGCTTATAAAATCCGCTCTGTGTGGGATCGCTTACGAGCTGCTTGTCAATCTGAGCTGGGATCCGTTCCATGATGATCTTGGGATGGACCATATGCTCGCGCATTCCCTGGCGCAACAAGGCAATCTCCTGGTCCAGGCGCGTAGGAAGCTCACGCATCCGGGCCAGCCAGTCTTCATAGTCTTTGACAGTTTCAAAGCGAAGAGAGCTGCCCAGATCATCAATGGATTGCGGGCCCTCACGCTGGTTAAAGCTCATCAGAAACCAGTGCGATTTGTATTGCTCCACGCGATCAAGGTAGCGTTTTTGGAAGAGGTCGTAATTGAGCTGGTCGGTTTTGCTCAGTGCGTTGCGGTCGATCCTCTTAAGCTTGGCCAGCACCTCCTGGTTTTCTTGGTCGCGCCGGGCATAGGCCTCAAGGCTCTTGTCCGTCCAGCGATCATTCCAGCGCCGGTCACCCAACAAGGACGCTTCTTCAGGGTGCTGCTGCATTTCCTGTTCCCAGGCTGCTGCAAATAGATCATGCAGGGCTTTGGAGGCCTCTGTCCGTGGAATGGCGCGTCCACTGGCGCACAGCCCGAAAAGCAAAAGCACGAAAGGCCAAGATCGCATTAGTTCCTCCGTTTCCAGCGGAAAGTGTATAGCACAACACATCCAGCATTAAAATTATGCCCTGAGACCAGCAGTTCTCAACCTGGGCAGAAAACTATTTTGGTAGCCGCGTCTGGAGGAAGGTTTATGAAAGTTCGCAGATCTATTGCACTGGCAATGCTCTTGATTACATCATCGTTGGGGGCTGGCGCGGGAACAATCCCCTCAGGCAGCCGCGCGACTGTCCGGCTGAATACTTCTCTGAGCTCGGCCACTGCGCACAAGGAACAGGCCTGGAGCGGAACTTTGACCAGCGACATTGTTGCCGATGGTAAGACCCTGGCTAAGGCCGGCGATCCGGTGAAAGGAAAGGTCACTTACGTGAACCGCAGCGGACGCCTGCACAAACCAGGAGAGCTTTCCCTGCGCCTTACCTCAATCAAAGGCGAGACGGTTTATAGCTCGCGTGTTTCCCGCAAAGGCAAGAGCCACACCAAGAGCAACGCCACCAAGATCGGCGGCGGGGCTGGCGCTGGAGCCCTGATTGGCGCCCTGGCCGGGGGCGGTAAAGGCGCGGCCATTGGCGCTGCCGCCGGAGCCGGTGCTGGAACCGGAGTTGCTGCCGCCACGGGCAAGCAGGAAGTCACAATCCCCGCGGAGAGTGTCCTAACCTTCACCATTACTGGATCGAAATAGCCCTCCAGCTCACAGAAGCTGAAGCCGAAGTCGCTTCGGCAAACTGAGACACTTCCTTAAGTGCGGGGAGATAACGGTCGGCAATAAGTCTGCGTGACCCGTTACTTCCCCGCCTCAATCTCAAAGACAATGCTCGTTCGATCGTTCGCCGGTTAGTGCCGGGTAATCTCCACGCTCGAGCTAAAGTTGACGCCCACGGACGCCGCGGAACTTGAAACCGGCATGCCAAACACGAAACCCTGAACATCCGCCGTGCCATTGTCTGACTTGCGGTGGATGAGCGTGGTCACGGGCCCGGCTATATCTTCTTCTACCAGGTTCAGAATGCGGGTGGCCTGGATGCCGTTTTCGCTAAACGCCAGATGGATTGTGCCCAGGGTACCGGGGCCGCAGGTGATGGTAAAGGTAATTACGTCTAGCGTGCACGTGGTGCTGGAGGAGGTGGCGGGATCAAGCGTACTGGTGTCGAGATCCAGAACCAGGCTTTTCGTGTTTGTGCCAGTGAAGGCGCTGTTGGGGATCTCCCCGAAGATCTGGGTGATGGTTTCGACGCTGTGATCGCTTGAGAACTGGAAGAAGATGAAATTGATGAACGTTGCGGTTGGGGAAGTTGAGCTGGAGCCGCGCGAGACATTCAGGTTGATGCTGGCGTCGAAACCGAGAGCAGTGGAGACGGAAGCGAATTCACCTTCCTGGGTGAACTTCATGTGCTTCCGGCCATGCTCATCCCGTTCGGCTTGCTCGTTGTCGTGTTGTTTGTCGGAGGATTTAGCGGCCGGGGAATGATCTTTTCTGTCTTGCTTTTTGTCCTTGCCGTCCTGAGCGAGAGTCGCCAGACCAAAAAGCAGCATAACTGCAATTACCAATAAATTTTTCATACGTTCTCCTTACCTTCCCGAAAATGGGAGTTACGGGTGTAAGGCAACTTGTCTGGATTATGTGGATGGGAGGGCTGCCGGCAGATTGTCTGTCAGCCAGGCCAGGATTGCAATCAATCTTCAGCAGTCTTCAGCGTGATGAGGCGTTACCGAAGTAACATGCCAGCTTTTTCAGGGGCTGAAAAGCCTCTGAAAACAAAACGCTGGCGAAAAAATGACTTTCGCCACGCTCTGTTACAGGCCTTTCAAAGCTGCAATGACCGCTCCGGCATGCTCGTCCGGCTTCAACCCGCTGAGAATTGCGGAGATCTTTCCTTCCGGGCTGATCACGAACGTGGTCCGGTCGATGCCCATATATTTCCGGCCATACATGCTCTTTTCCTTGAGCACGCCATACTTGATACAGACGGCCTTGTCCACATCCGCCAGAAGCGAATAGGGAAGGTCGTTTTTCTCTTTGAACTTCTTCTGGGCAGACGGCTTATCGGCGGAGATGCCGAGTACAACAGCGCCAGCCCGCTGGATTTTCTGGAATGCGTCGCGGAACCCGCACGCTTCAATCGTTCAACCGGACGTGTTGGCTTTGGGGTAAAAGAACAGGACCACGTTCTTTCCTCGATGGTCTTTCAGTGCGACTGTTTTACCCTCTTCATTAGCAAGAGAGAACTCCGGGGCTTTATCATTAACTTCCATGGATTTCCTGTGTTTATAACGGCAATGAATTTATATAGCAGAAGAAAGTTTCTGGCCAGCGCGGCTCTTGTGCTGGTGTGTGCTGCTGCTCTTGCTGGTGCCACGGCGCAGCGGCGTAAGGCCCACAAACTGCGTGCCACCGCCGTTCTTGAGATCACAACCGACTCAGCCGGAATTGTTTCCACGCGCGTTTTCCCGGTGACCATTCTGGATGAAGGCCGCTTCAATGACGCTGGCATCTACAAGTCGTCGCCACGTCCCATGGCCCTTGAGAACGGAATCGTATATGAAGGGCAGACGTCTGGCATGCCCGCGGGCTATGCCACCATCTTAAGCGGCACAAACAGCCATGGCTGGACGGCGCTTGGTAAGTGGCAGCCCGTGGACCTTATCAAAAAACCGCCGCCTCCGCCGCCCGTGGTCGCCGGCGACGACCGGCCGATTATTCGTCACGGCGATAGCACCACAGCGGCCGCTCCCACAGGCACTCCCGCTCCGTCCGGTGCGGGGGCAGGATCGGCAGACACTGCTCCAGCTACTCCATCCGAGGATGCGGACCGTCCAACGCTGAAGCGGCGCGATCCTCAAAAGCAGGAACCGGCCGAGCCACCGCAGCCCAAACCAACTCCGGTGGAAGGCGCTGTCCCTTCGACCACCCCTCGGGTCTTCACACCCGGCACCAAGGTTCTTGTGGCTGTGTCTGACACAGAGTCCACGGATCCCCGATCCTATGAATTTAAATGGAAAGCCGGAGAGGCGGAGCAGATGGAACTCAAGATGCGCAAGCTCGCCCTGGCGCAGCTCCCCCGGGAGAACGCTCAGCTCACGCCGAACTCGCTCAAGAACATCGCCATGCGTTCCTTTGATCTGGACATGAGCAATGATGCCGTCATCGTGTTGAGTGCGGAGGTCCCCGGAAGCTATCTGGCTCCCGGCGGCAAAGGTACGCCGGGAAAATTTATCTCACGATATGTGACTGTCATTGCGCGTGTGGATTTTGATGGCGTGCCGCAAAAGCTTGCGGCCAGTGTGACGGACTCTTCACGCTTGGACGTGGCGCCCCGGCTTGAGTTGATTGACGCGGTCGATGTTGATGGCGATGGTCTGGCTGAGCTTCTCTTCCGTGAATACAGCTTTGACGAGAAAAGCTTCATCATCTATGGCGTCGGGCGGAGTACGGTAACAAAGGTTTTTGAGGGGGCAAGCACGCCGTTGCAGTGAAAAACCTTATTTCTTCAATTTTCCCGGCCACAATGACTCCAGATTTTTTTCACTTATAAAGCCTTTATTATCAATAAAATAAACAAACAAATACACACAACAACTACCTTTTTGTTTGTTGTGTTTTGTTTGTGGTTGGGTTAGCATTTAAGAAAGTAAAATTGTGGGTTTGATATATGGCGATGGAACAAGAGCTGCGTCTTTGGCGAGAGAGCTTGGAACAAGAGTTAGTGGAGTTGAATGATGATTACCAAGAAATAAGCCAAAAGATGTCTAGAATCCGTCAGCAGATAGAAGCTATTGACCGGTTGCTTCCTGACGTACCAGAACACCCATCCGATATGGAAGGGCTGGCATTTTCGGCAATTCGTGAACACTTCACCCCAGCTCACATTTATTGGCCAGCAATACTAGAGTCGCTCCTCGAGTTTGGAGGCTCAGCCAAAGGAGACCAGGTCATAGAGAGGGTGGGACAGAAACTGGATCACATTCTTACTCCCGGGGATCGTGAAAGGCTACCGAGCGGGATCGACGTGCGATGGCGCAATCGCACAGCGTGGCAAAGATTCAATATGGTTCGTCAGGGGCTTGTCAAATCTGGTTCTCCTCGTGGAGTGTGGGAGATTACTGACGAAGGCAAACAATGGTTGGAAACAATGAAGCGCACGCAGAAATAGCGGTGGACGTGGAATGAACTTTAATATTGTGGGAACTATTTCGGAAGTTCAGATCATCGCATCCGGTAAGTCAATTCGCGAACATAAAAGACTTCGAAAAGCTTACGGCGGCGTTCGGTGGAGGAAACTGAAAGGAATTGCGTCGATTCGCCTTGCCAATGGTACGATATGTCTAGCTGAACTGCACTGGTATGAAGCTCACGGCATTGGCAGAAAAGAAACCAAAATCAAACGGATTCTCTCCTAGGAAAAAAGGCCCATCGGGCTCTCAATACGTCGTCTGCGTGAAAAATGACGAATATCCGGCCTCATTGGAGATACGAAAGATTTACAGGGTTATGCGTGACTCGGCAGCAACCAAGCTCGGAATGCTGCGGGTTGTAGACGAGTCGGGAGAGGATTATCTCTATCCCGAAGACCACTTCATCGTTATCAAACTTACTCCCGCTGTTGAGCGTTTCATTCGCTCTGCTTCCTGATACCGCGAAGCCCTAACCGCCGCTCACCGCCGGAACAACCAGTATCTCCGCACCGTTGGGGACTTTTGTTGACAGTCCGTCGGCAAAGCGAATGGCTTCTTCGCCCACGAATATGTTGATGTGCTGGCGAACCTCGCCCTGTTCGTCGAGAATGCGGTCCTTCAGCCCTGGACTGCCTCTCCAGAGCGATTCAAGCGCCTCCGCGACCGTTGCGGGTGAGCCTTCAATCGCAAGCGAATTAAGTCCCCCAGCAAAAGCGGCCAGATACGTCGGTATTCGAATCGTGACGGGCATAGCTTATCTTTTCCCAGCTCGTGGTCGGCTTTTGGCTGCTCGTCGCGCCGGCGCTTTTCTGGAAGTTGATCTCTTTGCCTGTACTTTTCTTTTCTCCGCGCCTCCGCGTCTCCGCGGTGAATCTTTCCCGCCTTCGCCCACCAGCGCAGCCCTCACGCACACCACGGGAGGCAGGCCTTCAAGAATCGCCTGCCAGGATTTGCCGTCATCGCTGGAGCCGTAGACCTTGCCGCTTCTGGTCCCAAAATAAATCCCCGCTGGATCGCATGTGTCCGCGGCCAGAGAGTCGCGCAGAATCGTTTCCATGGCGTTTTTCTGCGGCAAGCCGCGTGTGAGTGGCTCCCAGCTTTCGCCTGCATTGCGTGTGCGATAGACACGCAACTTGCCTTCAGGAGTGCAGCGATACTCGTCGGATTCAATCGGCACGATGTACACCGTGTCTGGATCGTGCGGATGGATCACCATGCAAAAACCAAAGTCTGAAGGCACGCCATTGGCGATGTCCTTCCATGAGTTGCCGGCGTCATCGCTACGGTAGAGGCCCCAATGGTTCTGTAGGAACAGCCGTCCCGGCTTCGATGGATGCTGGACGATCTTATGCACGCATTGTCCGAATTCCGGATATTTATCGGGAAGAAATTCTGCTCGCACTCCTTGATTCCGCGCCTGCCAGGTAGCGCCGCCATCATCTGTTCGGTAGGTGCCGGCTGTAGAAATGGCGATCGTCATTCGTTTTGGATCTACCGGGTCCGGCACAATCGTGTGCAGGCACATACCTCCGCCACCGGGGACCCATCGGTCGCGATGAGGGTGGTCAAGCAGTCCCTTCACCGGCGTCCAGCTCTTTCCCGCGTCGTGCGATTCAAAGAGCGCGGCCGGTTCAACTCCACAATAGAGCGTATCGGGATCATCGGCTCGCCCCAGCGCGATCTGCCAGATGTTCTTGAGCGTCAGTTTTGATTCCGGCGGGAACTTGACGGAGTACGCTTCCGGCTCGGTGATTGTTTTGCCGTAATCGTCTGAGGAGCAAAGCACCGTGCCCCAGCGGAAGCTCTGCTGGGCCCACCATATCCGGTGGCGGCCCTGCCGCTGGTCAAACGCCATGGCATAGACCGGCGATCCGATGGAATAAGGCCCGCCCACATCCCACTTCTTGCGTGCCGCGTTGGAGCGCAGCACAAATGCGCCCTTCATGGTCCCCACAAGAACGATTACGTCACCCTTTTTGGCTGAAACATGGCGAACCGACGGCATGTTTGTCCTCCGAAAGAATTGAACTGAATATTTTATCGGGCGGACCGCACACTTTCCAATCTGGCGCGCATGCCTGATTTTTCATGCGAAATCAATTTGAACTCAAACCGTCTCGCCCATTAAGATTGTGCGTTTCACAAAAGGCAATTCTTTGAATTCAATGGCAGATGAAAAGAGGACATGATGCGGAAAAGCGTTTTTTGGTTTGCGCTGGTTGCGTTTCTCGGCATGATGCAGGCCCAGGGACAGGACTTCAGCAAGGTCGAGATGAAAGTGGAGAAAGTTGCGGGCACGGTTTACATGCTGCAGGGCGCAGGCGGCAATATCGGCGCTTCAGTCGGCGATGACGGAATTGTCATCGTGGACGATGAGTTCCTGCCGCTGGCGGAAAAGATTGAAGCTGCCCTGAAGGGCATTACCGATAAGCCTGTCAAAGTCGTCCTGAATACGCACTGGCATGGCGACCATACAGGCAGCAACCAGCATTTTGGCGAGAAGGCCCCAATCGTGGCCCAGGAGAATGTACGCAAGAGGCTTGCCTCTGGCGGCAAAGGCCGCTTCGGCGAAACCAAGCCGGCGGAAAAAGCAGCCCTGCCCATTATCACTTTTGAGAATGACGTCTCTGTCCATCTGAACGGCGAAGACATTCATGCCATCCATTTCCCCCATGGTCATACCGATGGCGACAGCGTGATCTTTTTCAAACAGTCCAACGTCGTCCACATGGGAGACGACTTCTTTAACGGCGGAATGTTTCCGTATATCGATCTTGACAGCGGCGGCAGTGTGCAGGGCATGATTGCCGGTGACGAGAAAGTCCTGGCCGAGATCCCTGACGACGTAAAAATAATTCCCGGCCACGGTCCGCTTGCCACCAAGGATGATCTGAAAAAATTCATCACCGTATTGAAAGAGACCTCAGCCGCGGTACAGGCGGAGATGAAGAAGGGCAAAACCCTTGACCAGCTCAAGCAGGAAAAAGTGCTGGCAAAATGGGACAGCTGGGGGCAGAGCTTTATCAAAACTGACGTGTTTATTGAAATTCTCTATGACAGCCTGAAGAACAGCCCCACCGGGCCGAAGAACGCGCACGGGCACCTGCACAAATAGCCTTCCTGAGTCCCTGAGCGCAGCGAGGGAGCAGCTGCCGCTCGGGGACTTTGAGAGAACAAAAGTGCTATTGCAATTTCTTCTTCAACAGTTCATTCACCAGTTCCGGTTGGGCTCGGCCTTTTGAAGCTTTCATGATCTGGCCGACGAAGAAACCGATGATTGTGGTTTTGCCGGCACGATATTGCTCCACCTGTTTGGGACTGGCGGCAATCACTTCGTCAATGATCTTTTCCAGGGCCACGGTATCTGTGATCTGTTCCGGCTTCTCACGCTCATAAACGGCAGGGAAATCTTCTCCCGAAGCAAATGCCTTGTCATAGAGGTCTTTGAGGATCTTGCTGGAGATTGCGCCGGACTCCACCAGGTCCGCGGACATGGCAACGCCCTTCATGGAAATAGGAGACTGCTCGATTTCCAGTCCTTTGGCCTTGAGACGACCCATCAGTTCGCTCTGCACCAGATTGGCCACACGCTTGGGATTCCTGGCGGCTTTGGCTGCTTCTTCGAACTGGTCAGCAAGTGTTTTGCTCACGGTGAGCACGCGGGCGTCATATTCGGTAATACCGTAGTCGCCAACCATCCGTTTGCGCCGCGTCTCTGGCAGCTCCGGTAATGTCTTGCGTATCGTCTCTTGCAAGCGCGCGTCTGCCACCAGGGGAAGAAGATCAGGCTCAGGGAAGTAGCGGTAATCATGCGCCTGCTCTTTTGAGCGCATGCTATAGGTCCTGCCCTCCTGGGCATTGTAAAGCCGCGTCTCCTGCTGGATCTTTTCGCCCGCTTCAATTACCTCGATCTGGCGGTCAATCTCGTATTCAATTGCTTCGCGGATGAAGCGGAAAGAGTTCACATTCTTGATTTCCGTCTTGGTGCCGAACTTTTCCTGTCCTCGCGGACGCACGCTCACATTGGCGTCACAACGTAAAGAACCTTCTTCCATGTTGCAGTCGCTCACGCCGGTGTACAGAATGATCTCTTTCAGCAGCGTGAGGTACTCGAAAGCCTCATCAGCAGAGCGCATATCAGGCTCGCTGACAATCTCAACCAGGGGCGTTCCGCTGCGGTTGAGATCGATCGACGTATAGCGGCCAGAATCAGCCAGACCGTCATGAATGCTTTTACCAGCGTCTTCTTCCATGTGCAGGCGGGTGATCCCGATTTTTTTGAGGCCGCTTGCTTGTGCTATTTCGATATAGCCGTGTTCAGCCAGGGGCTTATCAAATTGTGAGATCTGATACCCCTTGGGCAGATCAGGGTAAAAATAATTTTTGCGTGCAAAAATGGAGGTTTCACGGACCTGGCAATTCAACGCCTGGGCCGCAAGCACCGCAAACTGCACCGCGCGTTTGTTCAGTACGGGCAAAGCGCCGGGCAGCCCCAGACATACCGGACACACGTTGGTATTGGGCGGCGCGCCAAACTGCGTGGAACAGCCACAGAAGACTTTTGTCTGCGTGAGCAGCTGGACGTGCACTTCCAGCCCAATGACAGGTTCGTATTTTTCGCGCAAAGCCGACGAGCTCTGTGTGCTGGCAGCCATGGAAAGATTATAGGGCCAATCAGTATGGCTAGTGGGACGATGCGGTGGGGCTCACAGGCTTATTCATGGGAATTTCAAAATAGAACAGGTCTTTGGTTCCGGCCTTGATGCCGGAGAGATACAAGTGAGCTCCTGGAGCGGGGATGTCTCCCTCCAGGTTGAAAAAGAGGTAACCGCTGTGGGTAGAGTGGGGCGTAACCGGGACTGCGAGGAACTGCGCAGATTCGTATTCTTCACGCGTATCTTTGCTGATCGGCTCTTTCTTCTTGCCCACCGGGAACGGCAAATGCATGCCTGGATGGCTCTTGTCCGCGCGGTTGGGTCGAACGAACTTCCGATAGATGTCGTCATTGCTGGCTGGCTCTATCTTGTCCCGGCGCGCCGTGATGTATTGGACCTTCAGGTCTTCGAGCATCAGCGTGGTATCGCTGTCATTCGAGATCACGAGCCGGACGACATAAAAGCCATAGCCCCGATAATCAACTTTGAAAACGCCCGCTGTTTCCGGCGAATCACAAGGCTCCGCCGCGATGGTGACCTTCTCGTCGCTGTGCGTCTCATGCAGCGCGTATGTGCCGGCGTGGGCCGCCGGAGGCGGGTTGAAGTGCTTTTCGCTGAAAAGCAGCGTCGTCAGCAGCGCGACACAGACGGTAACCCTTGCGGTCTTCACATCCCCGATTATATCCAGCTTGCCGGTAAGTTTGCACAACCGCGCAGTTTCCATAGAATGTCCAAGTCCTTCAATGTTTTTTTTCTACAATTTGCTTTTGGCCTGCGCAGCGGTGCTTTCACTGCCATGGTGGGTCTTTCAGATGCGCCTGCGGAAGTATCGCTCCGGCCTCTGGGAGAGGCTTGGATCTGTGCCGGCGCGGTTAAAGAACACAAGGCCGGGCGCTATCTGGGTGCATGCCGTTTCCGTCGGCGAGGTGCTGGCGGTGAGCCAGCTCATCACTGAGCTGCAATTAAAATATCCTGACAGACAAATTCTTGTTTCCACCACAACAGCCACGGGCCAGAGCCTGGCGCGTGAGCGCTTTGGCCCGGATCGCGTATTTTTCATGCCGCTGGACTTCGGCTTCGCCGTGCGTCCGTATCTCAATGTGCTTAAGCCGCATTTGATTATCCTTGCGGAAACCGAGTTCTGGCCCAATCTGTTGCACCTTGCCGGCAAACGTGGAACATCATTGGCAACTGTCAACGCCCGAATTTCTGACCGGTCATTTCCAAGATATCGATTGTTCAGGTGGTTTTTTGGCCGCGTACTGTCTGAAATGGATTTATTTCTGGCGCAGACGGCCGAAGATGCGGACCGATTGCGTGCTATCGGCGCTGCGACCGAGCGAGTAAGGGTCAGTGGCAATCTGAAGTTTGATATTCGTCCCAGCTCGCAGTTCCCCTTTGTGAACGATCTTCGTTTAGCCATCAGCAAGGATTCCCCGGTGATCGTCTGCGGCAGCACTGCGGAAGGCGAAGAAGGGGCCCTGCTGGAAGCGTTCAGGACAGTTCAGGGCCAATTTCAGGCGGCCATTATGGTGCTGGCGCCGCGGCATCCGGAGCGATTTGAAAAAGTAGCAAACTTGATCTCAACCGCAGGCTTCGCTTTGCAGCGCCGCAGTTTATGGTCGCCTCAGCAGCCCGTGAAGGCAGGAATTTTTTTGCTCGATAGCGTGGGTGAACTTGCCGCGGTATATGCCCTGGCTGATATCGCCTTTGTCGGCGGCAGCCTGGTTCCCAGCGGCGGCCACAACATTCTGGAGCCGGCACAGTATGGCGCTGCAATTGTTACAGGTACGCAGACGTTTAACTTCAGGGAAATCGTGAGTCTCTTCCAAAAGGGAGATGCCATCAGGATCGTCACCGCTGAAACCCTTGGCTCCCAGCTGCTGGCATTACTGAGTCAGCCAGAAGAGCGCAAGCGCCTGGGCGGCAGAGCCAAAGATTTATTTGCGCGCCATGCTGGAGCAACACTCCGCACGCTGGATGCGCTTGGCCCTCTGCTGGCCAGGCAAAAGCGAGATGGCCTGTGAATCCTGTTTCCTCTATTTTTGGCGTCGGCGTTGCAATGCGAAACGTGCTGTATGATCGCGGCATTTTTCACGTTCGTAAGCTTGCCCGCCCCGTCGTCAGTGTTGGCAATATATCCGTGGGAGGCACCGGCAAGACGCCTTTTGTTGTTGCCCTGGGAGAGCTCCTGAAGCAACGCGGCATCGCGTTTGACATCCTCTCCCGCGGCTACGGACGCACTGCCAGCGGGATCGCTGTCGTCGATCCCAGCGGATCGCCCGGCCAATTCGGCGATGAACCTCTATTGCTCGCGCGCAAACTGCAAGTGCCGGTGATTGTTGGCGCTGATCGTTATCAAGCCGGGCTGGCCGCAGAAAAACAATTTTCCAGCGCGCTTCATTTGCTCGATGACGGGTTTCAGCATCGCCGCCTGCATCGCGACTTTAATATTATCCTGCTGCCTGCCGACGACTATTGCGGCACTTTGCTTCCAGTGGGGCGGCTGCGTGAGCCAATTACCGCACTGCGACGCGCAGACGCGGTGGTCTTGCCAAATCCGATCGAGCAGTTGCGTTTCGTAGGGCAAGTCTGGCCGGTGCGCCGGCAGATCGAGCTCTCTGGCGCCGGTGGCAATCTGATTGCTTTTTGCGGCATTGGGTGTCCAGCGCAGTTCTTTGATGGACTGAAGAGAGCCAGCCAGAAGATTGCGGAAACGGTCGCTTTTCGCGATCACCATTCCTATGAGCAGCGCGACATCGAGCACCTTCTGCGCCTTAAAAAGCAGACCGGCGCGGATGGATTCATCACCACGGAAAAAGACATCATCAATCTGGGGGCGTTTTCCGCGCAACTTCAGCCGTTGCAAAGCGCCGGGCTTCGCATGGAGCTGGAATCCCCGGAACAAGCCATAACCGGGATGCTCAAGACCTTAGAACAACGTTCCGGCTGCCGATTTTAGCTCCGGCATGAGAAAATCGTGAGTCCATGCAAAAGACCTCCAAATTGGCAGACCGTCTAGTCAGGATCATCGAGCAGTTTCCCAAGCTCAGCATTACCGTTCTGGGCGACCTGATCGCCGACGAATTTATTTACGGCGAGATTTCACGGGTCTCGCGGGAAGCGCCGGTGCTTATTCTGCGCCATCGTGAGCGCACGGTGGTGCCCGGAGGCGCCGGAAATGCTATCTACAACCTGGCCGATCTAGGCGTGACTGTGCTGCCGGTAGGTGTCATTGGCGATGACGAAGTGGGGCGCATGCTGCTCCACGCATTCCGCCAGAAACATATCTCCGTATCTGCCATTCGCAGGATCAAAGGCCGCGGCACCGTTACCAAGACGCGCGTTCTGGCTGGTACCACGCACTCTCCGCGCCAGCAGGTCATACGCGTGGATCGCGAGCCTGAGACGCCGCTCGATCGCCCGACTGTCCGCGATATTACGTTCCAGGCCCGCGGCTATGTGCGTGCTTCTGATGCTTTGCTCATCTCTGACTACGGTTATGGCGCGGCTACGCCTGAGATTTTTGACAACATTCGCGCCCGTGCATCGCTTAACGGCATTCCGGTAACGCTTGATTCCCGCTTCCGCACCCTGGCCTATAACGGAATAACTGCCGCCACTCCGAATGAGGCTGAGTTGGAAGAAGTTCTGGGCACAAGGATCGGCAACGATAACGCGCGCCTGATGGCCACCGGCAAAGCAGTCATGCAGAAGATGAAGCTGCAATCTCTGCTGGTGACGCGCGGCAAAGATGGCATGGTGGTTTTCTCGCGCGCCAACAAGCCGGTGATTATTCCCATTTATGGATCTGACGAAGTTGCTGACGTGACCGGAGCCGGCGATACCGTGATTGCAACCTATACGGCCGCCCTTGCCGCCGGGGCCGATCCTGAGCTGGCAGCGCGCCTGGCCAATTACGCCGGGGGAATTGTGGTCATGAAACGCGGCACGGCTACGGTAACTCGCGCTGAACTCCTGCGCGCGGTTATGGAGGACTAATCTGTCTGAGACCGCCCAAAAAGTTTTTGCGGCCTCCGAACTGGCAGAGCAGGTCCGGCAGTGGCGCTCCGCGGGCAACCAGATTGTGCTGACCAACGGCTGTTTTGATTTGCTTCATGTTGGGCATGTCCGGTATTTACGGGCAGCCAAGCAGCTTGGCGGCAAACTGGTTGTGGCCGTGAATTCTGATGCCAGTACGCGTGGACTCAAAGGCGAAGGACGGCCGCGTGTCCCGGAAGCTGAACGAGCGGAGTTGCTGGCCGCACTGGCGGATGTGGATGCTGTAATCATCTTCGATTCGCCGGATGTGAAAGACCTTGTCCGCCTTCTGCGTCCGGACATTCATGCCAAGGGAACTGATTACACCGCTGAAAGCGTGCCGGAACGTGACGTAGTGACTGCCTGCGGCGGGCGCGTTGCCATTGTTGGCGATCCGAAAGACCACTCCACTACTGATTTGCTGAAAAATGATTTGCTGAGAAGGCGGGAATGGCAAAAATCCTGATCGTGCGGCTCGGCGCCATGGGCGACATCCTGCATGCTTTGCCGGTGGCCACAGGGATTCGTACCGCTCTGCCAAACGCCACGATTGGCTGGCTGGTTGAGGAGCGCTGGTCTGAGTTGCTTACGGCGCAGGGAAGGAAAGCCAGCCCCAATACTGTTAGTCCGCAAAAGCCGGTGGTGAACAACATACACACTGTGGATACCATCCGCTGGCGGAAGAATTTTTTTCGGCCGTCAGCCACGGCGGAAATCCTTGGCGCCCTGAAAAGAGTGAGAAGGATTGAATACGATTTCGCGCTGGATTTTCAGGGCGCCATCAAGTCCGGTATTTTCGCGCAAATCGGCGGGGCAAGGATCATTGCAGGATTTGAAGATCCACGCGAATCTGGAGCGCGGTTTTTTTACCGGAAAAAGCTGGCACGCTCCGGTGAACACGTGATTGAACAAAACCATGCTTTGGCCGCGCAGGCCCTTAAATCAGTTCTGGGCGGCCACGAACTTAAGCTTTGCGCTCCACAGCTTCCCATGGATCCCACGGCAGAAGCCTGGGCTGACTGTGAGATCGCCCGCCTGGGTATTGCCAGCTTCGCCATCGTCAATCCTGGAGCGGGATGGGGGGCCAAGCAATGGCCGCCGCAGCGGTTTGGTGAGGTGGCCAGGGCGCTGGCGGCGCACAACATCAAGACCCTGGTGAATGCTTCATCTGGCGAAGCTGAACTGGCACAGGCGGTTGTGACTGCGAGTGGTGGCAATGCATTTGAGTTGCGTAGCACGATTGGGCAACTGATTGCGCTCACACGCCGGGCCCGAATCTTTGTTGGTGGCGATACCGGCCCTCTGCACCTTGCCGCAGCGCTTGAGATTCCAGTGGTTGGTCTGTTCGGCCCAACTGACCCGGCGCGGACCGGGCCGTTTGGTACCAGGTCCATTGCGCTGCGTCATCCTGAGAGTGAAACCACCTTTTCGCATTATCGTGAGACCGAGGCCGGGTTGCTGAAGATCACCGCGGAAGAAGTGATCTCCGCGGCTCGCCACCTGCTGGGAGGCGGGAATGCCTAGCTGGGCGCGGGTGGCCACCCGTTCACGGGTGCCGCTCGGTTTTGTCTTTGCCGCAGTATATCTTTGGTTTGCCGCTCCTGACTGGACCTCCCTTATCGCCGGTTTGGTCATTACTTTGGCAGGTATCGCCATTCGCGCCCTGGCCTCCGGACACATTCGGAAGAACGCGGCTCTCGCCACCACGGGGCCTTACGCGTACACGCGCAACCCGCTCTATCTTGGTTCCATCGTCATTGCGCTGGGCTTTATTGTTGCTGCGCGCAATCTATGGATTGGTGTTGCCACGTTGGCGATGTTTGCCTTTATTTATCTGCCAGTGATCAAGGCGGAAGAGGGTTACCTGCGCTCCGCGTTTCCCGGTTATGACCGTTACGCGGATGCGGTGCCACGTCTGCTGCCTCGTCTAACTCCCTATAGGCCGGGCGGGGATGCGGAGGAAGGCCCACGATTTTCTGGCGAGCTTTATATGCGTCATCGCGAGTACAATGCCGCTTTGGGCTCGGTTCTGATGCTTGTCGCGCTTGTGCTGAAGATACTGGTAAAACATTGATCCGATTTCGCAACAGCCTGCAATCACGAACCGCTTTTGCCTTAATCGCCTTCGTCTGCGTGACCGCCGTTTTTGCGGCCTCAGTGCAGCATGGTAAGAAAGCTGCTGCGCCTGATCTTTCACCCACGCCAGCCGCTCCTGCGGGTGAGAAGCCTGCGCTTGTTGCGCCGTCCATCGCCCAGCCGCGTGCTGAATACCAGTTTCCTGTAGGACAGACCTACGTCTATGGCGGCGAATGGCGCATCTTCAACGCTGGTACCGCCACGCTGCGCGTGGAACAGGCTGGACGGGAGAACCGCGTGGTGGCCACGGCGAATGCCGCAGGTACCGTTGCCCTGCTTTACCACGTTCAGGACCGTCTGGAATCGTTCTTTGATCCGTCGAATTTCTGTTCGCATAGCACTTCGCGGCATCTTGAAGAAGGGTTCCGTCGTGTTGAAACCAGCATCACCTTCGATTATCAGCACGGTAAAGCCTTGCTTGACCACAAGAACATCAAAAAGAAAGAGAGCAAGCATGAGGAGCATGAAATCCCCGGCTGTGTGACGGACATGCTCTCCTCTGTGTTTTACGTGGCCTCTCTGCCCCTGCTGCAGGGCAAGACGTACAGCTTCCCCATCAATGATGGTGGCCCCACTCTCACTGTCATGGTGCATGTGGAGGCCCGCGAAGCTGTCAAAACCCCGGCTGGGACCTTCAATGCCATTCGCGTGCAGCCGGAAACCTCTTCCAGCGTCCTCCGCGACAAGGGCAAGATCTGGATCTGGTACTCAGACGATGCCGCCCGCGTCCCTGTGCAAATGCGCGCGCGTATGTCCTGGGGCACTCTGACTTTTTCCCTGCTGCGAATCGAAAAAAAGTAGTTCCTTAAACGCCTCGCTTGCGACCATGACAGCCGCAGGCACAATTGCGATTCGAGTTTTCTGCCATAATGGTGTTGCGCAGCACACGAGGGGGGAAACGATGAGCACACAGCCAAACGCCGATCCGGAATTGGTGGAAGTATTTGACACGATGCAGGAATCGGAGGCCATGGTGGTTCACGGGCTGTTGACTTCCGCCGGAATTGAATCTGCTATTACGAATTTGCAGGCGCCCCAGGACGTGTTTCCAGGCATAGGTGGCATTTCCGTCCGCGTGAACCCCGCGCAGGAAAAAGAGGCGCGACTCCTCATTGAAGATTACCGGGCCAACGCCGCGTCCGACGACGACTCTGCTCCAACAGACGATAACGACGGCGAACCGAAGTAAAATGCAAAAGGCCACTTTCCCGGCCTCGCTACGCCTTGCATGTTGCTTCAGTAATGGAAGGGCAGGTCGCAGCCCTGCGTCGGGGACTGCAAATCGTTGTACACTATTTTGCGCCCCTTCCTCGATGTGGCTCGACAAAAAGAGACTGAAATAAGCTGTTTCCATGGTGCTTTTTAGGCGCCGATCCAAGAGGAGTTTGCTCGGAGATTCAACGGGTGGTATGTGCGCATTCTGATCATTGAAGATGAGCCTAAGATAGCGCTCAGCCTGGTTCAGGGGTTTGAGGCAGAGCACTTCTCCGCTGACCTTGCGGAAGATGGTGAGAAGGGACTCCAGCTGGCCACCGATATTCATTACGATGGCATCGTTCTCGATTGGAACCTGCCCCGCCTTGACGGTCTATCTCTTCTCAGGAAATTGCGGCAGGCCGGCTCCAGCACGCGCGTGTTGATTCTGAGTGGCCGCCGTGAAGTGGCTGATCGTGTAGCCGGGCTGCAAGCGGGTGCGGATGACTACCTGGTCAAACCATTCTCCTTTCAGGAGCTGCTGGCCCGGATGCAGACCCTGCTGCGGCGTGCGCAGGAAACTTCTGAAACACTCACGGTAGCCGATCTGGTGCTTGACCCGCAGCGCCACACCGTTGAACGTGCAGGGAAGCCAATCAAGCTCAGCCAGCGGGAATATGCACTGCTGGAGTACCTGATGCGCAATGCCGGGCGCACGGTTACGCGCACCATGGTGGTAGAGCACGTCTGGAATCTGTGGTTTGACGGACTAACCAGCGTGGTGGACGTTTATATCAGCTATTTGCGCGCCAAGATCGACCAGGGTTTTTCTCAGCCGCTGATTCATACCACCCGCGGCGTCGGATTTATGCTCTCCGCTGATCCCAAAAATGAAAAGACTGAGAAGAATGGGAAAAATGAAAAGTAAGAGCGGCCAACCCCTGTACTTTCAGTGCTCCTGATGCACGCTCGCCTTAACCTGCTTTCCATCCAGCAGAAATGTAACACCCCCAAAAAGGTCTGTGCGGTACGTTCTGATCCCACCGGCTTGCAAGCGCTCCAGTACCACTTGCCGTGGATGGCCAAATGAGTTGCGGTAACCAGCAGAGATCACTGCGAAGCGCGGATGCACGGCCGTCAGCAGTTCCGGCGTAGTGGAGGTAGCACTGCCATGGTGCGCCACCTTCAGCAAATCAGCTCCCGGCGACTCCGTAGCCACAAATCGCTCCATCTTTTTTTCCAGGTCGCCGGCCAGCAGGGCGCTGGTGTCGCCATAGCGCACCAAAAGAGCCAACGAATCGTCATTCTTCGGTTTCTGTTTAGTCTGCCAGTCTGCTGGCGGCGAGAGTACGCGGACCTTGGCTCCGCCCCAATCCAGTTCGTCCCCCGCGACGTGTCTGCGGATGGCAACATGGCTTGTTGAGGCGGTGTCATAAAGTCGTTGCAAGGCAGAGATTTCAGGATTGATACCAACCCAGAGTTCGCTTGGATGAAAATCTTCAATGATGCGTGGCAGGCCGCCTATATGGTCACCGTGTGCGTGGGTCAAAGCAATCACATCCAGCCGATCAAGGCCTCTTGACCAGAGATACGGTGCGACAACGTCCTCACCAAAATCGAACTCGCTGTGCACCGGGCCAATGCTCCCTCCGCCATCAATGAGCATCGTGCGTCCCTCAGGTGAAATCAGCAGCAGAGAATCTCCCTGGCCTACATCAATCGCGGTGATCTCCAATTTCCCCTGCCTGGTCCTGGGTGCGGAATGGTGTACCGCGGCAACGCCGCTTGAGAAAAACAGCAATGCCATACCGGCAAATGCTATGGTGCGCCGTCTGTGTACAGTGACAAGCGCCAGCATAATGCCTGTTGCCGCTATCACCAGCAGAAATGGCGCGGGATCAGACATTCTCCACTGCGCTATATGAAGTTGTGCGAGTGAATGCAGACAAGCCAGGATCCAGTGCAGCGCAGCTGTGGCCACCAGGGCAACAAGCCGCGCAAACGGAAGAGAAATGTAACTCAACGCAATCGCTGCCACACCTGCATTGAGCATAATTCCAGCCAAGGGAAGAACAAGGACATTGGCAGGCAATCCCAGAATGGCAGCTCGATGAAAGTACGCTCGCATGGGTAGTACCAGCACTGCCTGGGTAATTGCGGAGACTACCACCAACTCGTATATCGCGATTGCGGCTGATACTGTGCCGGTGACCATGCTTCTTGCCAGTGTTGCGCCCAAGGTCTTTGTATTAAAGGTCTTCGTGTTAAAGGTCTTCATGTTAAAGATCTTTGCATTAAGGATATGGGCCACCCTGCCTGCCACCAGCCGCAGGTCCAGGCGAAACTGAGCAAGTCTAGGCTCCGTGGCCAAATCGTAGCCAGCGGAGTCAAGATGCCGCAAAGCCTGGCGGTAAGGAGTAGATGTTCTCTCCAGGACCGGCAGGCTGATGCCTGTAATGGCCAGCAGCGCAAGAAACGTCAGTTGAAAGCCGGCGTCAAACAACGCTGTGGGTGAAAGCACCAGCACCACCAGTGCGGCGAAGCCGGTGGCATTCAACCCGCTTCGGTCACGATAAAGCAGCCGCGCAACCAGAAACAGTGACAGCATGAGCACGGCCCTTACGATCGGCACGCCCATTCCGGCGATATAGGCATACAAAACTGAGAGCGCGATGGTCACCAGAGACGCAGCCCAATCCGGCAAGCGCAATCTGCGCGCCAGCCAGAAGACCGCGAACGCCAGCAAGGCTACGTTCATGCCGGAGACCACCAGCAGGTGATAGACGCCGGTTTGCTGGAATTCTTCGCGGACATCGCGCAGCAGCAGAGAGTCATCGCCTACGATCATGGAGGCAAAGAGCGCAGCATCCTCTCGCGTCCACAAACCTAGCTCGCGAATGTGTTCCAGAATACTGTGGCGCGTCCGGCTGCGCCAGAAGCCCAGATGGCTGCCTGATGTGCCCGGCAGCACCTCGATGGAATCTGCTTTCACTGACG
The DNA here is from genome assembly GCA_020072585.1 of Terriglobia bacterium. GTDB lineage: Bacteria > Acidobacteriota > Terriglobia > Terriglobales > Acidobacteriaceae > Angelobacter. Next base: position 100,448 of record JAIQGL010000008.1, on the reverse strand, counting down.
CCAGTGTGCTGATGCCGTGGCCGCGGAGGTAGCCCTCATAGTCGAATGCCCCAGGGTTACGGAAATTACGTGGCAGACGCAGCCTTGCCGTCAGACGGATGCGGTCACCGTAAGCAAAATGAGGAAGACGTGGAGTTTCGCCTTCCTCGTTGTCTTCTTCCAGTTCGCGCGAAAAGACAGTAGCGCGGATGCCTACGGGCTGAGTGAACTTTATATCGTTGAGTTCTATGACTTCAGTTTCGAGATCAAAGCGCTCGCGTGGTCCGCCACCGGCGAGCAGTGCGCCGTCATTGGTGACATGCGCCACGATTTCTACGCGCTCGTCGCTGAGGAACTCCGGCGGAGGAGCAACGCTGTAAGGAACTGGAGTGGCAACGCGCGCAAATGCGCCTGCGCATACCAGCGCCAGGAAAGCGGATGCTTGCGCCAGCCGCAAACTTCTGGCCGCCACAGCAATCACAGTGCAAAGAGCCAGCGCGGCGGCTGACCATCCCCAAAGTGATGGAGAGCGTTGCAGATACCCGGTTGACCAGATGCCGCACGCGAACCCTATGGCAGCCAGGGCAAGAGGGGCTCGTGGTTGAGCTTTCGTCGGCAAGCGATCAAATATTCAAAAAGACTAATTCCCGGATACCTATCTTAATAAAACGCTTCAAAAAAGAAATGGGAGAAACTGTGGCAGGATGAATGTTGAGAGCCCCCGCTACGAGCGCGCCAATCGCACAACGCTCTCAATGTGGAAGGTCTGGGGAAAAAGATCGACCATGTGGACTTCTTCCACGTGATAGCCGGTTTCAAGAAAAAGCTTGGTATCGCGCGCGAGCGTGGCTGGATCGCACGAGACATAAACGATCCGCTTGACCCGCAACGCCGCGAGCAGCTGTGTGGCTTTTGCTCCCAGTCCGGCACGAGGCGGGTCCACCACCACCAGCTCCGGTTGCATGTTGATGCAACGCGGCAGAAAGCCCTCAGCCGTGCTGAGCACAGGCACAACATTTTTGATCGCATTGGCCTGTAGATCGGTTGCGGAGACAGGGGCTGATTCCACTGCAAACACCTGGTCAAACCGCTTGGACAGATGCGTGGCAAAGAGTCCCACGCCGGCGTACAAATCCAGCGCGATCCTGCCATGAAAATCGCCGACCACGGTTTGCACCAACTCGCGGACAAGGTAACGATTCACCTGAAAGAAGGAGCCAGCGCTCACGCGAAAAGCTTTCTCCCCTACCTGATAGGGAAGTGCAGCATCGCCAACTGTGTATTTTGGCTGTTGATTGCCCGGTTCGGAGCCCGCGTTCTCAACAAAAAAAGCGATGCCCTTGATCTCAGGCGCCTTGGCCTGAAGATCGGCGGCAAATTCGCGCATCTCAGGTGCGTCCGGCGCCAGATAAATTTCCAGTACCATCTTGGTGTCAGCGTGGTCCGCGAAAAACTCAATCTCACTGATGCCTGCGGGAACTTTGCCGGCTTCGCCCATCTCCCACAAGTGAGTCAAAATGCGGTTAATAGCAGGAGAGCTGATGGGACACTGTTTTACCGCCAGAAGGTCGTGCGATCCCATGCGGTGGTAGCCGATAGCAAAAGCCTCGCCGCTGCGTACTTTGAGCCGTGAGCGATTGCGATAGCCCCACGGCTCTCCGGAGTGCGTGATGATTTCCCCTTTCCACTCGAGCTTGCCGTTGCGCAGCAGTGTTTCCTTCAGAATGGCGCGCTTGTTTTCCAATTGTGCAGTGTAACCGGAGTGCTGATAGTGGCAGCCGCCGCAAGCCGCAAAATACGGGCACTGCGGCTGGACCCTGTACGGTGAGGGCTTCAGCACCTGGTCGGCGGTGGCACGGGCAAAGCTGCTTTTTTCCTGGATGATCGTGGCGCTTATCTCTTCCTGGGGCAGGACAAACGGCATGAATACCGTCTTCCCCTCAGGAAGGCGGGCGAGGCCATCGCCGCCATAGACGAGCTTTTCAATGGTGAGGTTCACAGGTAAAAGAGGCTGAGACGTGGAATTTTAGCCTTTTCGAACAGACGTTTGTGAATAAACTGTTTTTGCAATTGTTCGATCTGCACACTCGGCATCTTGCTGCGATACGGCGCGATTTCGCGGTCAGCCTCCGTGCGCAGGGTAAAAAGCTCATTGTCCGTAGTGGTCATGGTCAGGGCGGCTTGCAGCCTTTCTTCCATCATGGTGAGCCGCCGCTCCAGGTCCTCCAGTTTTACATTCATTGCCGTACCGAATGCTGCCGCTAAGTCCGTAAGTGTAACAGCACACTCTTCCGCAACCAACTGCACCGCCAGGGCGGATTGTACCCGGCGAAGTTTTTCAGCATTGCTGATAAAAAATCGCTCTATTTCCTGGTACTCAAGCCCTGGCGTGGAACGGGTTTTTGCTGTCTGCGTGCCCACCGCAGCCTCTTTCATCTCTTCTGCTGCGGTAAGCACCGCCTGTGAACACCACGCCAGGCCGTTGATCTTTTGTGTCTTTGACGGACGACGATCATATTTGTCAAAGGCCTCATCAATCCCGCGCAGGACAGCTTCAAGCGGAATGCCCGCGTCTTTCCAGGTCATCATCAGCGCCCAATCCAGGGTCGAGACATTCAGAAGCGTTCCGCGACGGCGGCAAAAATGTTCTTCAATTTCGGTAAAGTAGTTAAAGTAATTTTCCACAACTGGCCGTCATGAGGCGGGCTTCTGTTTTTGCGTCGCCATGTTTCGCTCCCAGATGATGCGGAGTCCGTCAAGGGTAAGCAGATCGTCAACGTTCTTGATGTACTTTGAGTGATCGCCGATCAGGCTGGCCAGGCCGCCGGTTGCCACCACTTTGGTATCGATCCCCAACTCGCCGATAAGGCGTTCAAGGATTCCATCCACCAGACCCAGATAGCCGAAAAACAAACCCGCCTGAATGCTGCCTACCGTGTTGGTGCCAATTACCTTGGCGGGCTTGCGAATATCGACCAGAGGCAGGCGTGCGGTATGTTCAAACAAAGCGCGCGCGGAAATGCCAATGCCGGGTGAGATCACGCCGCCCAGATATTCGCCTTTGCGGGAAATCGCGTCAAATGTGGTTGCCGTGCCCAGGTCAACCACCACGCATGGGCCGCCGTATTTTTCAAACGCTGCCACGCCGTTCACAATGCGGTCCGCTCCCACCTCCTGCGGATTCTCATAAAGCACCGGCATGCCTGTCTTGATACCCGGTTCCACAAACAGTGGTTTAAGTTGAAAGTAACGCTCGCAGACCTCGCGCAACGTGGAGTCCATGGGTGGGACGACAGAAGAAATGATGATGCCGCGCACTTCAGCGGCCTCAACTTTACCAATGGCAAACAGGTTTCTGAAGAGGACGCCGTATTCGTCCACCGTGTGGGTCATGACGGTAGCCACGCGCCAGTTGGCCAGAAGCCGTGGTGATGCGGTCTTGCCGGCAAAGCCTGGGTGAGAGGCTTCATAAACCCCCAGCACGGTGTTGGTATTGCCGACGTCAACAACCAGAAGCATCGTTCCTCCTCTGCAGCGGCCTGACGCTTCCGGAAATCACAATGCGCAGACCCTTGTCGGTCTTGACCCGAAGAAAACCGCGTGGATCAAGCCCGTCCGTGATGCCGGTATAGCCGCCATCTTCATCCACATGCACTGTCTTCCCCTGCGCATACGAGGAGCGCGATTCCACTCTCCGCATAATAGGCTCAAAGCGAAGCGCCGGAGTACGGATGGGGCTGCTCATGGCCCGCAGCAGAGCCCGGTATTCGCGGTCCAGAGCACGGATCAGCGCTGCCGCAACATCCACGCGTGAGAATTCCCTGCCGGCTTCCAGGCATAGCGAGGTGGCGCTGCCCTTCAATTCTGGCGGAAAAACATGCTGATTTACATTCACTCCTATCCCGATCACCGCGTGGTGAACCTTGCTGGCTTCAGAACTCATTTCCGTGAGAATGCCGGTAAATTTCTTGTCGTTTATCAGCAGGTCGTTGGGCCAGCGGATGTCCGCGACCATGCCGGTTGTCTCTCTCACCGCGTCCTGCACCGCCACGCCGGCAATCAGCGAAAGCCACAATGATTCCGAGGGCGTCATGGGTGGGCGCAACAAAAAAGAGCAGTAGATGCCGGTGCCGCGTTCAGAGTGCCAGGTATGGGCGCTACGCCCGCGGCCGGCGGTCTGCTCTTCAGCCAGGAAGATGGCGCCCTCAGGAGTGTCATCAGGGTGCTGCCCAGCCAGGGCCGCTCCACGCAACGCTACAGAGTTGGTGGAGTCGGCCTGTACACAATGATGGATATTGCCGGAAAAGATGGTGTTGCGCACCAGGGGCGCAAGCAGTTCCGGCAATAGCAACTCCGGATTTGCCACGTATTTACTTTCCTGCCGGCGCTGGCGGGGCCATGCGGGCTTCAACGTTGAGATCGATCTTTACTTCATTGCTGATCATCGGCGTTGCCTTGCCGACTCCATAGTCCTGGCGGTTGACCGTAAGGCTGCCATGCGCGCCCATCACTTTTCCCTTACCGGCTTCGACAGGTCCTTTCAACTCAAATGGCATGTCAACATCCTTGGAAACGCCATGGATCGTAAGTGTGCCATGGGCCACATAGTCATTGCCCTTCTTGTCGATCGACTTGCTCTGGAATGTGATCTCCGGGAGCTTCTCAACGTCAAAATAATTCGCCGACTTCAGATCGTTGTCGCGGCTGGAATTGTCGGTGTTGATACTGGCCGTTTTGATGCTCACGTTAACAGAGGATTTGGTGATGTCCTTATCGTCAAGAAGTATCTTGCCTTCAAAAGCGGTGAAGCGGCCGTTGACCGTGCTGACCATCATATGAGTCACGGAAAAGTTCACGGACGAATGGCCCGGGTCAATCTTGAATTCATCCGCTGCCAGAGCAGAACCACCAATGGCAACAACCGCTAACAGCAATCCCAGAATTTTACGCATAGAGTGTTTGTTTCTCCTTTGTTTGAAGACCGCCAGAATCTTTGGAGCCATAGAACATGCCTATGATACAGAATCTCTTTGATGCCGGCCCTTTTTGCTAGATTTATCTCATTGAAAACAAACGCAATTAGGCTGCTCTTTGGTCTTACTGGAGGAAGTGCTTTGTCTTCGCGATGCAATAGGGCCCTCCGGTTCGCTTTAGCAGTTCTAGCGTTAGCGTAAACCTTTCTGACTCGTCATCCCGAACGTCCGTTAAGCGAGCGCGCGCTTTCATCAGCGCGTGAGTAGGACGGAGGGACCTTGTGCTTGCCTTAAAAAAGTTTACGGTGTCGATAAAACCGCTCTCAATAGCGTGTTTTTTCGCACTCTATCTTGCCATTTACCGCAGCCAGGAAGCACGCTTTTTGCGGCGATGAATGTCAGGAAATCATGCCGGCCGGAAGGGGCCCGTTCTGGCTTGTTTCTTCAAGTTTACGCAGGAACAATACGCATGCTCAGGTCCACTGCCTGGGGCGAGTGCGTAAGCGCTCCTACAGAAATGTAATCCAAGCCGGTTTCCGCGTAATCCCGGACATTCTCCAAACGTATACCGCCTGAGGCCTCCACCGGAACATGCCGGGAGTGGCTGGTCACGCGCAGCACCGCTTGGCGAACTTCTTCAACCTTCATGTTATCCAGCAGGATACTTTCAGCGCCGTTGGCCAGAGCTTCGTCCAGCTCTGCGAGCGTCCGTACCTCGATCTCAATAGGCTGTTCCTCGCGGCGGTTGCGCAACGCCTTCTGCAACGCTGCCGTCACGCCTCCCGCAAGCGCGATGTGGTTGTTTTTGATCAGCACGCCGTCAGAAAGGTCCAGCCGGTGGTTCTGCCCGCCGCCGCAGCGTACAGCATACTTATCCAGCACGCGGAGGCCCGGAGCGGTCTTGCGCGTATCCAGGATGCGCGCCTTTGTTCCTTGGATGGCGTCAACATACTTGCGCGTGGTTGTGGCGATTCCGCTCAGGCGCTGCAGAACGTTCAGGATCACCCGCTCACAGGCGAGCAGTGCCCGCGCATTGTGCCGCACCACGGCAATGGCCTGCCCTTTATGCAGGCGCACGCCATCAAAGATTTCTCCGTGACTGATGACGTCCGGGTGGCCGATTACGTTGTGGTCAAGGTGCTCATAAATTTCTAAAATGCGTGCGATTGCTCCGACCCCGGACAAGATGCAATCCTGTTTTGCCAGGATGGTGGCGGTGGCGCGCTGCTGTGCGTCAATGCAGGCACGCGAGGTAGCATCGCTCGTTGCCCGATCTTCGAGCAGAGCATGTTCCAATATGGCGCTGAGTCTGCGGGTGTGCCAGTCCATAGAATTATTTTCTTAAGTACTTACCCCAAGAGCTTACCCCAGCTTGGCTGATGCAGTCTTTATCTTTTCTATAAGCATGTGCAACTCGCCCTGGCGCCTGCGAATGCCCTCAACAACAGCGCCCGGAGCCTTGGCCAGGAACTGTTCATTGCCAAGCTGCCGGTTTGCGTTGGCCAACTCGCCCTCCAGCTTGTTCAACTCTTTGGTCAGGCGCTCACGCTCGGCGGCAACGTCTACTTTTTGCTCATAGACCAGTGCGACTTCGAATTTTGGCGTGGAGCGCGCGCCCGGCATCTGCGCCAGCGATGCATCCACAAACTCGATACCGTTTACGCTGGCCAGCCGCTCCATCATGCCGCGATTCTCATCCACCAGCGTACGGACATCAGCGGCGGCGTGGATTTTCACCGGTGTTTTTACTTTGGGCTCAACCTTCATTTCCGCGCGCATATTGCGGATTTTCTCAATCAGGTCCTGGAGCACGGCCATCTGCTCTTCCGCCTGATCGTTGAGCCAGCGCTGATCGAGCTCAGGATAGCGCGATAGGGCAATGGATTGGGCCGGCGGTTTCCCGTCATACATCGCATGCCAGACCTCTTCCGTAATGAACGGCATAAATGGAGAAAGCAGCCGTAGAGAGCCTTCAAAAACATCGCCCAGGAAGATCAAAGCGCTACGAGCCTCTTCTTCAGAGCCCAGAAGACTGGGCTTGATGATCTCCAGATACCAGTCACAGAACTCGCCCCAGAAAAATTTGTAGATGGTATTGGCCGCTTCGTCAAAGCGATAATCCGCCAAACCCTGGTTTACTTCGCCGGCGACGCGATAGAAGCGCGAATAAATCCAGCGGTTCTCCAGCTTGCCGAGGTGCTCTGCCGTTGCGCCTGCCGTGAGGTTGACTCCACCTACGCGGTCAAGGTTCATGAACATGAAGCGCGCGGCGTTCCATATCTTGTTGGCGAAGGCGCGGTAGCCGTCTGTACGGCTCTCAGAGAAAGCAATGTCCGTGCCGGGCGAAGCCATCGAAGCCAGAGTGAATCGAACGGCATCCGTGCCGTATTTTTCCGTGACCTCAATGGGATCGATTACGTTGCCTTTGGTCTTGGACATCTTCTGGCGGTCGGCATCGCGTACCAGGGCGTGAATGTAAACGTTGTGGAAGGGCACGCTTCCCTGCGGGTGGCCGGCCATAAAATGGCAGCCCAGCATGATCATGCGCGCCACCCAGAAAAACAGGATGTCAAAGCCCGTAATCAGCAGCGTAGTCGGATAGAAAATATCAAGATCGCGCGTCTTCTCCGGCCAGCCAAAGGCCGTAAACGGCAGCAGCCCGGAAGAAAACCATGTGTCCAGTACGTCATGGTCCTGTTCCAGTTTGCTGCCTCCGCACTTAGCGCATTGCTGCGGCGCTGAACGGGCGACGATGATCTCACCACACTCGCAATGCCATGCAGGAATACGATGTCCCCACCACAGCTGGCGAGAGATGCACCAGTCATGGATGTTGCGCATCCACTCGAAATAAGTTTTGGCGTAGTTCTCCGGCGTGAAGGTGATTTCGCTTTTCTCCACGGCTTCAATCGCGCGGTCAGCCAGCGGCTGGATCTTGATGAACCACTGTGTGGAAAGCCGGGGCTCTACAATCGTCTTGCAACGGTCACACTTGCCAATGGCATGCGCATGGTCTTGAATGCCCGTCAGCAAGCCGCGCTCTTCCAGATCGCGCAGGACCTTTTCCCGCGCCTCATAACGGTCAAGCCCTTTATACGGACCGCCATTCTCGTTGATGCGGGCCTGGTCGTCCATTACGCTGATCTGCGCAAGGTTGTGCCGCAGGCCGATCTGGAAATCGTTGGGATCGTGTGCCGGTGTAACTTTCACCGCGCCGCTGCCAAACTGCGGATCGGCGAAATCATCCGCGATAATGGGGATTTCGCGGTCCATCAGCGGTAGCCGCAGCTTCTTGCCGACCAGGCCCTTGTAGCGCTCGTCTTTCGGATTTACCGCAACCGCTGTATCGCCCAGCATGGTCTCAGGACGCGTGGTGGCGACCGTCAAAAATTTTCCGGGATCATCTACCAGCGGATACTTGACCTGATACAGCTTGCCGGCAAAGTCTTCATGCACAACTTCCAGATCAGAGATCGCTGTCATGCAGCGAGGGCACCAATTCACGATGTACTTGCCACGGTAAATCAGCCCCTGTTCATGCAGACGGACAAAGACCTCAGTCACGGCGCGAGAGAGGTTCTCGTCCATGGTGAAGTATTCGCGGTCCCAGTCAACGGACGCGCCCAGCCGCTTCATTTGCGCCTGGATCGCGCCTCCGTAATGCTTCTTCCAGTCCCACACGCGCTCCAGGAAGGCTTCGCGTCCCAGCTTTTGCCGGCTCTTGCCTTCCGTGGCCAGCTGGCGCTCCACCATCATCTGGGTAGCGATTCCAGCATGGTCCGTTCCGGGCAGCCAGAGCGTGAGAAAGCCGCGCATACGCCGCCAGCGGATGATGATGTCCATCTCCGTCTGGTTGAGCATATGGCCCATATGCAGGCGCCCGGTGACATTAGGAGGCGGCAGCAGAAGGGTAAAGATCGGCTTTGCAGCCTCCGCTGAACCAGGCTCCGGCGTCCTCACGGAAAACAGTTTTTCCGCGACCCAGTATTCCGCCCAGCGGACCTCAATAGCGCTGGGGTCGTATGTTTTTGGAAGTTCGTGTGACATTCGCGCTGAAGGAGCTAATTCTCGATATTACAGGCGCGGAGCGGGAGTGAGCAAATGCGTTCTAAAATGAAAAATCGCGCGGCCGGAAGATTATCAAAACTCTTCCCAGCTACGCGACTGAGATCCGAAAGCGATCTATTTCGAGCAACGCAGGCGGCCATCGTCATTGATGATGTCACTCCTGCATTTGCCGTAGTCATCCAGCTTGGTCCCGCGCCAATCGCCACCATTCGTCTGGCAGCGCGCTTCCAGATCATCGCCATGGACGCGAATTTCCTGGCAGGATCGCATATAGGATCCACCGGGTGCGCCTGAATAAACGCCGGACGGTGCTCCTGGCGCGCCAGCCACGCAGCGCAGATTGCCGTCGTCATTAACAATTTGTCCGTGGCACTTCCTGTAATCGTCCAGACTGGTGTTGTGCCAGTCGCCATTTCTGGTCTTGCAGCGTGCTTCCAGATCGTCGCCATGAGTCTTGATGTCTTTGCAGCTTTGCGTGTAAGGCATACCGACTGCCGCGCCCGGATAGCCTCCCTGATACCCGCCAGCATAGCCTCCCGCAACGCAACGAAGATTGCCGTTCTCATTGGCAACGTCTCCGTGGCATTTCTGGTAGTCATCAAGTTTGGTTTTGTGCCAGTTGCCGTCAGAGGTCTGGCAACGCGCTTCCAGATCATCGCCATGGGTGCGAATGTCCTGGCACGATTGCGTATAAGAACCGTTCGGCACACCGGACTGAAGCCCGGTCTGGTACCCGCCTGCAATGTTTCCGCAGCGCAAAGCACCGTTATCATTCACAATATCGCTGCCGCAGCTGCGGTAGTCGCGAAGCAGAGTGGCTTCCCATCTGCCGCCAGCATCCTGGCAGTTAGCGGAAAGCACATCTCCCCGCACATCAATGTTTTTACACGACGACTGGTAGGAGCCTGATGGAACTGACTGAGCCATGCAGGCGCTCCCCTGAATCGCAATAAATGACAAAACAACTGCCGCACTCATGATTAACCGGCGCATCTTTTTCTCCCTTGTTCTCTGACCATTGTTCTCTGACCATCTTTTCTGATGATCAAAGGGTCTGACTAATCCTTTGGTGGTAAGTTAGATTCGCCTTTCTACGCTGCAGTTGGCGGCACAATTTTCGATCCAGAGTTGCTGGTTGGGGCAACCCCCTCAGACTGTCCTGAAACGCACAAGAGGGGACGCGTCCTGCATCCCCTCTTTAAGCCATTTTTCAATGCTCGACTACTTCTTTGATTTCAACTCGCGCATGATTTCTTCCACTAATTCGGGTTTCAGCCGCTCCATCACGCGATGTACCGCCTGCGCGATAGTGTGGTGTTCCGCTCCGGTTTCCGCTGCTGCCGCAGCGGCTGCAGCTTCCACGCTGGAGGTCAGAGCGTCATGAATTGCGGCTGGCTCGGCGGCAACTGGCTCAGGCGTTGATGGCGCTGGGACTGGTTCCGAGGCAATTTCAGGGGCAGATGCTGCATGCTCCACCGGGACGGGTTCAGGAGCGCTCACTGGTGGCTGGTATTCAAAGGATGGTGCAGGTTCCGTGGCGGCATGTGTCACTTCCGCTGTCCGGGCCTCACCAACACTTGCGGGTGCGGCTTCTGTTGTGACGGTTACAGGGCTCTCGGCAACCGCAACTGGTGACGGTGCAGACGGAGTTTCGGCGGCATGGCTATACGCAGCCATAGCGGCGGCAACGCGTGCTTCAAAATCTGAATCACTCACCTCTGAGGTCGCGTTGATCATGGGCAAGGGAGCGGACTGGCTCTCCTCGGCTACGGCCTTCGCGGGTGCAACTTCTGAAGTCGCAACTTCCATCACGTGAGCGGGAGATTCTTCAGCGGAGACGCCCACCGCAGCGGGCTCAGCCGGTATTGAAGGGAGTGCTCCCATCTGTTGCTCGATTGTTGAGAGTAATCCGGGTTCTATCCGATCAACCACTGTGTTGCGTGTAGCTATGTCGGCTGTTTCCTGTAGCGCTGGTTCTCGCGGGATTTCCAGGTCTGCTACGGGAGGCGCTGATGTTGGCATCACCTCATAGGATGAGGCTGGTTCCGGTTCCGGCTCTTTGAATACCGGTATGAATTGCGGATGCGGAGGCTCCGGCTCGACTGTTTCCACCACGATGGCGCTTGCCTGCGGTTCTAGTGCTATTGCTTCTGTTGCCGGTCCTCGATCAGCAACTGCGGGTGTGGCTACGATTTCCGGCGCTGGTTCCACCGGCGCGGAGGCAATCGGCTCGGCCGGCTCTTCCTCCTTCCACGAGACAGGAAGGTCGTAATCGATGGCCGGCACAGGTGGCGCAGGCACAATCACTGACGTTTCAAACGCCGCTGACGGTGTATTGACCGCGAAGTGCTGCACAGCGCTGGGCGAGTCAGTCCCAAGCATATCGCCGAATGCGGCGGAACTGGCCATGTGGTCGGGTACGTCCACCATCGGCTGCACGCCTGTCTTTCCGGTGGCGTGGTGCTCCATGGGCGATTCCGGCGCTGTGATCGCTTCTTCGTGATATTGGCGCTCCAGACGCACGGTTTGCTCCACAATCGGTGGGACCGGAATCTGAGAGATGCGCTCTTCAAATTTCTTGACGATGGCAAGCAGGTCGCTTGCCTCAAATGGCTTGATGATTACGCCGTCGGCTTTTACGCGGTTGGCGTCTTCCGGCTTGTACGGCTCCATCTTGCCGACGGTCAGCAGAACCGGTGTCTTCACCGTATCCAGGGATCCGCGCACTTTTTCGCAGACCTCCAGGCCGGAATATCCCGGCATGTAGACATCAAGAATGATGATGTCTGGTTTCTGCTCTGCAATTTTCTTTACCGCAGCCGCGCCATTGCTGACCGCTACAACGTCATAGCCGGCTTCGGAAAGGATCTTTTTGCCCATGTTCTGGGCAGTCATGCTGTCATCGGCGAATAGGATTCTTAAAGACACGTAAAAAACACCTTCAACTAGGCGGGAAACAGGGCTAACTTACTGATAATTAGCTTTGAAGTCAATGGAAACACCGCCTCAGTACCTCCTGAAGCATGCCTGAAACACATTCCAAAGTACTAGACCTTATGTGCTTCTGGATGCGTCCGTCAAAATGGAATCAGCTTGCGCAGCCCCTTCTTGCCTTTTTTCTTGCTGCTTGATTCCTGCTTGGGATCCACGGGGGCCGCCTGGCCTGCTGAGGCAGCCTGCGTCTCCGTGCCCGATTTCTGGATTTCATTCACTTGCGCCGGCGCTGGTGCTGGCGCTGTGCCCTCTGTGAGAGGTGCTGAACTCTTGCTGCCCGGCGCTGCTTCATTCGCGCCTGGCGTTCCTGTGCCTGTGCCTACAGCCTGCACGCCAATGCTCTGGCTCGGCTGCACGCCATTGATCTGGTTTGTCAGATCATTGACCATGGCAGGAGCGCTTTTGACCGTCTCTTCATTCAGGTTTGGTTCTCCCACCTTGGTTGCTGGCGCCACGTTCGGGTGCTTCTTGAAATTGCCTGTGACCTTGGCCACCAGCTTAAGCTTTTCCCGGCTTGCTTCTTCCGCCTTGCTCTCCGCCAATGCTTCCGGGGTGGGCTCCGGAATTGGCGCGTGGAGCGCTGTCAGTCTGTGCTTTGCATCAGGCACCCGGTCCGTGGCGGGATAACGTTTGATGATCTTGGTATAGGCCTCAATGGCCTTCTTCTCAAACTGGGCCACCATTCTTTCTTTTTGTGCTTCAGGGATCTTCTGCTTCTTGATGGAGACAACTTCCTTCTCATACAGACTGCCCAGTTCGTAGAGCGCTTCATCCACGCCGGAGTAGAGCGGGTAAGATTCCGCTAGAGACTCCAAACGCGCCTGGGATGCCGCCAGATTGTCCCGCAGATAGTAAAAGTGGGCAATGCGATATTGGCGTTCTGCCAGTACTTCCTGTACCTCGCGCAACTTTTGCTTCGCCTGGGGTACCAGCGGGCTGTCAGGGTACTGCTGGATTAGAGACTTATACTCCTCAGACGCGCGTTGCGCCTGGGCAAAATCGCGGTCCGGTTTCTCCATCTGCCGGTAGTGCATGCTGGCGATTTTCAACTGCGCTTCTGAAGCTTCAGGCAGATTGGGGAAAAACGTCTGGAAGTCTTTGTATTCCACCTCTGCCTGGTCCCACGCTGCCTTGCCGCCTTCCGCATACCACGCGTCGCCCAGAGATAGCTTGGCCCGCGCAATGTACTCCGAATCAGGATAGGTATTGATCAGCGTCTCCAGCAGCGTCCTGGCCTCCTGATACCGGCCTTTCTTCAGGGAGTCCATGGCGCGATCAAACAGGCCCTTGTCCGGCTGCTTGGAATCAATGTTGGCCAGAGGGTTCTGGGTTTTATGACGGCATCCGCTAGCAGCCAGCAGCGCCGTAGCCAGCACGGTAGAAACAAGAATTTTTCGCACCATTTACCTACCTCAGTTTTTTGCTAATGAGTCAGTTTACTGACTCACTAGCGTATCAGCGTCTAGCGATTCGCTTGCGAATCGCGGGCCTTTAGGCAGACGTCAGACCCTTTGCAGGGTGGCTTCCTTAGCCAGCTTGAGCAGTTGTCGGGTGTTTTCAATGGGATTTCCATTGCCGAAGATCCCATTCCCCGCCACCAGCACCTCCACACCGGCCCGGACCGCTTCGCCAATCGTCTCGGTGGTTATTCCGCCGTCGATCTCGATCCTGAAATTCGCGCTCCGCGCCGTGCGCATCAATGCCAGCTTGCGCACCTTGTCCAGTGCCGACGGAATAAATTTCTGCCCGCCAAATCCCGGATTCACGGACATCACCAGAACGTGATGCACCATGTCCAGCACTTCTTCCAGGCTCCCAACAGGAGTTGCCGGATTAATCACCACGCCCGGATTGACTCCGTGGCTGTGGATCAGCTCCAGCGTCCGGTTCAGGTGTACACAGGCTTCCTGATGTACGGAAATCCAGTCCGCTCCCGCATCGACAAATGCTGGAATGTACTGGTCGGGGTTTTCAATCATCAGGTGAACGTCCAGCGGCAGGTTTGTAACTTTCCTTACGCTGGCCACTACCGGAGGGCCAATCGTGATGTTCGGCACAAAATGTCCGTCCATCACGTCAACGTGCAGTACCGTTGCTCCTCCTTCCACCACGAACTGAATCTGATCGCCCAGATGGGCAAAGTCCGCCGACAATATGGAAGGGGCTAGCTCAACCACAATGGATCGTCTCTTTGCTGCTTAAGTTATTCAAATTTTAGCACGCAGGACCGCTCACCTATAGGCATAAAAGCCGATTCAAAAAGCCTTAATCCCAGCGTGGTCTTCCAGGGAACGTTTCAGCCTCCTGACCCTTGCACAAAACCTTAGAATCGATCCGCCCACGATCTTACCGTTCCTCTGTCTCGCCAAATCTGACCCGACCCATCACGCTGGCTAAAATCTGCATGCCATAGAAATACATTCCTGCCGACTTCAGGTCCATCTGTCCCTTCATCATCGCCTGTAACCCCTTGGTCAGCCCCAGCACAAGCGCATTGGCGTCCTCCAGTGGCGGCAATTCCATGTCCTGCGTGCGTGCTGCCATCAAGCGCTCATGGGCATAGCAATACTTGCTGCCCTTCATGCGCGGAGATCCGCAGTATTGCCCGTTCATCAGCCGCCGATGGCCGCAGCGCGCAGCCAGCCTGGCCTTTTCCAGGTTCCGGCGGTCAGCTGAAGGTGAATAGGTGCAATATACTGATGCGGATATGCCCCTCCTCTCCATCCGCGACCTCGTTAAGATCTACCAGACTGACGAAGGTCTCTTCGGCAAAGCCCGCCGTGAAATTCGCGCGGTCAATGGGGTCTCGCTCGACATCGCTCAGGGTGAAACTCTTGGGCTGGTCGGCGAATCGGGCTGCGGAAAGACCACGCTGGGACGCATGATCCTGCGCCTCATCGAACCAACTTCCGGCAGCATTACCTTCAACGGCCGGAACGTTCTAGCTGCTTCCTCCGCAGAGCTTCGCCGTCTCCGCCGCGATATGCAGATCATCTTTCAGGATCCCTTTGCCTCGCTCAACCCGCGCATGCGCGTGGAAGAGATTGTGACCGAGCCGCTGGTCATTCATTCTCAAGCGGCCAATAGTTTGAACCGTGCTGAAAATCCGAGCGCCGGTGCTAACAGCAAAACGTCATTGCATGATTCCGCAGTAGAAATCATGCGCGCCGTTGGCCTTGACGAATCCGCGCTACGCCGCTATCCCCATGAGTTCTCCGGCGGACAGCGTCAGCGCATCGGCATTGCCCGCGCGTTGATCTTGAGGCCTAAATTTGTTGTCTGCGATGAGCCAGTCTCCGCCCTTGATGTGAGTGTGGGCGCGCAAATCGTCAACCTGCTAAAAAAACTTCAACGCGACTTCGGCCTCACCTACCTGTTCATCTCCCACTCCATGCCGGTGGTGCGCTATCTGTGCGATCGCATTGCCGTAATGCGCCGCGGTGAGATCGTGGAGATCGGCCCGTCTGTAGAAATCACCTCGCGCCCGCAACACGAATACACGCGCACCCTGCTGGAAGCCACGCCTGAACCGGAATTTAAGTTGGACTGATTTTCGAGCTGCACAAATGCATGCAGGCATCTGATCTAATCCAAGCTGATCCAATTCAAAACGGTTAAACAGTGCGCGAAGCCGCCTAAAATCTGTCATCCTGAGCGGCACCGCGCGACTTTAGGAGCGAGGTAAAGTCGAAGGACCCCGAGAATATCGATTCATAATTACAGCATCAGGGAGTTCTCACAAAACAATATCCCTGTTGTTGAATCCGGTTAGACTTGAATCACAGCTCCTTACGAGAAGCCAATGCTATTTGCCAATTGCCATCTGCCAATTGCTCTCCGCATGCACGTCTTCTTTTTCCTTGCGATCACCTTCTGCGCGGCCAGCGCCCTGGGCCAAACCAACACCCAGGTCGTTGTCCTGGGCACCGGAACACCCATCATCAATCCTGACCGCTCAGGTCCATCGGTTGCCGTAGTCGTCAATGGCTCGGCGTATCTGGTGGACTTTGGTCCAGGCGTCGTACGTCGCGCCGCGGCAGCCGCGCGCGACAAAAAAATTACGGCGCTCACTCCAAAAAACCTGAAGGTCGTCTTTGCCACGCACCTGCATTCTGATCACACCGCAGGCCTGTCTGATCTTTATCTCACCCCAGCGGTGGAAGGCCGGCCCGGCCCGCTTGAACTCTACGGCCCGCCCGGCATTGCGGAGATGGCCCGCCACATTCAGGCTGCTTATGTGAAAGATGTCGCCATTCGCGTGCAAGGTCTGGAGCATGGCAACGCAAAAGCGTACCGGATCAACGCGCATGAGATTCGTCCCGGAATTGTCTACAAGGACTCAAACGTTACGGTGCGGGCTTTTGCCGTGGCGCACGGCTCGTGGGACTTTTCCTACGGATACCGCTTTGACACACCCGGCCGCAGCATTGTGATCTCCGGTGATACCGCTCCCACGCAAGAAATCGTTCAAGCCTGCCATGGCTGCGATCTCCTTCTGCATGAGGTGTACTCGGTCGCATGGCTCCGGGAGCGCACGCCGGCTTGGCAAAAATATCACTCCACGTTTCACACATCCAGTGTTGAGCTGGCCAAAATCGCAGCCGCGGCCGCGCCAAAGCAACTTGTGCTCTATCATCAGTTGTTCCGCCCTGCCGACGACGTGGATGATGTTTTGATCGATGAAATGCGCAAGGCGGGTTATTCCGGACCGGTGGCATCCGCGCATGATCTGGATATCTTCTGACTTGAAGCTATTTTGTAATTTTGCCCAGAAAGCGAATGCGCCCGTTGAGCGTACGATGGCCCGTGCCGAAGAAGTTCAGGAACCCTGGCGAATTCACATTGTTATCGACAAAGAATGGATTTAATCGGTTTGTCACATTGTCAATTCCAACGCGAGCGGCCCAACGATATCCATGAAAAGCGAACTTGCGCTCGATTGCCGGGTCCATGGTGAAAAAATCGGGCAGACGGAATTGGCCCGGACCGGAAAGAATCGTGCCAAACTGGTCGATGATGACGAACGGAAACCCGCTGTGCCAGATCATGGACCAGGCAAAGTCGAATTTCTTCAGCTTCCAGAACATCGGGTAGGAACCCCAGGCTACAAGCTGGTTTGGAGCATCCCACGGCAATGCCCCCGCCGCCTGCGTCCCTTCAATAAACGCGTCGATGGAAAAATCAACGGTCTTGCTTGAAGTGGTTTTTGACCGTGTGTACGCAATCAGCATGGGATAGCCGCGCTTGAGCTCTTCGCGCAGCGTGATCTGCACGGCATCATAGCGGTCTTTTTTGTTGCTCAACAGCGTAAAGCCGCTGCCGGGATCACCCTCATAGGCCCATCCATGGGAGCCGTGGCGGCTCAGATATTCCACTCGCGCGTAGACCTTGCCCGGAAGCCGCCGGTCAACGGCCACGCTCCAGTTGGTGTATCGCGGCATGGTAAGAAGCCGCGGGTCTGCCGTGAAAGAGTCGGAAAAGGTCCGCGGATCAGGAGCAAAAAATGTATTCGTCCGCAAGCCCTGTGAGGCATTGCTTACCAGCGAGAGGTTTGTGCGATCGTAATAAATGCCAATCCCTGCGCTGACCTTGGTCTCACTCTTGGGGTCCACCAGGACCGTCCCGGCAATACGCGGAGAGAAGAAGTCTCTTTGTAAATAGCTGTCACGGTCCCACCGCGCTCCGGGTTCGATCAGGACTCGCTGCACCGGTGACCAGCGGTCCTGTATGTAAGCGCTGGATTCCACGGTGCTCAGGCCGAACGCCGGGGTTTGAGAGAAAGTGATTTCGCGCACAATGTTCCGGTCAACATCAAGAAACTGGATCGGACTGCGGTCAATCTTTGCGTGATAAATCACGCGGTCAGCCCGGCCGCCAACCGTGAACTGGTGGGTCCCTGCTAATTTCCAGGGCCGCAGGAATAGATTGGCGAATCCCTGAGTTCGGTTGTAGTAATTGCGGTTCGTTATGTAGTAGTTTCCAGATCTTTTGTCTGTTCCCAGCACATAGGGCAGATCGCCCATGGGAAGAGAAGAGCCCTGGCCGCGATGATAGGCCGCTCCAAACTCCAGCAACGTGTCCGGGGCCACGGTGATCTGGTCTTTGAAACCCAGCAGATAAAGATAGTTGTGGTTGTTGAGTGAGACAGAGAAGGGATCAATGGCCGAGATACCAGAGTGTTGCGAATCCTGAACATTCAACAGCACGTTGCCGGTAAGCACGTTGCCGGGAGTCAGGTTCATGCGCACGCGGGCGAGGTCGGCTGTCCTCCACACACGGTTCGTGTCCTCTCCGTCTTGCAATTCTTTAATCACGTTGTAGTCGGTCTCGCCTTCATGCGACAGATCAAACCAGACCTTGTCGCGTACCAGAGGACCGGAAATGTATGCCCGCGGCGTCCAGTTATTGATCTGAAGGCCCTTTACTGTTTGGAACGTCGGTACAAAATCGGTGGCGTTCATGCGGAAGCGGTTGTCGCCGTCCTGGACTTGCAGGTCCACCAGTCCGCCGGAGCCTTTGCCATAGAGAGCTGAATATCTGCTGCTGCGCACATCAATCTTGCGTAGCGAATCCGGGTTCAGCCTCACCGTAAGCGATCCGGTCACCGGCTGGCTGACCTCAAATCCGTCCAGGTAATCCTGTATCTCCTGCGTGGTGGCGCCTGCCACATGGATTTGCCCGCCGCGGTCAGCGATGACGCCGGGAATATAGGGCAGCACATTGCGATAATCGCGCGTACTGGAATAGGGGATGTTGGAAATCTCGTTGGCCGTTACTGACTGCGAACTCGCGCTCTCTGCCGGATCAATCGGTGAAGGCTCTGCTGTTACTTCTATTTCTTCCTTGTACTCCCGCACCGGCTGCAAGCGGACTTCCAGCGGTAATTGCTGGCCGGAAACAATCTCCAGCGTAGGCACGGCGGTGGTATAGAAGCCTTGTTTTTCGACCAGGATTTTGTATGTTCCCGGCGGCAGCTGCCGCAGAACGGCGCTGCCGGAAGGCGTGGTCCGCTCCTGGGCTACAGTCTTGTCATTCTGCTGTACAAGTACAATGACCAGCGGCAGAGGCTGGCCATTCTGGTCCATTACGGTGACTTGAAGCTGTCCGGGAGAAATGGACGTGGTCTGCAATGCGCCCTTGGCGGACGATGGCTGCTTCCCCAGCATCAAGACCAGGCAAATCAGCATGGCTGCAAGAGCGCGCCGTTGAGTTTTTTGAGACATCGTTAAGACCACGGTAGGCCTCCCGAGACGAGCCCTATTCCCTCTCGAGCGGGTACAAAAGCTGGACTTTATTGTATGCGAGCTGCTGGATGATCACCAGTTCCGATTGGTCATGGGTCGATTTGAAAATCGACCCATGGCCGGTATCAGCGTCTAGTGATTCGCTTGCGAATCGCGGGCCTTTAGGACGTTCATCGAAAAGCTACTCTGATTGCGTGTGCGGAGCAGATTCCACAATGATGGGTTGCGGCTTCCGTATTTCCGGCTTGCCGCCCTCGGCCTTGGGTTCAATTCGCTCGCCCCCCCGCGCGCGTTCGTCGAACTTGCCAAAGATCATCTTGCCCGCTGTGGTTTGCAGCACTGAGGTCACGGCAATATCCACGTTCTTGCCAATCAGCTTGCGTGCATTGTCCACCACAACCATGGTGCCGTCATCCAGGTAGGCCACGCCCTGGTTGTATTCCTTGCCTTCCTTCAGAATGAAGACGCGCATGGTCTCGCCCGGCAGCACGATTGGCTTCAGCGCATTGGCCAGTTCGTTGATGTTCAATACTTCCACGCCTTGCAACTGCGCCACCTTGTTGAGGTTGAAATCATTCGTGATGATCTTTGCCTCATACACCTTCGCCAGTTCGATCAACTTCAGGTCGACCTCGCGGACGGTGGGAAAATCGTCTTCCACGATCTGGACACTCACAGTCACGATTTTTTGCACGCGTTGCAGAATGTCCAGCCCGCGGCGTCCCCGGTTGCGCTTGAGTGAGTCGGCTGAATCGGCCACCAGCTGCAATTCACGCAGAACAAATTGCGGAATGACGATAATGCCGTCAAGAAAGCCGGTATCGGCAATATCGGCAATGCGGCCGTCAATGATCACGCTGGTATCCAGGATCTTAAAGCTCTTGCGCCCCTGTTTTTCCGCGCCAAAGATGCCGCCCAGGGCAGCCAGGTTCAGCAGGTCGCCCTTATTCGCGCCCACGATCAGCCCCACGTAGGACATCAGCAGCATGACCATGAGCATGAGGAAGCGTTGCGTCTCAGAATGAGTAATGCTGTTCTTGATAACAACGCCAAAAAGATAGGCGCCCAGAATTCCCAGGATGCTGCCGATCACGGCGCCGATAAGCCGTTTGAGGCTCACCACGCGCAGGCGTGCTTCGAACCAGACAACCCCAAGTCCGATAACAATTCCGGCGCCACCTGCCATCCAGGCAGGCAGATTGGCCAATCCAAATGGCCGCAGGTGATAGCAGGTAATCGCTACAACAGAAATGAAAACAATACGAATAATAAGCAGGTCCATAAGGACCCTCCCGACCGGGGCTGCTGCTGGTCAAGGTAAAAAATTATGACTTCCGTAAACCCCCAATAAGTAGCCGCCCCCACAGCGTTCCTGACCTGCGAGGTTTAAGAAATAACTTAAGAATCCCCGCAAATAATTCAAGTTCGGCACAGTATACATCAGGGCTGCCGGTTCATTGCCACCTTGTTCGTTATCGACTAAGTAAATACCGGCAGCCTGCTTTGGTATTGACCCATGTCACAGCGGCAAGGCATCTTGGATTCATTAGGGAACTTTTCTTCCGGGGCCCCCGACACGCGCGATTTTCGCGTGGTGGGGTGGGCACTAGCCCCCTGCTCTGCGAACAAGTTGGCCGGAAGTAGATGAGCGGCCTGGTTCTCCCGTTTGCGGGAGGACTTTAAAGCCGGCGCTGAAAATCTCGGGGGAGAATAGGCGCCGGTTTTATTTTGAGCCGTTTTGCGGGCGTGAGCGAAACGCAGTCGAGCGGGAGTCCGCAGGCGAAATCCTGAGCGAAGCGAAGGATCTATTGCGTGAGCGAGGCCGAAGCCGAGCAGGAGCCTCCTGCCGAAATCCCGAAGCGAGCGCAGCGAGTCGAAAAATCTGCTTTTGCAAGCCGTGAGCGAGGC
Source organism: Terriglobia bacterium (assembly GCA_020072585.1). Classification (GTDB taxonomy): domain Bacteria; phylum Acidobacteriota; class Terriglobia; order Terriglobales; family Acidobacteriaceae; genus Angelobacter. The sequence goes on along the minus strand of JAIQGL010000008.1, from coordinate 79,282 downwards.
GGAAGCCGAGCGGGAGTCGGGGTGAGATTGCATCGAAATCCTTGTTTTGCAAGCGATCCCTTACTTGTTTTCCATCTCTCCCATCACGTCATCCATATAACCGATGAAGGCTCGTTTAGGCTTGGTAGTCAGACCTTTCAGCGTGACATGCTGTTCCAGATCGTTTTTGCCTTTAATGGGCGCACGGCCCAGGCGCACTACCTTTCCATCCGCGGTTTCTAGATAGACCGGGACCAGCATCAGGAACGAATCGCTTACATGTGATTGTGACAGCTTGAAATTCAGCGTCAGCGTACCTTGTGCGTCGGTTGAAAAGGAATGTTCAAAACGGTATTTCGGATAGTCGGTTCCATAGACGAACTCGTTGAAGAACCAGTTCATTTTGTGATTGCGGTCCAGGTCCATCTCCCGCGTCATATGCTTTTCCACGATTGCCTTAAAGTCTTCCGTGCTCGCCGGTTGGTTTGAATAAGTCGCTGTAAAGTCCTGCATCATTGCCTTGAATTTTGCGTCGGGATCGGCTGATGCGCTCTCCTGCAGTAGCACCCGCAGCATATGCAGGATGTAAGCGCCCTTGGGATAGATCAGCTTGCGCGGAATATCAAAGCCGGTTTTGGCGGTTGCTAAACGGTAGCCCAGCGTTACCGGACCCACATCAATGGCCCGTTTGCCTTCTTTGTTTTCATCGGTTAACAACTTGCGCTCGTACGCCCAGAATTCGTGAAAATCACTCAACCCATGTTCGGTATAGACCGACTGCAGGAACAGCGAGGCTGACATTTCAGCAAAGCCTTCGCTCATCCACTGGTCGCGGTATGAATTGAATCCCACCATGTGTCCCCACCACTGGTGCGCGATTTCATGCGGCCCCACGGATTTGAAAAAACCGTGCTCCTGTCCAAACCCCAGACCATGGCGGGCCGTGGAATCCAGAAAATAGCTGGTTGGCAAAAACACCAGCCCCGGCCATGACTGCCCGTAGGTCATGGCTGTTTGTTGTGTCATGGCCATGCGCTTGTAAGGCATCGCTCCGAAATATTTCGTATAGAGGTCAAGCGCAATTTGCGCTTCCGCGGAGGCCTTCTTCATCATGGTGGTGGTGTTCATCGTGCCGGTTGTAGGGCCAGCGTAAAGTCCGTTCGCGGACATCGTATTTGCGTCAGTTTCAATGAGGTATTGCTGCCCCAGGTCCTTCGACTCTTCTGTCTTGAAGCGGCCAAAATTAAAGCCTGCCACCGCCTGGGGCACTTCAGACTCCCACTCGGTAATGTTTTCCTTCCCTTCCTCCAGGGTTCTCACAAGCTTTCCCGTGGCGGCGATCTTCATGCCGCCTGGAATGCGAAAGGTCATCTCATATTTTGCGTAATGTCCAAAGCCCAGCGTGGGATACCAGTTTTCCCGGGCCACCGGATAGTAGTTTCCATTGTTCTCGTCGGTGACGGCGTTGTCGCCTGCATACTTCGTGATGATGGTGTACTTCTCGCCCTTTTTCAGTTCACGCGGTAGAATCACCGCGAAATCAGCATCGTCTTCCTTGTCTTCCTGGATGAAGGAAAGCTGCTCTCCTGTTTCCCCTGCTACCCAGTCAACCCGCAGCGTGGGAAAAAGGTCCAGTGCCAGTACTCGTACTCCGTCACGCAATGCAGTAATGGTTGTGTCCGCGCGGGCATCGATGCGCGCCTTTTGTGAGATTGCAACCTCGAGTTTTTGTTGCTCAATGGAGACCGGTCCGTTCTGTTCTGTGCCGCTGGCTGTTCCCGCGGAGTATTCCGGAGAGTAGTGAAAGGCGGTCCAGATCCCGTAATGGTCATAGTCCCACGCGGTTAGGGCCACCTCTTCCGGCTCCAGTGAAAACTTTTCCTGTAGCCGCAGCAGGCTCGGCCCTTGCCCCGGGTCCGGACGATAAGTAACAACCCCGAATGGGTCCACATCGAAAATGAACCTGCTGCCGTACTTTTTGCCCTTGATGAAAGCAATAAACTTTCCGCCGGGGCCGGAACTCAGAACATCCTCCAAGAGCCGGACATCAAGGTTCTGTTTCAAATGCTTCTTCAGGTCTTGACGGACATCTTTGAGCAGGCCGGCGGCGTCTCCAGATGCGGATGGCGCGTTTGGTGCCGAGGCCTTTCGGATCTCTTCCTCCGTGCCATCAGTAAAACGAAAAAGCGCGCTGTTAAACTGCTCCTCAAACGGATTGCCTTTGGTAAAAATCGCCAGGTTGTGCCGCTCCGTCTCAATCGGTGGCGTCAATGTAAAACTGGCCTCGCCGTGGAATACGGCCCCGGTGATTTTGCCGTTCACAGGTTCCAGCAACTTGAATGATCCGGATTTAAAAACAAAAGTGCCTGCGTCCCGCTTCATGGTGAAGTCCTGGACACGGATTTCCTCCGGGCTCACTCCCAGAGTTCGCAACTTCAAATAAGCTGGGTCCTGATTGGCCAATGCGCGCGGCGCGATAGGAGCAGGATTTACCTGGGTCGGTCTCGTTTTCAGCTGCGCCATGCAACCACCCGCAAGGATCAGCACCATGTAGAAGCGAACTAGAAAGACTTTCATTCTCTTTTGGAACTCCGTTGCAGCAGAATAGGTGGGGGGTGCGCCGCCCATAAGTATTCATCGCATGAAAGCTAAGATCAACTTAATTAATGTTGAGATTCGTCAACCTGGGCAACATTACTGGGTTCTGGATAGGAATGAACTGCTGAAAAACTGTATCCGCGCTTGCCCCGTGGTACATTTGGCGGCCACCGCCCAGGTGACAGCAGCTTTGCATTTGCCTCAGGCAAATGCCGGAACCGCAGGTAGGGGGTAATTCTTTGCACAACAGTAATGTTGCTGGAAACGCTCCAGTTGTGCGAAAGTATCGATTCGTCTGCTTCCCGGGGCAACAGTGTGTTGGTGTCCGGAATCGAACCGGCGACAGGGTGGCCTAATGGCAATAACAACTGAGAAACGCACGTATGAAGAAGCCTTGACCTGGCTTCGCGAGCATGGATTTGACATCCTGGAAGCTCCCGGTACCAGGAACCGCGTCTTCCTCAAAAAGATCAGCGTCTCTGCGGCCATTGAAAAGGCCGAGGATGGCGGAACGCGCCTTTTTGCCAAGCCGGGCATTCAGATTGGCAGTGAAATCTCACGCCTCGTGGATAAGGGATATCAGAAGTTTTTGAAGACCACAAAGACTGAAGTTCCAGCCACTGCCGACCATCTCCAGGCTCTGCATCAGTTTTCAGAAGAGTTGCGCGAAGCCACCGGGGAGACCAGCTTGTACAACCAGTCTTTGGGCACCGTGAGTGACCGCTATACGTATGATCGCGTGGAGAACCGTGACCTTCCTGAAGCACAGCGCCCACAGCGCGCCTGGGAAGGAAAGAAAAAATCCGGACGCAAGCCCGCCTGACCGGCACCATATGCTCCGCGGCGTAAAGCCCAGGAACCCGAACCCGTCCTCTGGCAAGCTCCCGCTGTGCCAACCTGCTTTTTTTGACAATCTAGCTCTAAAACACCTAGACTTTGTGTCGCGATGGGAGCAGTACTATCTCTCTAGCTAACAAGGAGACTCCACAGCATGTTGCAGAAAAATATCCGCTTCTTTGGTTTCTTGATTGCTTTTGCGATGATCGCCAACATGGGTTACGCGCAAGGCACTGCCGGCGGCAAAGATGCGCCCGCTGCTAAGAAAGCAACATCGGGCGCCAGCGCGGAAAAGAAAACTAAGAAAGCCGACCTGGTAGACATCAATGCGGCAAGCAAAGATGAACTCACGGCCCTCCCTGGAATCGGCGATGCGTACAGCCAGAAGATCATTGATGGCCGTCCTTACAACACCAAGCGCGATTTACTGACCAAGAAAATCCTTCCTCAAGCCACATACGATCAGGTGAAGGACAAGATCATTGCTCACCATGCGGCGGGAACAGGTGAAAAGAAGACTAAAACTAAAAAGGACAGTGCCTCGCCTAAGTAGATCTCATTCGCGATTGTGCGGCGCCCTTAGCGGGGCGCCTTTTCTTTGCTAACACGACGGTAGCGGCAGGTTTCTCCGCTGCCCAGCCCACACGGAATACCGGGACTGCCTCACTGCGGCCTTTTACCTTCAGCTCAGGCAGCCGCTCCAGATCAAAATTCTTGCCCAGCTTTTTGGCCGTGGACTCGGCAATCAGGATCTGGCCCCCGGCGGCATTCGTCATTAATCTCTGCGCGGTGTTCACGGTGTCGCCCACCACTGTGTAATCAAGTCTCCGCGGCGAGCCGATGTTACCCGCAATGGCGCTCCCCGTGTTGATACCGATGCCCACGCGCAGTTCGGGCCAGTTGCGCGCTACCGCGTCACGGTTTAGTTCGATCAGCAGCCTTTGGATCTGGATCGCCGAGGTCACCGCGCTGGCCGCATCATTGCCTTTTGAGATCGGCGCTCCAAAGACCGCCATTACCGCGTCTCCAATGTATTTATCCAGCGTTCCGCCGTTATCAAAGATCACGTCAGTGACGCGCGTGAAATATTCATTCAAAATTTCCACCACGCGACTGGGCTCCATGTCCTCGCTCATTGCGGTAAAGCCGCGAATGTCCGCGAACATGACCGTTACTTCCTGGTTCACGCCGCCCAGCCTGATGTCCGGATTGGCCACGACCATCTCTACAACTTCAGGAGAAAGGAAGCGTTCCAGCGCTGAGCGTTGCACTGATTGCTGCGCGATTTTTTCGTGGGCCGCCGCATTGTCAATGGCTGCTCCTGCCTGCGCCGCCACCAGGGCAAAAACATTGAGCTCTTCCTGTGTGAATGCTGATGCCCTCTCCAGATTGTCCACATAGAGGATTCCAAACAGCCTGTCTTTACCCACCAGGGGCGCGCACATGGCGGAGCGCAACCCGGAAATCTTAAGGCTTTCGCTGCCGCTGAAGCGCTCGTCGGCGCTCACGTCCTCAATCAGAATCGGCTGCCTCTCTTTGCGGATCATCTCCAGCACGCGGGTGCTCAGGATGATCTGCGGCCTGGGGTCCCCGGAGCGCGCCGGTTTTGCGTGCGCTGGGGTGGAGGGACGGCTCCCCGAAGCTTCAGGATCGCGGTACCGTACTTCGCTTTGCCGCACTACTTCACCGTGCTCGTCAAACAGCATGACGAAGCCGCGCTCCACGCCTTCAATCAGGCAGGCCAGTGAAACCACCTGTTCGCAGATATGCTCCAGCGCCAGCTTGGAATGCAGCGCCTTGCCGGCTTCATACAGGACCGTAAGCAGATAATTTTCCCGCTCTAGCTTCTTCACGCGGTCGGCCAGGTCGCTCAATTTACTGCTGGAAGCGTCACTGCTTCGCGGCAACACCGCCTGCTCCACGCGGCCGCTCATGATGTTGTTCAGTGTGGAAGGCCACTCGCCCCGGCGCACCTGTATGCCTTGCTCGTCAATGCTCTCCAGAAGCAGCTTATAAAGGCCTACCAGCGCTATATCGCCGTTCTTGAGCTCTATTTCCTTGCTGATTTTCTTTTCATTAAGGACGATGCCGTTCGTGCTGCCGCGGTCGGCAATAAAGATGGAATTGTCTCTAAGCTTGATGACCGCATGAAAACGGCTGACGCTGGAATCGTTCAGGACGAGATCGTTGGCATTGCCACGGCCCACGGTAATGACGGGTTTGTTGAGTTCCAGGATCCCGTTTTTCCCGTTAGGAGAGGAGATGATGAGGCGTGCCATGGAAGGTGGTCACTGTTTCTCAAGGAGTTCGTTAATGTTGACGACCTTGCCTTTTTGTACTCGTATGTTTCTGTGCACTGATTTGTAACCGCTCATCTGCAAGACAATGCTGTACACGCCCGGATCGGCCGGCCACCGCGCATTCGTTTTCTTGGGAGCGGCTTTGCCGTCTACCAGGATGGTTGCGCCTTCAGGGTTCGTCCGGATGTGGACCAGCCCTTTGCCTTCAGGAATGGTGTCCGTGCCAAAGAACCGCCGCAGCAGCGTGGGACTCTTGCCATCTTCCGACTGCGGATTCACGCTCAGCAATACCGGCGAGAAGCTCATCGTCTGCCCTTCAGCAACCGTTTCTTCGGTCGACGCCTCTTTAAATCCCGCCTTGCGCACCGTGACCTTGTGAAATCCTTTTTCTACCGTGAGTTGTGCTGGCGTGGTCAGTCCACTATCTTTCGCATCAACCCATACGTTTGCGCCCTGCGGATTGCTGGTGACAACAATGGTTGAGACCGCCGGCGACAACTCCGCGGAGACATCAATGCTCTTGCCGGCGGCAGATTCAATAGCGCGCGTCTGCTGCAGAAAACCAGCTTTGGTGAAGACGATTAAGTGGTTCCCGGCGGCAAGGTGTGACGCCGTGAATGGCGTGATCCAGTTTGGTTCGCTCCAGCCGTCAATCTCCACTTTCGCGCCGTCAGGCTTTGAGTTCAGTTTCAATTCGCTTTGCTGAATGTAAACCTGATTGGGCGAAAAGGCGGCTTTCTGCGGCGGGGGCGGTTGCTTTTGCCCGTGGACCGGTTTCTTGGCCGGGAAAAATCTTACCGTGGTGTCCGGCGCTATTACTTCTGGGGTCGGCGTTGGCGCCGGGATGGCGATGGCAATTGGTTCGCGCTCTGCCTGGAGCCTGGCTTCTCTCGCTTTAGCTTCTTCCGCGAGTTGGCGCATCTTTACCTGCGTCCGGTGATAAGCGTATCCGCCCATGGCGCAGCCCAGCACCAGAATAGTGACAATCGTTGCAATGAGCACACTGCGCTTGCTGGAAAGAATCGCCGTCGTGGGACGGAGCAGCGGAATGGGCCCTTTGGCTGGGGCCGTAGCGGCCGCGGCGGCCCTGACGGTGCTGCCGGAAACAACTCGTACCGGTAGCACGACGGTTTTCTCAGGTGGAGCAGGCACGGGTATGGCAGCGGTTGAGCCGCTGCGCACTGTCCCTGCCAGCTTGTAGTTTTCAAGATCGCGGACAAGGTCCGCGCCGGTCTGATAGCGATCGTCAGGCGCTTTGGCCAGGGCCTTGGTGACAATCGCACTCAAACCGGGATGGACAGTTACATCCAGATCGCGTGGCGTGATCGGGGTTTCATTGACGATTTTGTAAATGATCGTCGTAACATTCTGGCCGACGAATGGTTTTTCGCCGGTCAGCATTTCATAAAGAATTACACCCAGGCTGAAAAGATCAGAACGCCCGTCCAGTGGGCGGCCTTTCACCTGCTCGGGAGACATATAGTTGGGCGTTCCCAGCACCTGGCCGGTATTTGTGACTTGCCCGCCTGACTTGGCAATGCCAAAGTCCATGATCTTTACCGTGCCGTTCCCGGTAATCATGATGTTGGCCGGCTTTATGTCACGATGAACAATTCCATTGGAATGCGCATAGTCCAGACCGCGGGAAATCTGGCGCGTAAGCTGCAGCACTTCATCGGTTGCCAGCACGCGCTGCTCCGTCAGCACCTCATGCAGCGTGGTACCTTCAATGAACTCCATGGCAATGTAGAAGATCCCATCCTGTTCGCCGGCGTCATAGATGGTGACAATGTTGGGATGGTTCAACACGCCTGCGGCGCGGGCTTCATTCTGGAAGCGGCGTACCATCTCCTGCGCGTCCAGTCCGTGGACGTCGAGCCGCATCGTTTTGAGTGCTACGGTCCGGCCAATAGTTGGATCCAGGGCTTTGTACACGACGCCCATCGCGCCGCGACCCAGCTCACCGGTGATCTCATATCTGCCAACCGTCTGAAGAGACATCATGGGGGCTTTAATTTCTCAGTGACTTCAGTGGCGCCCTTGCTTGTCTTGGGGGAAGAGACGTACAAAACATTATCGACATTTTCTTACAGGAGATAAACACTCCGAGTGACCCGAAAATATCCCATTCCGTTACTCCCGGTCAATGCTCGCGTACGCCTGCCATGTGACTTTAGTTTGTGCCCGAAAACGATGGAGAAAACCCTTAGATTTGGCGGAGTGATCGCCTTACAATGCCTGCTATGCGCCTAAATTTGATTGCCTTATTGCTTCTTCCCATGTTGGTCTCACTGCAAACGGGAAGCAATCCCAACGCGGCCCAGGCTCCATCGCAAACGCCTGCGGCCCACGCTCAACCAGAGGAAACGCCCGCGGAGCTGCGCGCCGACCTTGAAGAAGGAATCAGGCATGTATTGCTCTCCCAGGTTGAAGCCTGGAACCATGGCAAACTCGAAGGCTTTATGCAGGGATATTGGCACTCGCCCGATCTCATTTTCTTTTCCAGTGGCACGGTGACCAAGGGGTGGGAGCCAACGTTGCTACGCTATCGCCAGCGCTACCAGGCTGAAGGCAAAGAGATGGGCAAATTGGAATTTCAGGAGTTGAACATCGATCTGCTCAGCAAGAGGTCCGCTGTGGTGACCGGGAAATGGCAACTTACCATGTCTGACGGCAAGCAGCCGCATGGCCTATTCACGCTGGTTTTCAAACGTCTAGCCGACGGATGGAAGATTGTTCACGACCACACGTCAGGGGAATAGCACATCGATTGCGTCAAAATGCGATTTGATGCGTAGAGAAACCAAATTTCCAATATAGATCCGTCATCCCGAACCCCGTTAAGTGAGGGCGCGTTGTCATCAGCGCCCGAATAGGGGTGAGGGACCTTGTGTTTGTCTTATCTTTTGCGCCTCGCCCGCTGCAACTCTCGATAAACCTCGCTCTTGGAAAGCCCTCGTTCTTTGGCCAGGACTTTGAGCCCCGCTTTCTCATCGAGTTTCTGTTCACGCATGATTTCTTCCAGCCGCTGTGCGATGTCTTTCACCACCGTTCTAGCTTCCTGTGCTTCGCTCTTGCCGATCAGCAATGTGATTTCGCCCTTCAACTCCTGGGCTTGCGTCCGCGCCAGTACCTCTGCTGCCGTGCCGCGAATAAACTCCTCATGGATCTTCGTTAGCTCGCGCGCCAGCACAACAGGCCGCTCTGGTCCAAGTATCTCCACGATGTCCTGCATGGTTGCGGCGATCCGGTGCGGCGCTTCATAAAAAATTGTGGTGTATGGCGCCTGCCGGAGTGACTCCAGCATCGTCCGCCTCTGGCCGGATTTGGATGGCACGAAGCCAAGAAACTGAAAACTATCAGTCGGAAGCCCGCTGGCGGCAAGGCCGGCAATCAAAGCGGAAGGTCCGGGCACCGGAACAACCGTTACACCGCGCTCAATCGCCAGCTTGATCACTCGATACCCAGGATCGGAGATTCCCGGCATGCCGGCATCGGAAACCTGGGCGATGGTGAGTCCCTGCGCCAGCTTCATCACCAGCTCTTCCGCGCGCGCCGCCTCATTGTGCTCATGGTAGCTCACCGTGGGCTTGTCAATTCCGTAGTGCTGTAGCAGTTTGGCGGTGTGGCGAGTGTCTTCGCAGGCAATCAGGTCAGCTTCCCGCAACACACGCACCGCGCGATAGGTAATGTCTTCCAGGTTGCCAATCGGAGTGGCCACCACATACAGCGTGCCCCGTTTTGTCGGTTCGGCCATTGTGAATTTGAATCCGCGGTAAGCATAGCATCAGCACAACCTGCTCAGTGCCGACGGGCGAATCGCAGGCAAGGCTCGACCGTGTGGTTTACTCTCTGATGCCTTCCTTTCGATTCCCGGCTCTCTGCTAAAATCAGACCGGAAACTCTAACAAATCGAGGTCTAGTCTCCGCGTGCCTCTTTACGAATACCAGTGTAAGAAGTGCAAACACAAATTCGAAAAGATCCAGAAGTTCTCAGACCGTCCGATCAAGAAATGCCCACAGTGCGGCAGCCCGGTCGAAAAGATTCAGCATGCCCCGAACGTGCAATTCAAGGGCAGTGGATGGTACGTAACCGACTACGGCGGCAAGAGCGAGAGCTCCAAGTCTGATGGTGGCTCCGAAAAGTCAGACGCCGAAAAGTCGGATGAAAAATCGGATAAGGCTAAAAAAGATACAGCTGCCAAGGCAGACGGTGCCAAAGGTAAAGAGAAAGAAAAGGATTCCAAGCCCAAACGGTCTGAAACCAAGAAGGCCAAGGACTGAAGGCTGCTTTCCTTAGTGCGGATCTGGTTCCTGCTACCTGGTTCCTGCTACCAAAGAGATAAGCCGCGAACAAACGCATTTGTTCGAAAAAAATCTGCGCTTGCTCGCGGCTTCAGGTCTGTGCTGTTTAGCTGGCCTTGCGGCTGCTTGCGGGTTCGGCTTCCGTCCGGCCGCTTACAGTAAAAGCCATCCGCCGTTTGCTCACATCCGCATCCACCACCACATGATCGCCGTGTAGCACCTCGCCTTCCAGTATCTTCAACGCCAGCGGGTCCTGGATCATCCGTTGGATCGCCCGTTTCAGCGGACGTGCCCCGTACGCTCTGTCATAACCTTCCAGGAACAACAACTCCTTGGCCGGCTGCGTGAGTTCAATGGTGATCTTGCGTTCTGCCAAAAGCTTGCGCAGATCGTCCAGCCGCAATTCAATGATGCGCGTTAGTTGCTCCTCACCCAGAGGTTTGAAGACGATGACATCATCCACGCGGTTCAGGAACTCCGGACGAAAATGCTGACGCAACGCCTCCATCACATGGTCCGTCGCCTCGGCAAACGCCTCCTGTGAACTTACGCCCTCGGCTTGCAGGTAGCTGGCGCCGATATTTGACGTCATGATGATGACCGTGTTCTTGAAGTCCACGGTGCGGCCTCTGGAATCGGTCAATCGCCCGTCATCCAGAATTTGCAGCAGGATGTTGAACACATCCGGATGCGCTTTCTCGATCTCATCAAACAAAATCGTGCTGTAAGGCCGGCGACGCACAGCTTCAGTAAGCTGACCGCCTTCGTCATAACCCACATAGCCCGGAGGCGCGCCGATCAGCCTTGAGACCGCATGCTTTTCCATGTACTCAGACATGTCGATGCGGACCATGGCATGTTCGTCATCAAAGAGAAACTCTGCCAGCGCCCGCGCCAGCTCGGTTTTTCCTACGCCCGTCGGGCCAAGGAAGATGAACGAACCAATCGGCTTCTTCGGATCGCTCAATCCCGCGCGCGAACGTCTTACTGCGTTAGCGACTCGTTCCAATGCTTCGTCCTGCCCCACAACACGCTGGCACAGCCGGTCTTCCATGCTCACCAGTTTCCTTACCTCGCCTTCAAGCATTTTCGAGACTGGTATGCCGGTCCATTTGGCGACGATGCGCGCAACGTCTTCTTCATCCACCTCTTCTTTGAGCATGCGGCGCTGCTTGTCATCAGCCTGCGCGCTGAGCCTGGCCAGCTCCGTTTCCGCCTGGCGCAGATCTCCATAGCGGATTGCCGCCACGCGCTCCAGATTTCCGCCGCGTTCAGCCTGCTGCTCTTCAATCTTTAACTGCTCAATCCGCTCCTTGAGTTGGCGAATCCGCGTGATGCCTTCTTTTTCTTCCTTCCAGCGCACTTTGAGCGCACCACTCTGCTCACGCAGCTGCGCCAGCTCTTTTTCCACCACGGCCAGACGCTCCCGTGAATTGGCATCATCTTCTTTCTTGAGCGCCTGCTTTTCGATTTCAAGCTGAGTCGCGCGGCGCTCCAGTTGGTCAATCTCCGTGGGCATTGAATCAATCTGTATGCGCAGTGAAGACGCGGCTTCATCGATCAAATCAATGGCCTTGTCCGGCAGAAAGCGGTCCGTAATGTAGCGGTTTGAGAGTGTTGCCGCCGCCACAATGGACGAATCCTTAATGCGGACGCCGTGATGCACTTCATATTTTTCCTTGAGCCCGCGCAGGATGGAGATGGTATCTTCCACCGTCGGCTCACTTACCAGCACCGGCTGGAATCGCCGTTCCAGCGCGGCATCTTTTTCAATATGTTTGCGGAATTCGTTCAGCGTGGTTGCGCCAATCGCGCGCAGCTCTCCCCGGGCCAGCGCAGGTTTAAGCATGTTGCTGGCATCAATCGCGCCTTCAGAGGCGCCCGCGCCAACCAGCGTGTGCAACTCGTCGATAAAAAGAATGATCTGGCCGTTGGAGTCTTCAATTTCCTTGAGCACGGCTTTTAACCGGTCTTCAAACTCTCCCCGATACTTTGCCCCTGCGAGCATCGCGCCCAGATCCAGCCCGACAACGCGCTTGTTCTTCAGGATCTCCGGCACGTCGCCGGAGATGATCCGCTGCGCCAGCCCTTCCACGATGGCGGTCTTACCCACGCCGGGTTCGCCGATCAGCACAGGATTGTTCTTTGTTCTGCGGGCAAGTACCTGGACCACGCGACGAATTTCTTCATCGCGGCCGATCACCGGGTCAAGCTTGCCTTTGCGTGCCAGCTCCGTCAGGTCTTTGGCGTAGCGAGACAGCGCCTGGTATTTGCCCTCAGGGTTCTGGTCCGTTACGCGCTGCGAACCGCGTACGGAAGTAAGGGCCTTCAAGATTGCGTCGTGCTTCACGCCCGCCGCCGCAAGAAGCTGGGCCGCTTCGTTGCCTTTGTCCTTGTCACGCACTATGGACAGGAGCAGGTGTTCCGTGGAGACGTACTCGTCTTTGAATGTATCGGCTTCTTTAAAAGCCTGGTCCAGCGCTTTTGACATGGCAGCCGAAAGATGTGGCTGTGCGGCCGAGCCCGCTACTTTCGGTAACCGGTCAATCCGTTCCATCACCTGGGGCTGGAGCGTTGCCGGATTCACACCCAGCTTGGTCAACACCGGCACAACAATGCCTTCGCTGTCTTGCAACAGCGCCGCCAGCAGGTGCAGAGGCAACATCTCCGGATTGCCATGTTGTCCAGCGATCTCATTTGCCTGCTGGATCGCCTCTTGCGCTTTAACCGTGAATTTGTCCCAACGGATTGCCATATCGTTCTCCTAAAAAATCTTGAATCTGAGGTCCTTCGCTGCTGCCCTAAATGAAAACGGGAGACGTCTCCATCTCCCGTACAGATGTTATTCACTGAAATGTGGATTTCCGCACGGCTTAGCCTTGGAGGGTCTTCTCTCCGCTGCCCACTTTGATCTGCCTGGGTTTGGCTTCAGCCCGCTTGGCCAAAGTGATCTTCAGGATGCCTTTTTCGTAACTGGCTTCTACCTTTTCCGCATCCACGGTGTTTGGCAGCTTGAAAGTACGGAGGAAGGATCCATACCGGCGCTCAATGCGATGGAAGTTTTCCTCTTTTTCTTCTTTTTCAAATTTGCGCTCGCCCTGAATCGTCATGGTGTCGTTCTCGACGCTGACATTCAGGTCCTCTTCATTCACGCCCGGGACTTCCAGCTTGAGGATCAGGTTCTGCTCGTCCTCATAAACGTCAACCGGGGGAACAAAGCTGCCCGCAGTTAGCTGGTCCTTGCCGTTGGGCTCAAAGCTCTGGAAAAAACTGGCCAGCTCACGGAAGGGGTCGATTCGAGTAATAGTGGTCATTTTTGTTTCTCCTTCAAATGATGTTGGTACTTGATGAATGCCGTTACAGCTCGTTAGATGATTTATTAGTACAAACGAATCATAAAATATGAGTGTATTATTGTCAATATTGAAAATAAAAATTATGTCTTTTATTTTCTGTTGTTTAAATGGATTCAGAAAGAGTCAAGACGTGCATAGAAAATGCTATTGTCGGGGTTTTTGATGGGTCATTTCAGGCAGCTGATAACACAAAACACTTCAGATAAAAAGTCTCCGGAACTCCCAGCAAGATCGGGTGGTCTTTGGACTGGGCGCGCTTTTCCAGGATGCGAACTGACCGATGTGCGTCCTGAGCGGCCTCAGTAAGCATCACCAGAAAATCTTCTTCTCCCACGGCAAACGAGCATGAACATGTAACCAGGATTCCACCTGGACGAAGCATTTTCAGCGCACGCAGATTCAGCTCTTTGTATCCGCGCATGGCTGATTCCAGCTGTTTCTTTGATTTGGCGAACGCGGGCGGATCGAGCACGATTACGTCATACAGCTTGCCGGCAGAAGAGTAGTCCTTCATCAGATCAAAGGCATTTCCCTCAATCCATTCGATCTCTGATTTGTTCGCGGCGGCATTCAGCTTTTCATTTTGCTCTGCAACTTCCAGCATCTCGCGGGAAATATCAACGGCTGTTACCTTTTCGCAAACCCGCGCCAGATGCAGCGCGAAGCCGCCCTGATAGGTGCAAACGTCAAGCGCTTCGCCGTGGGCATATTGGAGCGTGGCCGCGTAGTTCTCCCGTTGATCAAGAAAGGCGCCGGTCTTCTGCCCTCCCAGAGCGTCATAGTGAAACCTGACTTTGTTCATGGTAAAGATCGTGCTGCTCTTGCCCCCGGAGACCAGCGTGGACTCCATCGCCGGCAATTGTTCCAGTTCGCGTATGCGGTCGTCCGTGCGCTCCACAATATGCTCCGCACCGGTAAGCTTTTTGAGCGCCTCAATGATCGCCTGCTTTCTCTCCGGCCGGTCCCACGCCTGTGTGAGCACTTGAAGCGTGTAAACGTCGTTATAGCGGTCAATCATCAGCCCCGGAATCCGGTCCGCCTCGCTAAAGACAAGGCGACAGGCATCAGAATCAGACACCAGCGCTCGCCGGTACTGGATGGCATCCGCCAGCCGCTGCCGTGTCAAATCCAGCAGACCGTCTTCTGAGGTGAGAAGTGAACTGCCCAGCAGGCGCAGCTTGATCTGCGAAGATGAGCTGTAGATTGCGGACCCTAGCGCCTTGTCCCTGGGTCCGATCACATGAACCAGAGCGCCGGAATGCGTGCCAGCATCGTTAAGTACATCGGAAGCGTAAACCCACACGTGTCCCTGGCGCAGGCGCTTTGCTGCACGGTCATTCACTATCACTTTTTGAGGAAAGCCGTTTGCCATCAGGCAAACAGCATATAGGAAGGCAGGTTATTGCGTGGAAGTGGCTTCAGGGGCTGCCTCAGTCTCTGCTTCTGGCTCAACCTCAGCAGCCCGCGCTTTGTTCTTCTTCTTTGCTGGTTCGGGCGCCGCCGGCTCACTTGCAGGATCATAGTAAAGAATGCGGCCGCAGGAGTTGCAGGTGACAATCTGCTCGTTGGTGCGAATTTCCTGCCAGGTTTGCGGACGCACCATCACAAAGCAGGCCATGCATTTCTGGTCGCGGGCCTCGGCGATGGCCGATTTCCGTTGCCGCATCACGCGATCATAGTGCCCCAGCGTGCTGTCATTTATGCCGGAGCGCAGCTCCGCGCGCTTTGCTTTCAGTCCCGCCAGCAGCTTCTCGTCTTCAGCCGTGCGGACGCGCGCCTCAGCCTTCTCCTTTTCAACGTCCGTGGCCTCGGTCTTCAACTCTGCATCAGCGATCTTCAGGGCCTTTTCTTCGCTCTCCAGCGCTACCATCAATTCAAGGATCTTGTCTTCGCAGGTGCTGATCTGCTTTTCCGCGAATTCCACCTCGTGCATCAGGGCACGATATTCGTCATTGGTTTTGACACTGGAAGACTGGCTGCGATACTTGGCGATTTTTTCCTGGAAGCCCTTGATGTCCGTTTCCAACTGGCGGCGGTTCGTCTCATTGCTCTTGATCTGGGCCTTGGCCTTCTCCACCGCGGCCTTGTGTTCGGCCAGCTTTTCTTCGATAGCAGCCACCCGCTTGGGCAGGCTGGCTACCTCCTCGGTCAGGCGGGAAGCCTCCCGATCAACTTTTTCCAGCTCGATAAGTCTTTCCAGATCTGCATTCATGGGAAGGAGTAATCATAATTCTAACACGCGTAAACAGCCGCCGAATGCTACTTTCGTGCTGTTAACTAGGTTTTTCTACTGATTGTGGCTGCCCGATGCCATGCTTAGACTCAACACATTATGATCGTAGAAATCGCCAGATTGCTGCTCGGGGTGATGATCGCCATCTTCCATCGCCCGTTGGCCAGCATGATCATGCAGCATGAGCGCGCACTGGATGGGTATTTCCGCAGCCGGGGTGTCGAGTTGCCCGCCCCACCAAGTGATGCGACCGCGCAGAACCTCTACTTTGTCATTGGTATTTTCATTGCGCTGGTTGAAGCCGGACGTATCTGGTTCTCGATCCCTTCATAAGACTGACCGAGCCGTTACCCCGTAAAGTTGTGGTGATTCTGTTTTTCTAGTCCTTTGGCATTGGCGGGGTCGGATCCACTTTTCTACGAAAACCAAAACGGGCGATCAGCAACAACGCAATTGCGCCGTAGCCTAAGTATTGGGCGATCTCACGAATGTGCGGGTAAGGCGATGACCGCATCATGAAAGAGGCGACTACTGCCGCGATGGCAAGTGCCAAGAAAATCCAATAACCAGTAGGTCTGTTTCCCATATTTCCTTTCTACCCGCGAATTCCCAAAAAGTTACACGCATGCTTGGGCGCCAGATAAGAAATATCTGACGCCTGGCCCGATTTCGATTTTTCCTTACTTCTTTTTGCCTGAGCCCCCAGCCGCTGGGACTCCCTCGTTCGGCTGGTTTTGGTAGTTGGGGAACGCAGGGCGCTTGGCTACAGGCAGCGGATTCTTCTTGAGCGAATCCATCACCAATGACAACGCTTTTTCCAATTGCGGATCATGTCCGCTGGCCCAATCCTTAGGTGTGATCTCCACTTCGATATCCGGTGCTACGCCATGGTTCTCCACGTCCCAGTCGCCTGTGCGATTGTAGAAGGCCACGCGTGGAGCCGTAACTGAACCGCCGTCCATGAGGTTCGGGTAGTCATAAATTCCCACCAGACCGCCCCATGTGCGCGTGCCGACGAGTGGCCCTAGCTTGGCATCATGGAAGTACCAGGGCAGCGCGTCTCCTCCGGAGCCGGCATACATGTTGATGATCATAGCCTTGGGTCCAAAGATGGCGCCCACAGGTGTGGTGAAGTCCTGGCCCTCGCGGGTCATCCAGTAGTTTTGCAGAGGCCGCCGCAGATAATCGATTACGTAATCCGCCGCTGATCCGCCACCGTTAAAGCGCTCATCAATCACGGCGCCTTCGCGTCCAATCTGCGCAAAGAAGTAGCGGTTGAATGATGTGTAGCCGCCAAAGCCGGTGTCCGGCAGGTAGACGTACGCAACGCGGCCGCCGCTGAGCTTATCCACCTTGCGCAGATTGCCTTCAATCCATGCCCGGTTGCGCAGTGATGCTTCGTTTTCAATTGGCACTACTGTTACAGTGCGCGCACCCTTGCCATCCGGAGTCGGGCCAACCTTCAGTACGGTTGCTTTGTCCGCCGTGCCGGCAAACAACTCAAACACTTCGTCCGTGGCCCGCAGCTCTCTGCCATTTACCGCCAGAAGATAGTCGCCTTGCTGCACATTGACTCCGGGCTGGGTCAGCGGAGCACGCAACTGCGGGTTCCAGTTTTCACCCTGGTATATGTGGGAAAGGCGATAGCGGCCATTTTCGATTTTGTAGTCAACGCCCAGCAGGCCCACCTTGCCCTGCTCTGAAGGTGGCTCTGCCGGCGTGCGGATATACATGTGGCCAACCGTGAGTTCGCCCAGCATGTCTGAGAGCAAGTAGCTGAAATCAATGCGGCTGCCCACATTCTCAAGATATGGCTCGTATTGCTTCTTTGCCGCTTGCAGGTTCAGGCCATGGAAGTTGGGATCGTAGAAGAAGTCGCGCTCAATGCGCCAAACTTCGTTGTACTCCTGCTTCCATTCCGCCCGGGGATCGACCAGTACCTCCATCCGTGCCAGATTCAGCGGCGTATCGGGCTTGCCGCCACCCGGTCCTTCGCCTCGTGCCGGCGCAGTGGCCGAGCTGATGAACCACTTCATGTTGTCTCTGCGGCCTTTGCTGTAGAGCATCTTCTTGCCGTCAAAGGAGACGGTAAAGTTGTTCGCGCCTTCCATTAGCTTTTCCGGCTTGCGGGAGGTCAGATCAAAGCGCCACAAAGTTGACTGCTGGTCCGGGCCAGGGCGTGGCGGATCCTCGATCAGAAAAATGGTTCCTGCTTTGCCTGCCACCAGTTTGCCGTAATCACGCGGCGGGATTGGCAGCGCCAGAATGCGCTGGCTGATGTTCTCAGCGTCAATCCGCACAGTTACGCTTTCACTTTTAACTGACTTCGCGGCGCGGGCGTCCTGCATTTTGGCTTTCTCTTCTGCGTTCCCCGGTTCTTGCTCTGTCTTGTCTTCGGCTTTTGCTGCTTTGTCTGTATCCGGCTTGGAGTCGTCAGCAGCTTTCTCTTCATCGCTTTCAGGCGCCAGCGGTGAAGGTTGGTCCTTGCGCAGGACCATCAAGTACGCGCTACGCGAGATCGGACGATTAATGCTGGAAAGATCAAGCCATCCTGTTGTCGGGCCAATATCTGTACTGGCCGCGAAAAACAGATACTGTCCCTTCTGGTCAAACGCAGGAAAGCGTGCGTCGCTCAGGCCATCCGTCAGTTGCAGGCTCTTTGCCTGTTCCAGTGAATACGCGAAGATGGCATGCATGTGGCTCGAAAGAGTTTTTGAATAGGCAATCCAGCGGCTGTCCGGCGACCAAACAGGGTCAAGCGTGCGCACCGGCGCATCGTATGTGTCGGTATCGATCTTTACCGGCGTGCCCTTTGCCAGATCGACATACCAGATACTGAGGCGCTTATCAGAAAAGACAATCTTCTTGCTATCGGGTGACCAGACAGGCTCGTAGTAAAAAGAAGCTGGAGCGCCGAGAGATATTTTCTTCGGCTCGCTCATTCCGTCCGGGCTTTTAAGGAAGAGCTGGTATTCGCCTGACTCGTCAGAGAAGTACGCCACCCACTTGCCGTCCGGTGACCAGGCAGGATCGCGCTCCATCGTTCCCGGAGTGTTCGTCAAATTGCGGATGTCGCCCTTCTCGCCCGGAGCGGTCAGGATTTCGCCATGCGCTTCAAACACGGCGCGTGCTCCGCTGGGTGAAAGCGCTGCTCCAGCAATTTCGCTTTCAACTTTCTTGAAATGCGGACGCACGTTGGGCAGATCGGCAGGCACAGTCACTGCGACTGTGTGGGCTTTGCCTGTGGAGGGATCAAAAAGGCCCAGGGAGCCAAATTGTTCGTACACGATTGCACCCGGACCGGCAGATGCGGACTTGATATCGGAGCCGTTACCGGGCAATGCGGGGTCGACTTTCTTTGTCTTTGGATCATAGACAAAAAGGCTGAAAGGCCCGTTGCGATCTGAGAGGAAATAAACTTTGTTGCCGACCCACATGGGGTTGCCGTCATTCGAGGTTTCGCGTGGCACCTGGTCCAGACCAAGGTCGGAGAGGTTGGCAATCCAAACCCGCGATGCTTTGCCGCCGCGATAACGCTTCCACCCGATCGCGGAAAGCCTGCGGTTGTTGTCCACCGGAACGTAAGCAATGTGCTTGCCGTCTGAAGAGAATGCGCCGAACTCGGCGGTGGGCAGCTGCAGTTCATACGGCAAGCTGCCATCAAGCGAAACCGTGAACAGCCGGTTGAAGCGTGAATAGCTGTTGCGGGTGGAACGGAACAGAACCGACTTGCCGTCAGGCGCCCAGCCAACAACTTCATCCACTGCCGGATGATGGGTCAACCTGCGGGGAACTCCGCCCTCGCTGGGCATAACGTAAACGTCCACATTGCCGTCATAATCGCCGGTGAATGCGATCATGGCGCCATCAGGAGAGAAGACCGGATCGCTCTTGGTGCCGCTGCCGCTGGTTAGCAGCCGCGCCGCGCCGCCTTCACGCGCCACTAGCCACAGATCGCCGGCATAGGCGAAGGCGATATGAGTTTTGGATAGCGTGGGCTTCTGCATGAGCAGCGGCCCAGACGCATGCGCGCTCAGAGCGCCGGCAAAAATCACAAAGACCAAAAAGAGAGAGGAGAGGAACTTCTTCATAGGCACCCACCGGAAAGCGAAAATGTCGTTCGACGAGGCGATTTAGGTTAGCAGCACCGCTGCTCAGGAAACAAGCGAGAAGACATCTGGGACGAAATGCACCAAGGAAGCGCGGGAAATTCCCTGTTCCTCGGTTTACTTCTTTCCTCTGCGTTTCTTTCCGCCGCGCTTCAAGGCCTGCGGTTTCTTTATGCCGGATTTTTGGGGGCCGGATTTTTTTGAAGAGGACGACTGTGGTTTCTTAGCCGGTTCCAACAACACCGCCACGTGTGCAATCGCGGCATTGTCCGTGCCCATGCCTTCGGGAGTTTTGGCTTTAATGCCGACCTGGTCCGGCTTGATCCCCAGCAGCTCAGCGACACGCGCCTGGATTTTCTTTGCGTGCGGAACAATCTTGGGCTCGGCCAGGATCAAAGTTGAATCGACATTGGAGATCGTATACCCGGCAAGGCGTACCTGCCTGAGGGCCTCTTCAAGAAAGACGACCGAGTTGGCGCCCTTCCATTGGGGATCGGTCGGCGGGAAATAGCTGCCGATATCGCCGGCCGCAACAGCTCCGAGCAAAGCATCAGTAATTGCATGGAGAAGAACATCGCCATCGGAGTGGCCGGCAAGGCCCTTGCCATGCGGAAGCATGACGCCGCCAATTTTTAAAGGAACGCCTGCCTGAAATTCATGGGAGTCCCATCCATAACCGATTCTCATAAAAAAACCTTACCGCTGATGAACGCTGATGTAATTGATCTAAAGAAATTCAATAAGAGACTCCAGCACG
Organism: Terriglobia bacterium; assembly: GCA_020072585.1. Classification (GTDB taxonomy): domain Bacteria; phylum Acidobacteriota; class Terriglobia; order Terriglobales; family Acidobacteriaceae; genus Angelobacter. The sequence continues at coordinate 58,808 of JAIQGL010000008.1, read as the reverse complement.
CTGAGATTTGAATTGCTTTCGAGTGTTGTCGTAGGCGAGGCGGCGCACTTGCGCCTTCGGGCCAAAATTTAGAATAAGGCCAACCTCAAGATTTGTTGCCCGCAGATAATTCAGCAGCTGAGCTTCGTGTGCGATGATGATTGCTTCTGCGGTCTTCAATTCCAACAGTAGGCAGCCGCTAATGACCATATCGGCGCGAAAATCCCCAACGTTCTTTCCTCGGAAAAAAACCGGAACTGCAACCTCGGTTTCTACCCGCAGACTCTTGGCGAGAAGTGCAAGCTGCAGCGAGTTCCGATATACAGATTCGAGAAAACCATATCCAAGTTCGTTATAAACTTCATAAAAGACACCAATGATTACTTCGCTCAGTTCAGAGTGTTTATAGCTGGGATCAACAGTCATAAGATCAGTCCGATCAGCGTTCATCAGCGGTGAGGCTTTACCTCGCCAAGTTCTTCGTTGCTGCTCGCGTCAGAAGATATTCCGCCAGCTCCATGTCCGCCGGCGTTGTGATCTTAATGTTTCGCGCCGAGCCCATTACCACCCACACGTTCTCGCCTAGCCGTTCCACCAGTGAAGCTTCATCCGTGCCGGTGAAGCCGTCGGCTGTGGCGCTGTCAAAGGCGCGTTTGATCAATTCATAGCGGAAGCCCTGCGGCGTCTGCGCCTGAACAATGCGTTCGCGTGGGATTGTAGACGTAATAATCGCGCCTTCCGCTGCGCGTTCCACCTGCTTGATCGTGTCCACCGCGGGCAGGCCGGCAATCGCAGCGCCGTGCCGTTCCACTTCATGGACCACGTTGGCGATGACTTCATCGTCGATAAACGGGCGCACAGCGTCATGGACCAATACAACATCATCAGGGGCCGCTTGGAGCTGGGAAAGCGCATTGGCAACTGACTCCTGCCGATGCTCGCCGCCTTCCACGATTTCGACCTTCGCGCCAAGTTTTTCTTTGTCCAGTTGCTGCCGAAAGCGTTCCATCTCATTTTTGCGTAAGGCCACCACGATCTTGCTGACTTGCTGGTTGCGGGCAAAGACGCGCAGCGTGTGGATGACAATCGGGGTGCCGTTGATTTCAAAGAACTGTTTGGAGGGCGCGCCTTTCTTGCCGGCAGACGCCATGCGTGTGCCGAGTCCAGCCGCGGGAATGATGACAATCACCTTCATTGGGATGAAAAGTATAGCAATTTTGCCGATGGCCCGGCCCACGAGAGTCTTTTAGATAGAACGAACCCAAAATAGAATGAACCCACGATTCGTTCATGCCGCGGATTTGGATTTCGAGTTTGCCGGCGGCTGTGTATCCGCTTCTCCGGGGAGAACTTCTCTGAGCGCCCACTCAATCCGTCGCGTGCTTTCCTGGATAAGACTGACCTGTTCGGCCTGCTCTTTCACGAATGGAGAGTAGAGGATTGACTGCAAAGCATTGCGGACGTGGTGATTCATTTCAGCGATGACACTCAGCCTTTCGAGCACAAGTTTGTGTTGGTGCCGCTCATAGGCAAACACCAGGAGTCCGGCAAGAATGCCGATCAGCAGGTCATCGATCGCTGCAGTCCATCCGCTCACGCCCAGTTTGTCCAGGGTGCTCCTCAGCGCCACGCCGAGAAGAAAAATCCCGAAGCCGAGGGAGAAACTGTATACGGTACGGCGAAACATGGAAGGCGGGTTCCTGTACATAGACCATCAATTATTCCACAATAGCTAAGGCGTTATTTGGCCGCATTTGATGGAAAAAGTGCTCAAATATATTCGTGAGCAGCGGCTCCTCCAGCCGGGAAACCGCATTGCTGTGGCGTGTTCCGGAGGAGCAGATTCCGTGGCTTTGCTGCGGGTTCTTCTCGATCTGCGGCAGGAGCTTGGGATTGTTCTGTCTGTGGCCCACTTCCATCACCAGATTCGCGGCGCTGAAGCGGATGCGGACAAGCTGTTTGTTGAAGAGCTGGCAGCCCGCTTCAAGGTGGAGTTTCACTCCGGTTCGGGCGATGTTCCGGCCTATGCCGGTGCGCGGAGGGTCAGTATTGAAACCGCGGCAAGGGAGCTTCGGGACCAATGGTTTGCGGAGCTTATTCATCAGGGCAAGGCTGACAAAATCGCCACGGCCCACACATTGGATGACCAGGCTGAAACCGTATTGATGAGAATCCTTCGCGGAACGGGCGCGCGAGGGCTGGCTGGCATTGCCCCGTCGCAAAAGGTAAAGAACCTGGTCCGTCCCCTGCTGGAGACGGGCCGCCATGAAATTGAGGCCTACCTCAAAGCCCTTGGACAGCCATGGCACGACGACTCCTCAAACCAGGATTTGAACCACACGCGCAATCGTATCCGTCATACTCTGCTGCCATTGCTTGAGCGCGACTTCAATCCAGCCATCCGGCAAACGCTGGCTGACCTGGCAGAGCTGGCGCGCGCTGAAGACGAATATTGGAACAATGAGCTGTTGCAATTGTTGCCAAGGCTGGTGCGCCAGGGAAAACCGAGCCGTAGCGGCAGGAGCTTAAGTGGGAACTCAGAGGGGGTGCTCGCTCTGGATCTTGTGGCTTTGCAAGGCCTGCCCCTGGTACTGCGGCGGCTTGTGATGCTGGGAACCACGGAACGGTTAGGTGTTACCCTTGAATTCAAGCATATTCAACAACTTACACAGTTAGTTAAGCCTGAGAATCATGGTAAAAAACTTGATTTGCCAGACAATTTTGTGGCAAATCGAACCGCCCGTGAGCTTCAATTCAGCCAAAACCTGGCAAAATCACCACATAATTACTGCTATTCACTGCCAATTCCAGGAGAAGTGGCCGTGCCGGAGCTAGGAAATACTATTCGGGCGCGGTTAATAAGTGCTGGAAAACAAAAGGTTTCAAGTTATAATGCCGCAACGCTTTTGAACCCAACCCTGCTGGGGCCGGAGCTGAAAGTTAGAAACTGGCGTGCTGGTGACAGATTTTTTCCGGCGCACAGCCAATCCCCAAAGAAAGTAAAAGAGTTGTTGCAGCCTGCTCGACTGGGACAGCAGTTTTCCCTTGTCCAAAGGAAGGCATGGCCTGTGATTGAGAGTGCTGGCCAGATCGTGTGGATGCGAGGGTTCCCGGTCTCACGCGACTTTGCCAGCAGTTCTGGAGACGCTGTGCTGATTGAGGAGATGAAAATGCCAGCTAAGGGAGACAAGTGAACAGCGCCGAATCCGAACATCTTCAATCCAAATATCTTCAGTCTGAGTACCCCAGAGTGCTACTGTCCGCGGACCAGATCAAAAAGCGCGTGCAGGAGATGGCGCGGCAAATCTCCAGTGATTTCCGGGGCAAAACCCTGTATGTGGTCGGCGTGATGGAAAACGGCTTTATATTCATGGCAGATCTGATCCGTGAGCTGGATTTGAATATCGTTTGCCAGTTCGTGAAGGCAGAGTTCAAGGAATCAAGTCTCAGTACAACCGAGATTTTCTTCAGCCCGGAAGTTGATGTAAATGGCCAGCATGTCCTGCTGGTTGAGGTGCTGGTTCAATCTGGCGTCACCAGTGAATTCCTGATTCGGAACCTGATGGGCCGTGGCGCTGCCAGCGTGAAGCTGGCTGTCCTGCTGGACAAGCAGTCAGCGCGCCGGGTGTCCCTGCAGCCCGATTACTTTGGTTTTCTCATGAATGAGAGTTTTGTCGTAGGCTATGGGTTGGGGGATCGCCATTTTGGCCGGAATTTGCCCTATATAGCGGGCCGCGCCGAGCCGGGTACTCCTTAAACAGGACTTAAGCGGTTTTACTGCACCCGTGTTTGCACGAATGGGTATAAAATCTTTGCAGTGAGAAAGTTTGAGACCGAAAACCAGTTGTTAAGCATCTAATCGGTACAGAGCCCCGCATCCAGGAAGGTCGGGGAACCTTTTTCATTACAAAACGTCTTTATATTGATGCGGTGTGTTTGAGACAGGTAAGGAGTCAAGGGACTAGTGTCCTTGACGGGAAATTAGGAGCAATCAGTGAATTCGACATTTAAAACGGTGATCTTGTGGGTGACGCTGGTGGCGGTCGCCGTCGTCCTCTGGAGAATCATTCAGGGCGGGCCCAACGGTGGCAAGGATCAGGAAATTCCTTACACCGAATTCATGTCTAATCTTAATCAGAACAACATTGCTGAAGTGACGATAGAAGGCAATGTGGCCCGGGGCAAGTTGCGCAATGGCAGCATGTACCACTCGGTGGTTCCGGCCACTAACCCGGCCCTGCTCACAGCGCTGGATGCCCACAAAGACGTCACCAAGACAACGTTCAAAGACAGCCAGGGATGGAATTGGTCCATGGCGCTTCTCCAGTTCTCGCCTTTCATACTGCTGGGTGTGCTGTGGTTTGTCATGATCCGGCAAATGCAGACCGGCGGAAACAAGGCTTTGAGTTTTGGGAAGAGTCGCGCCCGCCTGCTGTCGATGCAGCAGAAAAAGATCACATTCAAAGATGTGGCCGGCGTGGATGAGGCCAAGGAAGAGCTGCGGGAAATTATTGAGTTCCTGCGTGAAGCGCAAAAATTCCAGAAGCTCGGCGGACGCATTCCCAAGGGCGTGCTGCTGGTTGGCCATCCGGGAACAGGCAAAACCCTGCTTGCGCGCGCCGTTGCCGGCGAAGCCAATGTCCCGTTCTTCAGCATCTCCGGTTCGGACTTTGTAGAGATGTTCGTCGGCGTGGGCGCTAGCCGTGTACGCGACCTGTTTGAGCAGGGCAAGAAAAACGCTCCCTGCATTATCTTCATTGATGAAATTGATGCCGTTGGCCGCCATCGCGGCGCCGGTTTGGGCGGTGGACACGATGAGCGTGAACAGACACTCAATCAATTGCTCGTCGAGATGGACGGCTTTGAATCGAATGAAGGCGTCATACTGATTGCCGCAACGAACCGTCCTGACGTGCTTGATCCCGCTCTTCTCCGTCCGGGACGCTTTGACCGCCGCGTGGTGGTTCCACTTCCAGACGTTCGTGGCCGCGAAGAAATTCTTCGCGTGCACACGCGTAAGATTCCTTTGGCTGACGACGTGGATCTCTCCATCCTGGCGCGCGGCACACCGGGCTTCTCCGGCGCCGAGATTTCCAACATGGTGAATGAAGCGGCGCTGAACGCTGCCCGCAACAACCGTAAATCCGTGCTGATGTATGACTTTGAGCTGGCCAAGGACAAGGTCCTGATGGGCGCCGAGCGCAAGAGCATGCTGCTCACGGAAGAGGAAAAGAAGGTAACGGCATATCATGAAGCCGGCCACGCGATTGTGGCGGCGCTCATGCCCTTTGCCGATCCGCTCCACAAGGTCACCATCATTCCCAGAGGCATGGCCCTGGGCGTGACCATGCAGCTACCGGAAACAGACAAACACAATTACACCCTTGACTATCTCAACACGCAGATCGCCGTGATGATGGGCGGACGCCTGGCGGAAGAAATTTTCCTCAACCAGATGTCCACCGGAGCCGGGAATGACATTGAGCGCGCCACTGAAATGTCGCGCAAGATGGTTTGCGAGTGGGGCATGAGCAGCCTGGGTCCGCTTACCTTTGGTAAAAAGGAAGAGCAGATATTTCTGGGCCGCGAACTTGCCCAGCACCGTGATTTTAGTGAAGAAACAGCGCGCGAGATCGATTCCGAGGTCCGCCGTCTGGTAAACACGGGCTATGAAAAGGCCAAACACATCATCCTTGAGAACCGTGATGCTCTGGTCCGCATCGCGCTGGCATTGCTGGAGCGTGAAGTACTGGATGCCAACGAGCTGAAGCTTATCCTTGAAGGCAAACAGCTTCCAGCTCGTGTGATACCGCAAAAGGGCGATGATGGCGTACAGCAGGTGCTCAAACCAGAGCCCGGCAGAACGCCAGGAATGGCGCCGGGCAAACCGTCACCAGCATAACTTTCTTCCATACATACAGACACAACAGGGCAGCTTCGGCTGCCCTTGTCTTTTGTTGCTAACAGCTCAAACATTGATCTGCTTGAGCCCTGTTTCTCCCAAATGAATTCATAACGATTGCATATTCGCCTCGCATGGCGTATTTCTAATGGGTTTTGAACTTAACTCAAGGGAGCTCAACATGCCGAGCCGTAAAGCCATTTTGGTTTTCATTGCAATACTGTCATGTGCCGTTCTGGCAACAACCGCCTTGGCGCAAGGTGCCGGGCAGCCGAAGGGTAGTCCTGCAACGGACAAGGTCATTGCGGTCCGCGCGGCCATCCTGATTGACGGATCAGCGGCGCAGGCGCGGCACAATGTGCTGATCGTAATTAAGAGAAACAAGATTGATAGTGTTACCGAAGGCGGGAATCCGCCGGCAGGGGCCACGCTTATCAACTTGCCTGCGGGGGTGACAGTACTGCCTGGCCTGATCGATACGCATACCCACATTTTTCTCCAGGGAGAAGACCCGGCTGAGGGCGGATATGACATCCAGCTGTTGAAGCACCCTTCGTCCTACCGCGCGGCGAGAGCTGCGGTGGCGGCGCGCCGGGCGCTGGAACAGGGATTTACTACCTTACGCGACGTTGAGACCGAAGGAGCCGGATATGGCGACGTCGGCATCAAAGAAGCCATCAATGGCGGATTCATTCCGGGGCCACGGCTGTTGGTGGTGACGCGCGCCATCTCTGTCACAGGCGGGTATCCATTGGAGGGCTACAACCCTGACATTGTGGTGCCCAAGGGAGCGCAGATTGGTGATGGCCCTGTGGAACTGCGCAAGATCACGCGCCAGCAGCTTGAAAACGGCGCTGACTGGATCAAAGTCTATATGACCCACCGCTCCTGGGTGGATAAAGAGGGCCACCTGGTTTCCCAGCCGACGCTGACGGTCGAGGAACTCAAAGCGATCGTCGACGAGGCGCATGGTCAGCAGAAGAGGGTGGCATGCCATGCCTACAGCGGAATTGGGCTGCATCGAGCGCTGGATGGCGGCTGCGATTCAATCGAGCACGGCCTGTCACTGGACGATGCGGCTATTGCGCAGATGCTGAAACAGGGTACCTGGCTGGTACCGACTCTGGGGGTCTATCGCACGGATTGGGCGCCGGAGAACACAGAGGACGGCAAGCGCGATCGTGCACGCTTCAACGAGCACGAAGCTTCGTTCAAAAAAGCGCTGAAGGCAGGCGTGAAGATCGCGTTTGGGACGGACATGGGCGGAATTCCATGGACAGAACCCATCGCCAACGAATTCGACTATATGGTGAAGTACGGCATGACTCCCATGGACGCTATCAAGTCAGCTACTTCCACCGCCGCCAACTTGCTGGAAATGAAGGGCGATATTGGTGTAATTGCTCCGGGAGCCTATGCTGACATTGTGGCTGTTCAGGGTGATCCTCTGGCGAATATCGACGCGCTCAAGAATGTGAGCTTTGTGATGAAAGACGGCAAAGTGTTCAAACAGTAGGGCCGCTGTGCCGGAATTGCCGAAAGCGGTTGGTTGCTAAGCAGGAAAATCCAAGGGAGAAAAGTCGATCAGCATGAAGAATTCAGGGTCGTCATCTGTGACCATGGCGGTAGCGCGCATCATCGTGGGCATCATGTTTCTGTTTTTCGCACAGTACAAGCTCATGGGACGCGACTTTGCCCATGGCGGTTATGAGAAATACGTGACGGGATATGTGCAGGAAAGCGCCGTGAGCTTTTATAAGCCGTTTCTCCGCGCCACGTTGAAGTTTCCGACGGCGTCAGGATACGCGGTTGGAGTGGCAGAGCTGCTGATCGGCCTCTCCATGGTGCTTGGCTACTGGGTGCGCCCCTTCGCGATTGTGGGCGCCTTATTCATGTTCAATCTGCTGCTTTCAACCTGGGTCCTGCCTCATGGCGTTCCGGCATGGCGTTACTTTGGCAACGAACTCGATAACATCGGGTTGCTCTTGCTATTCCTATTGTTCTTTGCTCACAACGCTGGCCAGACCGCCGGGCTGGATAAGGGATAGCAAAAGCCGCCCGCACCTATTCAGCCGTCAACAGTCCTGCCCCTCGGAGTGGCTCAAGTCCCACCTCGGATTCGGCACAGGGCCTCTGTGACCTGTAAAATACTGATACAGCGATGTCTTCTTTCACCGAACAATACGATGTGGTGGTGGTGGGCGCCGGACATGCCGGCTGCGAAGCTGCCATGGCTGCGGCACGCATGGGGCTGAAAACCGCTCTTTTTACCCTCAATGTAGACCTGATTGCCCAGATGTCGTGCAATCCAGCAGTGGGTGGGATAGCCAAAGGACATCTGGTCCGTGAGGTGGATGCCCTGGGCGGGATCATGGGCGAAGTCACTGATGCGGTAGGAATCCAGTTCCGTCTGCTCAACACATCTCGCGGACCCGCCGTTTGGTCACCACGCGCTCAGTGTGACAAGCAACAATACCGCCTCAAGATGCGTGAAGTGCTGGAGAGCCAGCCCAATCTTTTCATCAAGCAGGCCGAAGTGGCGGAATTGATTGTGGAAGAACACCCACCACAGAGACACATAGACACGGAAACAAATCAATCTGGGCAAGAAGATTTTGAGCAAGAATTGTCTTCCTCCGTGTCTCCGTGCCTCCGTGGTAGGTTCGCCGTTGCCCGCGGCATTAAACTGCGTGATGGCCGTACCGTGGGCGCGCAGTCCGTCATCGTCACCACTGGTACATTTCTCAACGGGCTGATTCATTGCGGTGAGCAAACTTATCCTGCCGGACGTAGCGGTGAGCCGCCTTCCCAGCTTCTGGGCGAATCGCTCAAGATGTTGGGGCTTCGTGGTTGCCGCCTCAAGACCGGGACCCCGCCCCGACTGGACGGCCGCAGCATTGACTGGTTGCGCTTTGAAGTCCAACCCGGCGATGCTGATCCCACGCCGTTCAGCTTCCGCACAAAAAAAATCCTGCAAAAGCAGGTGCCGTGCTACCTGGCTTTTACCACGGAGGAGACGCACCGCATCATCCGTGAGAACGTGCATCGCTCGCCCATGTATTCCGGCCAGATACAGAGCATTGGTCCGCGTTATTGTCCGAGCATTGAAGACAAGATCGTTAAGTTCCCAGACAAGACGACACACCAGCTCTTTCTTGAGCCGGAAGGCCTGAACACGCATGAGATCTATGTCAACGGCATGAGTACATCCATGCCGATCGATGTGCAATTGGCTGTGATCAAGTCAATTCCCGGATTGGAAAATGCGGAGATGCTGCGGCCGGGATATGCCATTGAGTATGACTCCATCGATCCGACTGAACTTGAACGGACACTGGAGACAAAGAAAATCGACCGGCTTTTTCTTGCCGGGCAGATCAACGGAACCTCTGGTTATGAAGAAGCAGCCTGCCAGGGTTTGATGGCAGGCATCAACGCGGCGTTGAAGATCAAAGGCGAGCCTCCTCTGGTGCTGGACCGGACCGAGGCCTACACGGCCATTCTGATTGATGATCTCATCAGCAAAGGCACCAGCGAGCCTTACCGTATGTTTACCTCGCGCGCGGAGTTCCGCCTGCATCTGCGCATCGATAACGCCGACCGTCGGCTTACGCCGCATGGAAGGCGCATCGGACTCATCGGCGGTCCGGCATGGGCTGATTATTTGGCCAAGGAAAGTCGCGCGCAAAAAATGATGGCATTTTTGGAAAAGATGCGAGTCACTGGTGACCTGCTGGAGAAGGTCAGCCGGGCACAACAGGAGCGTCTGGCGAAGCAGGGCCCTAACGCTTCTGCCGCTTCATCTGACACAGACGAGTCTGGCGACCGTTTGAACATTTCAGCCTCGCCAGTAAGCGGGAACAATCTGGCTGGTGCGATTGGCGCGCCGCTGGGGCAACTGCTGAAGCGGCCAGAGATCGTGATTGAGGACTTTACCGGCGTAGTGCGAGAGAGCTATCCGGAGTTCTTTGCGGAAATTGATCAACCGGCAGTGAATGTTGGACTCGAACCCTCGTCCAGGCTCAGCTCTGCTGCGCGCAACGAGATGAAGACCGTGGAAACCGAAATCAAATATGCCGGCTACCTTGATCAGCAGCGCAAATCCATTGAGCGCCTGAAGAAAGCTGAGCAGCGCGTGATTCCTGAATGGTTTGACTATGGCAAAGTCAGCGGGCTTTCGCGTGAGATGAATGAAAAACTCCAGCGCGTACGTCCGCGCACTCTGGGCCATGCTTCGCGCATTCCGGGTGTTACGCCGGCCGCTGTTTCGCTGATCAATGTGTATATAGAAATTCAGGGAAAGCGGTTAGGTTCAGCAAACGAAATTAGCTTCTGACGAAAAATACAAACGAAGCAGGAAATGATGATGGAGAAGGGAAACGCGCTCATTGTGCTGTCGCCTCAACCCGATGATGCGCCTGAATTCATCGCGCGCGCCAAGGCAGTCATTAACGGTATGGTGCGCCGCTATGAGCCACCAGCTCTCATCCTGGTGAAGATCAATAACTGGTTTGATGTGAAGTGGCTGCGCTTCTCCGGTAAGATGCTCGGGGCCGTCCCGTTTCACAAATACCAGCTGACCCTGCCGCCATTCGTGCCTAATCGGGTGGTTTTGCAGAGAAGATTCGTGGCACCCTTGTTTCAAGAGACCGATCCCGGCCCTTCCGTTCACAAAAAGATTTCCAGCAGCAACGCGCTGACACGGTGGATGGCCGACGTCCCGGGCGCTCCCGCCATCGCCTGGTATAGCGGCAAGTCAGAGGATACAGGGCACGGTGCAGTGATGGTTTACGCCCCGGTCCTGGGGCGCTACGTGGCGTGGTATGCAGCCTGGGCCAGGGAAGCTGCGTGGCAGGTTAAGCAGGCCAGAAACATCCGCAGGCAGGAACTGGACGAACTGATTTGGGGGTCCTTCACTCAGCCGCTCGCAATGGAAACCTAGCTCTCGATCAGCGGTTGCACGGCTTGCAGTTCAAGGCGTCTTATCGCCAGGCGCAGATGATTGCTCGCGCTCAATCATCGGTTGCAGATAGAGAAAAACCTGATGCCGTTCCTGTGGGTTCTTCAGGCGGGTGGCCAGTCGCGTCTCAGGATCTTTATTTTTTGCCAGTCGCGCCAGCAGGGTGGTTCCATCCGGTAGTTTCTTGCTGGCGTCAGCATCATGGCAACTTCCGCACCGGCCGGTAAAAATTGTCTTGCCCTGATCGCTGGTCATTGAGACGGCTGCCTGTTTTTGTGCGGTCGCACTTTGCCATGGAAGGAGCGCGGTAAAGATTAATGTCAATAAAATTAGGTTCACAACCACCGCCTGCGGAGAGATATCCAGCGAATTGGGCTAACGCGGACCCGCTCAAAAGCATTGTAGTCCTGGAAGCTGGCGAGAGTGTAACTTAAACAACCAATCTTTGTTCACCCAAAGTGGGATAAGCGGGATCTATCCGGGTGTGAATTGGCTCCTGTCACTACCGCCGCGTAAGCCCGGCCAAAAGTGTGATACGCTGCACCAAACCAGAGCTGCTGGTGGGAGAAAGAGCTGTGAAGAACTTTTTGATAACCTTGCTTCTAGTTGCGTTATCGAACCTTACTTTGATCGCTCAGCAACGATTGCCCGATGCAATCGAAAAAGATACCTATGTCGGCGGCGAACTAGCCCAGACAATTGACATAGCCAAGGCAAAGGTGGGAGACAAGGTAACTGTACGTCTCGACAGCCTCGCAGCCCACGGAAAGATTTATATCAACCCAAAGATCGTTGGCCACATTCAAGAGGTTCAACAGCCTTCCTCAGACAAGCCTCAATCCAGGCTGGTAATTGTACTGGACCATCTCCAACTAAAAGGCAGAGCTGAGGAGCCGATTGTCGCAGTCATACGCTACATAGATCGGCCCGCGCCGCCAGTAATCAACCGTGTCAGTGGCGTGCCGTCACCTGGAGATCCGGTGGCAAGAGCCGCCGGCCCAATGGTCGACTCTTATGGCAAACCCGTATATCCTGCACCAGCACCAAGGGTGGAGCCCATGCCGGATATGCCCTCCCGATACCGGCCTGCGGGTTCGAAAGAAATTCAAGTGATGCCGAACTATGAGGCACATGCAACAGTGATTACGGGTGGAATGAAATTGCGCCTGGTCAAGGAATCCCGCGTTAATCTGATACTCAATGGCTCTGACAGTAACAATCCCATCAAATAGATTTACGGGTTGTGGCCCTTCCCTGCGCGAAGGATGACTAGAGCGGTATATTCCCATGTTTCTTCGGCGGGTTCTTGTCGCGTTTGGTTTGCAGCATCTCCAGGGCGTCGATAAGCTTTTTGCGCGTCTCCTGCGGACGGATCACAGCGTCAACATAGCCATGCTCGGCGGCCACATAAGGATTGGCAAAGCGTTCGCGGAATTCTTCTATCTTCTCATTCCGTGCCTTGGCGATGATGTCAGCCTTCTCTTTCTCTGACTTCGCCGAGAGCGCCGCGCGCTCCAGTTCACGCTTGTAGACAACATTGACCGCGCCCTCCGGGCCCATCACGGCGATTTCCGCCGTTGGCCAGGCATAGTTCACGTCCGTGCGGATATGCTTGGACGACATAACGCAATAGGCGCCGCCATAGGCTTTGCGTGTAATGACCGTGATCTTGGGGACTGTGGCTTCAGCAAAGGCGAAGAGCAGCTTGGCGCCATGGCGGATGATGCCGCCGTACTCCTGCTGTGTGCCCGGCAGAAATCCGGGCACGTCTTCAAAAGTAATCAGAGGGATGTTGAAGGCATCACAGAAGCGCACGAATCGTGCGCCTTTGACTGATGCGTTGATGTCGAGCACCCCGGCCAAAAACGCCGGCTGGTTGGCAACGATGCCCACGGGGCGTCCATTCAAGCGGGAGAACCCAACGACAATATTTCGAGCGTAATGCTCATGGACCTCAAAAAAATATCCGTCATCCACCACGCGCGTGATGACGTCTTTAATGTCATAAGGCTGGTTGGACTCGGCCGGAACGACCGTGGCGAGTTCGGCATCGGCGCGATCGATGGGGTCAGTACATTCGCGGCGCGGCGGATCGTCAAGGTTATTCGAGGGAAGAAATCCAAACAGTTCGCGGACCATCGAGAGGCATTCGGCGTCGTCATGCGCCATGAAGTGCGCCACGCCTGAGGTTTCATTGTGCGTGGCTGCTCCGCCCAGCTGTTCTTTGGTGACTTCTTCATGCGTCACGGTCTTGATAACGTCCGGGCCGGTCACAAACATGTAAGAAGTGTGGTCGACCATAAAAATAAAATCGGTAATGGCAGGCGAATAAACGGCGCCGCCGGCGCACGGGCCCATGATGGCGGAAATTTGCGGAATCACTCCGCTTGAGAGAGTGTTGCGCAGAAAGATGTCGGCGTAGCCGGCCAGAGACATCACGCCTTCCTGAATGCGCGCGCCGCCGGAGTCGTTGAGTCCGATCACGGGCGCACCCACTTTCATGGCGGTGTCCATGATCTTTACAATCTTGGCGGCGTTGGCCTCAGAGAGTGACCCGCCAAAGACGGTGAAGTCCTGCGCAAAAACAAAAACCAGCCGGCCTTCAATGCGGCCATAACCAGTAACAAAGCCGTCGCCAAAAACCTTGCTCTGCTCCATGCCGAAGTCGGTGCACTTGTGCGTGACCATCTTGTCGAATTCCTCAAAGGTGTTTTCATCCAGCAGGAATTCGATGCGCTCGCGCGCGGACATCTTGCCTTCTTTGTGCTGCCGTTCCTGGCGTTCCTTGCCGCCGCCTGCTTCAGCCAGTGAGTCGCGGCGTTTGAGTTCTGCAAGCTTCTGTTCCTGGTTCATGGGAAGGATTATATCCGCCTGGAGCTGGCCCGCCCACGGTACTCGTGCAATGCAAAAAAAGAAAGCTGGAATGAAACGCTGGCGGATTCATCGTCACTATATTTGTGAGAAGTTAAGATTCAGCTCTTCATCAAAGATTCATGCTCTCATAGCTCTGGATTCCTACCTGAAAGTTGACTTCCTTCTGAAACTGTAGAATGAGGTTCTTACAATGACGTTTGTCCCAGGCTTTTTACCATCCACTTCAGCCCTCCATTTCAACAATGCATGGCCGCATCTTCCGCTGCTGACCATCCAAACACCTTTCGGGCCCATCAACCTCGGTGACACCGCTCTCGGTGTGTGCGGCGGTATGTGCTACGTCGCCCGGGACCTGGCCGAAGTGCACGCGCTGCCGCCGACCGCTACAACGGCGCCTTCCACCACGGACGACCCTGTCTTTCAGTACACCGTGGCCCGCTTCTTTGACAGCATGACTGTCGGTGCAGTTGCGACGTACTACGCCCTGATGGATCCGGCCCTTCCTGACCATGAAACTGACTTGAGCCAGATTGGTCTTGCGCCGCATGGCCGGGCCTGGGTGATGATCAATGAGGCCTGGCCGAAGATCCAAGCCGACATCGACAATGGCCATACCAGCCCGATCGGTCTGGTCTTGACTAAATCCCTGAACCCGATTGACTTGGGACTTAACCACGTGGTGGTGGTGTTCGGGTACGATCTGGTTGGCACGGACCTGACGCTGCACATTTACGATCCGAATTTTGCCAACAACGATGCCCAGACCATCAGATTGAGTATTGCCGATCCATTGCACACGACAACGGTGACGAGCAACCACCCAGGATTGAATTGCTTCTTTCACCTGGATGACTATTCGGCTGTGATGCCCTGGCAGCGGGCCGTTTGCCTCGGCCAGAGCGTTCCGTCGTCACCTGTGCTGGCGGGTCACTCGTATCCGGTGAGCATCACCATGAAGAACACCGGGATCACCACCTGGACTTCAGCCGGCTCCAACCCGCAGCGGCTTGGTTCACAAAACCCGCAAGACAACACCGTCTGGGGCCGCAACAGAGTTGATGTTCCTCAGCTTGTTCCTCCGGGCTCCTCCGCGGTGTTCAATTTCACTGTGACGGCCCCGTTAACGCCGGGTACGCGTCCGTTCCAGTGGCGGATGGTGCAGGAATTGATCACCTGGTTTGGCGACTTCACTCCGGAAATCGACTACGCAGTGCAGCTGGCGTCGATGACGGCATCCATTCAGCCGTACCCTGTCGTTATCGGGCAATCCAGAAGCTACACGGTGCAGGTGCAGGATGCCAGCACGCACCAACCCGTCAATGCGGCGGTCTCTGTCAACGGAGTGCAAGTGGCGCAAAGCAACGTCCCCTTCACCTACACCTTCGTGATGAAAACTGTGCGCGTCTTCGATCCTGAAACTCGCACATGGACCGTTGAACACGTACCTCCCACTGTGGCTGTGACCGCCCCTGGTTATACGGCGGTGACTGTTGATGTGGGGCTCATGGCCTTCGAATCTGCTGCTTAAGGCCAGGCGCAAAAATAAAAACGCCGGCCGCATCCAACTTCATATTTTTATAAATTCTTATTTGGGACGGCCGGCAATTTTTTCCTATCGTTGATCGTATTCACCTTAGGGCACAGCGGCGGCTTTCAAGCGCAAACTTGCGCGAATTCTTGCTGCCAGGATAGCGGCTGGTCGCTTATAATCGCCCGCTTACTCTTTTGCCTCTGAGGTGCTCCATGAACCGCAGCCTGTTAGGTGCTGTGCTCTGTCTGTTGCTGTTTGTTTCCGCCAGCTTTGGTCAATCCACGCCTTGTACCATTACTGACCATACGGAATACACTAAGAAGATCAAGGAATTCACCACCGAGCCGGTCTTTTCGACAGAACTGGTGGACCATCTTCCCCTGAGTTCCTGTGTTCCCGCGCCGGACAGCTTTCTCCATCACATTGTCGGCGCACCAAATGTGTTGGATTACACGAAACAGATCAATGACTACATGCGCCTTCTCGCCGGCAAAAGCCCGCGGGTAAAGTTGTGGAGCATCGGCAAGTCAGAAGAAGGGCGGGAGATGCTGGTGGTGGCCGTCAGTGACGAAGCCAATCTTTCCAAGCTTGACCGTTACAAAGAGATCACGGCGCGGCTGGCTGATCCGCGCAGCCTGAGCGAGGCTGATGCGCAGAAACTGATTGCCGAGGGCAAGCCGATCTACTGGGCTGATGGCAGCATCCACTCGCCCGAGACGGGGGCGCCGGAGATGTTGATGGAACTGGCATACCGGCTTGCGGTTGAAGACACGCCGTTCATCCAGAAGATCCGGAAAGACGCCATTGTGCTGATTACGCCCATTGTCGAAGTGGATGGACACGACCGCATGGTCGATATATACATGCAGCACAAGAAGCATCCTGACCAGCCGCCATACCCACTGGTCTGGTGGGGGCATTACGTTGCGCATGACAATAACCGCGACAATCTGGGCGTCAGCCTCGCGCTCTCACGCAACATGATCAGGACCTTTTTGGACTGGCACCCCACGGTGATGCATGATCTGCATGAGTCCGTGCCCTATCTCTACATCATGACTGGCACCGGGCCGTACAATGCGTGGCTTGATCCAATTGTGATCAGCGAGTGGCAGGAGATGGCTTATTACGAGATTGAAGAGATGACCAAGCGCGGCGTGATCGGCGTATGGACGCACGGTTTTTATGACGGATGGGCGCCGAACTATCTTCTCTCCATTGCGAACAATCACAACTCCATCGGCCGATTCTATGAGACGTTCGGCAATGGCGGCGCGGATACGCGCGTCCGCACGCTGCGTCCGCCGGACACCAGCCGTGAATGGTACCGCCCCAATCCTCCGCTGGAGAAGGTGAAGTGGTCAGCACGCAATAACATCAACATGCAGGAGAGCGCAATTCTCTTTGGCATGCACAATCTTGCCAGCAACGGGCAGAAGTTTCTCAACAACTTTTATCTTAAGAGCAAGCGCGCGGTAGAAAAAGCGCGCACAGAAGGCCCGGCGGCATGGGTTTTTCCGGCTGACGATCCACGGCCTGGCGAGCAGGCCCGCATCCTGACTCTGTTACAGGTGCAGGGTGTGGAAGTTCACAGGACAGAAAAAGAAATCCGCCTGCCCGCCGCAGCGGAAAGTGTACGGGAAACCTCAGGCAGAGCGGCTGGCGCCAGAGCCGGGCAATCTGAAAAGTCAGACGCCGTGAAGGAAGACAAAAAGCCGGCGGAAACCGTGATACCTGCTGGGAGCTATGTCGTTCGAATGGACCAGCCTTATAGCCGGCTAGCGGACATGGTGCTGGACACGCAGTATTACAGCTCCAGAGATCCTCGCTCCTATGATGATACAGGCTGGACGCTGGGCGCGTTGCGCAACGTGAAAACTATTCGTGCTGTGGAACCCGAGATCCTTAATACGCCCATGCAGAAAGTCAGCAAGATTGAGCCTGCTGGCGCGATTGATGGCACCGGCAAGACCTTTTTGATCCAGCACAACACTGACAATACTCTGGCTACTCTGCGCTTCCGCATGGCCAGCACACCCATGGAAGCCGCGGAGGACGCCTTTGAAGCTGACGGAATCAAGTTTAAGGCGGGGACGTTTGTGTTGAAGGATGCGGATCGCGCGCAACTGGAAAAGGCCGCGAAAGAGCTGGGACTGAAAGTCCACGCGACCGGCGCGGACGTGAAAGTTGCGACGCATGCACTG
This sequence comes from Terriglobia bacterium, assembly GCA_020072585.1. Lineage (GTDB taxonomy): Bacteria > Acidobacteriota > Terriglobia > Terriglobales > Acidobacteriaceae > Angelobacter. Next base: position 41,358 of record JAIQGL010000008.1, on the reverse strand, counting down.
GCAGCGCCACGCGTGGGGATCGTGCATAACTGGCAGAACACGCAGAATGACGGCTGGTTCCGCGTGGCATTTGAAGAACAGAAAGTGCCGTACAGCTATGTTGCCGATACATGGCTGCGTGAGACGCAGAACCTCAGGGAGAAACTTGATGTGATTATTCTGCCGCCGATGGGCGGCGGCGGACCGGCTAGCCTGAGCGCGATGCTGCGCGGACTGCCCATGCGTGGCAATCCTCTGCCGTGGAAGAACAGCGAGGATACGCCCAACTTTACGGCTCCCGGTCTCGACTCCACGGAAGATATTCGTGGCGGTCTCGGCTACCAGGGGCTGGGCAATCTTGAGCGATTTGTGCGTGAAGGAGGGCTGCTTATTGCCATCCAGACCAGTGCTTCACTTCCCGTTGCAGGTGGAATGACGGAGATGGTCAACGTAGCCGATGCCCGCGCCATGCAGGCGCCCGGCAGCGTGGTGCTCTCAAGCATCGACGACAAGAAAAGCCCGATCACGTATGGATATGACGACAAGCTCTACATCTATTTCCGCCAGGGCCCGGTGATTACCGTGGGCGGTTTCGGTGGTGGTCCAGGCGGCGGAGGCGGCGCGGAACAAGCCCCAGGCGCGCGTTCCAGCGGACGCGGCTCTGCTAGCGATCCAGATGTGATTCAGGGCCGGAAATATACGGCGCCGGAAAAGCCAGTGAAACGCAGCCCTCACGATCAGGAGCTGTATGTTCCGGAAGATCAGACTGAGGCGGCACGCTGGGCGCTTCCACCCAAAGACCAGCAGCCGCGCGTGGTGCTCCGCTTCGCAGCGGAGAAAGAATTGCTGCTGAGCGGCATGATTACCGGCGGCAATGAGATCGCGGAGAAGCCTGCGGTTGTCGATGTTCCGCACGGCAAGGGACACGTTGTTCTCTTCGCCAACAACCCGATGTGGCGCAATGAAACCATGGGCAGCTTCTTCCTGATTTTTAACGCCGTCATGAATTACGACCATCTGGATGCAGGCAGATCAGCAGTCACGCAGGGGACAACACCTGCAACAGCGAGTGGAGAAGACGACGAACAAGATTGATTAAGGCCATAATGAAGTTAACGGCGAGGCCGACTAGCGTGCCGAGCCGCCGCATCAGGACCTATCGGCATCTTTTGGGAAATCGACGTTGGGCGGTGTGGAGCGAAGCGACATTACTGAACAGTATCGCCCGGCTCCCAGCGCCAGCGTTTTTTCTTGACGTCCCACCAGATGGCTGAATCCATTACCTGGGCTTCCAGAGCCTTGATGACGAAGATTGGCGGTTTCTTCTTGCTGAGCAGCATGCGCCCGACTTCGACCGAATCAAATGGAACGTTGACCAGAACGAACTTTCCTTTGGGCGTTACAGAGCGCCATGCTTCTTTGCCGCTGCCAAAAATTACCAGCAGATGATGGGTATGTTCGGGATCTGCTCGAAAAGAAGAAGTAAGCCGTGGATCGCCGAAGCCAAAATAGGCGTGATAAGGATCGGCCACCTCGTATTTAAATGCGTAGGAATCGGGCAGAGGATCTTTGCTGTTGGCAACAATAGCCACATCTTCCACGCCGTCACCGTCAAAGTCGGCGGTGATTACCGGTGTGGTAAATTTTGCTGGAATCGAGAAGGTATCACCAAACTGCTGCTTTACTGTTACCGCCAGCTGTGCCATCTCAACAGGTACAGGCGATGCAGCCACTGGCTGATTGGCCTGTGGTGATTGCGCCGCTGCCACGCACGCGGCCAGAAACAAAACGTTGCCCAGAAACTTCATGAGCAAGTCTACCGCTTTTTTGCTCCAGGCAGGGCCGGTAATTAGAGGTTTGTATCCCGCTCGCCAACACGCGCCAGGCGCTGTTTGTGGTTGATCCAGGCGGTCCAAATGGTCACGCTGGCTCCGGAAGCCAGTGCGGCGAACAAGAGCACAACAATGGGCAGCGGAAGATAGAAGTACATGCTAAGAATCCAAAGAACGAGTAACACAAGTACGGTAAACATGATTTTCCTGGTCCCCGAGCTGCGCCGGTCAGTCCTGCGCAAACTCCATGCTCTTAGGATGGAATTTGCCAGCGGCGAGTTGACTCGAATTCGGATCAGCCTACTCAATTTTCACCTGGAGCCGCATATTGACGGTCTTTAGCGTGTCATCGATCTGTTCAAAAGTCATCCAGGTCCATTTGTGGCCGGGTACTTTCAGTAGAGTGTGGGCCAGGAACTGTTGCACGTACGTGGCGTCATAGGGCTCCCCTTCTCCCAGTTTCCAGCCTTGTGCCAGTTTGCGCGCCTGCTCTGGCTCCACACCCTCAATTTCCAGCTTACCCATGTGATACAGATCGCCCTCTTTGACCACAAATTCATATGTGACGGTATTGGCGCTAAAAGTTGGGGCTGGATTGATTGTCACGCCTTCACGCCCAAATTTACCAAATAGTTTGCGCACCTGGGCGAGCTCGCGGTCCAGCTGGGGCGCATTCACGGGTTCCCCGGCTTTGAGTGTGATGTGCTTGGAGAGCTCGTCGCTGGGAATGAGCGTATTTCCTGACCAGGTGTAACCGGCGAGCCGATATTGATCGCCCTCATTGAGAGAGACCTCTACTGTTACCAGGTTTTTGTCTTCCACCCTGGGTTTGATTTCAGAGATGGCGCATTTGAGGTACCCGTGCTGCCGGTAGATCGGAAGGAGGTTCTTCTGTAGCACGATCGCCACGTCACTGCGCAGATAGGTCGTGCCTTTTAGAGGAGTAACTGACTTTGCCAGTTCTTCCGGCAGCATGTGGCTTGCGCCGGTAAGAATGACGTCGCGAATCTGCAGACTGGCGTTGGCCACACGGAATTTGTATGCAGTAGGGAGCTGTCCGAACTCGGCGGAAAGCATGTAAGAAATCTCGCTGGGCAAGTTTTTGGAAGCAAGGAGATTTGCGAGTGCCGCCGAAACTTCGTCCGACATACTGCCGGAAGTAGGCAGTTGGCCGTTATACAGAGGGACGGCCTGATGCACGGCTTCCTCCAGATCGCGTTCATTGAACCAGACAAAGTTTTCAAACACAGCCGGGAGAAACTTCTCTCCGTCAGCCACCTGAAAGTCAGCTTCTACCCCTTTAGAGCCGATCGCGGGTTTAAAAAGAAATTGTACAGAAGAGAAAGCGCCGCTGTTCCCCAGCCGGTTGGCGGCATTTTGCAGATCATCTGAGGTGACTTGCGTATTAACGGTAAGACCAGTGGCCCGCACCAGATCGTCCTCATGATAGCGTTCTGAGCCGGTCACCAGGACGCGGGCCAGATTGAAATGATCGGCAGCGCCAGCCAGGGCAGGGAACAGACAAACCACAAACAAAACAAGACGTTGCATAGTTAGAGAGATATTTTGCCCTGAAACCCGTCGTCTGGCTAGGCTGTGGCCACGCCGGGCGGCATAGGCGCATCTAACCCGGTCAAATAGTAGTGTTCAAGGACAGGAATGAAACGGACTCTTTTCACAGCACTAATGATATCCGCGCTCGTTTTCACCGGCTGCGGTGGCGTGTCAAACCGTGTTACAACGCAGCCACCTCCCCCGGCAGCCACAGTGGACCATGTTTTTCTGGTCGTATTGGAGAACCACAGTTTCGGCCAGGTGATAGGGAACCCGGTAATGCCGTACCTAAACTCGCTGGCTTCCGCGCACAGCCTGGCAGCGAACTACTTTGCTAACGCCCACCCGTCCATCCCGAATTACTTTATGATGACCACGGGCAACCTTGAGACCTTCGACGACAATTTTTCCGGAACGATCACCGATGACAATATTGTCCGGGCACTCAACAGTGCGAACAAATCATGGAAGGCATACGTTGAGAGCCTGCCCTCCACCGGGTATACCGGACCGAGCACCGGTACGTATCTAAAGCGCCATAATCCGTTCGCCTATTTAAGTGACGTTACGGGGTCCGCGACACAGGCGGCCAACATGGTCCCGTTCACGCAGTTCGGGGCTGACCTTGCCGCCGGATCGCTCGCCAATTTTGTATACCTTGTGCCAGACTCACAAAACGATGCGCATGACTGTCCCGGGGGGGCCGTGACCTGCACTGACGATCAGAAGCTCGCCGCGGCCGACAACTGGCTGAAAGCGAACATCGATCCGCTCATCAAGAGTCCAAATTTCGGCAACAGCGTGCTCATCATCACCTTTGACGAGTCCGTGGACACGGACGTGACCAATGGCGGCGGACAGGTAATGACCGTCCTGGTTGGACCACATGTGAAGGCCGCTTTTCGCTCCAGTACCGTGTATCAGCATCAGTCCGTGCTGCGTACGATTTTGCAGTTGCTGCGGGTGGGGGATATGCCCGGAGCTTCAGCCATTGCGAATTCGATGGGTGAGTTTTTCCAATAAACAGCCTGGGGACCTAGCCAGGCGGTTCGTAACTTCTTATCAAAAGCCCATGAATAGCATCTTCTTGGGCCTGGGTTTTTGCGTGAACGGCCGGTTGAGGAATTCGACCATAGGCGCCATCAGTGCGAAGCGCCTGGCCAGCTCCGGTACCAGCTTTGACGAAGTCAGCAGCTTGATGTCAAGCATTGACTCCAGATACCACTGCTTCTGCCGGAGCAGGCCTTCCGCAGGATGGTCCACAGGGAATCCTTTCGGCATGCGGCTCAACTGTTCGCCTTGTAATGCGCCGACCGTTTTGCACAATGCCTTGTTGCCCAGGATCTCACGGAACTCGCTGTGATGTTCCTGCAGCAGAGTGCGGTAGGCCAGAAGCTCATCGCGGTCCGGTGAATAGACGCCGGCAAATGCCAGAACCTCTTTCTCAGTGAAGTGGAGATAAAACACAGCGCCCTCACGTTTCACTGCGCTATGGCGCGGGAAGATAGCGGCGATGTGCGTCTTGTAAGGTGTTTTATCAGGCGAGAAGCGCGTGTCACGATAAATGCGGTACACGGCTTTTTCCGGCGGCGTTACATAGTCCGGAGCAAAGCGGGCCAGCTCTTCATTCAGCGCAGCCACCATCTCCAGCATGGGTGCCTTGATCAGCGCTTCGTATTTTTCTTTGCGTGGCTGGAACCACTCGCGGCGGTTATTGCGCTTGAGAGCGCGGAGAAAAGAGAGAGCGTCTGGGGAGAAGCCGGGGAAACTGGATTTCATGAAATTCCAAACCTTACCACTGATAACACTGATGAACACGGATCAGGACAAAAAGGTAGGTTAAGCATAATCAGGGTTATCCGTGTTTATCAGTGGTGAGGTTTACCGTCTTCTCCGCGATCAGCCGCTTCACGCGCGCCACAAATTGTTCCGCCGGAACGGTGCCTTCCGGCTGTTGCTGTCCGCGGACGCGTACATTGACCGTCCCTGCCTCAGCCTCTTTTTCTCCGACCACCAGGATGAACGGGATTTTTTGCATCGTAAGATCACGGACTTTGGAGTTCATTTTTTCCGCCCGATCATCCAGATGCACGCGCACACCCGCTGCCTGCAACTGCTGGGTGACTTTCTTTGCGTACTCGTTATGTTTGTCACTGATCGGAATGACCGCCACCTGCACCGGTGAGAGCCACACTGGAAACGCGCCGGCATAATGCTCAATCAGCACACCAAAGAAGCGTTCTATTGAACCGTAGAGAGCGCGGTGCACCATCAACGGCTGTTTGCGTGAGCCGTCTTCCGCCACATATTCCAGCTTGAAGCGCTCAGGCAGATTGAAATCAAACTGCACGGTGGAAAGCTGCCAGGGACGGCCAATGGCGTCTACCAATTTGACGTCAATCTTGGGGCCATAAAACGCTGCTTCACCGGGGATGGTCTTGTAGGGGATATTCAGGCTCTTAAGCGCGCTTTCCAGCGAACGTATGGCCAGCTCCCACTTCTCATCACCGCCCAGAAAATTCTTTTTGTCGTTAGGGTCCCAGATGCTCAGCTCCACCTGATATTCAGTAAAGCCGAACGCTTTGAGGACCGCCAGGGCAAACTCCATGCACCCGACGATTTCACCTTCGATCTGTTCAGGCGTGCAGAAGATGTGGGCATCATCCTGCGTAAAGCCGCGCACGCGTAGCAGGCCGTGCATCACCCCGGAGCGCTCATAGCGATACACCGTGCCCAGCTCACCATAGCGCTGGGGCAGGTCGCGGTAGGAGCGCAGCGCGTCCTGATAGATCAGGATGTGCCCCGGGCAGTTCATGGGCTTCATGCGATATTCCGCGTCATCTAGCGCCATGGGCGTGAACATGTTTTGTGCGTAATAGCCTTCATGGCCGCTGGTCTTCCATAGGTTCACGCGGAAGGCGTGGGGCGTGTACACCAGCGAGTAGCCGCGCTTGAGGTACTCATCGCGCATCCAGTCTTCCATCTCTTTGCGGATGAGCCCACCCTTGGGATGCCAGAAGATCAGCCCCGGGCCGGCCAGGTCTTGAATGCTGAACAGGTCAAGCTGCTTGCCCAGCACGCGATGGTCGCGCTTCTTGGCTTCTTCAATCGCGTGCAGATGCTGCTCCATGTCTTTCTTGTTGAAGAACGAGGTGCCATAGATGCGCTGAAGCTGTGGGTTCTTTTCATCGCCCAGCCAGTAAGCGCCGGCGATGCTGGTGAGCTTGAATGCCTTGATTTTGCCCGTGGAAGGGATATGCGGGCCACGGCAGAAGTCCACAAATTTTCCGTTGCGGTACGTGGAGATTGGTTCGCCCGGCTTGGTGAACTGCTCAATGAAGTGGACTTTCATAAAGTCGCCTTCAGCGCGGAAGCGTGCCAGCCCTTCATTACGCGGGATAAACTCGCGTTCAAACTTTTCGTCGCGCGCAGCGATCTCCCCCATGCGCTTCTCGATCTTCTCCAGGTCTTCCGGAGTGAAAGTCGTGGGGCGGTAGAAGTCATAAAAAAAGCCGCTATCCGTGGGCGGGCCGTGGCCCAGCTTGGTCTCAGGAAAGAGCTCGAGCACGGCCGTAGCCAGCAGATGAGCGGAGGAATGGCGGTACACTTCCAGGGCTTCCGGATCACGGTCAGTGAGCAGCCGCAGGTCCACATCCTGTTCCAGCGGTTTGTTAAGGTCGGCGAACTGCCAGCCAGCCTTGGAGTGTTGCGCGTGCATGCTAGCTGGGCCCTTAGCCGCTTCTGGTGGTTCGCTGGCTGAAGGCTCACTACCGTCTGCCGAGGGCCGGATCTTCGCCACCAGGGTGGCATCGGCCAGCCGGGGGCTGATGGACCGGGCGATATCAAGCGGCGTGGTGCCGCTGGGGACTTCTTTTTTGCTTCCATCAGGAAGCGTGACTTGAATATTGGTTTGGGACATAAGAGATCTTGAAAGCGTGGCCGTTGGGCCGCGCCGGTAATCTTTCAGTCTAACGAGCCGGAAACAACGGGTCAAACTGCCTGCTGGGTATAATGGCCGATTCTCATTATCCGCGTGGAGATTTTATGTTTCGACGGATTGTTATTGCAGTGGTCCTGAGCGCTTCCTGCCTTCCGCAAGACACAACACAAAACGACCGGGTGGCCCGCATGGAGCAGATCATCCAGGCGGCAGTGCCCAAGCGGTTTATGGGATCGGTTCTGGTGGCGCAGAATGGCAAAATCCTGCTGGACAAAGGCTACGGCTTCGCCAACCTTGAATGGGAGATACCGAACTCGCCCGCGAGCAAGTTCCGGCTGGGATCGATTACCAAGCAATTTACCGCAGCTTCCATCATGCTCCTTGAGGAGCGTGGCAAGCTGAAGATTGAAGACCCGGTCAAAAAATACATGGCGGACGCACCCGCAGCGTGGGACAAGATCACTATCTTCCATTTGCTGACTCACACGTCGGGCATCCCTAGCTTTACCAGCTTCCCTGACTATCGGTCGCGTGAGGCTGAGGCCATCACACCGGAAAAGCTGGTGGCGTGGTTTCGTGACAAGCCTCTGGAATTCCAGCCCGGCGAAAAATGGAATTACTCAAACTCAGGATATGTGCTGCTCGGCTACCTGATTGAAAGAATCAGCGGACAAACCTACAGCGACTTTGTGCAGAAAAATATCTTCACGCCGCTGGGAATGAAAGACTCCGGCTATGATTCCAATTCTTTGATCATTCCACACCGTGCCTCCGGTTACACCCCGGGCGAGGGCGGTCCCGTCAACGCGGGTTTTGTCCATATGAGCATCCCGCTGTCTGCGGGCGCTCTTTACTCCACTACGGACGACCTGTTGCGCTGGGAGCAGGGGCTGTTTGGAGGAAAACTGCTTACAGCCGCGTCACTGGCTAAGATGATTACTCCTTTCAAGGAAAACTATGCTTTTGGGGTGGGCGTCACCACAACCAACGGACACAAAATGATCAGCCACAACGGCGGCATTGAGGGCTTCAATACGGCAATGGCTTACTATCCTGACGATGCGCTGGTTGTAGTGGTGCTGGCGAATCTGAATGGTGGCGCTGCAGACGACCTGAGTGCAAAGCTTGCCAAAGTGGCCCATGGCGAGAAGGTGGTGCTTCCCACAGAACGAAAGGAAATCACCGTCTCGCAGGAAATTTTGAAGCGGTATGTAGGCACTTACGAGCTCAGGCCCACTTTCAGCCTTGTCATGACCCTGGAGAATGGCCAACTAATGGCCCAAGCCACCAACCAGCAAAAGAACCCTCTCTTTGCGGAATCCGAAACCATGTTCTTCCTGAAGATCGTGGATGCGCAGGTGGAGTTCGTCAAAAATGACAAGGGAGAAGTCACTGGCATGGTGCTTCATCAGAATGGTCGAGACACAAAAGGCGTAAAGAAGTAAGGGCCAGGAAAGCTGCGAATGTTAACTCACAACTCCCTGACCCTGAAAGTTACCGCATGCAAAAACGCTTAGTGCACTACCACCCTCACGTTCGGTGGAGGATTGCTTGTTAGAGATGTGCTGCCGCTAAAAACCTCAAATGCACCAAGGTCAAACGCCGAACCCTGGGCACGAAGCACACCGTCTTTGTCCGTTGCCGTTGTCGGGCCCGGGTTAGGTGCAAAGGGATTGTTCGGCATGACGGATAGCCCGCTATCTTTTGCCGGACTGGATGAGCTCAAATGGAAGTCTCCGCCAGCACGGTTGGTGAACAACGGGTCCACGTTCAGGTTATTGGTGGTTTGGGTGGGAGCTGCGCCAACGCCGAACCACAGGTTATGGTCGCCCGTAATCTGCGCTTTGCTGCCGTCCAGATAAATTTCACCTGCGTTCTGGTAGGCCACGTTGTTGCGCAGGTTCATCGTCAGGTTTGCCGGTCCGCCGCCAACACCAAACACGCCGCGTGAACCGCTGGCATTGGAGGAATTATTGGCCGCGCAGTCAGAAAGCGTGTTGTTGAACACCTGCACCGCGCCGGTTCCCGCTGTTCCGTTGTTAGTAATGCCCGCCAGGTAGATGCAGGAGAAGCTTGCGCCCAGTTGCAGGGGATCCATCCGCCCAACGTTGTAGATGACGTTGTTGTAAGCCTCAACCGTGCCCTTGGACGGGTCTACTGTGGCGAAATTGATGCCGTTGCAGTTGTCGCCGTGGATCAGGTTGTCATGAACGTGCAGATCATACTGATCAAAGCCGGTAGTATCACCTGAGCCGCACGAAGGGCTGCACAGCGGCGAGGAATGAAACTGCAGCGCCCGGCAGGTGTAATTGTCATGGATGTGGTTCCAGCCCACGTCAACGTGGTTGGAATCTGTGCTGAAATATACCGCGTGGTAGTACTTTGACGATGTGGGATTGATCCCGGCGTTGTGGACATCATTGCCGTAGAACCGGACCTTGTTGCCGCCGCTTATCTCAAAGCAACCTACCTGGTCGTCTGCGCCGGGGCACTGCATGTCATTGCCGATGACGCGCCAGCCGGTCCCGCTAATATCCATTGCCTGCGTTCCGCCAATGATGTGCAGCTGCGAGATGACCCAGTAATCCTCGTTTGTTCCAATGTTCGGCGTGCGGATTCCGTAGTGGAGCCCCCCGGCCACGCCAACCGTTGCTGTCGCGCCCGGATACGCCACTATAGCCTTCGGTGCGGCGGCGGTGCCGGAGTTGTCTGCGCCCTGCTTATCCATGCTCAGGTAGGCGGTGAAAGTATCTTCCGTAGTCTGGGCCACACCATTTTCAATGTAGGCGATATCACCTGCGGCGATGGTGTTCTTGGCTTTGACAATCGTTTTCCACGGAGCTGCTGCAGTGCCGGTATTCGCATCGTTCCCGGTGCTGGCGACAAAGAAAATATTGCCTGCGCGTACGGTGAATGGTAGTCCGTTCGTCGCCCCGATGCCCGCAACGTTCACCACGATGTTACCCGTGGCAGCCCCGGAGCCAAGCTGAAAGGTGATTTTGCTGTCTGTCCAAACTGGATAGCTGGCAACCGCGCCACCGCCGACAGTTATCGTCGAAGTACCCTGCGAGGAGCCGAAGCCCCTGCCCCACACGGTGACCCAGGCGCCTTTGCCGTTTTCTCCGCCAGCGTTGGGGCCGCTTTCCAGATCAGAGAAGAAAATCCGCGGTGGCGCACTTTGGGCAAAAAGTGAAACCGAACAAAGAATCGCCGCCACCATCATTAATTGCAACAAGTTCTTACAGATTCGTCCAATGCTCATGAAAATCCTTTTTCTAATGAATTCTGTTGGTAGTTATCAATTACGGATTTGGGACTACCGCGGAGACCACGGCTGAGTTGCCACTTTCGCTTCCATCCGCTGCCACTGATGTGACGGTATAGAAATAAGTCACGCCGGAGCTGACCGTGCTGTCCGTGAAGATCAAGACGGTGATCGGGGACGCGTTCAACTTTGCAAACGGGCCTCCGCTCTGCGTGGAGCGATAAACGTTGTAGCCGGAAGCCGCCGGAGTGCTCGCATCCCAGGCGACATCTACCGAATGCTGGATGGTTGCGCCTGATCCGGTAAGAGCTACGGCCACGCTGGGGTTGGTAGCGTCGCTGGTGATCTGTATGCTGCCGCTGACGGAACCCGCAGTCTGTGGAGCAAATGTTGCGGTGAGAGCGGCGGTTTGGCCGGGCGATAACGTTAGAGGCAGCGAAAGGCCGCTTTGGCTGAACCCGGCGCCTGTAACAGACACTTTGCTGACTGTCACGGCTATGGTTGAGGTGTTGCTGAGCGTGATTGTCTGATTAGAACTGGCTCCAATCAATACACTGCCAAAGGCGAGCGTTTGCGGACTAACCGTAAGCACGCCCTGTTGTGGAGCTGAAGTGGTTCCGGTTCCACTCAGAGTGACAGAGATATTTGCATTCGTCGCATTGCTGGCGATTTGCAAGCTGCCGGTGACGCTGCCCGCAGCCGGCGGCGCAAACTTCACGGCGATAACAGCGGATTGTCCCGCGGACAGGGTCAACGGCAATGTTGCTCCGCTTTGGCTGAAGCCGGCGCCGGTAACGCTGAGATTGCTAATGGTGACAGAGGCGGTCGAAGAATTGCTCACGGTCACGTTCTGACTGGCGCTAGCTCCCACAACTACACTGCCAAAGGCCAGAGATAGCGGAGTGACACTAAGTGTGCCTTGCTGAGGCGGAGGTGGTGCTGCCGCTGAAGTGTACTCGTAGGCTCCCATATCATAGGCCGCACCTGAAGGACGCAGTGCCTGCAATATGTCACGCGTGATGCCTGTATTCGCACCGCGATCGATTGCCGGACTGCCGGAAAGCAGCCGGAAGTTAGAATTCGCAGGATCAACGAACATGGGGTCAGAATTCACGCTGGCAGATGAAAACGCAGGCGACGCGCCGGCGCCAAAGAACAAGTTATTGTTCCCGGAGAAGTGCGTCGTCAGTGAATTAGGCGCCAGATATTTTTCTCCTGCCGTGGCCACAATAATGTTGTTGACAACGGTGACCGCTGCCGACGCTGAGATGCCGCCGGAGTCGCCATTGGCACGGCGGCCGCAGTCGTAAAGAGTGTTGTTCTGCAACAGAACGGCCGCTGATCCGGCAGCGCCTACGTTGATACACGCGTAATTGCTTTCCACTCCTCCCGGAGCAGGGCCGGTACCGGCGCGATAAATTACGTTGTTATAAGCCTTCACGGGGCCCAGCGCGGGGTCAACCGTGGCAAAGTTAATTCCATCGCAACGCGAATCGTGAATCAGGTTGTTGTCCACGGTAATGTTGTAGAGCTTCCCCGTGTCAGAGGAGAACTGCAGAGCGCGGCAGGAGCGCACATTGGCGATTTCATTCCATCCAAAATCAATGCCGTTCGAGCCAGCGTCAAACAGTACGCCTTGATAAAGTTTCAGGCTGGTGCTGGTGGTTGAGCCCACATCATGCACGCGGTTACGGTACAAGCGCATGCTTGTGACGCCGGAGAAATCCACGCACGCGCCCGATCCAAAACCATTGGGGCACGAGATATCATTGCCGATGACGCGCCATGTGGATGAGTTAGCAACGCTGAGCGCGCTGAACGACCCACGCAACGTGAGCCCTGCTAAAACCCAGTAATTGGAGGCGGAAGTGGTGCGGATCCCATACTGCTGTCCTGTAGCGGATCCGATGGTCGCCGTAGCGCCAGGATATGCGACGAGGGCGATTGGCAGCGATGCCGAACCGCTCTTTGCCAAAGCAAGCGAGGCGCTGGAACTCTCCAGGCCGCTCTCATTCACGCCGTTCATCAGGTAAATAATGTCGCCGGCGGCCACGGTATTTTTTGCCTTGACGACCGAATGCCACGGGGCCGTAGCGGTTCCGGCGCTCGTGTCACTGCCTGTGGGAGAGACAAAGTAGATCCTGCCTGGACGAACCGTGAAAGCAGTTCCATTGCTTGCCGCACTCCCAACATGCACGACAATGTTGCCGGAAACAGCAGCCGATCCCAGCTGGAAGCTGATCCTGGTGTCTGACCACTGCGGATAGTTGTCCGCAGGCGCGCCTCCGATGGTCACCGATGAAGTGCCACGGCTGGCGCCGAAACCAAAGCCATAGACCGTAACAATTGCGCCCTTGCTATTGAGACCGCCACTGTTGGGGCCGCTTTGCAAATCGCTAAAAATAATTCGCGGGGATTGGGCCTGAGCTAGCGCAGAAGCGCAGAAGATAGCGCTCCACACAATGATATAGAACAACTTTTTCAATTCGACCTCACTGGAAATTTATTTTTTTTCCTTAAGGCAGCGAAACTGGGGGATTGCTGCCGTGACACGTTGAAGCTGAGCTAGTTCTTGCTGAGTTAGTTCTTTGTAAGTAAGCCTCAGTTAATGCAAACGTAGTGCCAGAATGGAAAAAATTTTGCCCGTGTTGATTTCAAGGAAGATGCTTTGAAGATGCTGGATTCATGCGGTGCGGAGCGGTAAACAATTACGTGATTCAGAGCTGAATCTTCCTAGTGCATTTTTGAGCCATAAACTCCGTAGAGTCGCCTAGTTCATTGGGACTAATCAGGCCAGCCGTGGCGTTCCACGAGAACAATCTCATTGCATTTCTTGTATTAAAGACGCATATGCCGATGGGTTGCCTGGGTTCGCCGTGCAATCCGCTTTTATCTCACTTAGGAAAGTTTGCTCGGTGGAATCAACCTGCGAACCATCGAGCCATCTGAATTGAATGACCCAGCGGGACTACAATGCGCTCATGCGACTGGAGAAAAAGGTGGCAATTGTTAGCGGTGGCGGTAGCGGTATCGGCAAGGCCATTGCTCAGGATTTTGTCCGCGAAGGCGCACAGGTAGTGATTGCCGGGCGCGATAGCAAGAAACTGGCGCTCGCTGCGGCGGAAATCGGCTCGGACTGCCTGGCAGTCAGCGCTGACGTAAGCAGAGCCAGCGACGTGAAGAAACTGGTCGGCTCGGCGCTGGAAAAATTCAAGCGCATCAATATCCTGGTGAATAACGCTGCGGTCCTTTTGCCTGGCACGGCGGAGTCGCTCAGCGAAGAGGATTTTGACCAGACCTTTAACGTGAATGTTCGTGGTCTGTGGTTGCTGGCACGCGCGGTATTGCCGCACATGCGCGCTATTGGCGGCGGGTCCATCATTAACATAGGCTCGGTGTTGAGTCTGCTGGGTGCGCGCAATCGCGTGGCCTACTCGGCCTCAAAAGGCGCGGTGGCAGCCATGACCAGGGCAATGGCGCTGGACCATGCGGCGGAGAATATCCGCGTGAATTGCATCTGCCCCGGAATTGTGGAGACGGAGTTGGTGGCGAAATTCAACCTGGACGAAAACGCCCGCCGCCAACGCTTGGCCATGCATCCACTCGGGCGCTTTGGCCAGCCTGCGGATGTGGCGAGTGCCGCGGTCTTTCTGGCCAGCGACGAGTCCGGCTGGACCACAGGCAGCACTCTTACGGTGGATGGCGGATACAGCGCGCAGTGACTTCCAGGCGGACATGAGAATATAGACGCAAGCAGAAAGACATTTCTTACGAGTAAGGGAGAGACCATGAGCCGATGGAGCAAGCTTCGCCGTCCCAGCACCGCTGAGAGTCTGCCCACGGCAGATGTAACGCAGTTCGAGCTCCTGGCCCGCCAGCGCCTCTCCAAAATGGCTTATGACTATGTTCGCTCGGGCGGTGGTGATGAGATCACCATGCGGCATAACAGGCAGGGATTTGAGCGGCTGCAACTCGCACCCAACGTTCTTGTGGATGTCTCAAGGATCGATACGCGCGTGAATCTCTTCGGCAGCGAGCTCGATTCCCCGGTACTGCTGGCGCCGGTGGCTTATCACCGGCTGTATCATCCGGATGGCGAAATTGCCACCGCGCGCGGGGCCAGCGCTGCGGGAGCGGCTTTTGTGGTCAGCTCTTTCACTACCACCGCAATGGATGAGATCGCGCGGAACACGCAGCGCGCAATCTGGTTCCAGCTATATGTCCAGCGCGACCGCGCCTTTACCAAAGACATGGTGCAACGTGCCGTGGCAGCGGGCTGCAAGACGGTATGCCTCACCGTGGATACACCGGTGCTTGGCAATCGATATGGCCAGCTCTCATTTGGCCTGCCCAAGGAGCTGGAGTGCGTGCATTTGCGCGGGCTCAATCTGGGCGCACCCACTCCCGGACACAAAACACAGCGTGGTCGAATTTACGATCCATTGTTTGATCCGTCTTTCAACTGGCGCGACCTGGAATGGTTGCGATCGGTTGCAGGTGTCCCGGTGATACTGAAAGGCGTGCTCAGCCCTGAAGACGGCAAGCGCGCCGTGGAGAACGGCGCCGATGGAGTGATCGTTTCCAACCATGGCGGGCGCAATCTTGACATGGTCCCGGGTACGATTGACGCTCTGCCGCGCGTGGTGGAAGCCGTTGGCGGACGTATTCCGGTCATGCTGGATAGCGGCATTCGTCGTGGAACAGATGTGCTGATGGCGCTTGCGTTGGGGGCGAAAGCTGTGTTCATCGGACGGCCTTATATCTATGGGCTTGCTGCGGGAGGCGCGCAGGGGGTGGAGCGCGTGATCACCATTCTGCGGGATGAACTGGAACGCGCCATGGCACTGACGGGAAGGCGGTCCATTGCTGAGATCGATTCGTCAGTGCTCTGGGGTCATGGCGCAGCCGGCAAAAAAACGCTGCAAACACCAGCGGCGGGAGCTTAACCGGAATGGCGGGTCACAAGATCGCAATTCTGCTGCATAAGCAGTTCGAAATGTGGCGTCCGCCGGTGTGGTTTATGGAGCGCTTGCGTACGGAGTATCCACAGGTGGAGGTTGCGTATTCTTCCAGCAAACGCAGCGATGACAATGCGCTGCATGGCGCTGACATACTGATTGGATGGTCGCTCCCGCCTGAGCAGCTTCGCGCCGCCACCAATTTACGCTGGATATATTCGATTACCGCGGCGATTGACCAGTTCCTCTATCCTGAGCTGGCAGCTAGTGGCATTGCCATCAGCAACGCTGGGCGCGTGCATGGCCCGGTGGTGGCTGAGCATGCCATTGCCATGGTTCTTGCGCTGGCCAAACACCTGCCTTCCGCAGTGCGTTACCAGGAGCGCCGCACGTGGGCCATGGAAGCCATCTGGAACGAACATCCGCGGCCGGCGGAAATTCGTGGCGCGACAATGACGGTAATCGGATTGGGAAGCATAGGGTCGGAAGTTGCTGCGATGGCGGCTGCGCTGAAGATGCGGGTCATCGGCGTGCGTGAACATCCTGAGCGGGATGCGGACGGAGCGCATGAAGTGATGGGCTATGATGCGCTGGATGATGGCATCAAGCGCTCTGATTTTGTGGTGCTGGCTGCTCCGCTTACACTGCGCACACGCAACATGATCGATTCCCGCCGCCTGAATCTTTTCAAGCCGACGGCATTTCTGGTGAATGTTTCTCGCGGCGCGCTGGTGGACGAGACTGCACTGGTCAAGGCCCTGCGTGATTTCCGGTTTGCGGGCGCCGCTCTGGATGTGTTTGCGGAAGAGCCTCTGCCACGACGGTCACCTTTATGGAAGATGCCGCAGGTTCTGATTACGCCGCACACGGCTTTCTTGACGGCAAATGTCTGGGAGCGGCACTACGCGGCTTTTACCGGCAATCTCAAGCGGTATTTAGCGGGACAGCCGCTCGAGGGGACGATCGCTAAAAAAGCAGGTTACTAAGCCTCAGCCACACGGAGCTTGAATTTTGCCGTCGGGCTTCTAGTTCGCCGCTGCGCGGCAGACTTCACACTGGCACATCTCGCGCAAGTAGTCCCAGGAGTATATGCCGCTGGCATGACCGTCATTCCAGGCAATGTTCAGTGCATAGCGGCCCACGGGCTTAACTTCTTTGGGCTTGGCCGGTTCCTTATACATGGGCAACAAGCTAGCGGCCTGTTTAGGGGCCTCTCCAGGATTGCGCTTGTGTGTGTTGCGCTCTTCTGTGCAGGTGGCGCAGGGGCAGGCATCGCGAAGCCACTGGAAGCCGAAGTGGGTCTGGTGACCGTCGTCCCACTCAATGTCGACACCAGTACCGGTGGTGACGTTTACCTTGACCGATTTGGGATTGATAACGCCCATACAGTCAAGTATATACAGTCCTGGCCTGGGCGGTGCTGCGCAGCATCTGCCATCTCCAGGCCCCCAATTGCCAACGGTCTGACGCCTATGTGCAGTGGAATAACATCGCGAAAGGAAAGTTGCGTAGCTCGACTTCCTGGTCGACCTGATCAAAGTGCGTGCGCAGGTGAGGCAGGACGGTCCGGGTGAACTGATAGATCAGGACTTCGCCTCCGGGATTCAAAACCGCACGTATCTGGCGCGTGATCTTTTCCCGCAGCTCGTATTGCATGTTGTTGAATGGGATGCCGGAAATAATGTAGTCGGCTCCATCAAGATGCAGGCGGTCCAGCTCTTTTTGCACGTTTTCCGCCGATCCGTGTACTACGTGCAGACGGGGATCAGGGAATGACCGTTCCAGATAGCGCACGAATCGCTCATTCATTTCAAAGGCGATGAGCCGGGCGTCCGGGGCCATTTTGGAGAGGATGTGGGACGTAATGGTGCCCACGCCGGGGCCATATTCCACAATGGTCCGGGCACGTGCCCAATCCACTTTGTTGAGCAACCGGCCAATCAGGAAACGTGAGCTGGGAATCAAGGAACCCAGCATCATGGGATGCTGAAGAAAATTCTTGGCGAATAGCAGCGTCTCTTCACTGCGAGAAGGTTTTCGAAACATGCTGGTGATGAGTTCCTTAATGGCTCTCTAGCTGGCGAGATAACGATACGCGCCCTATCTGTGAGATGTAAAGCGAAAGACGCGTGACGCCCGACGAATAACAATTCTTTTGTTGAAAACGCTCTGCTTTCGGCAGCCGCCTCCGCCAGAGCGCCAATCGTGAGTAAATTCCCACATTGCCGGGTGGTTGAATCCAGCATAAAATCAGATTTTGGCCACAGTTTACAGCTTTAAACCAAACCAGGACATTCATTTGAATCTAGTTCGCGCCATTTATCCCGGCTCATTTGACCCGTTGACCAACGGTCATCTTGATCTGATTGAGCGCGGCAGCAAGATTTTTGATGAGCTGATCGTCGCGATTCTGCGCAATGCCGAGAAAGACCCGCTGTTTACTCTGGCGGAGCGCTTGCAAATGCTGGAAGAGATGGTTAAGCGCTATGACAATGTGCGCGTGGAAACCTTTGAAGGCCTGCTGGTGGATTATGCCATGCAGAAAAAGGCCAAGGCGGTGCTGCGCGGCATCCGCGCCATCAGTGACTATGAATATGAGCTGCAGATGGCCCTGATGAACCGCAAACTGCAGCCGCAACTGGAAACCATTTTTATGATGCCTGCCGAAGCTTATTCCTATTTAAGCTCGCGGCTGGTCAAAGAGATTTTTCGCCTTGGCGGTTCCGTGCGCGGACTGGTGCCGGAACTGGTGGAACAACGACTGCGGGAAAAATTCCATGGCACCGCAGCTACAAATAAATGAGGGTTCAAATGGCGACCGTACCCGCTGTAAAACAATTTAGTAATCGCGTTAACCGGATTGAGATTTCAGCTACCATGGCCGTGGTGGCTGAAGCGGCAAAGTTAAAGGCTGCCGGGGCTGATCTGGTGGAGTTTGGCGCAGGTGAGCCGCATTTCTCCACGCCGCAGCACATCAAGGACGCAGGCATTGCCGCCATCCAGAACGACTGCACCCGTTATACCGCGGTTGGGGGCGTGCAGGAGCTGCGTGCCGCTATTTCACGCCGCCACGCTGCAGATTTCGGCTCTATGTATCAGCCCGGAGACTGCATGGTCTCCACGGGCGGCAAGCTGGCACTCTTCAATGCGATCCAGGTACTGGTGGACCACGGAGACGAGGTCATTGTGCCCGTTCCTTACTGGGTTTCGTTTAAAGACATCGTTGAATATGCCGGGGGCAAATGCGTCTTCGTCGAGACGGAGGAAACCGATAATTTTCGACTGACACCGGAGATGATTGAGCGCCAAATCACCCCGCGCACCCGCGGCATCATCATCAACAGCCCCAATAATCCGAGTGGCGCCGTGCTGGACCCCGTGGACTTTACCGCGATTCTGCGTCTGGCGCACAAGCGCGGTATTTATGTGATTGCCGACGAATGCTACGTTTATCTGAATTTCACGTCGCGCAGGTTCTCCGCCGGCTCGATTAGCGACGTCAAGCAGCACCTGGTGATTGTGGGGTCGCTCTCCAAGACGTACGCCATGACGGGCTGGCGACTGGGTTACGCGCTTGCACCCGCGCCCATCATCAGCGCCATGACCAAGCTGCAAAGCCAGAGCACGTCAAGCACGGCACACATGGTCCAGATGGCCGGGCTGGCTGCCGTGACCGGACCGCAAGACTGCGTTGAGAAGATGAAGCAGGATTACATCCTCCTTCGCGAACTCATTCTTGGCCATCTTAAGCTCATTCCGGGCGTGACCTGCGTAAAGCCGGAGGGGGCATTTTACGTCTATCCCAACGTGTCTGCTTATTTTGGCAAGGATGGGATCACTTCGGCAGCGGACATTGCCAAGCGCTTGCTTCATGAAGCCCACGTGGTCACGGTCCCGGGCGAGGCTTTTGGCACTCGCGACCATATCCGCCTGTCCTATGCCACTTCGCCTACGGAGATTGAACGTGGCCTGGAACGCATGCAGGAGTGGTTTGGCAAGCTCTAAACCTGACTAGCGGCACGCATAACTGCTTTCCTGAACGGATTTTTGCTCGGAATAGGCCTGTGGCTGAAAGTCGAAGCTGCTGCTGGACAACACGTGGCCTTTTTTGCGAGTCTAAAGATTTTCTGGGACCCTGACAGCACCATCATAACTCGCATGCCTGAGCTTTATCCTCTATTTTTGCAGCCTCAGTTCCATGAGCGCGTCTGGGGCACGCGCGACCTTGCGCCGTTTTATATGCGCGAGATTGCGGGCAACCCGATTGGCGAGGCTTGGCTTACTGGCGACCAATGTACCGTGGCCAATGGCCCTCTCGCTGGTCGAACACTTGCCGAACTGTCCCGCCAATTTGGCACAGAACTTCTGGGTGATACGAACAAGGCTGCTACGCGCTTTCCGCTGTTGATCAAGTTTCTTTTCCCCAGAGACAAGCTGTCTGTTCAGGTACATCCGGATGACGAGGGAGCCGCGAGAGTCGGCCAGCCGTGCGGTAAAACTGAGTGCTGGTATGTGCTACAAGCTGACCCGGGCGCTCAAATCGGGTTAGGGCTGAAACCAGGCACAACGAAAGCCGAAGTCGAGCGCGCAATCCGGGAGACCCGCATGGAGAACCTGCTGAATTGGATTAACGTCCATGAAGGCGACATGATCTATGTTGACGCAGGTACCGTCCATGCGATCGGTGGCGGAGCGATTATCGTTGAGACGCAGCAAAACTCTGATACTACATATCGCCTTTATGACTATGGCCGCCCACGCGAGTTGCACATTGAAGACGGCCTGCGTGCCGCCAAAGAGCAGACTCATGCGGGCAAAGTGATTGCCGGCCAGCCGCAGATCGGACAGGGCAAGAGCCAGACCAACCTTGTGACCTCGCCCTGTTTCATTGTTGACCACTTCAAGCTCACGAGTGCCTGGGAGTTCCGCCGGCCTCGCCACACGAAACGCAGTGTATGGTGCCTGATTGCTCTGCGCGGATGCGGCGTGATTGATAGCGAAGATGCGGCGCCGGTCACATTTACCGGCGGCCAGGCGGTTGTTGTTCCTGCCTCAGTGGAAAGGTTTATGCTGAAGCCGCAGTGGGACCTGGAATTTTTGTGTGCTTCCTTGCCAGTAGAGAAAGTAGGAGAGCCATCCACATCTACCCAAACAGCTGCGGGGACCTTAACTGGAGCTTGAGAGGCAGGTTTTATGAACAAACATGCGTTCTATCCAGTGATTCTTGCGGGCGGCAGCGGGACACGCTTCTGGCCGCGAAGCCGCCGCAAGCTGGCTAAACAAGTCCTTGCGCTTGACGGCAAGCAGACCATGATTCAGAAAACGATGGAGCGCCTGCTGCCCCTAGGGACGGAAAAAGATTTCTGGGTCATCACCAATGAATTTGTTGGCGAAGAAATCAAGCGGCAACTGCCGGCAATTCCCGCGCCTCAGGTGATAGTGGAGCCAGAACCTCGTAACACCGCGCCCGCCATTGGGCTGGCGGCCTTCCTGCTGGAAAAGCTTGCGCCTGAATCGATCATCGGCATGTTCCCCGCCGATCACGTCATCGCCGACGAAAAAAAATTTCGTAAAGTTTTGCAGCGAGCCATAGAAATTGCTGGCCGAGAAGATCACATTGTGGTGATGGGAGTCCAGCCCGCGCGCGCGGAAACCGGGTACGGTTACATCGAGACCGGCGAAAAGCTTGAATCGGAACTTTTTCGCGTGAAGCGGTTCACTGAGAAGCCCAACCAGCAGCGGGCAGAAGAGTTTGTGGCCGCGGGAAATTATTATTGGAACAGCGGCATCTTCGTATGGAGTGCGCGTACGCTCACTCGTGCTCTGCGTGAGCACCTCTCTGAAACTGCGCCGTATCTGGAGCAGATCGCCGCCACCTGGGGCACCAAAGACTTCGATAAGACTTTTGCCAGTCTCTATCCGAAATGCGAGAACATCAGCATAGACTATGCAGTCCTGGAACCCCGGTCCGCCAAAGGCGAGCATTCTTCAAAATTGTTCTGTTTGCGTGTGGATTTTGGCTGGAATGACCTGGGCTCATGGGCGGCTCTGTATGAACATCACGCCGTATGCCAGAAAGACGAGCAGAAGAATGTGACACAAAGCAAGGGTTGCTATGTTGTGAATGCCACTGGCAACTATATCTATGCGCCAGAGAAATTTGTGGCCGCTGTTGGCGTGCACAATCTGGTGGTGGTTGAGACCGATGATGCCATTCTGGTAACCACGCGTGAGCAATCCCAGGACGTGGGCAAAATTGTGAAATACTTGAATGATAAAAAACTCACGGACCTGGTTTAGCCAGGCCGGCTGACTAGCGTGGTGAGCGTCTCGATCCAGGCACAAAATTTCTAAGCGAGTTGGAGCGAAGCGACAAAATGGATGACATTAAATTTGGTACAGACGGCTGGCGAGGCGTAATCGCTGAGGACTACACCTTTGAAAATGTGCGTCGCGTTGCCGGGGCCATTGCTGCTTACGTTCTCAAGAATGAAGATCCCAGCCGCGGGCTGGTCATCGGCTATGATACGCGCTTTGGTTCCCGCCGTTTTGCGCAAGCCTGTGCTGAAGTCCTGGCCGCTGCCGGAATTCCCATCAAAGTCTCCAATGATTACACGCCGACCCCGGCACTTTCCTATGCGGTAAAAACTCTGCGCACCGCCGGTGGAATCATGATTACCTCCAGCCATAATCCCTGGGACTGGAATGGAGTAAAGTTCAAAGCCACGTACGGCGGTTCTGCCACGCCTGCCATCATCAAGCAGATTGAAGACTATGTCCGCGCCGGAGCCATGCCCAAAGGCAACACGACAAAAGTTGAAGAGGCTGATTTCAAAACGCCTTACGTTGAGGCCATTTGTGAATTTGCCGATCTGGACAAGATTGCCAAAGCCAACTTCAAGTTCGCCATCGACTGCATGTATGGAGCAGGCCGCAACGTGCTTGCGGAAATCTTCCAGAAGCGCGGTATCCAGCACGTGCAGATACGCAGTGAGGTCAACCCGCTTTTCCCCGGAATCAACCCTGAGCCCATTGAGCCGCATGTGCGCGCGGCCCAGGAAATCGTGGTTAAGGAAAAGTGCCATGCCGCGTTCATAACCGATGGCGATGCCGACCGCATTGGCGCCGCAGCGGAAGACGGCAGCTTTGTGGATTCGCACAAAATCTTTTCCATCCTGCTGCAATGGGTAGTAACGCGGCACAAAGATTGGCCGGGCGATGTGGCGCGCGCATTCAACACTACGCGCATGTTGGACCGCATTGCCGCCAAACATGGGCGTACCCTGCTGGAATGCGGCATCGGCTTCAAATACATCTGTGATCTCATGCTGGAGCGGCAGATCGTTATTGGTGGTGAAGAGTCCGGTGGAATTGGTTTCCAGCGGCATTTGCCCGAGCGCGATGGTCTGCTGAATGCCCTGCTTCTGGCCAACGTGATGGCCGATGAAGGGAAGAGCCTGGGCCAGCTCGTTGCCGCACTGCAATCCGAGTATGGTCCACATTATTACGCGCGCCGTGATCTGCGTATTCCCAATGAGATCAAAAACGCCGCGATTGCCCGTGCCGGCAGCAATGAAACGACATCATTGGGCCGCTACAAGGTCCTGCGTAAAGAAAATCTTGATGGCATCAAGTTCTTTCTGGATGCTCCCATCAAAGACAAGGGCGCTGAGGCCTGGGTTCTGCTTCGATCTTCCGGCACCGAGCCGCTTATGCGCATATACGTTGAAGCCTCGTCGCCGGGGCTGGTGCAGGAAATCCTGGAAGAAGCTGTCGCCTTTGTCGATAACAAGGTGCCGGCGGCAGTACACTAGGACCGCGGACGCACAGACGGTCTGCGACTCTTGATTCGCCTTTTCTGCATGACAGCAAGCCCATTGTTTGCTTAAATGGGCGCATCATGTCGTGCCTGCGCATTTCACTTTCACTCTTGCTTGCCGCTTGCTTTTTTTCCAGTAGCGCACAGCAGGCCCCACCGGCGGCCCCACCCCCGATGCTCCAGATCTATCGCGATCCGGTGAAGCCTTCAAAGATGGCAGAGTACTCCAGGATCGAAAGCGAGGCGGCGCAGGCTTGTGCTCGTGCCAGTACGTGGCCCTATCTTGCTATCCAGTCGATCACCGGTCCGCAGGAAGTCTGGTTCATCTCCGGCTTTGATTCATACGCTGCCATGGAGCGAAGCGCGGAGCCGTTTGCCCGTAATGCCTTGTTGAGCGCTGAACTCAACCGTTTGCTTGAGGCCAAGGCCAATCTGGTGGCTGAGCCGCGCGCCGTATACGCGCACTATCGTGACGATCTCAGCAGCAACACAGGGTTAGTTCAGCCGCGCACGCGTTTTTTCACTGTCACTCTGGTCACGGTTCGTCCCGGCCATGAGCGCGAGTTTGAAGATATTCATCGCACCCTCAAATCTGTCCGGCAAAGGGCCGGAACCCTGGACAATCGGGCAATCTATCAGGTGGTTTCCGGCATGCCGCGCAATATCTATCTCATTTTTTCCGCACATCGTTCACTGCAAAATGCAGGGGTAGCGCTTGATCCGGCCGTGGACGATTATTCTACTGACGTGGATGATTCCACCCGCAACCGGCTGGATGATTTCACGCGCTTCTCCGTTCAAAGTTCTGAGACATGGCTGTTTTCTGTAAGCCCAGCCATGAGCAATCCCGCAGGCGAATGGATTGTTGACGATCCTGAATTCTGGAGGGCGTCTCCATCGTTGCAACGGCAGGCCGCACCCAAGAAGCCGGCTGAAAATTTACCGCGATAGCCTTACACATGGCTAAGGTGTTGCCTGAAACCCACGGGAAAATTGTTGCAACCTGTTAGCTCTCTTTGTCACCCAATCTAAAGGATGCTGAAATCCAGAGAGCTTGATTCCAGTAGGCTTGATTCCAGAACGTTTGATTCCGGAAGATCGGGGAGGACTGCGCGTGTTTTGGCGTGGGTCTTTCTGTCCACCACAATCGGGCTGGGCGGGTCGCTTGTGTGGGGATGGATTTTTGTTTCCAGGCTGGCACTCAAGCCGTTACCCGACCCGCCGCTTCCGGCCAGGATGCAGATTAGTTCCGGGCTGGCTTCGCCGTTGCAGATGCAATATCAACTCAATCTTCCCGGCCGTGGTGAGATCTTCCCTGCGCTCAACGGATCTCAGGCTGCGGACTATTGGCCGGTGGCGACGCTGAGCGTCTCCAATACCTCAAGCAAGGCCATACTGCAAATCATTACCGCTCAAGTAAGAGGCTGGAGCGCGGAACTGCGTCAGACGGCTGTGATTGGCCCCCATGAAGTGCGGACCATCAATCTGGATCCGGAACTGCTGGGCAAGGCCTATGAGAATGGAGAGATTCATCCAGCCACGCTGGTTGTGGAAGTTGAGGACCCTGCCACTGGACACACCTTCGCGCAGCAACGCCCCGTATTCATACACAGTGCGTCAGATTTGTTTTGGGGAAGAAAGTTTGCCAATGCACAACTTCTTGCCCGATGGGTAACGCCCCATGATGACAAGATTCTGCAACTGATCTCACATGCAGAGCGCCTGGTTCATGGCGGAAGATTGCGCGGATATAACCATGCGCCAGGAGTTGACCTGGCTGGGCAAGTCCGCTCCCAGGCTGCGGCGGTCTTCAGGGCCATGCGTCGCTCCAGCATCAGCTATGTGAGCAGTATTTATGCGTTTGGAAACTATCCCGGCGAAACACAACGCATCCGTCTGCCACGCGAGACATTGGAACTGAGCAATGCCAACTGCATTGATGTAAGCGTGGCGTTCGCGTCCGCGCTGGAAAATCTGGGAATGAAACCGGTGGTCGTGATTGTTCCAGGACATGCGTTCACCGGGGTTCGTCTGGGACCGAACTCACAAGACATTCTCTATCTCGACCTCACCGTGCTGCCCGGCGGAACGTTTGCCGCAGCGGAATCTCGCGCCCAAGCCTGGCTCAAGAGGACACCGCAGAGCGAGGTGCTAACGGTCGATATCGGCGCGGCAAGGTCACTCGGCATTTATCCTATGCCGGAAGTGGGAAAACAAACCGCCACGGCAGCAGGGCTATGACCACATCAAAGGACATACTGGTCATCGGCGGAGGCAATGCCTAAGGCAGCTTCATTCATCGCCGACTATTTTATGCCGGTTGCCTGCCTTTTTAGATCCAGCTACCCCACCGCGATGCCCTGAAAATCGCCGAACGTGACGGCACCCAGGCGGGGATGCGGCGGAAGCGTGACACGGCTTCCAATGCACGGGCCCTCTGGTGGCGGTCAAACGCGCGGACATACTGGTGGATGATCTGGGGCATGGTCATGCGCAACGCAGAGGAAAAATTCTGTTCCGCCATCTCGTGCTGCTCTGACTCATTCTGCAGAAGGTCGAGCATGTTTTTGGCCAGCGCAGCTTTGTTTCCCACAGGATAAAACTTGATTGCCAGTCCCCCACTGTCTCCCATCTCGCGGAAGTCAGGGATATCCGAGCAGATGATGGGGACGCCATACGCTGCTGCCAAGTTGGCCACACCGCTTGCGCCGGTGGCAGAGGTGTAAGGCATCACCATAAACGAAGAAGTCCCGAACATCTCCGGGATGTCATGCTCCTCTACGTATCCCCTGAACTCAATGTTCGGATGGCTGCCGTATCTGGCATTAAGGCCCTCAATATAGCCGGGAGAATTACTATTGTTCGTGCCCGCAATTACCAGCTTTGCTCTGGGGAATGCCGGAGCTACCTCTTTTTCAAAAGCCTCAATGAGCATTTCGCAGCGTTTATAAGTACCCCATTTTCCAAACGCCAAAATACGGCAATCAGGATTACCGCGGCGGGAAAAGTCAGGGTATTCCGGCCGCGCAGAAAGGATTCCATGCGCGCGATAGTGAATATGCTCGCCGCGATATTTTTCCGTCAAGGTACGCCGGTAGGCGGGTAGAAGTACGGAGATGGAGTTGGCCATTAGCAGCATCCGTGTAGCCACATTCCCAGCTGCACGGAACAGTGCTTTGTTGCGTACGCCGGCATCATCGAGATCAATGTGGTCCATCAGATGGTGCAAGGTAACGTGGGTGTAATAGCCGGCCATGCGGGTCATGGCGGGAAGCGTGAGGCCGGAAAAAGCCGCCAAAGGGTTCTCCTTGTTGCCGAAGCTGGAGAAGACAAGATTGAACCACACCACGTCAGGCTTGTAGTCACGAATAGCTTTTAGCAATCTTGAGTGATTGCTGAGGCGGTTCTCCTTCCAGCAACGTTGCACTTCGAATTCCGTGAGTTGGGCTTCCGTGCCGGAATACTCGTCAGCAAGAATAGTCAGGCTGACGAGCGGATCGGCCTGCAATTCTCTGGCAACGTGAAACCCGTACTCGTTCAGCACCGCTTTGCTGGGGGGAAAGCCGCTCACAAAACAAATTTTCATTTGGGCCCTGAAAACCTAAAAGATAGAAATCTTAACGACCGGACGCAATGCAGACGTGCTGCCTGTGCCCGTATAGCTAAAGAACGACTGCTGCTGCAATCCCACTGAAAAACGAAGTGGATAATCAACATTGATGGCTCCATTCACATCATTCACACTTCTGCGAAGAGGCCTTACATAGGAGATGAGGAATCCAGTTTGGACGTTGTCATACAAATGGAACCCCTGGCCGCGGGTGAAGTCCATGGACGCATCGAATGACCAGCGATCGTTCGGCTTGAACTCAAACCGCGCCCCGGGAATCAGGGCCTGCGCCGTGGCAAATTCCAGGTCCTGCACACGCCAGGAACGTATGTATTTAGCCAGCGCTGTGACCGCCATCCTCTGTCCGAATTTGTGTTCCATGCCTACCCATGTTGAGGTCGTAAAGAACTCGCGAATCAACGGACGGAACAGAAGGTCGCGCACAGAGTAGCCGGTGATCAGGGAGTTGCTTCCCCAGGGGCGTCCCACTTCAAACTCAAGGCTTGCGCCCAGGTCGCGCGAATGCAGATTCTCCAGGGAGAACGGTCCAGACTCATGCACCGCGCTGCCGCGCACCGTCAGCCAGTTGAAGAAGGGCGAGGTATTCAAATAGAGGAACTGGCGGAAGAGCTGCTGGTTCATCTGAATGGGCGACTCAGTGTCACGCCGTATAGTGAACTCAATGCCCGGGTTGAGCACGATGTGGGCATTACCCAGGCGTAAAACGGGAGTTGTGCCCACGTTCATGACCGTATCGTAGGTGTTGCGATGGACGATCAACGTCTGGCTTGGAATGGAGATTGTGCCCCGGTAATTGCGTATGCCGAAAAATCCATTGATAGGCGGGAAATTTCCCGTGTGATAGCGGAACGTGCTCCCGATGCTTGTCTCCTGTGAAGAGCGTGGCGGAACTGGCGCGCCAAACAGTTTGTTGTCCATCTGGTAGAGCGTGGCATCTTCAAAGATCGCGCCGGTAGCACCGTCACTCTGGATGCTTAGATTCGGTCGGAACGGCAAAGGCGTGCCTTCCTGTCCAGACACCTGCAGCAGCCCGCGCTCAGCTGTTGGATCGTCTGCCGCAAGCTGGTTGGCCCTGGCAAACGCTGAGATGGCGCGCACATTGTCATGCCGTTGCGTGTATATATTGGCCCAGGCAAGTTGGTAGTCATAGCTTTGCTCGTAGTCCACCGATTTGCCCAATGCAGCCAGTTCGGCTTCCGCCTTGCGATCATTGCCCTGCGCAATATAGGTATCGGCCAGTCCAATAGCTACCGTATCGTCGGACGCGCCCAAATCTTTTGCTTTGGTGAAATACCGCTCCGCCAGATCAAAATCATGGGCGGCCAGGAAGATATTGGCGGCTTCGACTAGATTATCGGCCGTGACCGGTGAAGCTTCGCCAATACGCGACTCAGCAAATGCTAGTGCAACTTCCTGTTTGGCGTCGGCAAATTTTCCTTGGTGCACAAAGAGCTTTGCGAACTCAATGCGCACATCCACTCGATTGGCATCCGGTGCGTCCAGGGCGCGCGTAAAGCGCTCCAGGGCGGAAGCGCGATCGCCCAGAGTCAACAAAGCGTCGCCCGTAGCCAGCAGAATCGCTGACTGGTCCACAGCTTCTTGCTCTGCCGCCTGGATGTACTTAAACGTCTCTGCGCGATGACCAAGCTGTGCATGTGCGGAGGCAAGGTTCGCGTAGAGCAAAGGATTGTCTGGAGAAAGCTTCAGCGCAACTTCCAGTTCATTGATGGACTGGGCATAGTGGCGTGCGTGGTAGAGAGCGTCAGCCAGGGCCATGTGGAGCTTCAGATCGTCTGGCGAATACTTGAGCGCCACCCGGTATTCCTGTACCGCTTTATCCAGAATGCGCATCTGCCGGTACGCCGTGGCGCGGGCCATGTGCGTTGCGCCCAGTTCGCCCAGAAGCTTTTCCGCTTTGTTGGTTTCTTCCAGGGCCTCACGTGAGCGGTGCAGTTGCAGATAAGAGAATGCCAGTCCCAGGCGGGCAATGCCGCTCTCGGGATTAATTTTTAATGCGGGTTCAAAATCACGGATCGCAGCCTGCGCATCTTGCATGTCATTGCGGACGTAGCCGCGGTTCACCAGCGCTTCAAACATCCTGGGATCTTTTGCAATAGCGCGAGAGAAGTCATCAATCGCTTGTTGCAGCAACTGGTTCTGCTTATGCACGTGGCCCGCGAGCAGGGGAAAGTTTGCCTCTTTTGGCAGAACGCTCTCATAGCGGCTTACCAGCGCCAGAACTTCATCATAGCGACCCAGATTGTAATAGTCATAGCCCAGATAAACCGCAGCGTCTCGATCGTGCGGCAGTTTTACGATTGCCTGCTCGCCCAGCCGCGCGGATTCCGCATAGCGGCCCTTCAGGAAAAGATAGCGCTCGGTTTCACGCATTACACGCGGATCATTTTTCATGGTGCCGGTAGCGCGCGCGATCCACTCTCCCGCCAGATCGACCTTGCCAGCTTCAATGGCAGCGTTTGAGCCGCTGGCTATGATTTGAGAATTCGTCGGCGCCAGCTTGTGCGCTTTCTCATAGCTGGCCTGGGCTTTGGGATATTCCTTCATTGCCGTATAGAGATCGCCCAGGGCCATGTAGGGAACGTAATCGCTGGGATATGCCACAGCCATGCGGGTAAAGAAAGTCTCTGCTGCTTTGTTATCACCTTCATCACGGGAGAGGTATCCCAGGGCTTCCAGCGCGTAGCGGTTCTTTTCGTCGCGCTTGAGCAGGCTGGTATACATCTGCCGAGCTTCAGCCTTGCGCCCAGCTTTCCAGAGCAGGCTGCCGTATTGCAAAGTCACGTTGTCATTTTCCGGATCGAGCTTCAGGGCCTGCTTCAGGTCGGCCTCAGCACCGGAAACATCATTGCCCAGCCCTTTAATGGCCGCGCGAAGCCGCAGGTATTCCACCTGTTGCCGACCTTCCACCTGGATTTTGGCAAGCTCCTGCTGCGCGATGCTGAGCTGCTGACGGATGGCCGCATCGTCATCCAGGTTACGGTAGGTATCAATCAGGTTAAGCCGCAATTGCGTGGGATAAAGTACGCCTTCGGCCGGTCCCTCCGGCATTGCTGCCAGCGCTGCCAGGTATTCGCGCACAGCGTCAGCGTCACGCCGTTCGATTTTGGCCAGGTCGCCGCGAATCGCATGCAGGCGGTAGTAGTTGGCATCCAGCTGCTCGGCGCGCGCCAGATAGGTGCGAGTCTTATCCAGATTGCTGATCCGCAACTGCGCCTGGGCCGCAGCAAGCTGCACATTGACGGACTTGGGCGCCATGGACGCGGCTTTCTCGTATGTGTCTGCCGATTCTTTCTTCATGCCGGCAAGCTCATAGGTGTAACCAAGCTCGGACATGACGTCAGCATTCTTCACCGGCGCCTTCTGTAGGATCGCAATCGCAGACTTGTAGTCATGCGCCTCGCGGTAATACTGGGCCACAGCGCGGAAGATCTCAGTGTTCTTCGGGCTGCGTTTCATCGCCTTGTCCAACAGCTGCTTGGCTTTGTCCGTCTGCTTCTGTTTCATGTATGTGATTGCCAGCAGCAACTCAGCATGAGATGAAGGCTGAATGCTTTCAGACCGTTCCAGCAAATTTTCAGCGCGCGGCAGATCGCCGGATTGCATGAATAGCTCACCCGCCATCGCCAGGTCAGTGGCACGGCGGGGATTGGCAGCAATTACCTGCAGCAGGAGTTTCTTGGCTTCATCCGCTTTGCCCATGCGAATGTAGGTCTGGGCCATGCCGGAGAGACCTTCCACGGAATTGGGAGCGTGCTGCAGCCCTCGCTGGTATGCATCTAGAGATATCTGGGATTTGCCGGCAAGGCGCGCGGTGTAACCCAGCAGGAACCAGTTGCACGCATCACTGGGCGCAGCTTGTGTAAGGTGCTGGGCATGGTTCATTGCGCCTGAAGGGTTTCCATTCTTCAGCGCTGTTTCTGCCGCGCGTGCATAACGCCCTGCCTCAATGCTTCCGCCCCAGCCACTGCCGGAAGTTCCACAGGACCCTGAACCGCTGCCAGCCCGGCTTGCGGGCTGCTTCTTGGCGTTGTTTTGCTTTGGCTGGGACTTTTGGTTCTGGTCTTGCGGTTTGCTGTTGAGATCAAACGTCTGCGTCCAGCCACGAGTGACCGGAAACAGCGAACAGAAAAGCGCGAGACGCAAAAGATTCTTCTTCACGGGACCACCGTTGTCAGAGTCGCCAGAGGGAACACGTGGACCAGGTTCCACGGCGCTACTTGGATTTAGCGAAAGCAGCATGCCAGATTGGCGGCAGCAGCTCTGTTCTCATGTTGTTTGGAGATGCGATTTTCCGGCCAAGGGATTCCTTGCCAATGAAACTCACCGAAAATCGCCCAATAGTGAGAATCCGGATACCACTTGGCAAACCCCGCTGCTACTTTTGGAATCGAAGTCTCTGCTGGAGCAGAACTGCTACAGGTTGGCGGCATCCCATTGAAGACCGTCTCGCAGGTCCAGATCGCGCAATCGTCGCAGGCTCTCATTCACGGAGGTTTTTCATGAGTTCCCCATCCATCGCTCCGGGCAGGCAAGTTTCTCTGCCCAGCCGGGCGGTCCCATTGAGCTGGGTGCTGTTGCTGGCGCTGCTGGTGCACGGTCCGCTGCTGCTGATGCAGATTACCAATGACTCTTACGACGCGGACTTCCACAAGTTTTTTGCAGCGCACTACGCACAACACTGGTTCAATCCATGGAATGAAAAGTGGTTTACGGGCTTCTCTCAAACTACTTACCCGCCCATGGAGCAGCAGTGGATGGCGTTGTTTTCCCATGTAATAGGTCTCAACCTGGCTTACATCTTTGTGCAGCTCATTGCAATTCTGTTGCTTCCGATTGGTGTATACCGGTATGCCCGAATATGGGTGGGCGAACGAGCAGCCAGTTATGCCGCGATCGGCAGTGTGCTATTGGGGTCGCTGGCGTCCCTGGTGTATGTAGATGGCCAGCTCTCTACCACGTGGGCAGCGCCTCTGTATCTGATTGCGCTGGCGTATTTCTATGAGTGGGCGCGTGAGGGAAAGGCCATGGCCCTGGCAAAAGCGCTGGCGCTCACCATGGCCGCAGCCTCAGCTCATCACGTGACTTTGCTTTTTGCCAGCGTGATCTTCACCATTCCCGTGGTTGTTATAGCGCTGATGGACCGCAAGCGGGATGGCGCGGACGCGACGACTGCCGGCGTAATCTCCCGCTCGGCGATCTTTGCGGCGTTATCTCTGGGCGGAATCATTCTGGTGCTGCTGCCTTATTGGCTGGCGTTAAAAGCCAATCCGATCAAGCAGATGCCTATTCCCCACGGCAGCCGGGAAAACTTCTTTTCGCAAGGCTGGCTGGCGGTGAATTATATTCTGGTTCCATGGGGCGCGATGCTGCTGGCTGTGCCTTTCATTTTCGTCAAAGGTTTGAAGGAAAGCAGGCTGCGGCCCCTCTTCTTTGGCTTCTGGCTCACCATGCTCTTTGCCCTTGGCGGGACCACGCCGCTGCCCCGGATGCTTTTAGGCATGCTCGCTGGTGTTGTAAACGTGATCACGGGCGCAAATGTCCATAATCCGTTTGACATTCTTACCTTTGAGCGCTTCAGCTTCTGGGCCAATCTTATGGCGCTGCCCATTGTGGCTTTGCTGGCCGTTAGCCTGATTGACCGCTATGGCCGCAAAGCCGCGTTCGTTCTGGGAACACTGGCCGCATTCACGGTGGCATTCGCGGTTTCATGGCCTGTGTACCATCCCATTCATGATGCACCATTCAGCACCGCTGAAGTGATTTCATTCCTGAACCGTGATGGCCATGACAAGTTCCGCTATCTCACGCTCGGCTTTGGCAGCAAGATGTCTGAAGTGGGAATTGGGGCCAATGCAAGCAGCGTGGACGGCGAATATAACTCTGCCCGTCTTCTGCCGGAAATGACGCAATACGGGTCCGCTCAGCTCACCAACTCAAAGTATTACGGGACGAACGGTATCGAGTCTCTGCGTGCCGTGTTGAAACACGCTGACCAATATGGATTGAAATATATTTTTGTGCGCGATCCATATTACGAACCATTGATTGCTTTTGCCGGCTGGCGCAAGACAGAAGTGTATGACCGCGGCAACGTGAGCCTGTGGGTGAAGGATGGAATCTCACCGGCGCACAGGACTCCGTATGGCACGCCACCTACGGCCATGGAAGGAATCCTCTGGGGCACGCTACCCATCGGCAGCAGCATTATTGCTTTGCTTCTCATGCTGATGTTTCCAGACAAGCGGCGCAAGCTTGAACCAATCGAGTTTCCGCTGAATGCAAACGAACCTGTACTCCGGGAGGCACGGTAATGGGGCGCATACTCGCAGTTATTTTTGCAGTTCTTACGGTGGGATTGATCGCCATTGGCACGGTGCACGGAAGCAGGAACGCCCAGGCGTCGACACCGGAGGGCGCGGTGCAAGCAATGTTTGGCAACGCCAAAGGGCATGACTGGAATGGCGCCTACTCTTACGTGGCTTCGTCCAGCAATGTTGATCAGGGCGGGTTCATTCGCGATCTGACCGGGCGCAATGGCAGCCTGCGTACCTACTCACAGCTTGATTCAGTGAACACACGTGTGCTGCATGAGTCAGACACTGAAGCCACGGTTCGCACTGAGCTCAAATATGCAACTGCCGTGGGCGTGTCTTTTGACACACGAGATCTGAAAGTGGTGAAAGAGGATGGCGCATGGAAGGTGCAATGGCCGGCGGAAAAAGAAGTGCATGTGCCTCCGCAGGTGATCCCCGTGAACTATCTGCGCTGGGACATTGTGTGGCGCGGCGCGGGCGATGACTGGGGCGCGCAGAACGTCGAGAACCCGAATTGCCGCATTCTTTCCATGAATGCCGTGGAGCGCGATGGCGGCCTGATCATCATGGGCGAAGTGGAGAATGAAGACACGGTTCCAGCTTTTATCACTGTAGGAGCGGTCCTTACCGACAATGCCGGAAAAGACGTGGCCGAGGAGAGCAGCTTTGACAAAATCTCTCACGTGCTGCTTCCCAAGGAAGTGTCGCCTTACCGCATTGATTTCCCGGGGATCAAAAAATCCGACGTGAAGTCAGTGCGTATGACGCATGACTGGATGCTGGTTCCGGCCTCTGCCGATCCGGTCATCGGCGTGTTGCACCAGCGGATTGAAAAGGACATTACGGGCCGCACTGTGCTGAAGGGCGAGTTGCTGAACGAAAGCGGAACCACGGTGAATATCCCCCATGTTCTCGCCACGTTCTATGACAATGGCGGCAAAGTGATCTGGGTATCTGACGCATATTCAGACCATGCGTTGCTGCCGCAGACGCCGCAGCCTTTCTCGGTCGCGTTGCGCGATGATCTTGCCGCGAACGTTCACACCTACCGCGTGACCGTAAATCACTACAGCCGTGAGAACTAGCATGCGTAAACTGATCTTTATCGGCCTGATTGTTGCTCTCTGTTGGTTTGCGGCAGATTGCGCCCACGCCGCTGATCTGAACCTTCCCAAAGACGCTGTGGCCGGACAGCCGTTGAGCATTGGCACCAGCGGAACCGGCACTCTGTATCTCATTGGTCCTGGTCAGGTGATCAAGCGTGAGTTCAAGTCTGGCGGCAATATCGAAATTAAAGGTGAAGAGCTGCGGAGTGCGGGACGCTGGATCGCCATTGCCCGAGGCGATGTCAGGCAGTCTCAGATTTTCTGGGTCAAACCCGGCAAGCCGGAAAACCTGAACTTCCTCGCCCGTCCGTCACGCGTCCCGGTGGCCCGGCCTAATGTAATCACCGGGGTAGCATTCATTTTCGATAAATACCAGAACCTGATACTTGATCCCACGCCGGTGAATTTCAACCTTGCGGTTGGCGGAACGGGATCTTCGAAAACCGTTACCAGCCGCGATGGCATCGCCTGGACCAACAGCGCGTCTGCGCCAAAAGCGGGAGCGGCGCAGTTCGTTGCTTCTGTTGGTGGTACACAGGTGCGGCGCGTGGTGCAACAAGTTGCGGCTGATCCCTGCAATCTCCGTATGCACGTGGCCGGACGCGCGAACAATAACGTAGTGATAGAGACGGACCCAATCCGCGATTGCAGCGGCAACCCTGTGCCGGACGGCACGATTGTCAGCTTCATCCAGACTGACCGAAGCGGCAGAAGCACCGTGGATTCGCGCATCAAAAAGGGCATCGCCCGCGCCGAGCTACCGGTGTCTGACAATGCAACTATTACCGTGGCCGCAGGCGTGGTTCTGGGAAACGAGCTGCATGTGGGAGGCAAACAATGAAACTTGTGCGCATGCTGGTCCTGACTGCGGGCGTGGTGCTGGCTGTGTCCGGCGCGGTGCCGTTGCTGAAGCGGATTCTGGCTGACAGCAAGCCTTCAGTGCAGCTCAATGTGAAGAACGCGCAACCGCGTGAAGTTGAAGAAGTCACGCAGAATGCTATTTTGCGCGATTACACGCTCGCCTGGCAGGGAATTGGCACGGCGCTGGCCAACAATACGCTGCAGCCGCTGAATGAAAACTTTTCCGGCTTTGCGCTGGATAGGCTAGTGCAGCGGGTGAAAGACCAGAAACAGAATGGGCTTTCAACGCGCCTTATTGATCGCGGCCACAAGGTGGAAGCGGTCTTCTATTCCCCTGATGGGTCTGCTGTTGAGTTGAAGGACACAGCCAGCATTGAGACGCAGGTGCTGGACGGAGGAACAGTCATCCATTCGGACCAAGCGCAGATTCAATATTACGCGGTAATGACCGGCGCTGAAGACCGTTGGAAAGTGCGCGTGCTGGAGAGCTCAGCCCGCTGACCGCCCTAGCCGTTATGAGGCAATCGGTCGCGATTCATAGATGGCGGCTCTTCCCTTATGCTTTCTGGCAAGCCGTTCCAGCCATCGGTGTCCACATGCCAGGGCCTCAGCCAGCGTGGCTTCCTGTCCCTGACTCAGGATTTGCGATGAGCCTGCGCGCTGTACGATCCATTGATAAACAATACCGGAATCGTATTGGTCCGGAACAATATCAGCAACATAGTTGCCCAGCCGTAAGCGTGTGCTCTGCCGGTCATGAGCATTCTGCGGCAAAAGCCGCGTAGTCGCTGGAAGCTTCCTGGCATTAGACTTAATACGACGAGAACGCATCAGGTCTCCTTTTCACGCACTGTCAATACCGGGCACTCCGCTTCAGCAATGACCCGCGCCGCCGTCGCCCAGGGTAAATGCGAATTGATTTTTGCCGGCTCGGGATGGCGAGCGCCCAGCACGATCAAATCGGCGCGCAACTGGTGCGCAGCTTCCAGGATTTTGTCCGAAGGCAAGCCATATTTGAGCACGCATACCGGTTTCCGCCACAAACAAGCCTCTGGGGGGACCGTGGATAGCAACTGACGGGTGATCTCCCCATCACTTTTAGCGCCAGCATCAATCTTGTGCTCTTCGCCGACGTGCAGGATCGTGAGTTCGGCCTGGAATTCATTGGCAAGCAGTGCCGCATGCAAAGGGGCAGCCGAGTTGTGCTCAAAATGCGTGGCCAGCAAAACCTTTTTGATATTCAGGTCCCGGGCATCGCAGGCTTTCACGTCCGGTCCAACGGTGAGCACAGGGCATGGAACGTTGCGAAAAACATCTTCTGCCACCGAGCCCAGCATCAGTTTGGGAATTCCGTGCCGCCCGTGAGAAGCCAGCACCAGCAGGTCGATTTCATTTCGCGCCACCACATCGGCGATCACTTCCCAGATCGCGCCCTGACGCAGCGGCGTCTGTATGGGCAGTCCCTGCATGAGCCCGCGCAATACGTCAGTGCCATGCTCGGACTTTGCCGCTGGGCCGTTGAAGGTGATGGAAAAAGCGTCAGGATCAAGCAACTGGTAGCAGTCGGGCCCATCGACGTGGATCGCGTGCACGTGGGAGGCGTGCCGGTGCGCGATGGCCTGCGCGTATTTCAGGGCTGTTTCCGAACCAGAAGAAAAGTCAGTAGCGAGAAGAATGTTTTTTAAGGATAGCGAAGTAACCGGCTCAAGCGTCTCCATGAGATCACCTCATTGCAAAGAAATCAGCTTGAGTCTAGTAAACGGATGACCACCGGAGATGTGATCGCCGTCACGCTGGTGGACTAACTGCGCGGGCAGGGAAATTCGTCCGGATTGCAGGAATATTCAGCGTATACCGGGCGAAAACCCCTTAATCCCTGAAGATGGGCGGAGCATCACTGGCGTCAAAGGCTTCTGAGTCCCGCACTAAATCAGGGACGCTCTGCATGAGCCGCAGGCAGCGGTTCCAGCGCAGCAAGGCATCATCATTGCCCTGCGGGCGAATCTTCTCCGCTTCTTCAAAGCAGCGCATGGCGTTCTCAAAGCTGGCCATCAGAGAATGCGCCAGATGGCCGGCACGCAGCTGCGCCTTGGCACGCCGTTCATGGAGAATGCCCTGATAATAGTACCGCTCGTATGGGCTGGCGAGCTTCTCAAAGCAGCTTTGTGCCTCGCGGAAGCCGTCAGAGGTTGTACCCTTAAACTGGTCAGTAATAGTCAGACCCAATAAGCGCAACGCCAGTTGGTTTTCCGGGTCGACGGCCAGAACATCACGGCAGATCGATTCCGCTTCCTCCGCCTGGTTCAGGTAACGATAGTGCTGGACTTTTGCCAGCGCCTCAACAATGCCATTCTTGGAGATCGTCTTAAATTGCCGTTCCATAATCAACCGCCTGATCTATCACTGTATTCATTCTAGCCCGCTTTGGGCGCTCCGCGTATCTTGCGCACCAATTTCATGATTGGATCATAAAACTCATCGACTACGCGCTCTTTCAAAGGAATGATGGCGTTGTCAGTGATCTTGATCTCCTCCGGGCAAACCTCTGTGCAGCATTTGGTGATGTTGCAGTAGCCGATTCCCAGTTCATCCTTGAGCAGCTTGGCCCGCGAGACGTTGTCAAGCGGATGCATTTCGAGCGATGCAACACGCACAAAGAATCGCGGCCCGCCGAACTCTTCTTTCTTGTGATGATCGCGCACAACGTGGCATACGTTCTGGCACAGGAAACATTCAATGCACTTCCGGAACTCCTGTACCCGGTCCATATCTTCCTGATACATCTTCCAGTCCGTTCCAGGCTTCGGGGTGAACGGCGGAATCTTCCTGTTCACGCGGTAATTCCAGGAGACGTCCGTTACAAGGTCCTTGATCACCGGAAACGATTTCATGGGATAGACGGTGATGGGTTTGTCCGTGGGAAGGGCGTCCATGCGCGTTTTGCAGGTGAGCCGGGGTTTGCCGTTGACCTCTGCCGAGCACGAGCCACATTTGCCGGCTTTGCAATTCCAGCGCACGGCAAGGTCAGGTTCCAGATGCGCCTGGATGTAGTGCAGCGCGTCAAGAACCACCATACCCGGAGTAATCGGGACCGTATATTGCTTTGCTCCGCCGACTTCCTGGTTACCCCGGAAAACTTCCAAGATCGCGTCCGCCATTCTTCTCTCCTGTTGGTTCGGTCTGACTGCACTCGGGCATTGAGGTGATGCTATTTGTCGTCGGCCACAAGCTCGCGCAGCTCATCCGGCATTTCTTTTACCGGGATCTGCCGGAGCTTCATCCGATCTCCCTCGCGGGAGATCACATTGTTCTGTTTACCCCATTGCTCATCCGGATTGGGACAATCGATGCGGCTGTGCGCCCCCCGGCTCTCCTTGCGCGCCAGCGCGCTGCGTGCCACGGCTTCTGAAACTATCAACATGCACTTCAGATCGCGGGCCAGGTGCCATCCCGGATTGAAGAGCCGCGAACCTTCCACGCGGAGCCTCGTCGCGCGCTGCTTTAGCTTCTCGAGCTCTGCCAGCGCTGTAGTCAAGTCTTCTTCGGTGCGAAAAATGCCTACCAGGTTCTGCATTACGTTTTGCAGGTCGCGGTGCACGGTATATGGATTTTCTCCGTCCCCGCGTTCAAACGGGGCCAGCATGTCATGCTCGGCCTCAGCGATCTGCCCGGAGTCAATGCCGCCTGCTGGGGACTTAGCGGCAAACGCCGAGGCCTCCAGCCCCGCCCTGCGTCCGAACACCACCAAGTCAGAGAGAGAGTTGCCGCCCAGGCGGTTGGCGCCATGCAGTCCGGCGGCAGATTCACCAGCGGCAAACAGCCCGGGCAGAGAGGCCGCCGTGGTTTCAGCATCAACGCGAATGCCGCCCATCATGTAATGGCATGTGGGGCCGACCTCCATCGGTCCCTTGGTGATGTCCACATCCGCCAGTTCCTTGAACTGGTGATACATGCTGGGCAGCTTCTGCTTCACATATTCGGGCGGCTTGTGGGAAATATCCAGGAAGGCGCCGCCGTGCTCGCTGCCACGCCCTTCTTTCACCTCGGTGTAGATGGAACGTGCCACCAGATCGCGCGTGGAAAGTTCCATGCGCTTGGGGTCGTACTTCTCCATGAATCGCTCGCCCAGCTTGTTGCGCAGGATGCCGCCTTCGCCGCGCACCGCCTCAGTCACCAGGAGCCCCTGTACGCCCGGAGGCCACACCATTCCGGTGGGATGGAACTGAACAAACTCCATATCCAGCAGATCGGCGCCGGCTTCATAGGCCAGCGCCATTCCATCACCCGTGCATTCCCAGGAATTGGAGGTGACCGGCCAGGCCTTGCCAATGCCGCCCGTGGCCATGACTACGGCCTTGGCTTTCAGCACCACGAAGCGTCCCTGCTCGCGCCAATAGCCGAACGCGCCTACAACACGGTTGCCGTCTGTGAGCAGCCGGATGACGGTGCATTCCATAAAGACATCGATGCCGAGCTGTACGCCGCGGTCTTGCAGGGTGCGGATCATCTCCAGGCCGGTGCGGTCGCCTACATGGCAAAGCCGCTTGAAGGTATGGCCGCCGAAGGCGCGTTGCAGAATGTCGCCGTCTGAAGTGCGGTCAAAGAGTGCGCCCCACTGCTCCAACTCACGCACACGCTCGGGCGATTCCTGAGCGTGAAGTTGGGCCATGCGCCAGTTGTTGACCAGCTTGCCGCCGCGCATGGTGTCACGGAAATGCGTCTTCCAACTATCGGCCTTGTCCACGTTGGCCATGGCAGCAGCGATGCCGCCTTCCGCCATTACCGTGTGTGCTTTTCCCAGCAGGGATTTGGAGACC
Organism: Terriglobia bacterium; assembly: GCA_020072585.1. Classification (GTDB taxonomy): domain Bacteria; phylum Acidobacteriota; class Terriglobia; order Terriglobales; family Acidobacteriaceae; genus Angelobacter. Next base: position 1,261 of record JAIQGL010000008.1, on the reverse strand, counting down.
ACGGCAACGCGAGCGCCGGCCGCCAGAGCTTCAATCGCGGCCCGCAATCCCGCGCCGCCCGCGCCGATGATTAAGACATCATGTTCATGGGTTTCATACTTCGTCTGGTTCGTCACAGTATTCTCAGGTCCTTGATGATGCCGCTCGAAACCATGCGGACATAGAAGTCGGCAAATCCAACAGAAATCAAACTCGCCCAGGCAAAAAGCATGTGGCGCTCATTCAGAAAGCTGGCCTTTTTCCATGCGCCATGGCGCTTCAGATTGAAGGTGGTGCAGGAAAAGCAATCCATTTTTCCGCCAATCAGATGGCGCAGCGAGTGGCAGGAGAACAGATACAGGCTCAGCAGCACAATGTTCACCAGCAGCACCAGCGACCCAAGCCCGATACCGAAGTGGAGGGTCTTGTCGGGACCGGGAAACCAGAAGGCGCGAAAAGCGTCATACCAGAGGAAGCACAGAAAAACGACGGCCGCATAAAGAAAATAGCGATGTGCGTTTTGCAGAATGAACGGGAACTTTGCTTCGCCGCGATAATTGCGGTGCGGGCTCTCACCCACGGCGCAGGCCGGTGGATCTAAGAGGAACGCGCGGTAGAGCGCCTTGCGATAGTAGTAGCAGGTTGCCCGGAAACCAAGCGGGAAAGCCAGAATCAGCATCGCCGGTGAAAACCACAGAGGCAGCCAGTGATGGTGAGGGTCGATTAAGGGTGAGTAAAAGGGCGAGAGGTACGGCGCGGCTTCATAAAATTTGCCCTCGAAGGCGCGGAACGTAGCATAAATGCTGAACCCTCCCATCAGGATCCAAACTGGGACTGATTCCAGCCACCAGGCGTCACGACGCAAAGTACGGCCTGGAGCAACTGGCACGGCTGAGCTTCTGCTTGCAGCCAAACTTCACCTCCAAGGGTGAATTGAAAACTGATTAGTGTAGCAAATGGGAGCAGAACATCCACCACGGAGACACGGAGGAACGGAGGAAATCTTTTGATCGCGGTGAAGGCGCGGGCCGAGTTGTTTACCCGGTTAGGGCCGCCACGCTTCGATCGGCACTTTCTCGCCCAAAATAGAAAGGTTCCGAGCGTCAAAGATGCTCAACAAGAAGACCCTTATAGTTCTTCTCCGTGTCTCCGTGCCTCCCATGAATAATGTCCACTCAAAAGTTGTTTTGGCTGGTTTTAGGCAGCCAGGGTAAAGCTGGGAAAATCTTCGAAGACCCACTGGTTTTTCAGAGTATCGTAGACGATTTTGACCAGCTTTCTT
>JAIQGL010000064.1 GCA_020072585.1 Terriglobia bacterium | reverse complement strand
GGTACGTGAGTCCGTATATGAATTATGGGTTCACGCCGGGAGCGGGGGCGACCTGGAGTCTGGCGGAGAAGATGGGGCAAGACCTGGCCAGAGAGAGCCTGCTGACGGGCGAGCAGTATGCGGGAAGCGAGTTGAAGGCCAGGGGAGTGGGGCTAGCGATATTGCCGCGGGCTGAGGTGAAAGCGGCGGCGATGGCATTGGCCCGCCAAATCGCGCAAGGAACGCGCCGTGGTCTGATGGGGCTCAAACAGCGGCTGACAGGGAACGTTCACCAAGTGCTGGAAGAGACGTATCGACTGGAACTGGCGATGCATGAAAAGACCTTTGTGGGCCAGTCTGACACGTTGGCGCAGATTCAGAACAAGTTTTACCAGGAGCTCGACACGCCCCCAGCCAGCACGCAACAGGCAGCGGCCGCAACGGCGAACCCATCGGTTGACAGCGATGCGCTGCCTGCTGTCACTGCAAACCTTAAAACGCTCCTGGCAAACGAGCTGCAGATGCGAGAGAGTGATATTGATGAAGATGTCGAGTTCGTCGATCTGGGCCTCGATTCGATCAGCGGCGTGACGTGGATACGCAAGATCAACGAGAAGTATCACACGTCGATCGAAGCCACCAAGGTCTACAGCTATCCGACGCTGGCCCATCTCAGCCGCTATGTCAAACAGGAAGCAGAAAAGCACGGTACGCTGTCGAGCCCGAGCGCGCCTGCTGCGGTAGAGATGCCGGTGACGCCGGGGAAGATCGCCGCGTCGCAGCCCAAGGTGGCAACCACGATGGCGCCGAAGCTTGCGGTAGAGAAGCTTACTTCCTGGCGCAGGCGCAAGGCAGCGCGATTCAGCAGTGCGCCGGCTCCCCGGGTTCCCCATCCCGCAGAACCCATTGCGGTGATTGGCATGTCCGGCCAGTTCCCGCAGGCCAAAAACCTGGACGAGTTCTGGCAGAACATTGCGCAAGGCAGGAATTGCATCACCCAGGTTCCACCTGACCGCTGGGATGTAAATACCTACTATCAGCCCGGCCAGATTGTGGCAGGCAAGACCAACAGCCAGTGGGCAGGGTCCATAGAGGACTATGACCGCTTCGACCCGTTATTTTTCAACATATCGCCCACCGAAGCCGATTACATGGATCCGCAGCAACGCTTGTTCCTGCAAGCGTGCTGGCACGCCATCGAAAACGCAGGATACGATGCGCGAGCATTGTCCGGGAGGAAGTGCGGCATCTTCGCGGGCTGTACCACCGGAGAATATGCCATGTTGTCGCTACAGCACCGATTGAGCGCGCAGGGCTTTACGGGCAATGCGATGTCGATTTTGGCTGGACGCATTTCCTATTTCCTGGACCTGCAGGGTCCTTGCCTTTCCATTGATACCGCTTGCTCTTCATCGTTGGTCGCCATCGCCAATGCTTGCGATAGTTTGATCTCTGGCGGCAGCGATCTGGCCCTGGCTGGAGGCGTGTATGTGATGGCGGGGCCGGAGATGCATATCAAGACGGCACAAGCGGGCATGCTCTCCTCGGAAGGAAAGTGCTTCACCTTTGATCAACGAGCCGACGGCTTTGTGCCTGGCGAAGGCGTGGGTGTAGTGATGTTGAAACGCCTGGCCGATGCACAAAGAGACCAGGACATTATTTACGGCGTCATTGAAGGATGGGGCGTCAATCAGGACGGCAAGACCAATGGCATCACCGCGCCCAACCCGGAATCGCAAACACGCCTGGAGCAGGAAGTTTACGACAAATACCAGATCGATCCGGCCAGTATTCAACTGGTTGAGGCACATGGAACAGGTACGAAATTGGGTGACCCGATCGAGGTGGAAGGCCTAACGAAGGCCTTTAAAAAGTACACGCAGAACAAAGAGTACTGCGCGTTGGGCTCGGTGAAGAGCAATATCGGTCATTGCGCGACGGCCGCGGGAGTTGCCGGATTTATCAAGCTCATCCAGGCGCTGCAGTACAAGCAACTGCCGCCCACCATCAACTTCGAGCGGTTGAACGAGCATATCGATTTAAAAGACAGCCCGTTTTACGTGAACCAACGGTTGCAGGAGTGGAAGCTGAACGGAGGAGAGAGACGTCGAGCCGCGATCAACTCGTTGGGTTTCAGTGGCACCAATGCACACCTGGTGATCGGCGAGTATCTGCCGCCAGCCGAAATCAAACCGCCGGTAACGGTCATCACGCAAAACACAAAGATCATCGTTCCCCTGAGTGCCAGAAACCCGGAACAACTCAAACAAAAGGCTTGTGATTTAAGAGACTTCATTTGCAAGCAGATGCCGGCGGCCGACCTGATCGAGATAGCTTATACGCTACAGGTGGGCCGGGAAGCGATGGAAGAACGTGTGGGCTTCCTGGTCAGTTCGATTGAGCAACTGGCGGAAAAGCTAGAAGCCTATGCGGCCGGCGAGCAAAGAATAGAAGACGTTTATCAAGGACAGGTAAGACGCAACAAAGAGAACATCAGCATTATCAGCCAAGATGATGATGTGAAGGAAACCATCATTGATAAGTGGATAGCGCAAAAGAAATTATCCAAGCTGCTGGATCTGTGGGTCAAAGGCCTGGAGCTGGATTGGAACAAGCTGTATGGCGAGGTCAAGCCGCGGCGCATCAGCCTGCCCACGTATCCGTTTGCCAAAGAGCGCTACTGGATCGATACGATAGCGGACCAGGCGGCCGCTTATAGCGCCGCCGCTGCGGTCCTTCACCCCTTGCTGCACCGCAACACTTCTGATCTGAGCGAACAACGCTATAGCTCAACGTTTACGGGCGATGAGTTTTTCCTTGCCGATCATCGGGTGAAGGCGAATGGTCACGGAGGTCAAAAAGTACTGCCGGGTGCGGCCTATCTGGAAATGGCACGTGCGGCGATCGCACAAATGTCGCCCATTCAGCCAGAAGCAAGCATCCTGGAACTACGCAACACAGTCTGGCTGAAACCGATGGTCGTTACAGAGCCTAAACAAGTCTCTATAGCTTTGTCTGCAGACGATAACGATCAAGTAAGCTATGAAATCTATAGCACGGAAAATGAGCAGGAAAGAATTCACTGCCAGGGCAAGGCTGCTTTTAGTCGTCAACCCGCACCTGCCAAGCTTGATATTGAGCAGCTCAAAGGTCAGATGGAACAGATCAAATTAGAAGCGTCCGGTGTCTATGCAATGCTTGCCACAATAGGCCTCAATTATGGACCCGCTCATCAAGGGATAGTCGCTATTTATCTGGGAGAGAAGCAAGTGCTGGCCCAATTGCATATGCCGGCGATTCTTGAGGCAAGCCGACATGAATATGTATTGCATCCGAGCCTGGTGGACAGCGCTTTGCAAGCTTCAATCGGCCTAATCGTTGATGTGAACCACGTCCCGAGCAAACCGATCGTGCCGTTTGCTCTGGACTCCCTCCGTATCATATCGGCCTGTACAAAGGAGATGGTTGCATGGGTGCGTTATTCACGGGGCAGTAAGCCTGGAGATAGAAACGTTAAATTGGATATTGATCTGTGTGATCAGCAAGGGAATGTCTGTGCAGAAATACACGGATTTGTTTCTCGAGAGCTGGAGCGCGGATCAAAGTTGGCCCATGAAGAGGCAATCAATCATTCAGGGCAAGATAAATCAAGCACCATAGAAGAGATCCCTTCCTTCGATAGCGCCTTTTATCAAAAACTCATCGCAGATGTTGCGAATCGTGAATTGTCTGTCGATGAGGCAGCGGAATTGACGTAAGGACCCAGGCCGCAGATCGAACTGGACCGATACAAATCCAAAAAACAAGAGCCGCCCGGTATTCATTCAATTGTGCGACCCTGCTCGCAATAGCCGGGTGACGTAATGCTTCCGGTTATTGCTCTCATTTAGCTGCTCAATCAGACAGAACCCACAGGTGTAACGCAGATGAAAAAAGAGTTAAAGCAAATCTACGACGACTTGTCCAATGGCAAGCTTTCGCAAAAGCAGGCTTTAGAAAAAATCAAAGCTATAAAACTGCAAGAACAAGGCAGATTTGGCGCTTTACTGGCCATCCCTGTATGGCAAGACAGCGGAGTGGAGACCTCTGCTGACGCGAGTTCATTCGCGGAACACTACATTTTTCTGTGCGAGCTGCCAAAGGTTGACGTCGAGAGACTGAGGTCGTTGCTTCCACAGAGCCGATGTCTGTCGCTCCATGGAGAGGAACAGAAAAATATTGCCCAGCGTTATAGCGAGTATGCGCTGGGGTGCTTTGAGCGGATACAAGCCATTCTCCAGAGCAAGCCTCTGGGGAAGGTACTCGTACACATCGTTGTTGCCAGCCATCAGGAGCGGGCCCTGCTCTCCGGTCTTTCGGGCTTGCTCAAGACGGCAGCGCTGGAAAATCCGCAGCTGATCGGTCATCTCATTCTTGCCGAGTCCGAAATAACGGCCGAGGAACTGGGCCGTCATCTGCAAGCAGAGCAGAATCGCGGACCAGAGCTGCTTATCAAAGATTCGCTCACCCGATACGAACAAGGTGTGCGGCAGGTCTTGAGTTGGCAAGAGATAGCAGTAAATCCGGAAAAACCGCCGGTCGCGTTCAAAGAACAAGGTGTGTACCTGATCACCGGAGGATTGGGTGGTCTGGGCGTTCTGTTTGCCAAAGAGATCCTCACGCAGACCCGCCAGGCCAGAGTTATTCTCACGGGACGGTCGGCATTAACCGCAAAAAAGAAGGCTCTGTTAGACGGATTATCGACGCTACCCGGCAGGGTGAGCTATCAGGAAGTGGATTTGGACGATCTGGATCAGGTAAAGCAATTAATCGCCAATATTAAAGATGAGTGCCAGCAACTGGATGGCATCCTGCACATTGCGGGAATGATAGCGGACAACTTCATCCTGAAAAAAGCCAGCGCGCAGTTCAGCGAAGTGCTGGCCCCGAAGGTCACGGGCGCGTACAACCTGGACCAGGCCAGCCAGGACGTTGAACTGGATTTCTTCGTGCTGTTTTCATCCATCGCGGGTGCGATGGGGCATGTGGGTCAGGCTGATTACGCGGCAGCGAATGGTTTTATGGACCAGTTCGCGGCGTATCGTAATCGGCAGGTGGCCGGCAAACAGAGGCACGGGCGTACGCGGTCAATCAACTGGCCGTTGTGGCAAACCGGGGGCATGGAGATGGATGCGGCCAGCCAGGAACTGCTGGCACAGACCACAGGGCTGCAGCCCATGCAGACGGCGACAGGTATCGAAGTGTTTTATCGCAGCCTGGCATTGCCCTATGACCAGATGCTGGTGATGGAAGGTGATCTGGCGCGAATGCGCCGTACCTTGCTGGCTGGCCGGCCGATACAGCCAGAGCTTTCCTCTTCGCAAGTCGCAGGAGAACCATCGGTTGCTGTAGAGACAGGTGCTGCCGAGATGAACCCGGACAGCCTTGTAGAGCAAACTCAGGACTACTTGCGCAAGGAATTATCGGAACTGTTGCGACTGCCGTCCCACAAAATTGATCCGCAGGCCGCGTTGGAGAACTACGGGATTGACTCGATTCTGGCAATGAAGCTGACCAACCAGTTGGAGAAGACGTTTGGCGCGCTTTCCAAGACATTATTTTTCGAATACCAAACGATTCATGCCCTGACCAAATATTTTACCCAAGCTCATTTGGCTCGATTAGAGACATTATTTGCCACAACGGCCAATGGCCATGGCCAGATGAAAGGCTTGGAGAGGCGGCCGGAAGTGCGACCTTACGCCCGGGCCGGACGGGATTCAGGAAGAAGCCTTGGCCGTTTACGCAGTACTCCTCGCCCAACAACAGATGCCGATCCGATCGCCATTATTGGATTGAGCGGTCGCTATCCTGAAGCGGTCAATATCGAGGCTTATTGGAACAATCTGCGCGAAGGAAAAGATTGCATTGTTGAAGTTCCCAGGGAGCGTTGGGACTGGCACGAGTACTTCAGCGAAGATCGCAGTCAGAGCGGACACCATTACAGCAAGTGGGGTGGATTTATTGCAGGGGTGGATGAATTCGATTCCCTGTTTTTCAACATCGCTCCCAAGGAGGCGAAATACATCGATCCGCAGGAGCGGTTGTTTTTGCAGCACGCGTGGATGGCGATTGAAGACGCCGGGTACACACGCGCAGGTCTGCATGTGCCGCATGAGCAGGACCTGGCAGGCCAGGTTGGCGTCTATGTCGGCGTGATGTATACCGAATACCAGTTGTTTGGCGCCGAAGCCGGCGTCCAAGGCAAACGCATGGGAATAGCCGGCAGCATGGCCAGCATTGCCAATCGCGTGTCATACGCGCTCAACCTGCACGGGCCCAGCATGACATTGGACACGATGTGTTCGTCTTCCTTGACTGCCATCCATCTCGCCTGCCAGGACCTGAAACAGGGACGAACCAGCTTGGCGATTGCCGGCGGAGTCAATGTCAGCATTCATCCCAACAAGTACCTGATGCTCAGCGCCGGGCAGTTCATCTCCAGTGACGGTCACTGCCAGAGTTTTGGCGAGGGTGGTGACGGTTATATTCCCGGAGAAGGTGTAGGGGCAGTCGTACTGAAACGTTTCTCTGATGCGAAAAGAGACGGTGATCACATCTACGGGATCATTCGTGGTAGCGCCCTCAATCATGGCGGCAAAACCAATGGCTACTCGGTTCCGAACCCGCAAGCGCAAAGCAGCGCGATTAGTCGAGCCTTGGCAGAATCCCACACCGACGCGCGGCATGTCAGCTACATCGAAGCTCATGGCACGGGCACTAAACTGGGTGATCCGATCGAAATTGCAGCATTGAGCAAAGCCTTTCAGCAACATACGCAGGAGACGAAATTTTGCCTGATCGGATCGGCTAAATCGAATATCGGGCATTGCGAATCCGCCGCGGGAATTGCCGGGCTGACCAAAATCCTGTTGCAAATGCAGCATCAGCAGATTGTCCCTTCGCTGCATTCGACGCAATTGAATCCCCATATTGATTTCGCCAAGAGCCCGTTTGTGGTCAATCAGGAGTTACGGCCATGGGAGCAGCCGGAAATCGATGGACGGAAGTTGCCACGTATTGCAGGTATCTCGTCGTTCGGAGCGGGGGGATCGAATGCGCACATGATCGTGGAAGAGTATCAGGCACCCGTACAACCGCCGATGGCTTTTGCGAAGGTCGTCATCCTGCTCTCCGCGAGGACGGGCGAGCAACTGCAGCAAAAAGTGCGTGATCTGTTGGATTTTATTCGGCCGCGGCTGAACACGATCGACCTGGCAGCCATGGCCTATACGCTGCAGGTGGGAAGAGAGGCGATGGAGGAACGACTGGGCCTGGTGGTGAGCTCGGTCGAGCAATTAGCGGAGAAGCTTGAAGCCTATGTGGCGGGCGAGAGTGGTATCGAAGACTCTTACCAGGGACAGGTGAAACGCACCAAAGAAGCGCTGACCTTGTTCGGCACCGATGTTGACCTGCAACAAACCATCGACAAATGGATAGCAAACAAGAAAGTCACCAAGCTGCTGGAGCTGTGGGTGAAGGGCTTGGAGGTGGATTGGAGCAAGCTGCACGGCGAGGTCAAGCCGCAGCGTATAAGCCTGCCCACATATCCGTTTGCCAAGGAGCGCTATTGGATCGATACGACGGCGGGCAGGCAGGTGGGCGCAGCGGCTGTACTTCATCCCCTGCTGCATCGCAACACTTCCGACCTGAACGAGCAACGCTATAGCTCGACGTTTACGGGCGAGGAGTTCTTCCTCGCTGATCATCGGGTGAAGACAAATGATCCCGCGGGTCAAAAAGTGTTGCCGGGAGTGGCGTATCTGGAGATGGCGCGGGCGGCGATGGAGCAAGCGTTGCCGGAGCGGCAGGAATCGACAGTGTTGGAGTTGCGCGATGTGGTATGGGCGCAGCCGCTGGCGGTGAACGAAAACAAGCAGGTCAGCATAACGTTATCGGCCAACGGCGACGAGGTCGACTTCGAGATTTACAGTCAGGACGCGGAGCAGGAGATCGTCCATTGCCAGGGGCTTGCGGTGCGGAGTCAGCAAGCGGAGCCGGCCAGGCTGGATATCGAGCAGCTCAAGGGCGAGATGGGAGAGGGCAAGTTAGAGCGGGAGAGCGCATACGCTGCATGGGCCCGGATGGGTGCGATGCGTATCGTCACGGGTTGCAGCGTGGAGATGGTTGCCTGGGTGCGCTACGCGCCGGGAAGTCAGGCGGAGGACAAGGTCGCAAAGCTGGATATTGATCTGTGTGATGAACGCGGGAATGTCTGCGTGCAGATGCGCGGCGCAAGCTTGCAGCCAATGTTACAGGATATCTGCCAGGGGATTGCATGGGACTCTGTCAGCGTGCAGCAGGCACATGTCAAACCGGCAAATCTATCAGTCGACAACGATGCGCTTCCTGCCGTCACCGCGAGTCTTAAAGCGCTCTTTGCGAACGAGCTGCAGATGCGAGAGAAAGATGTTGATGAGAATGCTCAGTTCGTCGATCTCGGTCTCGATTCCGTCACTGGCGTGACCTGGGTACGGAAGATTAACGAGAAGTATCAAGTGTCGATTGAAGCCATCAAGCTCTACAGCTACCCGACGCTGGCTCAGCTCAGTCGTTATGTTAAAGAGGAAGCAGAACAGCACGGAACGCTGTCAAGGCAAGACGCGCCTTCTGCGATAGACATGCCGGTGGCGTCGGGCAATGGCGCCTCGTCGCAGCCCGGGATGGCGACAAAGCTTGTGGGGAAGAATCTCGCCTCCCGGCGCAGCCGAGCGGCGTCGAGATTCGGCAGAGGTCCTGCTCCTCATCCATCACATTCCATTGCTGTGATTGGCATGGCCGGCCGATTCCCACAATCCAAAAACCTGGACGAGTTCTGGCAGAACATTGCGCAAGGCAGGAATTGCATCACCCAGGTCCCATCTGACCGCTGGGATGTGAATACCTATTATCGCCCTGGCAATGCTGTGGCAGGCAAGACCAACTGCAAGTGGTTAGGCGCCTTGGAAGAATACGACCGGTTCGACCCTTTGTTTTTCAGTATCTCGCCTAAAGAAGCCGAAAGCATGGATCCGCAGCAACGTTTAATCCTGCAAGCGTGCTGGCACGGTATCGAAGACGCAGGATACAATGCGCGATCTTTATCGGGAGTTAAATGTGGAGTCTTCATGGGTTGTACACATGGAGACTATTCCTTGTTATCAAGAGAACAACAACTAAGTGTTCAAGGCTTCACGGGTGATGCCACGTCGATTTTGGCTGGACGCATTTCCTATTTCCTGGACCTGCAGGGTCCTTGCCTTTCCATTGATACCGCTTGCTCTTCATCGTTGGTCGCCATCGCCAATGCTTGCGATAGTTTGATCTCTGGCGGCAGTGATCTGGCCCTGGCTGGAGGCGTGTATGTGATGGCGGGGCCGGAGATGCATATCAAGACGGCACAAGCGGGCATGCTCTCCTCGGAAGGAAAGTGTTTCACCTTTGACCAACGGGCCGACGGCTTTGTTCCCGGCGAAGGCGTGGGTGTGGTGATGTTGAAACGCCTGGCCGACGCACAAAGAGACCAGGACATTATTTATGGCGTCATTGAAGGATGGGGCGTCAATCAGGACGGCAAGACCAATGGCATTACCGCGCCCAACCTGGAATCGCAAACGCGCCTGGAGCAGGAAGTTTACGAGAAATACCAGATCGATCCGGCCAGTATTCAACTGGTTGAGGCACATGGAACAGGTACGAAATTGGGTGACCCAATTGAGGTGGAAGGCTTAAAGAAGGCCTTTAAAAAATATACCCAGAATAAAGAGTACTGCGCGTTGGGCTCGGTGAAGAGCAACATCGGTCATTGCTTGACCGCGGCGGGGATTGCCGGGTTTCTCAAGCTCATCCTGGCGTTGCAGCACAAGCAATTGCCGCCCACCATCAACTTCGAGCGGTTGAACGAGCATATCGATTTAAAAGACAGCCCGTTTTATGTAAACCACCGGTTGCAGGAGTGGAAGCTAAACGGAGGAGAGAGACGTCGAGCCGCGATCAGTTCGTTGGGTTTCAGTGGCACCAATGCGCACCTGGTCATCGGCGAGTATCTGCCGCCAGCCGAAGTCAAACCCGCAGTTTCCGTTATTCCTCCAGACACGAAGATCATCTTCCCGCTCTCGGCGAGGACAGCGGAGCAACTGAAGCAGAAAGCGCGGGAGCTGCTGGATTTTGTTCGGCTGCGGCTGAACACGATCGACCTGGCAGCCATGGCCTATACGCTGCAGGTGGGGCGGGAAGCGATGGAAGAGCGGCTAGGCCTGATGGTGAGTTCGGCCCAACAACTGTTGGAAAAGCTCGGGGCCTATGTGGGGGGCGAGCAAGGGATTGAAGACGTTTATCAAGGACAGGTGAAACGGAACAAGGAAGCGCTGTCGTTGTTCAGCAGCGATGGCG
>JAIQGL010000007.1 GCA_020072585.1 Terriglobia bacterium | reverse complement strand
TTGCGATCTGTTGGAAGCTCGGATGAAAGTCACAACCGATATACTTCATATGCGGCCTCCTTCGTCTCGAGCTCTTGGTCTTAAGCAAATCAAGTTTACTCAAGACGCTGCGGAGGCCGTTGTCGTCATGCAATCAAACCCCGTCAGCGAGCGCGCGCTTTTACAAGCGCGCGAGTAGGGGTGAGGGACCTTGCGTTACGCAAAAAGTCAAACTGTACCACTACCCGCGGAAGTCCCTGTCCGCGCAGCAGAACCTCCGCCTCTCGCAAGGATTTCTGAACGCCGACGGCTGAAACAGCGCCGGACTTGTCACGTTCGTTCGACTACAAAATCCCCAATGATCAAGGCATCCAGGTTTGTATTGAGGAATGTGCGGATAGCATTGGCTGGCGAGCAGACGATCGGTTCATCAGCGTCATTAAAAGAAGTGTTCAGCAGCACAGGAGTGCCCGTAAGCTTGCCAAATTCCAGAAGCAACGCATGAAAAAGAGGATCGTCATGCTGGTCTACCGTTTGTGCCCGGCAGGTGCCAAAGTGTACGACTGCTGGAATTCTGTCTGCTGCATCCTCCCTGACCGGAACCACAAACTGCATATAAGGTGATGGACACGCAAGCTGGAAAAAGTCACAGGCATGTTCCAGCGGCACGGCCCCGGCAAAAGGTCGGAATGGCTCGCGGTGCTTGATGCGATCATTCACGATCTCCCGCATCTCTTTAGAGACAGGGCTGGCCAGAATACTGCGGTGACCAAGAGCCCGTGGGCCATATTCCATGCGGCCCTGGAACCATCCTAAAATTTCTCCTGCGGCAAGACGCTTTGCCGCCGCGGAAGCAATGTCTCGAGACCGGCTGAATCGCACGGCAGGTTGTTGAGCCAGCTCCGTTTCTATTTCACCGCTGGTGTATTCCGGGCCGGCGAACACACTGAACGTGGTGTCTTTACGCTGCGCGTTCGTCGCGCTGTGGTACACCACGTGCAGGGCCGCGCCAAGAGCGCCTCCATGGTCGCCGGGCACGGGTGGAACATGGATATTTTGAAACAATCCTGAACGCAGAATCTTTCCGTTTAGAACTGAATTCTGAAATACACCGCCAGCCATGCAAAGGTTCTGTGATCGGCTTTGTTGGCGAAGATAATGGAGCAAGTGAAAGACTACACCCTCAGTCATCGCCTGCAATCCTGCGGCAAGGTCAAAGTGGACTTGCTGCAGCGTTTGGTCTGGTGATCGTGCGGCAAGATTGAAAATTGTTTTGAGCATTGCCTCGCAGTATCCGGGCTTGAACACCATGGCGGTGCGATGCGTTCTGTAGCTCCCATCCTTCAGCAGCTTGACCAACGTCTCAAACTGCGGTTTGAACCGTTCGGGATCACCATAAGCTGCCATTCCCATTACCTTGTATTCGTCCCATGCGGCGCGCATGCCGAGAAAGTCTGTCATCATGCCGTACAGAATCCCGATGGAATCAGGTGAATAGATGGAGCGGATATGGCGATAGCTTATTCCGTGCCACTCGCCCAGAGAGCCACTCTCGTCCTCGCCCTGCCCATCCACAGTGAGCACCGCAGATTCCTCGAATGGCGAGGTGTAATAAGCCGCGGCTGAATGCCCAAGGTGATGCGACACACCACGGCAAGGCGGGAGTGTTCTTCCCACCTCTGAGGCAAAACGAGCTGCAACCAGTGCGGGGAGCATGAGGTCGCGAATGACCCGCATGCCGGTAAGCGCCAGACCAGGCCCCTGCAACAGGGGCACTCTGAACATGTGGTTCAAGTTCATGTGCAGAAACTTCCGCGCCGTGACCGACCACGGATAGGCAATGAAGTCGATATCTTCAAGCCGGACGCCGGTTGCATGGAGTGCGGCCTGAAGAGCGCCCGCCGGAAAACTGGAGGTATGTTTCTGCCTTGAAATCCGTTCTTCTTCGAGCGCGAACAAGACCGCGCCGTCTCGCACCAGGGCCACAGCAGCGTCATGCCCCACAAACCTCAGGCCGTAATGCTCGCGATAATACCCTCCGTTATGTATGCCTGAGAAACCGAGAACGAGCAAACAGGTCTCCAATCATGAGTGAATTGCGCGTTTCACTTGAGCGCTAGCCTATACAGCTGCTATTCCTCACTTGCTGTTCCCTTGATGCCGAGGCTCGAATGCAGTGCTAGTGCGCTTTTTGCAGCTTGTCCGCCGCATCCAGCACCTGCGCCATGAAGTCCGCCAGTTGCCATTGCTGTTGCCACGTTACTTTGTCGCCCATGTCCACGTGGACCAGCGCCGGGCTGACCAGCGCGGACTTCAATGCAGCCGGAGGCACTTCTTTTGCCAGCCACAGCGTTTCTGATGCCGGAATGATGGTGTCTCCAGCTCCGTGCAGCAGAAAGACGGCGGTATGCAGTTGCGCGAGATGTCCGTGCGGCGAAACGGCATCCATTTCATCTTTGTGCAGCTTGATCTTCGCAAGCAGCGGGTCGCGCAACAGATCGCGGTGATGCAGGAGCAGGTCAAACTCCTTCTGTCCGGCAGGACTAAGAGCGGAGGCGGTCTTCATTGCGTCAGGCAGCTCCCACAGCCATTGGCGCAGGGCCTCACGCGCGATGGGAACGTCCTGCGACGAGAAAAAATCTTCCAAATGCGAATAAGCGAGCACCAGCACGCCGTATTCATGGGCCTGGAACGGCGCGTCGCTGCCGTCCGGCAGAGCAATCACATTGGCGGCAAAGGAGCGGGCCACACGCCCCATGTCATCGTGGGCTCCAATGGCGACCACAAAGCCGATCTTGTCCTGATACTCGGTCCGATTCGCAGCCAGCAGCGCCAGACCTCCGGCGAAGCTTAAGCCGATCAAGCCCACTGTTTTGTTCATGCGCGTGCTGAGCACTACGGCAGAATCGCCGATGGCATCAATGGTCCGCGCGGTCACGCGATAGTCAGCCAGGTCCTGCAATTCAGGCGTCATCACCAGAACGCCGGACCCGGCCAGAGCGCGCGCCAGGTTCCACATGCGCGGGTCGGCGATACCCAGATGGTGAATCCCGTGCAACAGCAGCACGCCGCCGGGGTCCTTTACGTCCTGCGGAATATACAGGCGATAGCGCAGCGGGCCCTGCGGCGTCTGCGCGGAGCCATCCTCCTCTTTAAATGGATGCTGGGCAAAGCTGGCAGCGAATCCCTGCGATTGCGGGTTACTGAAGCGCAGCAGCAGTGAGATGGCGCGCAGGTGCGGTCCTGTGGGATGCAGCAGTACCGAGCCGGTGACGGTAATGGATACCACCAGCACAAACAGGAAGATAAAGATCTTTTGCCTGCGTGTGAAACGCGCCACTAGATCTCCAGGATGACCGGCATAATCAGCGGACGCCGTGAAGTCGTCTTCACGATAAACCGTTTCAGGTCAGCGCGGATTTTTTCCTTGATCACACCGTAGTCGGCCTTTTCTTCCGGCGTGGACCCGTCCAGCGTGGCGGAGACGATACGCCGCGCCTCGCGCACAAAACCTTCTTCTGAGCCGGCGGCAAATCCGCGCATCACGATTTCCGGGATCGACTCCACCGTGCCTTTCAGCTTGTTGATGGCGATGATGGGCAATACAAAGCCGTCTTCACTCAGGTGGCGGCGGTCTTTGATGACCAGGTCCTCCACCACGTCCGTCCGTGATCCGGAATCAATGCAGATGCGGCCCACGGTGACTTTTTCGATCTTGCGCGCGCCCAGCTCGTCGAACTCCATCACATCGCCGCTTTCCAGCATCAGCACCTGGCCCACGGAGCCATGCATCGACCGCGCCATATCGGCGTGAATACGCAGCTGACGGTATTCGCCATGGATAGGAATGAAAAACTTCGGCTTTACCAGATTCATGATCAGCTTTTGCTCTTCCTGGCTGGCATGGCCGCTCACGTGCACGGGAGGATTGGAGCCGTCGTCGTAGATCACGTCGGCTTCGCGGCGGAAGAGGTGGTCGATCATCCGGTAGATGCCCTTCTCATTGCCGGGAATGATGCGGGAAGAAAGCACTACGGTGTCGCCCTTCTCAATCCGCGCATGCTTGTGGCTATCGACGGCAGCGCGGGAGAGAGCGGACATGGGCTCACCCTGCGTTCCGCTGATCATCACGCAGACCTGCTGCGGCGCAAAATCCTTGATCTGGCCGGGATGGATAAGCACGCCTTCGGGCACGTCAAAGTAGCCCAGGTCCATCGCGATCTCCGCGGCCTCAGTCATGGAGCGACCCACCAGAGCGACTTTGCGCTTGTATTCCCGCGCCATCTCAAACGCAAGCTTGATGCGGTGGATCGAGGATGAAAAGCAGGAGATGAACAGGCGCCGGTCGGCCCGGGCAAAGATCTCGTCAAACTTGCCGCGCACCGCCCGTTCGCTGGGCGTGTAGCCACGGCGCTCAGCATTGGTGGAATCCTGCATCAGCACCAGCACGTTGCCTTCTTTGCCGTATTCGGCAAAGGTGTGCAGATCAAACAGGCGATTGTCCGTAGGCGTGGGGTCAACCTTAAAATCGCCAGTATGGATGACAACCCCCAGCGGCGTATGGATGGCCAGCGCAACGCAATCGACAAGGCTGTGCGTGACCTGAATGGGATTAATCGTGAATGGCCCCAGGTTGAAGCGAGAGCCGGCGCGGATCTCGCGCAGGTCGGCGTCGTCCAGCAGATCGTGCTCTTCCAGCTTGTTTTCCACCAGGGCCAGCGTGAACTCGGTGCCAAAGACCGGGACTTTCAGCTCAGTCAGTACCCAGGGCAGCGCCCCAATGTGGTCTTCATGCCCATGGGTCAGGACGATGCCGCGGACTTTTTCGCGGTTTTGAATCAGGTAAGTGATGTCCGGGACAACAATGTCCACTCCGAGCAATTCTGATTCAGGGAACATCAGGCCGGCGTCGATCACGATGATGTCATCGCCGTAGCGAACTGCCATGCAGTTCATTCCGAATTCGCCGAGACCGCCAAGGGGTACAAGATGGAGTTTTTGAGAGGGCATGGTCAACAAATGATGCTATCAGAAAGGCGTATGGCGTTCGCATGCCGTCGGCGGGTCATGATTGCGCTGCGGACTTTGCCTTCATCCGCTCCAAAACCATCCTCTGCTGTTTTCCCATCATAGAGCCGGCAACCCACCCCCAGATGGCGTTCAAGCAGAATAGGAGTCCAGCGTAGCCAACAAGGTTGGATGGCAGCACCAGGGCGGCAATGGCAACGATTATGCCGACGCTAGCCAGCGCGGAAAAATGAATGATGGCGTTGCGCGTGCAGAGGGTTTCATACTCATTCAGCTCCAGCGCGCTCCGCAGCTTGTAAGCGTAGTGGTACAGCAGCGCGAACAACCCATACACGGCGATGACTCCTGCACTGTAGATCAGCCAGAGCAACGAAAGTTCATGAGTATTCCTCACCATATGGGTTAGCTGTTCTACAGGCATCGTCCTGCCCCCGGACAATCCACCTACCGCCAGGGTGAATAAGAATTTGAGCGGGTAAACGTAAAACAACACCACAAAGATGAGGGCAGCATTGAGAATGATGGTGTAAACGGTCTGGAGTCCGTAGCGCCGGGAAAATTTATAGTGGAAGAACCAGACCTGGGTCAGAATGGTAAAGCAGATGGCGAATGCAAAAAAACCCTTCATCGCCACTAGGAGTTCTTCAAACGTGTGCGGCACTTCCAGAGAGACAACCAGCAGCGTTACCGCAAAGGCAAAGACAGCGTCAGTGAACCCTTCCAGGCGGGTGATCTCGCCACCGCGCCAGCGGAAGTCCTTTTCCGGCGGCACAAGCTGGTGGCCTGCCAGTTCCCGAATCATCTCCGGCTCCATAGGAGCATCATTGTGCCATGGCGTCCAGCACCGCTGGAGAAGGAATTTCTGTTCCCAACTCGCCTTCCCATCGGGCAATCACGGCGCTGGCCAGGCAGTTGCCGATTACATTGACCATGGTCCGCGCCATGTCCATGAGCTGGTCCACTCCCAGGATGGCAAAAATCGGCCAGGTGGGCAGTTGGAACGAATCAGCTGTGGCCAGCAGGATGACGAGCGTCGCACGCGGAACACCGGCCACGCCCTTGCTGGTAAGCATCAGGGTAAAGACCATCACCAGTTGCTGGCCGAAACTTAAATGAATGCCCGCCGCCTGGGCAACGAATATCGAGGCAAGCGACAGGTAGAGCGTGCTGCCATCCAGATTGAAGCTGTAGCCGGTGGGGATCACGAATGCCACAACCTGCCGGGGGACGCCGAATGCTTCCATGGCTTCCATGGCGCGCGGCAGGGCAGCCTCAGAACTCGCGGTGGCAAACGCAATCGATGCCGGTTCCGCAACGGCCTTGAAGAACCGCCGCAAATCAAGGCGCGCAATCAGCGCCACCGGTACAAACACGCAAGAGACAAAGACCACCAGGGCCGCGTACAAGGTCAGCACCAGTTTGGCCAAGTTCCACATTACGTCAAAGCCCATGGTGCTTACCGTATATGCGATTGCACCGGCCACACCGATGGGTGCAAACAGCATGACAATGTTGGTGAACTTGAACATGGTCTCAGAAAAACTCTCTGAGAATTCCAACACCGGGCGTCGCCGTTTTTCATCGAGCTGCGCCAGCGCAATGCCAAAGATGATGCTGAAGACCACAACTTGCAGGACCTGGTTTTCCGCCACTGACTTGGCAATGTTTTCCGGAAACACGTGCAGGATCAGGTCTGCGGTTGTCTGCTTCTGGACGGCCGCCACCGCAGGTGCGTTTGCCGGAGCTTTTACTCCCACGCCCGCGCGTGAGAAATTGATGGCCCCCAGCCCGATGAACAGCGCGATGGTGGTGACCACTTCAAAATAGAGCAGGGCTTTGATACCCATGCGCCCGACTTGTTTCAGGTTGGAGTGCCCTGCAATGCCCACCACTAATGTGCTGAAGATCAGCGGAGCAATGATGGTGCGGATCAGGCGCAGAAAAATCCCGCTCAATACCTGGAGCTGTTTGGCCTGGGCAGGGAAGTCATGGCCAAACTCGGCGCCAACGAGAATTCCAACCATGATCCAGGTGGTAAGTGAGCGTCTGAACCAGGCATAGCCAATGAATGCCGCCAGAGTCACCCAGCGCGAGCCGGTGAGAATGCGCGTGTCAATGCCTGCGCCGGTGTAGTGATGGATGGCCCACAAGATGGATGCGATTCCAGCCAGCGCCAGAAATGCCGCCAGAAACCGGATTTGATTCGGGGATTTTGTGTTCACCGCAGCAGGTCCTCCAGCTCAATTGAGCCTTGGGTCTTCTCGTCGCGATACTTCACGATGACCGGCGTGTACAGGCTGAGCCCCCATTCCGCGGCTTTGCCTTTGCTGATGGCCCGCGATCCCGGCACCACGACGGCGTTTTCCGGGACAATGAGCGGAGCGTCCGCGCTGGAGCGGTACACCTGTTCGCGCACAATGTCATAGACCGGTGTTGCGCGCGTAAGAACCACGCCCGCTCCCAGCACCGCGCCACTGCGGACCACCGTGCCCTCATAGACCCCGCAATTGCCGCCCACCAGAACGTCATCTTCAATAATTACGGGCGAAGCATTTACGGGCTCCAGCACGCCGCCAATCTGCGCCGCCGCGCTCAGATGCACGCGCTTGCCTACCTGCGCGCAGGAGCCAACCAGGGCGTGTGAGTCGATCAGGGTGCCTTCGTCCACATAGGCGCCCACGTTGACATACATCGGCGGCATGCAGATCACGCCGGGAGCAATGTACGCTCCGCTTCGGATTGCCGATCCGCCGGGTACCACGCGGACGCGCTCTCCCACGGCAAAGCGCCGGGCAGGGAAAGTGTCTTTGTCCACAAAGGTGAAGGCCCCGCTGCTGATCTCTTCCAGATCGCCCAACCGGAAGCCCAGCAGAATGCCCTGTTTTACCCAGGCGTTCACGCGCCAGTGGCCGTCATGTTTCTCCGCGGCGCGGACCTGGCCGTGGGTGAGGGCTTCACGAAATTCGCTAAAGATCTTGCGTGCCTGTCCGGCCACCTCCACCGGCAGCGAGCCGGTGGCGTAATACCGTTCGATTTCTGAGCGTAACTTATGCATGGTGTGGTTTGCGCCGCCGGGTCAATCGCCCGCGGCTGAAATTTTCACTCCAAATTTTTACTTTAAGGGCAAGAGCGGAGTATAAACGCCCGAGGCTTTCGCCAGCAAAGCCTTACTTTGCATCTACAAAGAGTGATGGTCCGAATTCTCTACATTGCATACCCCCTGCTCACCGTCTCAAACGAATCCGCCGGCGGTGCGGAGCAGGTGTTGTGGACGCTGGAGCGCGATATGGGACGGACGGGCATGCTGACCACGGTTGCCGCATCGGCGGGGTCGCGCGTGAGCGGCGAGATTTTTTCAACTGGCGGGCCCTGCACCCGGATTGACGACTATGAACGGCGGCTCGGCGAGCATGAGAATCGAATCCTGGAGTTTGTCCTGCGGCGCTCACAAGAAGGTGAGGCCTTCGATCTGGTCCATGATATGTCTGGCAGCTTCTGGAAACGGGCAGACGAGGTCAACCTGCCGGTGCTGGCCACGCTGCATTTGCCGCGCAGCTTCTACCCGCCGCCATGCTTTCAAAATATTCCGGCGAATGTGACCTTTAATTGCGTTTCGTTATCGCAAAGCCGCAGCTTTGCCGGCCTGAACGCGATGCTGAGCGTTGTGCCCAACGGCATTCCGCTGGATAGCTTTGAAGAGCCGGCTGAGTCCCATGCAGAACAAGATCCAGGCATACGCAAAGGGCTGCTCTGGCTGGGCCGTATCTGCGAGGAAAAAGCGCCGCATCTGGCATTGGAGATCGCCGGGCGCGCAGGTTTGCCCATCACCATCGCAGGGCAGGTCTATCCGTTCTCTTATCACCAGCAATACTTTGACAGGGAGGTGGCTCCGCGTCTGCGGCAGATTCCCAATGCCACGTTTGTTTCCGCACCTTCATTCACTCTGAAGCGTCAACTCCTGTGGCAGGCTCGTGCTCTTCTTATTACCAGCCTGACGGAGGAGACCAGCTCTCTGGTGGCGATGGAGGCCGCTGCCTCAGGAACGCCGGTGGTCGCATTCCATCGTGGCGCATTGCCGGAAGTGGTGAATGATCATGTAACCGGCTTTTTGATCAAAGATGTTGCCGGCGCTGTAGATGCTTGCCGGCGTGTGGAAACCATCAGCAATGCGGCCTGCGCGGCCTATGCACGGAAAAATTTCAGCAGCGCAAGGATGGCTGAGGGCTACGCGCGCCTGTATGCCCGGATTTTTCAGATCACCATAGAGAGACTCACAGGCATTAAGGGTGCTGCGAGAGAGACAGAATATTCCCATCAGGATCTTTAAACCAGGCTACCTTAGCGCCACTGGGCGCGCTCCATATGCCGAGTTTATCCTGCTGCATGCCGGGGAACCTTTCAAAGCCCACACCTTTTTTCTGCAGCTCGGTAACGGTCTTTTGGATGTCTGCAACATCCCAGCCCATTACAGTGAATTCGGCAGGAGTGAACATTGGGACTTTGGCCAGACGGACCCTGACACCATTGGAATCCATCAGCATGGCAAAGGGATCGTCGCTCAAAAAGCGCAGCCCCAGCACGCCTTCATAAAACGGACGTGATCGCTGGGAATCCCTGATGGGAACAAAGGCAATGATCTTCGCGGTGTTAAGCATTGGCATCCTCCGGCTGATGGGACATCGTACGCCTTTCTGTAGTCTCAAAGCAGGGACGAAATGCACCGACGCGCAAAAAATTCTATGCAAGGAAATCCTGCACAGGCGATCTATCCATGAGGGATGTTCTCCATAGGTGGGTAATCTTCAGGTGCGGATGTCAGGCAGAAATCTGAACTCCTTCTGTCAGGCGTCCGTGCTCTGAAGGATGCACGAGCGGCAGCACTAACCGGCGTAGCCGCTCATTTTTTTTGCGCGACTGTGAGCGCCAGGCGAGGGATGCTCTCATTGTGGCTATGTCATTGCAGCAACGTCATTCCGGCAACATTGTCCCGGCAACGTTATCCCGGCAACAAGGTCTGCGAAATAACAAACGCCCCCGGTTGAGAGAGGGCGTTTGTTCGAAACAGGTTAAAAGTAAAACCGTTTTAGTTCTTAAGAACTGCTAGTTTTTGGGTTTGTCCTTGTCTTTGTCCTTCCCGCGATCGTCAACACGCGGCGGCGGATTCGACGTTCGTTGAGAAGACGGAGGATTTTGCGGCGGCGGAGGCGTGTTGGTCACTAGCGGCCGTTGTTCCTGCCGAGGCCCACCTTGCGGTTGTCCACCCTGCGGCGGCCCACCAACATTGCTCCTTCCTCTGTCTTGATTTCTGTTGTCCACATTCCCGCTGGGATTGTCGCGTCCAGGGAAGTCTCTCCCCGTGCCGCCGGCAGGCGGGCTTTGACCCGGTGGAGGAGGAGTGCGTTGCACCTGCGCCGGACGGGTGTTCTCGGGAATCGTTCTTCCTCTGTCTTGATTTCTGTTGTCCACATTTCCGCTGGGGTTATCGCGTCCAGGGAAGTCTCTCCCCGTGCCGCCGGCAGGCGGGCTCTGACCCGGCGGTGGAGGAGTGCGTTGCACCTGCGCCGGACGGGTATCCTCAGGAATCGTTCTTCCTCTGTCTTGATTTCTGTTGTCCACATTTCCGCTGGGGTTATCGCGTCCAGGGAAGTCTCTCCCCGTGCCGCCGGCAGGCGGGCTCTGACCCGGTGGTGGAGGAGTGCGTTGCACCTGCGCCGGACGGGTGTTCTCAGGAATCGGTCTTCCTCTGTCTTGATTTCTGTTGTCCACATTCCCGCTGGGATTGTCGCGTCCAGGGAAGTCTCTCCCCGTGCCGCCGGCAGGCGGGCTCTGACCCGGTGGTGGAGGAGTGCGTTGCACCTGCGCCGGACGGGTGTTCTCAGGAATCGTTCTTCCTCTGTCTTGATTTCTGTTGTCCACATTCCCGCTGGGGTTATCGCGTCCAGGGAAGTCTCTCCCCGTGCCGCCAGCAGGCGGGCTCTGCTGCACATTGGGCGGAGGATTGCGCACGGTCTCACCCACTCTGCCTCTGTCCGGAGGGCCGCCACGGTCATTCCCTTGCGGCCTGTTATTACCCTGCTGTCTTCCGTCGCGATTGCCGATAGGAGCGCGGCTCTCAATCCGCGGACGCGTGCGTTCCACCGGCGGATGCGCATAGGGCGCTCCGGCATGTATGGCGCGCACGTCAGGACGAACTTCCGGATGAGGAATTACGCGCGCTCTTCCGATTGCATTCGCATCCACGTGCACCCTCTCACGAGCCACTGGACGCCCGCCGCGAAATACCTCATTGGAGACTGCCGTCGGCGCCACCCGTTGATAGGTGTAACGGATTCTTTCCGTATGGCGGATGTTCGTTACGTTCACGATATTTATGTTCCTCACGTTGATGACGTTTACCTGGCGCAGATAGTGGTCACTGTGGCGGTACCAGGGAAGGTATGGATCGCGCGGACCGAGTGGGAACCAGACCTGGATACTAACGTTAGGGCCGCCGACAAATGCCACCAGGGCGGGCGCATACACCGGTCTTATCCCAAACACGACTCCTCCGGGGACCCAGCCCCAGCGGGAGCCGATCAGCGCCCAGCGTCCATAGTGGAACGGAGCAAATCCCCAGGGCTCTTCTCCAATCCAGGTCCAGCCCCATGGTTCTATCCAGGCCCAGCGTCCGTGGCGATAGGGTGCCCAGTCAGCCGAAACGTTGGATGGATACCAGACCTGCCCGTAGTCTTGCACAGGTTCCCAACGGCCATATTCATCCAGATCAGAGTATCCCGGCACATAAGGGCCAACGTGCTGGCGGGAATAGGATGAGAGATAGCGCCGGTCGCGGTCGCTGCTCCAGCGATCAAAGTCATCGCCGCCCAAAGCGGAAACCCAATCCAGCTGTACCTGATCCTGGTCGCCACCCGTTAACTTGACTGACTCCCCGCTATGCAGGACCTGCGAGAGACCGTTGCCGCTGATCTCCAGATCACCACTGTTCACCGTGACCAGAGTGGTATTGTCGTCTGGATAAGTCTCAACCCGGTAGCTGCCAGGACGCAGAAGCGTAAGCACCGCGTTGGGAGTATCAATCTCAACGGAACTTCCAGAAAAAATATCGTAAGCGCGGACGCGTAAAGTGCCCTGCGCCAGCCCCAGTTGCACAAGCTGGTCAGTCAGGTTCGTGGTGAATACATCCGTCTCGTAAGAGAGACGCACGGCGATGTTGCCGGTCTCCAATTCAGCCCTTCCATCTCTATCTGTATAAATACGGTCACCGGTGGTGAGCGGATAGTTGGTCAGGGCCTGGCTCCACTGCTCTTCACCAGAAGGCTGGAAAGAAACGTTCCCGCTGACATAGCCCAGCCGGGCCACGCGTCCGGGAGGATCACTGCTCCGGTCATAGTCATCCTGAGCAAAGAGCCGCGTACTTAACCATGGTGCACTCAGGAACGCCATGAAAATCATTACACTCAAAAATAGTTTTGAACGCTGCGCTTTCATCGGGAAACCTCTTTTCGCGGAACATTTTTCATACGAGATAACAAAAGCCATGGTCGACCGCTATTTGCGGACCAATGCAGCTGTTTAATCGGCCTGATAACTACAACACCTGAGGGGGAGGTAAGTTTCCAGGAGCTTCAAGCTTCGTTCGGGGATCTAACTACTTCAAGATGCGCAAACAGGTGCACGAGAGTACCTGTACTTTTCAGTTCTTAACAATCGGAGAGCAGCCAACATGGATTCAAGATTATGATTCTGCGAGCATCACATGGGAAGGTGACTTTGGATGGTGGGCGAAAGGGGACTATGCTGGATCACGTGCGCAAAGCGATGAGGCCTTGCGCACGGTGAAGAGATTGCCGGAATTTTACAAATCCGAAACCGAGGCATGCACTTGCAGCAATCCCACGTCGGCGGCGATTTTTTCCAGTTTTGACCGCGTCTCCGGTTTCACCGGCAGCATGGGCAGCCGCAGCACTTCTTCAATACGGCCCATCATGGCCAGCACGGCCTTCACGGGCATGGGGTTTGACTCAAGGAAGTTGGCCTGCATCAGGCGCAGGAACCGGCGCTGTAAGCGGCGCGCTTTGGGCCAGTCATTGTTCAGCGCGGCCGCCGTCAACTCTGACATTTCCCTGGGAATCTCATTCGAACAAACAGAAATAATCCCAACGCCGCCCAGCGCGATCACTGGGATTGTGATGGCATCGTCACCGGAAAAAACCAGGAAGCTCTCCGGCACATGATTGAAGACCTCAGCAATCTGTGAGATGTTGCCGCTGGCTTCTTTCACCGCGATGATGTTGGGAATCTTCGCCAGACGGCCCAGCGTTGCCGGTTCGATGTTGGCGGCGGTGCGTCCGACCACGCTATAGAGCACCAACGGTTTGCTCACGGCTTCCGCAATGGCCTTAAAGTGCTGGTACTGGCCTTCCTGCGTCGGTTTGTTGTAGTAGGGCGAGGCGGTCAGGATGGCGTCCACGCCTTTGCGCCGGTCGAGTTCGCGCGCTTTCTCCACGGCCTCAGCAGTGCAGTTTGACGTTGCGCCAGCAACAATCGGCACGCGGCCGCCGTTCACGTCGATGGTGATATCGATCACGCGCAGCCATTCGTCCTTGTTTAGCGTGGGAGTTTCGCCCGTGGTTCCGCAGGGGACAAGAAAGTGTATGCCGGAGGCAATCTGCCACTCGACGAGCGCACGAAGGGCCTTCTCGTCGATACTTTGGTCCTGTTTAAACGGGGTAATGAGTGCGGTGCCGCAGCCTTGGAGATTCATGGGAGTTCTAGGATAAATCCAATTACGCTGGATGGCTACTGCATGCGGAGACAGGCGCCTGGCTGCGCCGAACTGCCCAATGGATGGCCTCTTTCGGGAATCGTACCGTCTCGGAATTTTGCAGACTGGTCTTTTCAATCCTGAAATATCAGGCGTACA
This sequence comes from Terriglobia bacterium, assembly GCA_020072585.1. Lineage (GTDB taxonomy): Bacteria > Acidobacteriota > Terriglobia > Terriglobales > Acidobacteriaceae > Angelobacter. The sequence continues at coordinate 152,155 of JAIQGL010000007.1, read as the reverse complement.
ATTGGTCGCCGCGACCGCAGACTCTCCAGCCGCGACCAGGGCCCCAATCCATCTGTGCCAGGTCATACTCAAAGGAGTACCAGCGCCATGTCTTCGTCGCCTTCCGCGATTTCTTCCTTTGTTTCTAAATCCACTTTTATTCAGTCCATGCGCAGTCTGGCCTGGTTGCTGGTCTTTACGCTGGCTCTGCCCCTGGCATTGCTGGCTGAGAAAAAAGACGATCTTGATGATGTCACGCCGCAGAAACTGCCGGGATTGCTGGCGCCGGTGCGAGTGATTCGCGACACCAACGATATTCCCCACGTTAAAGCGGCCAACGAACATGACATGGCCTTCGTGCAAGGCTACCTCCATGCTCAGGACCGGCTGTTTCAGATGGATGTAAGCCGTCGCCAGGCCAGCGGTACGCTTGCCGAGCTTGTGGGCCAGGGAGCGCTGGCGCAGGATGTGCAGCTGCGCACCCTGGGATTGCGGCGTGCCGGAGCACGGTCATTGGCGGTGCAGTCCCCGCGGGCGCTGAACCTGTTGCAAGGTTACTCGGATGGCATTAATGCGTGGGTGGCTACGCATCCTCTGCCGCCGGAGTACACAGCGCTGGAGCTCACCAAGTTTGCGCCGTGGACTCCCACGGATTCGCTGGCTGTGGTGAAGCTGATTGGGTTTGGCTTGTCATTCGATATTGATACGCAAGGCACCGTGGAGTTGTTGAGCTTCCAGGGCGCAGGGCAGGCTGCGGGCTTTGACGGCATTAAACTATTTTTCGAGGACATTGAACGCTCGGCGCCGTTTGATCCGGCGTCCACCGTGCCGGATGCGTCCGTGCCGCTATCGCAGCAGCTGTGGAGCAAGAGCGGCGCAGGGAAAGTTTTTCCCGGCGGCATTCGTCCGGAGACTCTGGCGCTGGCGCGTGACTACGTGGCAAAAACGAAGGATATTCCACTGTTGCGCCATGCGCGTGAGCAACAACTGGAAGGCGCTTCCAATGAGTTCGCCATCAGCGGCCGGCACACCACCAGCGGCGCTCCACTCGTGGAAAACGATCCGCATCTTTCGCTGGGCGAACCTTCCACCTGGTATCCCATCCACCTGGAAGCAGGCGATCTGGACGTGATGGGCAATGGCTTTCCCGGTACTCCGGGAATCACGCTGGGGCGGAACAGATTTGTTGCCTGGGGCGCGACCAATGACGGCATTGACGTGACGGACACCTTCCAGGAGCAGGTGGTCCCCGACCCGACTTCACCAAGCGGATTCAGTACCGTGTTCAAAGGGAAGCTGGAGCACGTGATCCCGGTGCCGGAGGTCTTCCGGTTTAACAAGGTGGGGGACGGCATCGCGGACGATCTCATCACCGTCCCGCCGGGAGGAAGTATTCCCCCAGCTACGCTGATCGTTCCCCGGCGCAACAATGGCCCGATCATCTCGCTGAATACCACAACCGGAGCGGCCCTGAGCATTGAGTGGACTGGTTACAGCGCCACGCATGAACTGGACGCGGTATTGATCTGGGCGTCCTCGCACAATATCAAGGAGTTTCAGGCCGGATTGCCGTTCTTTTCCTGTCCGCCGCAGAACATTGCTTACGCTGATGTGCATGGCAACATTGCTTATTTTGCCGTGGGCGAGATGCCGGTCCGCGAAGACCTGCAAGCGGGCACCGTCAATGGGGTGCTGCCGGTCTTTATCCGCAACGGCCAGGGCGGGAATGAGTGGCTGCCGGTAATTCATCCGCAGCCGGGACAGTCCACGGCATTTGAGATTTTGCCCTTCGCCGAGATGCCGCACGTTATCAATCCGAAGGCCGGCTTCTTTGTGAATGCCAACAATGACCCTGCGGGTGTTACGCTGGGCAACAATCCCATTGGGCGGTTGCGTCCCGGCGGCGGCATCTACTATCTGGGCTACACCTTTGATGCAGGCTTCCGCTCCGGACGCATCACCCGGCTGATCCGAGAAAAACTCAAGAATGGGCGGATCTCTTTCCGCGACGTGCAGCATATTCAGGCCAATGTGGCGCCGCTGGACGCCGAGTTCTTTACCGGATTCGTGACGCAGGCTTTTGACAATGCGCGTGCGCGGTCCGCTCAGAGTGTGCCACTGGCAACCCTGGCGAATGATCCGGCGATTGTGGAAGCAGTGGGCCGTTTACGCGGCTGGGACTTCACCATGCCGACGGGCATCCCGGAAGGCTATGACGGATTCGACGTGGGCGCGCCTCCGTTTGCGCGCTCGGGCAATGAGGTTGCCAACAGCGTTGCGGCCACGCTCTACAACACGTGGCGCAGCCAGTTCATCAGTGAGACCCTTGGGGCCACGCTGGGCAAAGTCGGGCTGGGAGCGGCAGAAGCTTCACTTCCGGACCAAACTTATCTCAAAGCGCTGCGACATCTGCTGGAGAATTTCGGTACCGGACACGGTGTGGGCGCTTCCGGGCTGAACTTCTTCCAGGTTACGGGCGTGACCGATGCCGCCGATCGGCGCGACATCGTCATCCTGCAGAGCCTCAAAGACGCGCTGACGTTGCTGGCGAGTCCGGCATTCAACGCGGCCTTCGACGGATCAACCAACCAGAACGACTATCGCTGGGGCAAGCTCCACCGCATCACGTTCAACCACATCCTGGGATCGCCTTTCAGCATTCCGCCCGCAGGCGGCGCTTTCCCGCCACCACTGGCTGGTCTGTCGGGAATCCCCACGGACGGCGGCTATCAGACGGTGGACGCTTCCAGCTTTGGCGTGAAGGCGAACTCCGTGAACGGATTCACGTTCACGTCGGGACCGTCACAGCGCTTTGTGGGTGAAGGGAAGCATGAAGGGATGCGCGGAGTGAGTTCATTGCCGGGCGGAATCAGCGGCGTGCTGGGCAGCCCGTTTTATTTGAACCTGCTGCCGCAGTGGCTTACCAACCACGCTTACCGCCAGCTGTTTACGGAAGATGATCGTGAGCACCATATTCTGAACGTGACCAGGTTCGTGCCGGGGCACTAAAACGGCTGAGAACGTTAACCACAAAGGACATTCATTTGACCCTCAAGGCGGCCAGTCTTCCTTGGTGTCCCTTCGTGTCCTTTGTGGTAAACCGCTTTTCTAGAACTGATCGACGATTTCCGGGAACTCATAAAAGCCGGTCTTGCCTTTGATCCATTCGGCGGCGCGCACGGCGCCTTCAGCAAAGCCGACGCGCGACTTGGCGTCATGAGTAAACAGAATGGTGTCATTGGCGAAGTCGAGCATGACCATGCCGCCACGTATTACCGCGCATCGTGCCACTCCCAATAGGATTCGAAAAAGGCATCGTGCAGGAATTCCTTGCCGTCGTGCGCCGGATCGTGATCCACCAGGGCTACCCCAGTCCATTGCGACGCTGAGATCGCCGGGTCACCCGTGCCATCGATGTAGTTGAAAAGATCAAAAATCACAGATGCAGCGGCGTCGGCAATGAACTTTTCCAGAGCTGGCTGTATGGCGGGTATTTCCCGCAGTCTCTTCAGGGCCGCGACCTCGTCTGGGCGAAGAGCCACGTTGGGAGGATAACAAAGACCTTCTGCTCGCCCATTCAGTGCCGCCTTAGCAGTCCGTTGCGCATGATCCTCAATGTCTTGATGCAACGTTAACAGCAACGCCTTGCGGTTCAGCTCACTTAAGATTGACATTGCGAGGCTCCTTAAGTAAATACCCGACGGACTGCGAAGCCGGAAGACGGCGCTAACTGCGACGCTAGAGCTGGTCCACGATTTCCGGGAACTCATAAAAGCCGGTCTTGCCTTTGATCCATTCGGCGGCGCGCACCGCGCCTTCAGCAAAGCCGACGCGCGATTTGGCGTCATGCGTGAAGAGAATCGTGTCGGTGGGCGAATCCATCATCACCAGATGCATACCCACGGTCTCACCCTCGCGCACGGAGGCGATTTCAACTTTTTCTCCGGAGCCTGACTCCAGAAGTTTTTGGATTGTAACGGCGGTTCCGGAAGGCTTGTCTTTCTTATGGGCGTGATGGCGTTCCACGATGTTGCCGCGGTATCCATGTTTCAGGACGGGCGCGATGGCCTGAATGGCCTTGAAGAAGAAATTCATGCCCACGGAAAAATTGGAGCCGTAAAGCAAGACGCCTTTGCGCTCACTCACCAGCTCGCGGACTTTTTCCATGTGCTGGTACCAGCCGGTGGTGCCCACCACAACGGGAACACCGGCTTCCACGCAGCGGATGATGTTGGCGATCACGGCGTGCGGCGTGGTGAAGTCGATTACGGCATCGATTTCCTTGAGTGTGGCCGGGATGAGCGCGCGGCCATCCTGATTTTCCTGGCTGGCCAGCGAATGGACGTCATGCTGGCGTCCTTTGGCCACTTCAGCCACCAGGGCGCCGGTTTTTCCGCGTCCGAGAACTAAAAATTTCACGCAAACACCTCGGGATCGACCTGCGAAAAAAATGTGCGGTGCAGGCGCGAGACTACATCAGGCACGGCGTCTTCATCAATCACAAAACTAATATTAATCTCTGACGCGCCCTGGGAGATCATGTGAATATTGGTGTCTGGAATGGCGCTGAACACTTTTGCCGCGATGCCGGGCGTGCTCTTGATGTTCTCCCCAACCAGGCAGACGATGGCCTTGCGGCCTTCATACTTCACGTCCGCCAGGCGCGCCAGATCGGCGGCGATGGCAGCGACGGATTCGTTCGAGTCCACCGTTACAGACACGCTGACCTCTGAGGTGGAAACCATGTCCACCGGGCAGCGATGGTTGGCGAAGACCTCAAAAATACTCTTGAGAAATCCGTGTGCCATGAGCATGCGCGTGGCCACCACGTCCACCACGGTAATGCGCTTCTTGGCGGCAATGGCCTTGAAAATGTTTCTGCTTTTGGGAGCGGTGGCCGTGATGCGCGTGCCTTCATTCTTTGGATTGCGCGAATTGAGAATCAGCACGGGAATATTTTTCTGGATAGCCGGCAGCAGCGTGGCCGGATGCAGCACTTTCGCGCCGAAATAGGCCAGCTCCGCCGCTTCTTCAAAGCTGATGCACTTGATGCGGTGGGCATCCGGGCAGAGATTGGGATCGGTGGTCATCATGCCGTCCACGTCTGTCCATATCTCAATGCGCGTGGCATTCAGGCCCGCGCCCACAATGGCGGCGCTGAAGTCCGATCCGCCGCGGCCCAACGTGGTGGGAATACCTTCACGCGTGGAGGCGATGAAGCCGCCCATGACCGGCACGCGCTGCCGGTCGAGCAACGGTTTAATTTTTTCCTTCAGGCGCTCATCGGTTTCTTCAAATTGCGGAATGGCCTTGCCGAAGGTTGAATCGGTGACGATGCATTTACGCGAATCAACATGTGTGGCCGGGATGTTGCGCTGGGAGAAAGCTGCCGCGGCGATCTTCGACGACACGCGCTCGCCGAAACCGGAGATGGTGTCGGTGGTCCGGGGCGTGAGTTCGCCCACGGCGACGACGCCGCGGAGAAGCTCGTCCAGGCCGTTGAAATCGGCTTCCAGCTCAGGCGCGATCTGCTCAAACGCGTGCGTACCCAGCAGGTCGCAGGCAGTGCTGTAATGGCGCTCACGCGCGGATCGCGAAAGCTCCAGGGCCATTTCACGATTGCCCGCGCCGGCAGCCGCCGCCATGGCGAGAAGCTGATCAGTGATTTTGGCGAGCGCGCTGACAACGACGACGGGGCGTTCATGCAGGCGCTCGCGGACGATGGCCGCGACGCGGTCAATGGCCTGGGCGTCCTGGACGGAGGTGCCGCCAAATTTCATGACGATCATGAGGGCACTCCAGAGAACACCCACCACGGAGACACGGAGGCACGGAGAGCAGCCAAAGAAGAGTGGCAAGATTGCGTGAACACGATCAACCCAGGTATCCCTGCGCTTTGAGTAATTCGCCATTCAGGACAGCTGCACCGGCGGCGCCGCGGATGGTGTTATGCGAGAGCACGGTAAATTTCCAGTCGAAGATATTGCAGGGGCGCAGGCGGCCAACCACGGCGCTCATGCCTTTGCCGCGGTCACGGTCCAGGCGAGGCTGAGGGCGGTCCGGCGCGGTTTCATAGATAATGGGCTGCTCTGGTGCCGTAGGCAACTTGAGTTTCTGCGGCAGGCAGCGGAACTCATTCCACGCTGCAATGATCTCATCAGCCTGTGCGGGGCTGCGCAGCTTGAGTGAAACCGATTCCGTGTGGCCGTCTTCCACCGCCACGCGGTTGCAATGCGCGCTTAGCACGAGATCGGCGGGAATGACGCTGGAGCTGTTCAGCGATCCCAACAGCTTGCGCGTTTCGGCTTCCATCTTGTCTTCTTCCTTGGCGATGTAGGGAATCACGTTGCCCAGGATGTCCATGGAGGGCACGCCGGGATAGCCCGCGCCGCTGATGGCCTGCATGGTGGCGACAAAAATCTTATCGATGCCGAAGCGGCGGTGCAGAGGCGCCAACGCCAGCACCAGTCCGATGGCGGAGCAGTTGGGGTTGGTCACCATGAATCCGCCGTTTTTCTTGTACCAGCTTTGTGTCTTGATCAGTGGAGCGTGGTCGCCGTTGACCTCGGGAATAATGAGCGGAACATCTTCCGCCATGCGAAACGCGCTGGAGTTTGAGACCACGGCGTGGCCTGCTTCGGCGAAAGCCGGTTCGATCTGCTGCGCGGCGGCGGCATCCAGCGCGGCGAAGACGAGCCTGGGCGTGCTCTTGTCGGGCGCGGCGGCGGAAACCTTCATTGCGGCGATCTTCGGCGGGACTGGCGTTGCCAGGTTCCATTTGGCGGCTTCAGCATAGAGTTTGCCCGCGGAGCGGTCTGATGCTGCAAGCCAGGTGATTTCAAACCACGGGTGCTCATCGAGCAGTTGGATAAACCGCTGCCCGACCGTCCCGGTAGCGCCGAGAATACCGACTGGAATTTTGGTGGTCATGGGGACAATGAAATTTAGATTCTAACATTGCGAAGAAGCACTCAGCCGTCAGCATTCAGCATTCAGTCCAGAAACAGTCCCGTGAGCCACGATGAAAACCTTTGAAACACGGAGGAGCGGAGGCAGCAGAGGAATTTGAGTTGTTGCTTCCTTCGCTTACTCATCAGTTCGTCTGTATTTCAGTTTTTCTTTTTGGCATCCACACCGATTCGGGGCTGAATGCTGAAGGCTGAATGCTTCCAGCTCAGTCTGCGGCTGCTGCCTTCGCCGTTTCGGCGGGCTTGCGCTTCACCAGGTATTCATCGACCAATACCATGACCAGGGCGGCGGTTGGGACTGACACGAGTGCGCCAACGACTCCTGCCAGCGCGCCTCCCATGGAGAGGGCGATGATCACGGTCAGAGGTGAGAGGTTCAGAGTGTGCTTCATGATGCGCGGCGAGAGGAAGACGCTTTCAATCTGGAAGTAAATGGCGAAGAAGACGATCACACCCACAAGTTTCTGCGGAGAATCCAGAATAGCCACTACAGACGCCAGGACGACAGCGCTAATGGGGCCGGCAATAGGCAGAATATTGGCGATGCCGGCGAACATCGCCAGCAGATAAAAATACTTGAGGCCCAGAGACCAATAGACGATCAGGCTGGCGAGTCCCAGACTCAACATCAACAGCGTCTGGCCGATCAGCCAGTTGCGCATGCGGGCCTTGGCGCGCAAGAGCGTCGCCTCCAGCCGCGGTTGTTGGTCGAGTGGAAACATGGAAACGGCCCAATGAAAGGTGCGGTCGCCATCAATAATGAAGTAAGCCGTAAGAATGACGGCGGTAAACAGGCCGAAGATGCCGCCCGCAAGATTCAAGAAGAGACCACCGGCATCACCGGCAATCTCCGCCGCATATTTTTGCAGGCCGGCGGGATCAATCTTGTTGGCAAAAGGCAGATGATGAATTCCCTCCGTCAGTTCGGCCATGTGCTTGGGCCAGTCAGCGGAGAAGTTCCGGCCATCGCGATAGACGGGTGGCAGAGCAAACACCGCGAACAGCGTGCCCGCCAGCACCAGCATGAGGATCAGAAAGATGATGGCGAAGCCGCGTCCGGCGCGCCAGCCGTTGATCCGTATTTTCTGGATTACGCCGATGGCGGGCGACAGCACCACGGCAAACAACGCACCCACATAGATCAGCATGAGCACGTCACGCACCATGTATGCAACCCACAGGGCAAGAAGTACGCCGAAAAAGAACAGAATGTCTGACCGATGGTTATTCGCCATACTTAAATTCGAGGACGTAAATTCGAGACTTAATTCGAACCCCAGGGGATGGTGAGGAGAGTTTAACGCAGTTTCCGCAGTTTTCCAGTAAACAAAAGTGCTAACTCCATTGGCGATTTCACGGGTGCGCAAAATTGGTAAATGAGTAATTTGGTAATTGAGTACATTGAAACGCAAGAACAAGGCGCTCCATCCACTTACCCCCATTTACCGATTTGCTCATTTACCAATTTCTTTTCAGTCTCTGACCACCTCAACGTCGCTTCCGGCCACGGTCATCTTGATGATCCTGTAGTGATCATCGACCCAGAGGACCCACTGCGTGGCGTCGGCTTCACGGCTTTGGTCGTTGAGCCAGGTGAGCGACTGTGGGCCATTGGTATCCAGCTTGACCTTATTGAGGTCGCGTTCAATGCCTTTTACCATGACTTTTTCCTGCCCCAGCAGTTCCAGAGTGGCGTTACCGGAGACGTGCTGACGCGGGACAAGAATCACGAACTTGCCGGTGCCGCAGAGCAGAGCGTTATCCTGACGTCGGCAGCCCTTGGAGAGATACCACCAGAGCAGGACCTCACGCTGAGAGAAAAAGTTGTCGTCAAGGATCACCGTGGAAAGCGGGAGCATGTGCTGGACATCCATCTTTTTCTGGTCGGCAGGCGTGATGTGCTCCACAAGAAGCTGGTCTTTGGGCTCAACGGACGCTTCTTCTTTCTGCGGGACCGTGGCGTGCCAGCTATAGGAGCGTAACTCGCCGTTGGCGGAAATTTGCATTTCCGCGGTCTGGATGGCCTTGAATCTTCCATCGTCAAACTTGATTTCTGAGGTAGCGGTGGAATAGTCAGGGCGCCGCTCGCCGGTCATTGTTTCCGTGATGTTGAATGTTTCAGTGCCCACGCGCTTGCCATTCAGGAAAATTCCAAAGCTGCCGGAGTCGGCCACCTTTGAGCCGGGCTTTTCCTTCTCTTTGACCTTGTCAGCCGCGTTGAGACAGATTGACGTAGCGAGCACCGTGCTCAAAAGGATGACCAGCTTTACTGCTTTCACTCTTCTACCTCCGCTTTTGTGTGATAAACCGTCTGCCTAAAGGCCCGCGATTCGCAAGCGAATCGCTAGACGCTGATACCCGGTAGTGGATCAGTTTTCTAAAACTGCCCCACTACCGCTGTTAGCAGCCGTTCGATCTCCGCTGTAATCCGCCTGACCGGTTTGTTCAGTGTCTGCACCCTGAATCGAGCCAGTTCATAGTCCGCGCGCCGGGCGGCAAATAACTCATTGAACCTGGTCTGCTCCAGCGCCAGTGGACGAACCTTACCCTCACCATGGCAGCGCCGGCGCAATTCTTCCAGCGGGGCTTCCAGCAGCACCGTGATTGCGCCCGCAGCGTCCAGCGCCGCGCGGTTGTGCTTCTGGACAAATGCTCCACCGCCGAGTGCCAGCACCAGATCGCCCGCTGACTGAGAATCTTGCAGCAATGCTGTCAGCGCCGCACTTTCCATGCGTCGAAACGCCGCTTCACCGGATGCGGAAAAAATCTCCGCAACGCTCTTTTGCTCGCGCTGTTCGATCACGTCGTCGAGATCACAAAACTCGCAGCGCAGACGTTTTGCCAGAGCGCGTCCAACGGTTGTTTTACCCGCGCCCATGAACCCGATGAGGACCACGCATCGTTTTGCGTCTGCTCGCCGGGACATAAGGTTTTTCTTTTGAGCGCGTTACGTTATTGCTTCTTCACGCGGATTTTACCACTGAATGACTGGAGCTCAACCGACGATGAACCGGAATTGGAGGTACCTGCGAAGGAACGTCCCTGCCTGGGGACAAAGGAGTTGTGGCTCTTTTCCTGCAAAGGGAATGCGTTCTCAACCGGGCCGTTCGTGGAGCGCGCCGTGAGATCGACTGAGGCAGTGGGGGGAAGGGTCACGTCAATGGCGCCGCTGTGCGTGGTAAGAAGGTAATCTCCGCCGCCTGAGCAATCTCCGCGATATTCAATGTTGCCGCTCGTTGTTCCTGCCGTTACACGCTGCCCGGTTACATTATTGAGCAGAATCGCGCCTCCGGCGGACTGTAAATCAACGCGGCTGAGAGTCACATCCGTCAAAGTGACTCCGGCAGTCATGCTCCGCACCCGCACATGTGATTTCACAACATTATGTAATGTGATCTGTCCGGTTTCAGAAGAAAGTCCGATATCGCCCTTAAGCCCGTCCACGGTGATGGGCGCGGAGGTTGTGCTCACATTCACGGAAATGCCGGCAGGAACCGTCACGTCATAATCCACTTTTGCTTCGTCGGCGCTGGGCTTTTCATTAGGAAGCACATGCGTGCGCAATTCCACGCGCTCCTTGTTGCCGCTGGCATTTTGATCGACTTCTATTTTCTCGGAGTGCGTAACGTATGTGACGAGCACCTGACGGACGTTGCCGGAGCGCAGTGTAACGGACCCGCCGTTATTCACAATGTTGAGCGCGCCGCCCGCGGCGATATCGAGTTTGGCTTCTTTGCGTGTTTCCGCCGCTTGTGCCGTCGCCATGCCAATCCCGACCGTCAAGCTGGCTGCGGCGGCAAACAGTAGTGCGTGCCGGCCCCGTGGCGCCTTTTGGATACGATTCATCGTTTCAAGCATGGCCGTTTCAAGCCTCCTCATCCGTTCAGGGTAACGAACGGGCGGTTGCCATCTGGTACAGCATTTCTTTCTGCTCATATGCGTCCTGCAGCAACTCCTGCGCGGTCGCATCGTCCGGATCACGTTCTGCCGCCTGCTGGGCGTCAGAGATATATGCATTCACGTCGCGCAGGCTACTCTCATAAGCGCCGCGTGCATCCGGAGCTTGCTGTGAGAGCTGGCTGATCAGCAACCGGTCGTCACTATTAAATTGTGCTGGTTCTGCACTGCTATTCTGCGCCGACAACTGGGTCTGAGGCAACTGATTTGGCTTGTAGTTAATAAGTACAACGGCAAAGATGATTACTGCCGTCAGGGCCATGGCCCATCCTACGGGCGTCCAGTTCTTGGCTTGGTGCGGGGTCGAGTTTTTCTGTATATGTCCCGGGGGGGACATTCGACCCTCCAAGAGTCCCTCGCGTTGCAGGGACTGTTCAATTTTGTTCCAGACCCGCGGATTCGGATCGTGCATGGGTAAAAGCAGTTTGGCTTGTTCTGCGATATAGCGCAGGTCCTGCACCAATGAAGCACAGTAAGGGCACGTCTGCAGATGGGACTCGTCATCGCCCTCGCCGCCGCTCTCAATGATGTAAGGCAGTACTTCCTGGAATTGCTGGCAATTCATTTTTCGTATCCTCTCCCAACGTACTTGCAGGGGAAAACCAAAACGCGAATCTCTGTTTCCTTTCGAAGTCCCCGCGCAACGTCTCTTTGCGCGCTTGCCCGGGTTGCTTCATCGCGTCATTGGACTCGGTCTTACTCTCAGCCGCATTTGTTTGTCTTCTATCTGCGGGCGGCCTTTTCGGCTCTGCTGAGTTTCAACAGGTCGCGCAACTTCATGCGCGCCTTATGTAATTGCGACTTGCTGTTGCCAATCGAGCAACCCATCATTTCCGCAATCTCGTTATGTTCGTACCCTTCAACGTCATGTAGTACAAAGATGATTCTGTATCCTGGTGGCAGACTCTCAATGGCCCGCTCCAGGTTGACCCGATCAATGGACCCGGCCAGCACGTTGTCCCTGGCGCCGATGTCTTTCTTGGGTCCGTCTTCATGCTGCGGCTCCAGCGCCTCGTCCAGCGATATCTCCGGCAGGCCTTTCTTGCGCAGGTGCATCAGCACCACGTTCACCGCCAGGCGATGCAGCCAGGTTGAAAACGCTGACTCGCCCCTGAACGTGGCAATCTTGCGATAGAGCTGCAAGAACGCTTCCTGCGTCAGGTCTTCGGCTTCTGCCGTGTTGCCGGTCATGCGCAAACACAGTGAATACACACGGCGCTTGTGCAGCCCATACAGGCCTTCAAACGATTCCGCGTCGCCGGCTTTGGCTCGGTCAATCGCTTCGGCTTCGGTCATTCCGGATGCGATTACTTTTTTAGCTTGTGTCAATTTGCCCTTGTCAGGCCGCTGATCCTTACGATGCGGCATTGTAGCTGTTTCGTTGTCCGTCCGGGCCTGTCTTGGTACGATAAATGGCCGTCCCGGCGCTGCTTTGATGACTTCCGGGCCCGGCCCGGTCTCAATATGTGGGCCACCTGGCCCTCGGTTCGGCAACTGCCTCTGAATGAGTCCCATGTGACTAGCTATGGAAGCCTGTTTCAGGAGCTTTGGTTGCCTGACAACGGCAGTAAACCAGCTCTGCCGCTCCAGTTAGGCCGTTGTCCATCGTTTCTACTGAAAATCATATCCTAATTGCGCTGTTTCGGTGTTGACTCGATCCTCCGTTCTTCTCCGTGTCTCCGCACCTCCGGCGGTGAAAATTCACCCGCTTTTCAATTCCGGCGATTCTGGCAATCTCTTCTGATCCGCGTTGTTCAGCGGTAAGGTTTTGCATTTCTCATCAACCCTTCTTCCGCTTGAACGGCGACGCCGACTTCAGCAACTGCAAAAACACCTCCAGATATTCCGGATGAGGCTGATCGCGCAGCGTCATTGCGTGCCACGTCCGATGCAGTCCGTGCGGCCCGATCGGCTTTGTCACCACCTTCTTTGCCCGGACATCGGGTGCGACGGCCCACGCCGCCAGCAGTCCCACTCCGGTACCTTCCGCGGCCAGCCCGATCAGCCCTTCCGTCAGCGGAATCTCGATCACCCGCCCCGGCATAGCGCCCGCGGGCTGCATCACCTGCATGAGCAGCGTGCTCTCAGAGCGTGGCGGATAGATCAGGATCGTCTCTCCCGCCAGGTCCGCCGGGCGGACATAGTCCACGCGCGCCAGGCGATGCCGTGGCGACATCGTCAGCACCATCTCGTCGTCAAACAGCGGCAGCTTCCGCAGCTTCCTGTTGTCCGGCGACCACGAAGCAAGAGCCACGTCCAGCTTGCCCTCCAGCAAGGCGCACACCGCTTCTGCTGTCACGTCGGCATTGATACGGATCTCCACGCCGGGAAATTTTTTGTGAAAGTTCGTCATGAGCGAAGGCAGCCAGTGATAGCAGGTATAGCACTCGGTGCTCAGCCGGATCACGCCACGCGAACCGCCATTGGAGCCGGCGATCATCCGCTCGGCATTGCTCAGCTCTTCCAGCACACGGCGCGTTGAAGCCAGCAGCGTCTCGCCCGCGGGAGTCAGCACCATTTTTTTCCCCAGCCGCAGAAACAGGGGCGTTCCCAGTCTTTCTTCGGCGTCGCGCAGCTGGTGGCTCAGCGCCGACTGCGTGAGATGCAGACGATTGCTCGCTTCCGTGACCGTGCCGCTCTCTGCCACGGCCACCAGCAGCTTCAAGTGGCGTATCTCCAGTTTGAGTTCCATATGATTTCCCCCGCCAATCTTCAGGTATGAGCGTAATTCATTCATGTAATGAAAACAAACAATAGTTCTCATGGCATGCCGGACCACTCCAATACGCAAGCGCCGGCATTTGCGATGAGACGGCAGGCGGGGGGATTCACCTCTCCTTGGAAACCGTTTGCTGCTCATCGCTCCCCGCGCTCGAATTCCCGGGACCACTGGAGATGGGAAGATGAAGTTCTTATTGCATTTGACTCTGCTTGCAGCCGCACTGCTGGCCTGCCTTCCGGGCGCAGCGGCACAAGCGCGCACCTATGACGCTTTTAACGCTGACGTGCCGTTCAAGTTCAACATAGGCAACCGGACGTTTCAATCCGGCCATTATCAATTCGTGATTGTGGGCGCGGGATTGATGGCGCTGCGTGATGCCAAGGCGCGTACCGTCGCCTCTCTTATCACCCGGTCTGTCGATAGCGGCGGGCCTTCACCTTCGAGCAGGCTGGTCTTTAAGACAGAAAAAAAGCAGTACCGGCTTGCGCGCATTGTCATGGAAAAGCGTTCGCAGGTGCTGGAGATCCTTGGAGAACAGCTTGCGATGCGTCCGGCGCCTCTGCCGCCAGTATGGAGTCTGCCGCCGGACAGCGCGCTATTTGGAAGGCGCGATAGTCCCGGGTTCAAACCATGAAGCAGTGACGCAAATGGCTTCCCGCCAAGTCGTGAGCTGGCTTGGCGGGCAGTTCTTCAACATGTGGCCAAAGCGGAACTCCCTTTCTGCAAATCAAATTGTGCCGTAACAAATGCCATCCAGGCCCATTTTTCTGTTGTATCCGTGAAACGCTTTGCGCTTCCCGGTCACAAGAATATAGAGGTTCTACTTCCTGCTGTCTTTGTCTGCTGTCCTTATCTGAACGCGAACCTCAAGGGAAAGTCCAGCATGAGCACGAACGAAGCAGCGCTCCTGGGTCTGGTTGTGGTCGCCGTGGTGGCGGTCTTTGCTATTTTCCGGTTCAGTAAAAATCTCCGGATTACGATCAAGGCGCTGGGCAGCTTTTTAACGCTGAACGGCTCCAATGATTCACCATCCTCTGCCCGGACAGCCAAAGCCGGTAAGAGCGCTTCTGCCGCGCGGGGCGCATCTGCGGCGCTGTCTGTGGTTCAGCCAGCACAGCCACAGGGGATCTGGATTTCCCGCCGTGCGCGAAATATGCTTGTTCCAGTTCTGCTGGTGGCGATCTTTATCATCACGCCTCTATGGTGGTGGCGGCAGCACTCAGAAGCCTGGAAGCTGGTGCTGGCAGACCATATTTCCGAGGCATGGGTCTTGTGGAAGCAGGGCCCGAAAGAGCCTGTCTACTATGCCCGGAGTGGAGAGACACTCCACACACTTACGCGCATGCTGGATCGCTACGCGGATGAGCTGGGCCGCGACGTGCATCGCACGTCAGAAATCTGGATCGTGGACCACTACTGGCAATACTGGACTACCGATACGTTTAGTGACTATATACGCGCCAATCGACGGTTCATTGACAGCGGCGGCAAAATTCATCGCATTTTTATCCTCTCTGACCAGGAGCTGCAAAATCCAAGGGTAAGAGCGGTCCTGCACAACCAGTGTGAAAAAATTGGAGCGGACGTCTGGCGGGGCGACGCAGCCACCATCAGGAGCACAGCGGAATACCAGATTGTGGCCAAGGCATTTAAGGAACTGCCGCACACCGAGCCCGGATTCCAGACCTTTGACGTGCTGCAACTCGACGACGTGCTTTACTATTCGTCTGATTTCTCCAACGATTATCGCGTCCTTGGCGGCTCTACATGGTTCTATGGGCAGACGCTTGACCTGAAGCCGCTGTTCAGCAAATCGATTGCCCAGCCCATTGATTGCTCAGCATGGAAAGCTCCCCAGGACAACATGTCTTCACGCTATTCCCCGCGCAGTGCCTCCACCGGGTCCACCGTTGCCGCTCTGCGTGACGGCAGATAGCTTGCCAGCATGGCGGTTGCCGCCATGCCCAATGACACAGCAGCATACGTGATCAAGTCCACCGGCTTCACGCCAAACAGCAGAGACGAAAGGAAGCGCATGGAGAGCGCCGCCGCAACCAGTCCAAAGGCCACGCCGATTGCAGTGAGCAACAGCCCGTGCCGGACGAACATACCGGTCAACTCCTGCCGTTGCGCGCCCAGCGCCATGCGGATCCCGATCTCGCGCGTGCGCTGTGAAACCGAATAGGCAATCACGCCATAAATGCCCACCGTGCCCAGAAGCAGGGCCATCCCGCCCGCAACAGCCAGCATGAGCAGAGTAAAAGAAGTGCGTGCCATGGAGGTGCGATAGTAATACTCCTCGGTGTGGACCTCGGCGAGCGGAATGTTCGGGTCCACTGACCAGACGGCCTGGCGCACTTCTTTCATCAGGCCTTCTGTTCCGGCGCGAGGCGTGCGCAAGGCAAATGACACATCGCGTACCGCCTGTACCTTCTCGCCTTCAAAATTATTCATCAGCAGGGGCCAGTAAGCCGACTTTGCAGCTTCCTGGTTTACGCCATCGTCATAGACATCGGTCACCACGCCTACAATTTCTCTCCATTCGTCATTGTTTCCCACGCGCACGCGCTTGCCCAGCGCCGCCGCGGAAGAGTGCCACATCTCGCGGGCCATATTTTCTGACACCAGCGCCACCGGAGTTTTGTTGTAGAGGTCCGTCCACGTGATATTGCGGCCCGCGGCGAGCGGTATGCCCATGGTTTCAAGGAATCCCGGAGACATGTACTTGAACCGGCGGATGGCGGGAAGTTCGCCCGGACGATACGAGTGGTCTTCCGCAAAAACCGGATCCATGCTGCTGTTGCCGTCCATCGGGATGCTTGTTGAAATTCCCGCGGACGTTATGCCCGGCACCGCTTCCACCTTGCGGAGCATCTCTTCCAGCTTGCGCGCAACGTTTTCGTCTTCGGCAACTTCGCTCTTGGGGATCGAGAGTGAAAAGAGCTGGATTGATTCCGGCACCCGGAAGCCCGGCTGGACTTTGGTCAAAGCGGCAAACGTTCGCGCCATGAGCCCGGAGCAGATGAGCAGCACCAGGGCCAGCGCCACCTGCACCACCACCAGCACGCTGCGTGCGCGATGCTGGTCACGGCTCTGGCTTGAGCCTCTGGCGCCTTCACGCAGGCCCGTGGCCAGGCGCGCTCCTGCATATTTAAAGATGGGAATGCAGCCAAAGAGTATGCTGGCCAGCAGCGCCGCAGAAAAAGTAAACAGAAGCACCGTGCCGTCAATGCCAATCTCATGGATGCGTGGCAGCCCTTTGGGTGCAATCGCCACCAGAAAGCGCAGAGCGCCAAATGCCAGGCCCAGTCCCAACAATCCGCCCAGCAGGCCCAGTACAAGGCTCTCAAACATCAGCTCTGTCGCAATCCGGCTCCACCCTGCACCCAGAGCGGCACGGATGGCCAGTTCCTGGCGGCGCCCATCCACACGCACCAACACCAGGTTGGCCACGTTGGCGCATGCGATCAACAGCACAAGCGCAATCGATCCCATCAGCACCCAGAGCACCTTGCCCACGTCTCCCACCACTCTGTTTTTCAGCGGCGTGATGTTTGGCCCCAGGTGGGCGTCTTCAAACATCTTCACGCTGAACCCCGGCGGCGCGGGAAAACTCTGGCCGACGATGGGTAGCATGCGCGCCACGTCCGCGCTGGCCTGTTCAATGGTTACGCCCGGTTTAAGTCTTGCCACGCCGAAGTAGCTGAAGTTCCCGAGAAAAATTTTATTGCGATCAAATTGGAAGGGAATCAGCAGAGCAGGATCTTCCTGATCAAAGAAGTGAAAGCTGGCCGGCAGCACGCCGATGATCTGCCGCGGCTTGCCATCCAACTTGATCGTCTGGCCTACTACGTCACGGTTCCCGCCGAACTTGCGCTGCCAGTAACCGTACATCAGCAGCGCTGTTTCCGGGCTGCCGGGTGTGTCATCCTGCCGCGTGAACCCGCGTCCCAGCATGGGCGTTGCTCCCAGGATCGAAGTCAGGCCGTCTGTCACGCGCAATACTCTTACCTGCTCCGGCTCGGCCACTCCGGTTACGCTTCCGGAATCATTGGTCATCATCCCAATGTCCTGCATGGTGCGGTTCTGGTCGCGGTAGATGAAGTAATTGGAAGGCGCTCCGGGCAACTCCTTGATGTTGATGCCAGGCGCTGCATGGGCCACGCTCACCAGTTGCTCAGCTTGTGGATACGGCAGCGGTTTGATCAGGATGCCCTCAAGCACGCTGAAAACCACGGTGTTGGCTCCCACGCCCGCAGCCAGAGTGATAAGAGTTACGGCAGTAAACATTGGCGCACGGCTGAGGCGGCGCAATACCTGTTTGAGTTGAGACTGGACATATCCCATGGGCAAAGGTCCCCTCTTGTCGTGCCCCCGGCTTCCAGGCGGACACACGTGTATATGACTGCCTTGCACGGTCTTTTATTAATACGTCCGCGGAAAGAAAGAAGTTGCAGAAAAAATTGGAGGACTGGGCCAGGTATCCGTGGTGTCAGACCTGCTCCGACTTTACTCCCTTGAAAAGACCGCTCCATGTCCATAGGCATCGCCGGCGAATCCATGCGGCCATGTTTTGCCGTCCATGCTCACGCCGGGCTGGTCGCTTCCGGGATCGCGAAATTTCTCGTCCAGCTGCAAAGCGCCTGTCGCCGGATCAAAGTTCACAATATACATGCGATGGTCAGCGTACTCGCCGGAGTTGAGCAGGATGCGCCTGCCGTCTAAGTCAGCAGCTATCCAGTGCGGAGACTGCTTGTCATTGAGCGTTACTCGCGAGACTTCACGGATGTGCACGAGATCAGAAATGTCATAGGCTGCGACGGAGTGTGCCGTGGAAAGAGTCTGAATCCAGTAGTGGCCAATGAGCAGTGGGACGCCGCAAAATTTGCCGTCAAAGCTGTACGCGTGGCGAACCTGAGGATTGTCGCCGTCAATTCCATTCAGTGCATAGAGACCGCAGGAAAATGTGTGTATGAGTACTGTCTTGCCGTCACTGAGAAGATGAGGTTCGCCGGGCAATAGCTGCTCTGTTCCGCCCGGACCAGTAGGCAGTGCCACGGTGCGCAGCAACTTGAGGCCGGAGAGTCGCCAGATCTGGATGGTGTGCGTCTTTCCGTCCGTGGGGAAGTGCATGGAGGTATTTGTGCTCACTGCACGGTCCAACTTTGGCAGGTTCACAACGCTGTAAGGGCGGATCGGTTCGTCTTTTACCGATGGATCCATGGCGCTGCCTGCGCGGATGAATTTGCCTTTCTGCGTGAACTCAACCAGTCCACCGCCATCCGACTTTGGCTCGTGGCCGCCGTGATACTGGAACGTTGCCAATATGTGTCCGTTGGGCAGGCGCGTATAGGTGTGTGGATGCATGTAACCGTTCATGTCGCCGAAAGTGGTTACAGCCGCGGCTGTAGAGGTTTGCGCAAGTCGAACAAGCTGGTTTGTCCGCTTTCAAACGCGTCTGCCAGGAGAAAGCCGCCCAGCGGCATCTCTGCTTCCGTGTGGTGCGGCGTGCCGCTTGGACCTGGAACCGCCACGGAGGCAACTACCTTTCCATAGTCGGGCGATTGCGCGTCAGCATTGAGGACAGCAAGAAAGTCTTTGTCTTTTTTTGCGTCATCGCCTCCCCAGACAAAGATGTAAGAGTTCTTTTGAGCAAAAGCCCCAAGGGAGAAGCACAGAACAAGCACACTACAAAAAAAAGGGCGCATCACCTAGAGATTCTGCCTTGGCGGTCCCGTGCTGTCAATGAACGGGCGGTTCCGGTGCTTAAATGCCGCCCTTGGCTTTCTTTCTTGCGCCGCGCCAATAGAGAATCAATCCCGTTCCCACAAAGGCCACCGTGGCCCCCACCAGCTTCGCCTCGAAGAGAAACTTGTTTTCCCCGCCCGGCGGGATCGCCGCCAGTACCATTGAGCCCAGCGTAATCAGGAAGGCAAGAGATCCGGCAATCCAGATTCCTGCTTTGCCGCCGGGAACCAGCACGGCCTGCCCCAGAGCATCGCGGTCCGGACGGTAGGACAATTTGATTGCCGCACCATACATATACAAGAACGGGATGAAGTAAAGAATCACTGACATCGATACCAGAAATTGGTAGGCGCCTATGACAGTGGCGTTAATTTGCGACAACACCAGAATCGCCGCTGAGATAACGGCCTGAATCAAGATGGAAATGTAGGGTGTCTTCCATTTGGGATGGATCTTGCCGAAATAAGAAGGAAGGTAGTTGTCAATTCCGGCCACGAAGGGCACACGCGCAACTCCTGCCACCGTTGCGCCAACTCCGCCGGCATTGCCCACCGTCACCAGCAAAGCCGCCAGCATGCCGAACCACGCGATCCCCAGCGTCGCGGAACCAAGAGTAATTCCCTGGAACACTCCGTTGCGCGGATCGATCTGCTCCGCGGGCAGGAGCCACAGCAGCCCCATGGTGCCCACCACGTAGATCACAGCGATCAGCCCCGTGGAAGCATAGAGGGCCCGGGGAAAGGTTTTGCGTGGATCGCGCACCTCTTCGCTCATGGCGCATACCAGCTCCATTCCTGTAAAAGCAAAGGCAATGTTCGACCAGAAATTGAGCTTGTCGATGTCCGGCGGCCAGTCAAGCAGGATCGAATGCCAGGAAAAGTGCGTGGAGCTGCCGCGATGCATCGCTAGATAGGTCCCGATCCCTACCAGCATCAGCAGTGGAACATACGTGGAGACGCCGCCGGCGTTCTGTAGCCACTTGCCGATGTCTAATCCAATGATATTGAAGAGTACCGCTGTTACCAGCAGCGCCAGGGACGCCCAAAGCAAATATCTGGGATTGCTTGCCAGCCACCCGTACTTTGGTCCGCCAATGTATACAGACATGGCGACGCTCGCCGTGAGCAGTCCGGGAAAATAAAAGAAGGTGTAGATCCAGTAGGACCATCCCGCCACAAAGCCGTGGAAATCGCCGAACGCCTCCTTGCTCCACACATAGAGCCCGCCCTCCGCCGGATAGCGCGTGGAAAGCTCAATGATGATCAGCGCCGTGGGCAGAAAAAAGAACACCGCCGCCAGCACCCACAGGCTGATGGAAGACGAGCCGTTGTGTGCGGCCGCGGCAATCCAGCGCGGGCCCAGCACGGCGGCGATGTTGAACAGCAACACGTCCCAGAAGCCCATGGCGCGGCGCAACTGTGATTTTGGTGTGACGGTTTCCTCAGCCATTCAACCCCTTCCATTTTTTTCTGCGGCTTGGATGCAAACGAGCGCCATCATTCTATACTCCTCACCCCGCGCTGAATGTGATAAGAAATAGCTCTTGGCAACATCGGCAATACCGAAAAACGGAGACGAGCCATCACGGCTGGTTGCTCCGATCTGGCACACCGTCCTGCTTTTTGGGCTTCTTTTTCTGGCGAGTGGTATTCCGGCCCAAATCAGCCACAGTGTCTGGCTGAAAACCACCATGCTGGGACGCATTGCACGCTGCGATGCTGACGCAGTTGTGCAAAATCAAGAAAATGTCGTGACACGAGTTTGGCCTGTCATGTGCTTCTATAAGGCCCGGAGGATCCATGCCTATCCATCTCCGGCGTCTCCTTTGCACAAGTCCGTTGCTGCTTCTGATTTTCACCAGTCATCTTTCTGCACAAACCCAACCGATACAGACGCAAACCACACCTGTCTATGAGTCGGCTACGGTCATGCGCGCAACCACGCGAATGGTCGTCGTGGACGTTGTGGCTACAGACCGCAATGGCAATCCCGTCACTGACCTCAAGGCCGGCGACTTCACTCTTCTGGATGAGGGAAGCGCGCAGCAAGTCCGCAGCTTCAGCTTTCAACATCCCACGGAGGTAAGCGAGCCTGCCGCTTCAGCGCCACCGCCTGCGCCTCGGCCTGCTGAACATCTGTTCACCAATGTTCCCGCGTATCGGGCCACCGGGCCTCTCAACGTAATTCTTGTGGACGCGCTGAACTCAACCCTGATCAATCAGCACAACGTGCGCGAAGAGATGTTCAAGGTCCTGCAGAAGCTGCCGCCGGGCCGGCCAGTGGCGATTTATGCGCTGGGAGCAAAGCTGCAGATGCTGCAGGACTTCACCAGCGATCCAGCGGTTTTGCGGGATGCGCTTAAGAACTATAGAGACCGTCCTCCACAGCAGCTGAAAAACCCGGTAGGGGACCCTATATCGCAAGCTTTCATCCTTACCACTGTCGCACCCTCGCTTCAAACTCTGCAGTCGTATCTGCGTTTCACGCAGATCGCAGCTTCTTTCGGCGCGGATGATCGAGTGGCAGTCACGCTGAAGGCATTGCAGGCGATCGCACAAGCCCTCTCGGCGTATCCGGGACGCAAAAACCTGATCTGGCTCTCCGCGTCGTTTCCCCTGGCGCTCAATGTTGACGGAAAAATGAAGCTGAGAGGCCAGGCTTCAGAGCGCAACTATGAGCCCCAGCTTGCCCGCATGGCGGACTCACTGATGAGCGCGCAGGTCGCGGTCTATCCCGTGGACGCGCGTGGCATGGCGACCTTGAGTTTTCTGGAAGCCAGCGGCGCCAGCAAGCATCCGCTGGGCGGCGGTTACAGTGACGGCTCCGGTGTTGGTCTTGAACCGGTCGCCGCCAATCTTTCTGACGAACTTCTGGCGGCCCACGGCACGATGAACACGCTGGCGGAAAGGACTGGCGGCAAGGCGTTCTATAACAACAATGATCTCGATAAGGCCGTCCTGGCCAGCATGGACGATGGCGCAACCTATTACACGCTGGGCTACTATCCCACCAGCAGGGAATGGGATGGCCGCTTTCGCAAGATCCAGATCAAGACGGCCCGCGCTGACGTGAAGCTGCGTTATCGCATCGGATATTTCGCCATCGATCCCGCCAGCTACCTGCGCGAAGACCCCAAACAGCGTGCGCATGATCTCATTCAGGCGCTCTCGCCGGAAACGCCGGCGTCCACGGCGCTGCTGTTTCAGGCCCGTGTGCTGCCGCCGTCAGAGAAGACAGGCAACAAAGTGCTGGTCGACTTTGCCGTTGATCCCCATGCTCTCAGCTTCCAGCACGGAGAGGACGGATTGGAGCACGCCATAGTGAAATGCGCAGTCGAGGTTTACTCGGAGAAAGGCGTGCCGCTCCGGACAGAAGCTTCAGACGTGACCACTGCGCTCAAGCCCGATGCTTACAACCAGGTCCTGCGTACCAACCTGCCGTGCCGCGCGTCATTCAATCTGGGCGAAGGCAGTTATCTTCTGCGCCTGGCCGTGCGCGACGAACGCACGGGGCTGATCGGCTCAGAAAACGCCGAACTGAAGGTGACCGAAGCAAAGCCCTGAGGTACAAAACTGAAAGAAGGAACGCGTTCTGCGCTCCCTCTCTCTATTCAATCTGCGGCTATCTGCGCAATCTGCGGCTGGGTTATTCCGGAGGGGCGATTCTGCTTTTGCGTTCGTCGCTGGCGACCACGCCGTCTTTGATGTGGACCACGCGATAAGCGTGTTCGGCGATGTCAGCCTCATGGGTGACCAGCACGATGGTGTTACCTTTTTTGTGCAGCTCTTCCATCAGCTTCATGATTTCGTTGCCGGTCTGGGAATCCAGGTTGCCGGTTGGCTCGTCGGCCAGGATGATGGATGGATTGTTGACCAGGGCGCGGGCAATGGCAACGCGCTGGCGCTGTCCGCCGGAGAGCTCGTTGGGCTTGTGGTTCATGCGCTCGCCCAGGTCCACGGCCTCCAGAGCGGCTTTGGCGCGGGAGATGCGTTCGTCTGCGGGCGTGCCGCTATAGATCAGAGGCAGCTCGACGTTGTGCAGTGCGGTGGCGCGGGCCAGCAGGTTGAACGTCTGAAAAACGAAGCCGATTTCTTTATTGCGGATACGCGCGAGTTCATCGTCATCGAGCTCACTGACCAGGTTGCTGTTGAGCCAGTAGCGGCCTTTGGTGGGCGTATCCAGGCAGCCGATGAGGTTCATGAGCGTGGATTTGCCGGAGCCTGACGGGCCCATGATGGCAACGTATTCGCCGCGATCAATCCGCAGGTTGACGCCGCGCAGCGCGTGCACCTGCTCCGTGCCCATCTGGTAGGTCTTCCAGAGGTCTTCCGTGCAGATGATACAGTCACTTGGCGGTGCGATGATCGCTTCCGAAATATCGGCGACTTGGGTTGCCATTCTTTTCTCCTGGTCTGCTGCCACCCGAGAACCCCACTCTCTACTTTGTTAGACGTAAGAAAGGCGCTGGAGTTTACGACTCCGACTTATTTGCCAGAGAATTATCTACTTTCACGCCGGCGCCGTTGCGCAGGGTTTTAAGGACTTTGTAGCTGCCGGTGATGATTTCGTCGCCTTCATTCAGGCCGCTTTTCACCTGGATTTCCGTGGTGCCGGTCAGTCCGGTCACAACTTCATGGAACTCGGCCTTTTTGTTCTTGATGACAAAAACGCCCTGAACATCAGTGTTTTCCTTTTTTCCGGGCGGCGGCGCAGGGGCGGTTTTGTCCACGGGCTTACTCGGAGTTTTCTGCGCCTGCAGGTCATTCTTATCGCGCATGGTGAGCGCCTGGATGGGAATGGCAACCGCGTTCTGCGCCTGGCCGGTGGTGATCTTGGCGGTGGCGGAGAGTCCGGGACGCAGGTTCACCGGCGGGTCAATCAGGGTAATGACGACCTTGAAATCTTTGGCTTCCTGGCTGCCGGCAAGGCTTTGTGAAGTGGAGACGCCGGTGGAGCGGATGATGGCGTTATCACCGATTTCAGTGACCTTGCCTTTGAAAGTCTGGTTGGGAATCGCGTCAATGGTGACTTCTGCGGGCTGGTCCAGCTTTACGTTGACGATATCGGTTTCATCCACCTGGACTTCAGCGGTAATTACAGACATATCCGCTACGGTCATCAAGGTGCTGCCGGGAGAGTTCTGGATGCCCATCACCACGGTTTCACCTTCATGAACGGGAAGGTTTGTGACCGTGCCATTGAAGGGCGCGGAATAGGTGGTTTTGCTGAGAATGTCACTCACGCGGGTGAGCTGTGCGCGCGCCTGGCCTACACGTCCATGAGCGGAGTCGACCTGCGCTTTGTTTTGCGCGACGCGGGCCACGTCCTGGGCATGCACTGCGTCAGCGACTTCAAAGGCGGCTTTCTTGGTGTCAAAGTCGGCTTTGGAAATCAGCTGGTCTTTATAGAGGCTTTGCGCGCGTTCAAACTCAAGCTTGGCGCGGGAAAGATCGGCGGCGCTGCTTTTGAGCTGTGCCTGCGCGGTATTGAGCGCGGCTTCAGCGGCAACGGCATCGGTCTGGCTGCTGGTAAGGGTGGCGCGAGTCATATCCACGTCAGCCGCGGACTGTACGTTTTCCAGTTGGGCCAGGACCTGGCCTTTCTTGACCTTCTCGCCTTCCTTGACGAACAAGCGAACGATCCGGCCCATGGCGTTGGCGCCCACGTTCACGATTGTTTTAGGTTTGATCTGGCCTGAAGCAGTTACCTGGGAAGAGATATCCTGCCGGAAGACCTTGCCGCTTTGCACCGTAACCACGTTTTTCTGGCTTTGGTTGACGGTAAAGCCAACCATCGCGCCCAACAGCAAGATCACACCTATAATAAGAGCAATTTTTTTTGCTTTCATGAATGACCTTCCGGCGCACCGCAGTCGTTCGTCACACCTTTATACGCCGGCAGGACCGGGAAAGTTCCTTCGTGTGGCAGGTGTAATGGAAATCGAGCGTTATTTTCTGTCAGTGGCGGGTTTCCGTCTCTGATTATAACGGTTAAGTAGATTGCTGTTCTACATGATTTGTGGATGGTCAGTGGCTAAATTGGGAGCAAGAAACGCCCCGGAAGGCGTTCTAAGGGGGAGAAGAGCAGCGGTGGTTGTTCATCCTTGATTGTAGGGTCGAAAAAGACTTAGAATTCAATTATCTGTACGTTTGCAGGAGGACTCCAGTGGTGTCCAGTTATTCCCGTTTTCAATACCTTTTTTTACTGGTTATCTTTGTGGTTTCGGGGTGTTTTTTAGTCCAGGGCCAGGATAGTCGTACCCAGGAAAAAGACCAGAAGCCGTCGGCTGCGGCAGCGCAGACGGATGGTCAGCAGGACCCGCTGAAACGTCCCAGGAAGAAAGACGATAAAGCAGCGCAAATCGAAAAACTGGGCGGCGTCTATAAGAAGTGGCTGGACGAAGATGTTCGCTGGATCATTACGGATGAAGAACTTTCCGCTTTTAAAAAGCTTACCACCAACGCCGAACGTGACGTTTTTATTGAAGGCTTCTGGCAGCGCCGTGATCCAACTCCAGATACAGCGGAAAATGAATTCAAGGAAGAGCATTACCGGCGTATTGCTTATGCCAACGAACACTATGCGGCAGGCATGCCGGGATGGCGGACGGACCGCGGAAGAATTTATGTGATGTATGGAAAGCCTACATCCATTGACTCTCACCCCATGGGCGGCCCCTATCAGCGTTCGCCGGAGGAAGGTGGCGGATCGACCTCCACATTCCCCTTTGAAGTCTGGCGTTACCGCTATCTTGAGGGAATCGGGCAGGAAATCGAAATTGAATTTGTGGATGATTGCGGCTGCGGCGCCTATGAAATGACCCTGGACCGCTCCAAGAAAGACGCGCTTTTGCACGTTCCCAACGCCGGTCTAACCACCATGGAAGAAATGGGCCAGGCCAACAAGGCTGACCGTTTCCGTGGAGGCCTTGAAGCCATTGGTGAAGGTCCTTTCAACAGAAGCAACCAGACCAAGCAGTTTGACCGGATGGAGACCTTCGCCAAGCTGAACCGCGCTCCCGACATCAAATTCAAGGACCTGCAGAACGAGCTGGTAACACACAAATTCCGCACCAATCTTTTGCCTTTTGACGTACAAGTTGACTTCGTTAAGCTGACCTCTGACACCGTGCTGGTGCCCATCACCTTGCAAGTCCCGCTCAAGGGCCTTACCTTCGCCAACAAAGATGGCATCCAGCGTGCCGTAGTGAACGTCTATGGCCAGCTAACCAAGCTTTCCGGGCAGATCGTGCAGACTTTTGAAGAGACCCTGCGCAAAGACATCCCCGCGGAACTGCTTGAGAAAGAAATAAATAACGTTTCCTTGTATTGGAAGGCTTTGCCCATGCGTCCCGGGCTCTACCGGCTGGATGTGGTCATGAAGGACGTAAATGGCGACAAGACCGGCATTTTCAGCCGCAGCTATACCGTACCCGATTTCGGCGACGAGAAACTTGCGGCCTCCTCGCTGATCCTGGCGGACCAGATGGAACCTGTCCCTGCGCGCGAGATCGGCACCGGCAACTTCGTAATCGGCACCAATAAGGTCCGTCCCAAGGTGCAGCCGTCAGACGGTAAGCCGGCCTCTTTTACCAAGAAGGAAAAGGTCAGTTTCTGGCTCCAGGTCTACAATCTTGGCCTTGACCAGAAGACCAACAAGCCTTCCGCCACGGTGGAATACCAGGTTGTCAATACCGCAACGCAGCAGCATGTGCTAGACTTCACGGAATCAACTGCCCAGATGGGCAACATCGGTGAGCAGGTGACCCTTGGAAAGAGCCTGCAGCTGAGTCAGCTCGATCCCGGCGTGTACCAGGTTACGATCAAAGTGAACGATCAGATTTCCAAGCAGACGATCTCGCCTACGGCGAAGTTCGTGGTTCAGCAATAAAGGCCCAGCAATAGTGGTCGGCAATAGAAGCGCGCAGCAGTAGAAGGCAAGGGGCTCCACTTTTACATGAGGTGGTGGATATGACCCGCAAACTCGGATGTTTATTGGTGGTCCTGTTGGCATGGGCGCCGCTTCATGCGGCCAGCGTTGGAGCCATTGCGGGATACGTCAAAGACAGTTCCGGAGCGCCCCAGATGGGCGCGGTGGTTGAGGTTTTTGTCTCCGCCGCCAGAGTGGGTACCACGGTCTTTACTGATTCTCGCGGCTATTATCTGGCGGACAATCTGCCCGCAGGCACCTATCAGGTTAAAGTAACCGCCGCATCTTTTCTGCCTTCGCTGCGTGAAGACATTATTCTTCGCTCCGGTGCTCACCTCATCATCAACCTCACGGTCAACACGCTGGCGGACGCGCTCAAAATGATGCCCACCCGCCGTTCAGACTCTGACGAGCCCGATGACTGGCATTGGACCTTGCGCTCCGCAACCAACCGCCCCATCCTCAGAGTCCTGGAAAAAGACAAAGATAAAGCTAAAGACAGCAGTGACAGCCAGTCGCTGGTGGTGGTTTCGCACAGGAATACTGAACAAAGCAGCGATCGCGCCATGAAAGCCAGCGTGGCCTTTATGGCCGGCGCTGAAGCCGGTGGCTTCGGCAGCGCGGGCGATATGACCACGGCCTTCGCGCTGGAAAAGTCCCTGTTCTCATCCGGCACGCTCTCTTTGAATGGCAACATCGGCGCTTCCGCGGGCGATCCCACCGGCGTATTACGCGCCTCGTATTCGCACAACTTTGGTGACACGGCGCGCCCAACTTTCACCGTGACCTACCGGCATTTTGCCGCGCCTGGCGTTGCCGTCCAGAATTCGCCCTATGCGGCTGTGCAGATGAGCAGCTCTGACAGCATGACCGTGGCCGGATTTATCGATCTGACCTACGGCGCCGATCTCCAGTCCATGGAGTTCGCCAACCGGGTGACCGCGCTTAGGCCGCACGGCTCGGTGGATGTGCATCTCTCGCCCAATTTTGTGGTCGAATATCGCTACGCAACCTCTGAGCCTGATACGCGAACAGCCAAGGGCTTTGATACTGCTCCTGCCGATCTCAGCGAGTCCGGCCCCAGAATGGCGCTCCTGAATGGCCAGCCTGAAGTGGAAAAAGCCGCGCATCATGAGCTCTCCGTTTCTCGCCGCATGGGGAACACCAGCGTCCAGCTGGCTGCGTTTTTTGATCACGTGCGCAATGCCGTCCTTACCGGCGCGGGCGATCCTTCCAGCTATTCTGATGATGTGCTTCCAGATGTTTACTCCGGCACGTTTTCTTATGGCTATGGCCCTGGCGTAAGCAGCACCGGCGCGCGCGTTGTGGTGCAACGCAAAATCTCTGACGATCTTACGGCCACCGTGGATTACTCCACCGGTCAGGCGATTGTGGCGGAAGCCTCTACGGACTGGCAGGCCCTGGCGCAGACACTCTCCACTAGCCGGCAACATTCCGTGGGGACAAAGCTTTACGGCCACATACCCGCCACCGGCACACGCTGGATCGCTTCTTATAAATGGACCAGCGGCAATGCGCTCTCTTCCGTTGACGCCTTTAACGCATCGCCCGGCCAGGCGGATCCTTACCTGAGCCTCTTCATCCGACAGCCTCTCCCCGGCACCTCATTCATCCCCGGCAGAATGGACGCGCTACTCGATCTGCGCAACCTGCTCGCCCAGGGCTATGTTCCCGTGATGGGCCAGGACGGCCGCACCATCTATATGGTCCAATCCGCACGGTCATTGCGCGGTGGATTGGCGTTCACTTTTTGAAATCCCGAAGCCGAAGCGAGGGATCCCTATTGGTGCAAGAGTCTTTGGGATAAAAGAAGCGCGTCCCCAGTTTGTCCTGCCTTTACCCGAGCCGCATAAAGCCACAAGCTGGAGCTCAGCGCCTAATCAGCGTACATTTGCAGTATGAAACACCTGATGTGCGCAATCGCCTGTGTTCTGTGCGCTCTTACCGGCCCGATAGCGCCAGTCGCGGCAGAAAAACAACCTATTGTTGCCGTGCGGGGTCCAACCATTTTGGCATTTTTCAAGCCAGTCCCACAGGCGAAACTGGATAAAAACCCCGACACCAACGAGGCGTTGGCGGATTTCCAGTTGTATGCAACAAATGTCCGCGAGCCGCTCAGAAAAGCCGGAATCGAGTTTCATGAACTGTACGTAAACTCTTTTCGATTGCAGGTTGGAAGCCGATTGATCATGTTCCGACCGGCCAAAGTGGATGTTGGGTATTACTTAGTCGCGCCCGGCAAGAAGCCGCGCGTTGAATACGGCGTCATGACCGATGCCGACCTCCTGCAACTGGCGAACAAATATTTTGGTATCCCCGTCAATTAAGGTACGTTCGCTGATGTCACACCGATACTATAGGCTTTCGAAAGGTAGAGTGATCTCTCGCTACGCTCGAGATTTCAGAGCAAGATCATTCTTCCCAGAACCTCTTCCACCAGCCCTTTTTCTCTCGCTCAACATCTTCCTCAAACACCGCTTCATCGCTCAGCCCCAGGAAGCCTCCAGCGCGTGTCGTCTCTGAACGGCGGCTCGCGCGCGGCGGCAAAGCACTCTGGCGTGGCGCGGCTGCAACATGCTGTGCCGGACGAAACACCGCAATCCCAAGATCGCCGCCGCCCGATGCGGGCAGCACGGCGACTACTGCGCTCGGCCTGGCCAGCGCATAATCCACCGGTCCGCGCAGAAGTGTGTCAATTCTGGTTCCTTGCGCCAGCATCGAGCGCAGAAGAGAAGAGGTTTGCTGATCAAACGCGATCCATCGTGCCATAAATACCTTCCGTGAGCTGTCCCTGAAATATTTCTAAGACAAGCGGCGCTGATTTTTAGATGCTCACCAGCTCTCCCGCGTTTGACCTCCCTTGCGCCCTTCATGTACTCTCCCGGCTTAGACCTTCAGTACAGGAGACGATGGATGTCCAAATTCCTTGGCCGGCGTCAGTTCACCTTCGGCGCTGCCGTTGCTGCCGCTACTTCGCTGGTTTTTCCAGCCGATGCGCTGGCCCAAACGAGCACTGCGGCCCCATCGTTGAACGCCCAGTCATTGGACGCAAAGACGCGTGCCGCCATGGCCAAGCTTTCCGCGTCCGCTCAGGCTGAAGTGGAAATGAAGGTTGCCTCAATCTTCCGCCGGTATGGTGACCGTCTCAGTGAGGAACAAAAAGCTGATATTCGCCGCATCATGGCTGAAACTCAGGAAGGTCTGGAAAAAATGCGGGCCTTCCATCTGGAAAACGGAGACCAGCCGGCCGATGCGTTCCGCGCCTACCGGACAGAGAGCAGGCCCGGCGAAGAAAAGCCTCACGTACATACCGCCCAGAAAGAGAAAAAATAATAATGCTGAGCGAAGACATTCTCTTTCTTCCTGTCACTGAGCTGGCAAAGCGCATCCACGCACGCCGGCTTTCTCCGGTGGAGCTTACAGAAAGCTACCTGGAGCGCAGCCGCAGCATCGGCCCAAAGCTGAATGCCTATGCCACGCTCACACCTGATCTGGCTTTAAAGCAGGCGCGTGCCGCGGAAAAAGAGATTGCCGCGGGCAAATACCGCGGCCCGTTACATGGCATTCCGTATGCTGCCAAGGATCTGCTCGCCGTGAAGGGTTATCCCACCACCTGGGGCGCGCGGCCGTATGCGGACCAGCGCCTTGATTTTGACGCCACCGTCATCAAGAAGCTGGAAGCGGCGGGCGCGGTTCTGCTCGGCAAGGCGGCCATGGTCGAGCTTGCCGGTGGCATGGGATACCGGTTTCCCTCGGCCTCCGCTACCGGCCCCGCAAGAAATCCATGGAACCCTGATTACTGGACATGCGGCTCCTCAAGCGGCTCGGCCGCAATCGCGGGCGGCGGACTGGCGGCGTTTGCCATCGGCACGGAGACCTGGGGCTCCATCATCTGTCCTTCCGGCTTTTCCGGCCTGAGCGGTCTGCGGCCCACCTATGGACGCGTCAGCCGCGCCGGCGCCATGGCTCTCTCCTACACCATGGACAAGATTGGCCCTATCACGCGCAGCGCCGACGACTGCGATCTGGTCCTGAAAATTATCTCTGGTCATGATCCTGAAGATCTCGGCTCGTTGTCGGAAGCCTCCGCCAGATATTCCGGCGCCGCGGCGCCCAGCGGCCGCCTGCGTGTTGGCTGGCTGGTGAACCAGTGGAAGGAACTTTCGCCTGACGTGAATCAGGCGGTAATGGCGGCCCGGCAGGTGTTGGAAAAGGACCCATCGATCACGCTGAGCAATGTCTCTCTGCCGGAAGGCCCGTGGGAGACTGCTGCCGGACTTATCGTCTCCGTGGAGGGAGCTACCGCGTTTCGCGATCTCATCCACTCCGGACGCGTGGCTGAGCTCAACGATCCTCTGGGCAAAATCGGCGGCTACATGAATGAGGAGATCAGCGCCTCAGACTTTATTCTCTCCCAGCGAATCCGGGCCATTCTGCAAGTCAAGATGGATGAAATCTTCAACAAGGTTGACGTGCTGGCCACCGCCTCGCTCCCGGTGACCGCCCCCAAAGCTGACGCCAATCTTGACCTGGAACTGACCTTTGCCGACCCCATCGGAGGCATCGGCAATATCTGCGGTCTGCCCGCCATCAGCGTGCCTTGTGGTTTTGGCCAGCACAATCTGCCGGTAGGCATCCAGTTCATCGCGCGTGCGCTTGACGATGCCAAGGTCGTCCAGGCAGCGCGAATTTACCAGCGCCATACGGACTGGCACCAGAAAAGGCCCCAGCTCTCCTGATACGGGTAATTCACCTGAGTGCGCTCTGAGCGCGTGCTGTGCCATACTAATCACAGCCGCGCCGTGGTTTATGCTCGCGGTATTTGCCGCCAACAATCCAGAATGTCCGCTGATTTATTGACCGGAACATCATTCGATCCCGAACCGCTGCGTCAGTCCATCCTGCGGCATATCCATTACACCCTCGCCCGCCCCGGCGGTAATCTTGTTCCGCAGGAGCTGTTCAAGCCCCTCTCGCTCACCATTCGGGACTTTCTGATTGACGGCCTGCTCAAGACCGGGCAGCGTTATCGCGAGCAGAACGTCAAACGGCTTGGCTATCTCTCCATGGAATTTCTCATGGGCCGCTGGCTCAGTGACAATCTGTGCAACCT
The DNA here is from genome assembly GCA_020072585.1 of Terriglobia bacterium. Classification (GTDB taxonomy): domain Bacteria; phylum Acidobacteriota; class Terriglobia; order Terriglobales; family Acidobacteriaceae; genus Angelobacter. The sequence continues at coordinate 119,718 of JAIQGL010000007.1, read as the reverse complement.
GGGTCTTACCGAACAATGCAGTACCGTGCTGGCTGAATTTGGCATCAAGTTGGACGACGTTTTAGAGGTAGAGCCTGACGCCGGTCTGGGAAACGGCGGACTGGGCCGTCTGGCCGCGTGTTTTCTTGAGTCGCTGGCCACCATGGGCATGCCCGGCTACGGTTACGGAATCGACTATGAGTATGGCATGTTCCGGCAGGAGATCATCGGCGGCTTCCAGCGGGAAAAACCGGACCGGTGGAAGTCCGAGGGAACGCCATTCTATATTGAGCGCCCGCGGGATTTCTGCACTGTTCCGCTTTATGGCCATATTCAATCCTCGCGCGACTCGCATGGTAATCGCCGTCAGAGCTGGGTAGACAGCAGGATCGTGGTTGGCGTCCCCAATGATATGCCGGTTGCCGGATACGGCGGCGAGACCGTGAACTTCCTGCGGCTCTTTACCGCGCGTGCCTCAGAGGATTTTGACATTGAGATTTTCAATCGCGGTGATTACATCCGCGCCGTGGAGCAGAAGATTGCCTCAGAGAACATCTCGCGCGTTCTGTATCCCTCTGATTCCGTGCTCTCCGGCAAAGAGCTGCGTCTGACGCAGGAATATTTTCTTGTGGCGTGCGCTCTGCGCGATATTCTGCGGCACTATTGCTCCACCCACACCGGGTTTGACGAGCTTCCCGCCAGGGTTGCCGTGCAGATGAATGACACGCATCCCAGCCTGTGCGTAGCTGAATGGATGCGCCTGCTGGTGGATGAGCACCAGCTCGATTGGGACAGGGCCTGGGAACTTACCGTGGCCACGCTCGGCTATACCAACCACACGCTGCTGCCTGAGGCCCTGGAAAGATGGCCCGTCTCGCTGATGGAGCGCGTGCTGCCGCGCCACATGGAGATCATCTTCGGCATCAACCACCAGTTTCTCCGTACCGTGGCGCGCAGCTGGCCGGGCGAGCTGGACCGCCAGAGCCGCATGTCCATCATTGAAGAAGGCCCGGAAAAGCACGTCCGCATGGCCAATCTTGCCATCGTCGGCAGCCACGCAGTGAACGGCGTCTCCCGTCTGCACTCGGATTTGATTAAAAGCTCCCTCGTTCCAGATTTCGCCCAGCTTTGGCCGGAGCGCTTCAGCAACAAGACCAATGGTGTGGCGCCGCGCCGCTGGATTTTGAAAGCCAATCCCGGTCTTGCGGCGCTGCTCACGCGCACCGCCGGCCAGGAGTGGATTACCGATCTTGACCACGTGCGTGCGATCGAAAAAAACTCTGCTGACCCGGCCTTCCTGGAGGAGTTCCGCGAGATCAAGCGGCGCAACAAGCAAAAGCTGGCCCGTGAAGTCTTCAACACCACGGCCGTCGTCATCGATCCGCACTCCATGTTTGACGTTCATGTGAAGCGTATTCATGAATACAAGCGCCAGCTCCTCAATGTGATGCGCGTGATTCACGAGTATCTCAGCATGGTGGATGACGGCGCTGATCCGCAGATTGTGCGCACCTATATTTTTGCCGGTAAAGCAGCGCCCGGATATTGGGCGGCCAAGCAGATCATCAAGCTCATTAACAACGTTGCCCAGGTGGTGAACACGGACCCGCGTGCCAAAGATCGCATCAAGGCCGTCTTTGTTCCTGATTACCGCGTCTCCCTGGCGGAAATCATCATGCCTGCCGCCGACCTCAGCCAGCAGATCTCCACCGCCGGCATGGAAGCCTCCGGCACCGGCAATATGAAGCTGGCGATGAACGGCGCGCTCACGCTGGGCACGCTTGACGGCGCCAACATTGAAATCATGGAAGCCGTCGGCGAAGAAAATATCTACACCTTCGGCCTGACCCGCGAAGACGTGAGCTGGTATCAGGAATCCAAAAGCTACAATCCGCGCGAAGTTTATAACAATGATGCTATCGTCCGTCGCGTGGTCGATAGCCTGGCTTCAAACCGCTTTTGTCCTGATGAGCCCGGCCTCTTCCGCTGGATTGTGGATGAACTTCTGGACCGCGGTGATCGCTACTTCCATCTGGCTGATCTGTCTTCTTATATTGAAGCCAGCCATCGCGCAGAAAAAGATTTTCAACAGCCGGCAATCTGGACGGCCAAATCCATCCTCAATGTGGCCCGCACCGGCTATTTCTCCAGCGATCGCACCATCGCGGAATATGCTCGCGAGATTTGGAACATCAAATCGGCGCTTCCAGGCTCAAAGCACCAGTCCTCAACAGCCAGGGAATCGGTCAAGGTTTAATTTTCTCGCAAAAATGGGTGCCTGGTCTTTTTGTTAGTTCGGTGATTCGTGCCTGCTCCAGAAATTTATTAGGTACGCGTATTCCACAGGCGCAGCCATTTTTTAACATGTTATTAACATTCGGGCTTGCCCAACAAGAGTGTAATGGGTTCCACCCAAGGAGAAGTACACTCCATCTACCCCCAGGGAGAGAACATGCGAATTGTCCAACCGCCGTATCAGGCCCAAATCAAACCGCAAAGCCCCGGAGCTCCCAATTTGTGGCGCTGCATCATCCAGCAGCAAGGTTCCGGAGAAGTTGTTGTTCTGCATGAAACTGCGCGCAAAGAAGATGCCAAGTGTTTTGCTTTGCTGGAACTGGCACGTCTCGATCCAGCCGGTTCGCGCGGTCCATCTGGCGGCGAATAATTAGCAGTTTATTTGCCGGAGCCGCTCTCGTTTTTGGCTGTGGCCCCGCTCGATGGCTCCAAGCCTGCATCTTTCTGATCGCCGCGCCCGTTTGGTGATTGCTGATTTGCTGACTGATGCTCTGCTGAATGACGATGAGAGCCATTCTTGCTTGCGTCCGCCGTCGTGAACGGCTCAGCCATGGCGCCGTACCCCATGCTCTCTCGTATCACCCGCGCGTAAAGCTGTGCGCTTGGCCGTGGTGTACGCGTTTGCGCTACCGGATCAAGCTCAAACAATCCAAAGCGAAGGTGCCAGCCCTCATTCCATTCAAAGTTGTCCGCCAGCGTCCAATGGAAGTAGCCGCGCAGGTCTACTCCTTCCGCCAGCAGTCCGCGCATCTGTCCAACAATCGACTCAATCACCCACGGACGAATCCGGTCCTCGCGGTCCGGCACGCCATTCTCCAGAATGTAGACCGGCTTTTTGAATTCGGCAAAATGCTCCACCGCCCGCCGCAATCCCTCCGGATAGACCTCGCCATAAGGCACTTCAATGCCGGAATCTCCCTGCGGTTTGTGCGGTGGGACTGAGACCTGGAGGAAAAGCGTCCTTGGGCTTTTCGACTGAAAGCCCACGCGCAGGCGGCTGTAATAGTTGATTCCTACAAAATCACAGGTGCCCTTCACGTCTTCCAGTCTGTAGCCAAACTTGCTCAAGGGAAACGGCGCGCGCCCGCTTCGGATACCTTCGGCAAAATTGTCATTGAAGTGCCGGTCAATGAACCCGCAAAGCCAGCGGTCAAGGGCTGACTCCATCCGGCGCGGCTTGAATACCACATAGTGCTGCGCCCAGCCGACATTCGCATCCACCTGCAATGAATGAATTGTGCGATATGCAGCAGCGTGTGCCAGACAAAGATTGCGCGTGACCTGTGCTGCCTCCAGAAAGCGCCCTTTTTTCCCCGGAGGAAACTCCCCCAGAAAATATCCCAGCGAAGTATAGACATTCGGCTCATTGAAGGTCGCCCAGTCATGGCAGAATTCTCCCAGCGCAGCCACTACGCGCTGTGTAAATCGCTGGAAGAGCGCAACCGATTCTGCGGCGGCAAAAGCGCCCTTCGCTTCAAACCACTGTGGGTTAGTAAAGTGATGCAGCGTGACGAACGGCCGCATGCCGCGCTCCCGCAGCGCCCTGAGCATCTGGCGATAGCGCGCCAGTGCAGTGTCATCCCACTGGCCTTCTTCCGGCTCAATGCGGCTCCACTCCACGGAGAGCCTAAGCGCATTTACGCCCAGAGACCGGGCTAAGTCAAAGTCCCGTTCCGCGCCGCGCCACCAGTCACACGCACGCCCAACGCAATCTTTTGACTTGATCCGTCCGCGCTTTTCCCACGCCGCCCATTGATTATTTGAGTTGCCGCCTTCCACCTGATGAGAAGACGTAGCTACGCCCCAGGCGAAGTCAGCAGGGAAGGCGGAGCTGGGGTCAACAAAATCTGAATCGCTGGGTCCTTTGTCCATTCTTGAATTGGATTCTAGACCTTTTGCCGCCAGTATCCATGATCGTGCAGAAAATAATTATCGTTCCAGGAGTTCAGCATTGTTTTCAAGAACATGCCAACGATCTTCAAATGCCCCATGCTGCGGAAACGGCGGTTCGTGGTGTGGATGCATCCGCTTACAATCCCAAACCTGCGGTTTTGCACCTTTTTGCTGAGCAGATAATCTTCCGCGTAGAGTGCGCCCTCATTAAAGCCGCCGAGCCGCACAAAGGTCTCTTTCTCAAACAGCATGAACATGCCGGTGCTGAATGGCTTGACCAGCAATGATCCGTATTGCGCCACATTGTTAAGGAAATAGAGGATTCCGTCGCGCGCGCTCCCCTGTGAACACCATATGTTCGTCGTAACGCAGTGGAGCCTGCGCCGTCCAGCGAGTTCCATGGCGCGACGCAGCAGCGTGGGATCTTTCAACTCCATGTCGGCGTCGATGAACAACACATACGGCGTGGTGGCGCGATGCGCTCCAGCGTTGCGTCCAACAGAAGGCAGTCCGCCAGGAATTACTTCAATGTCGAGCCGCCCGGCAAAAGACATCGCCAGCTCCTGTGTGCCGTCGGTCGATCCAGCATCAGCCAGGAATACCTTCGTAGACCTCATCAGGGAATAGTCCTGCCGGCACAGTGATTGCAGCAGCGTCGGCAAAAGCCGGGATTCGTTCTTCGCCGGGATCACGATTGTCAGTTTCGTGGACGTAGTCATGGATCTCCACTCCTTCCGGGCCGATCGTGATGTAAGTGCATCGCTGATCGACCCATGCGCCCGAGTTGTAATACTCCACGCCGTCGCGCTCGCGGGCCAGCGGGGCGTGCGTGTGACCGCAGAAAATGCGCTCAGTCTTGCCAGGTTTTGCGTAACTGAGCGCGCCATGCGCTACCTGTTCTGAAAGACGCAACCATCTTGTGTTAAGACGGTCCAGGTAACGGGCAAACCGTTTGTTCTTGGAATCGAATTTCTGCAATTGCAGAAAAATGAAGTTGCCCACCTTGCTGAGAAACGCATTGCCTACGGCAAAGCTGTCAAACTGGTGGCCATGGATGGCCAGATGCCGTTTGCCGTCATACTGCCACTCATATTCCTGGTACACCGGCACGCCGACCAGATGCGACATAACTTCCGTAAGCCCGTGGTCATGATTACCCTCAACCCATACGACCTCAATTTCATGGCGCGGGTTAGAGAGCTTGCGGATATGTCCTAGAAACTTCCAATGCTCTTTCGTCAGGCGGCGGAAGTTGAGGTCAGCAAAGATGTCACCCAGCAGAATCAGCCGCTTGAACCGTGCCGATTGCAGGAAAGCCAGCGCAGCGCCGGCCTGGCTGACCTCGGAACCAAGGTGCAGGTCAGAAATAATGACGGTATCGAAGCAATCTGCCATGCACTACCTTTGTAGCAATCGCAGATTTCATTCCCGTGAATGGAACGTTAAATATATGTAAATAAAATGGGTTAAATGTTAGAGTCGTATCAAGTTGATTATGAGGGACTTGTGCAAATCTAGGCCAAAAGGCAAAACGGAGAAGGCGCGCTCATAATTTGTGCTTGGCCTATGCCGAACAAATTGAGACGGTTGCCGGGTTTTTCTTAAGGCCCTGAAACGCGGCTTCTTGCAGGACGCAATCAAAGTGGCCGACCCAGCCCGCATTTTCCGCGCCTGAAGGCACGCCTGAAAAGCATGACACGAAAAAAGGCCCGGAGGTCGCGGGCCCATGGAGTGATTAGAGAGAGAATCTGGTTCGAACGCTTCCATGATGAAGCGAATGACAATTTTATATGCCTGCCGTTTTAACGCCGGATGAAGAGACTGTTAAACCTTGGTTAACCATTCACAACTGCGCTGCGTTCCTTTTCTCGCTGCTTCACGCAATTCTGCTTTACATGCCCAACCCGATTTTGAGCGGCCGACGCAACGCGGCCACACGTTGGTAGAAAGCTGAATCCAAGGCAAAAATCGGAAGCCCGTGTTGTCCTGATCAGAAATCTTCATTGGGTTGAAGATGCTGCGAGCAAATCAGGGTAAGTGGCGAGACCGCATACTTGGCGGCAGAGCGTTCCGGAGGGCGTTTGTCTGTGTTACACTAATTGCGTCTTCCTGATGCCCCTCTTTCCATTTCCATCGCAATGGGCGCGTAGCTCAACTGGCAGAGCAACTGACTCTTAATCAGTAGGTTGAAGGTTCGATTCCTTCCGCGCTCACCACATCTTTTCAATGACTTGCGGTCTCGGCAGAGCAACTACTGTGGCCTTTGCGGAGTGTCTTCACTCAAACAAAGTTGTAGCTAGGCCGAGCATCGCCACATGAATCCAGCGCGGGAAGAGCGAAAAATTTGCCACCACGTTGGCGTCAAAGAGAGCGGTCCTGCCGCCTTCCGACATCGACGAGATCTCCGATCCGGCGAAACGCGGCCAGCAACATCCTCGCGAACACGTAACAAGTCGGCAGCGGGTCGTGCCAGCTCCAGGTAAGATGAAAATCCGCCAGGCAGAATGAGCGCGCAATTCGGAGCAGGCGGCCTGGAACTTCGCCCCAGCTTACCTGTTGGGCCCTGATATCCTGGCCCAGCTTTGTCAGATCGCCCGAGGTCCAGACACCACGGCGAAGTGGATAGATCGAATCATTCGCCGGGCGGTTGCTGGTGATCTGACGGCGGTATGCCGCGAGTGCCACAGCCATGGCAGGAAAATCGTAACCGCAATAGTAAGGAATGGCGCATGTTGCATCAAGCCTTGGGTTGAGTTCCAGTAAAGACGTCGTACCTCGTATCTCATCCACGATAAATTGCACGCAACCCAGCCCCGAGTATCCCAGCTCCGCGATGAGCTTGGCGGTGTGATTCTTCAGCGCAGGCGTCGGAGGAACCGCGTCACCATCCACTCCGTAGCCCATGTAGTCCGGCCGGTCGGTGCGCAGCACGCGTTGCTCAAAGTAAGCGAGGATCTCGCCTTGGTCGGCGAGGAAATGGCAGTTGCGGCGAAGACCGCTCGAAAACTTCTGCACGATGAGCGATGCATGCCCCGGAGGCCACGACGGCAGCTTGCGCGGGAGTTCATCGTGTTTGTGCAAAATAACCGCTTTCTGGTCTCGAAAATCAGTGAGCGGACCGATGGGCTTCACCACACAAGGAAAGCCAATGCCCTCGGCTTGAGCCATGAGCTCCGGCAGGGACTTGGCAAGTTGAAATTCCGCCACGGGAAGCCCCAGCCTGGTTGCCAATTCATAGAAAGTAACCTTATTGAGACAGGTCAGAACCGTGGCGGGATTGGGCATGACGGCCATTGTCGCCGGAGGCAGCTCAGGGAAGTGGCGCGCCAACACAGACACCTCGCTGTCACCGGCCGGGAAGATGCAAATAGGTGCATTGCGCGATTTCGCGAAGGTCGAAAGCGCCGTCAGGAACTCCTCGCTGTGGCAATCGATGCCGGGGTGCTCCCATATTTCCTCGATGTAGCGCGAATACTGCGTGAACACACCAGGTTCAGACCGTCCGAGGATTACCTTGTAGTTGGCGCGAGCAAGCGAACGAATCACGGTCAGCGTCTGCCGATAGTTGCCGATGACCAGCACTTCGAAACAGGAGGTTGCCACCGCCTGCCATCCTCTTGGAGCGGCCGCGTTCAGACGTACCAACCGCTGGTATGTATTGTGAGATAGTCTTAATGATACCAGACCATTCTTTCGATTCATTCGAGGATGTTTCTATTAGCGAATCAAACACGGCGGGACTCTCCGACAATTCGCCCCGGGTTGCTGTAGAGGCTGGGCGGTGGCCGGAATGTAGTCAGCGTGTCAGTTCAACTCGATTTCGTACCCGGTCACGCGCAGTTGGAACAATGCATTCTGGGACCGGTTAGATTGAAGTTCGATCCCTATATCGCGCTCAACCACATCTTTTCAACAACTTACGTTGCTAGCTCAGAACTGATGTGGCCATCTCAAGATATTCCTTCAACAAAATTGAGCTATCACAGAGCATTTTCAATGCTTTTGAAGGATGGTTTTTGAAAGGTTGCGACGAGGCCTTGCCGAGCCCTGGTTTCAGGCGGCGGAAGCCGGAGTTTTCCGAGGACAACCTGAACAGAGCGAACAATTAAATCACCTAAAAACACTTGAAAGGGGTATAAGGGTCGGGTATATACTCCCTGCTGTATTTTTAGAATGCTTTAATGAAACTTGGAGGAGGAACCCATGCCTCAAGCTGTCATTACCGTAGAGAAAGAGTGGGGCAGAGCCCTGGCAAGATTCGTAGCCAACCAGCTACCGCAGGCTGTAAGCCAGGTTCGTGACATCCAATTGACCGTCGACCAGGTTGATGAGCTACGGAAAGCATTTGAGAATACGTTGGTCAACAACATGGGCTGCGATGTAACAACTACTGGTTGATCACAATGCATCAGGGCGAGTGTAGTTATCCTGCGATGTGTCAGCGCCGTTCTGTCGCAGTCCAACAAGTGACAACCATGAAAGTTGGCGAGAAACGCCTCAGCATCTCATTCCGGCTTGATAACCGACAAGTTGAAAGATTAAGCTCTGTGGCCAAATATTTTTCTCAGGAGTGACTTAATGTCAAAACCCAAGGATAAATCGAAAGGTCTTGATCGTCGAGCTGTGATGCGTGGCGCGCTTGCAGTAGGCGGGGCGTCTATACTCGGTGGCGCCGCGGCTGGCGCCGCGACGATGCCCCAAACCGTTGTTGTTGCGGAAAGAGAATGGGCCCGGGCACTGGCAAGACACATAGTCAATCAACTGCCTGAGGCTATAAGCCAAGTGCGCGATGTACAGTTGACCGACACCCAGATTCTGGAGATACAAAAGGCATTTCAGAATACGTTGGTCACCAACATGGGCTGCGAAGTCCCTACCACCTGATTGGTCACGATGCATCACGGCCTGGAGTAGCTAGCCCGTGGTGCATCAACACCATTTGGTCGCAGTTCCATCAAGTGACAACCATGAAGGTTTGCCTCATCAGTGCGCCCACGGCCAATCGGTTCGATAACTGGGCCATGGACGAAAAGGAAGCAGCTCGCGTTATGGGTGAGCTTGCCCCTGTTGGCATCCTGAGCCTCGCCGCCGTGCTGGAAGCAAAGGGCTTGCATCCGGAAGTTGTGGACCTCAATCGCGTTTACTACGATTGGCTGCAAAAATCGAATCGAAGCCAAAGCAGCGCTGAAACGGATTTTTGCCGTTTTGCCGGAGATTACTTCGCGGGCCGCGATTTCGACTTCTTTGGTTTCAGTACGGTTTGCAGCAGCTACCCGCTGACGCTGCGCATCGCCGCTGAGGTCAAGCGAGCGCATCGCGAGTCAGTGGTCGTGCTGGGCGGCCCCCAGGCGTCCGTGGTGGATGTCTCCACTATGCGCGCTTTTCCATTTGTTGATCTGGTAGTGCGCGGTGAAGCGGAACAAACCCTTCCTGACCTTGTGGATGCGCTCACCCGGCACAGCTCTCTGGCCACAATCTCAGGCATTACGTTTCGCCGGGATGAAGACGGAGAAATAGTGCGCACCGCGGCTGCTCCCCTGGTTTCAGACCTGGACGCGTTGCCATTTCCAGCTTTTCATCTCTTTCCAGACGTTCGTTTCTGCCGCCATTTCCCGCTCGAGCTGGGGCGTGGCTGCCCCTTTGCCTGCACCTTCTGTTCGACCAACGATTTTTTCCGTCGCAGTTTCCGGCTGAAGAGTCCGGCGCAAATGATTGCCGATATGCGCAGGGTCAAGCAAACGTACGGCATCAACTCTTTTGAGCTGGTCCACGACATGTTCACGGTGGACCGCAAACGCGTGGTGGCATTTTGTGAAGCCCTGCTGGGGAGCAAGGAAGAATTTACATGGGGCTGTAGCGCGCGCACGGACTGTGTTGACGAAGAACTGATCGAGCTCATGGCCAAAGCAGGCTGCCGCGGCATTTTTTTCGGCATTGAGACCGGCTCGCGGCGCATGCAGAAAATCATTGACAAGGGCCTGGAATTGAACGATTCGGCGGAGCGCGTCCGTTCCTGCGACAAATTCAAAATCAGTACAGCGGTCTCATTGATGGCCGGCTTCCCCGACGAAACCATGAATGACCTGCGCGATACCGCAGCGTTCTTTGTGGATTCACTGCGCTATGACTACGCTGATCCTCAACTCAGCATCCTGGCTCCTCTGGCGGATACGCCCATCCAGAAGCAGCACAAAGATTCGCTTGTCCTGAATGACGATGTTGCCGATATGTCGTATCGCGGATGGCAGCAGCAGCCTGAAGACCATGCGATGATTGCTGCGCATCCGGAAATTTTTTCCAGCTTTTACTCTGTTCCCTTGCCTCACATCGAACGCGAATTCCTTAAGGAGTTACGCGATTTTCTCCTGAATGGCATGAGGGCATTTCGACGGCTTCTCCTGGGACTGCATCAGGACAGCGGCAACGTAGTGGACGTTTTTCAGCAATGGCAGGAATGGCGGACAAAAAACGGAGTACATTTCTCAGAGGGCGATCGTACCGCCTACTACGCGCAAAGCGGCTTTCCGGCAGACTTTTTCCAGTTTGTGCGGTTGCATTACATACCTGCTGCGAGCAAAGCGCCTCTGGCAATTACGGCGCTGGCAGAATATGAAGCGGCATTGCTTGGCCGCGATCATGAATCGGACCATGAAATGAACGCCATCCGCCAGAATCAAGAGCAAGTCTCCGGTGACATTTCCGCAGACAATGAAAAGCTGCTTTCCCCGGACAGCCGTCTACAACTGCGTCCGGGAGTAAATGTCATCCAGCTTCCGGCGGATTATCAGGAGATTGTTCGGCGGCTCCGGCAGAGAAGCCCGTTACATGACGTTCCCAATCGGCCGGTGAAGCTCGCAATTCGCAGGACTCCGCTGGGGCCGGCGGAAGTTCGCCAACTTACCCCGCTCTCGGCCGAATTGCTGGACCTTTGTGAAGGCGGCTTGACGGTACAGGAGATTGCGGGAGAGTTCCTGCTGCGTAATATCGAGATTCCGGGCGTTACGCCGGAAAAGGCATGTTTAGCGGGGATCGAGATGCTGCGCCAGCAGCGACTCATAGCCCTGGCGTAACCAGAATCGCTAGTCCAAGCTGTCCTGCTCCCCCTCCTTTTTCTTTTTCTGCTCTCGCGACTTCCTCTCGCGAGAAATAACAAGTCGCGAAAAATCGTGAGTCGGGCTTTCCGCCGCATCGCCGCAAGTCATTGAAGGCAACCACAATTTGCCGCAGCACCTATGGCATTCCCATTGCTTATATAGAAGGCAATGGAAGCGGGTCGCAAAAATCTCTCGGGTAAAAGGAATTAAGAAGAACATGCAATTGGAAATCACGCACAACATCAATGGTGTCGATACAACTCGACTACAGGAAACTGTCAGCGCCGTAAAGGCTTCGCCGGAACTGGGGCGGTTCAATTTTCGAATTGAGAATCGTTGGATAGATGCCGGCGAGAACAGGTCTGAGGTGGGCTCATTCTCTGGCTGCGGACAGGAGCTTTCGCACAAGACCGGTTTCACTCTCTCGGCCGACGAACCGGACATCCTGCTCGGCACGGATAGAGGAGCGAACCCGGTCGAGCATTTGCTGCACGCCCTGGCAGCCTGTGTGACAACCTCCATGGTGTATCACGCTGCGGCGCGTGGCATCGCTATTGAACAGGTTGAATCATCCCTTGATGGTGATCTGGACCTGCAGGGTTTTCTGGGCCTTGATCCCACGGTTCGCAACGGCTATCAGCAGATCCGCCTTAAGCTGCGAATCAAGGCCAACGTGACGGAAGAACAACTGCAGGAGCTGGGCAAGCTGGGCCCGACATTTTCTCCTGTTTTCGATTCGCTCATGAATGGCGTTCCCCTGCTGGTCTCTGCCGAACGAATGATCTAGGCAGACGAGTGCGAATGGGTTGAGAGCGCAGGTTTCACCAAGGAAAGATTGCCCCTTGACAAAAACTAAACTGACGGAAAAGGAAAAACTGCAATGATGAACCGCAATCAATGGCTACTGGGCTTTTTCATGTTCTTGAGCGCTACGTACGCGCTTGCTCAGGGACCAACGCAAGAACACAAACAGCAAAAGCCCGCAACACAGGCAGTACAGATTGTGGCCTTGGACGAATGCGATCCAGCCACATTCAACGCGGCGCTTGGCGCCGACTTTTGCAAGAACGTAGCTTTGGGAGCTTTCACCACGCTGGACCAGTTGTTCGCCCAGGCGGCCGCCGGCACGCCGGATCCGGGCTGGGATTTTGAGCCCGACAGCGTTGTGATCAAGGAAGGGACGCCGCTGAGCGTGGTTGACCAGGGCGGCGAGCCGCACACCTTTACTGAGGTGGCAAATTTCGGTGGCGGCTTCATACCGCCACTCAATGCGGGAGCTGACACCGTTCCAGAATGTTCCGGCGGCTTTAAAAACCTTGGAGTGGCCAGGACCAGGATTCTGCAAGGCAGCGAAATCAAGCTCCCGGAATTGTCAAAAGGCAAACACCTTTTTCAATGCTGCATTCATCCCTGGATGCGGGTGGAAGTTGAGGTCAAGTGAGACGTTAGCGAGCGAAAGCAAGCGAGCGATCCGGGCGCTAGCTGCGCGCAGCGGACTCACGAAGTAAAGCGCTAAAGAGACCTGACGATGGGGATCGTTCTCTCTTGCTGGAAAGCGCTTCCTCACATGCCGGGTGCTCACCCTTTTCGTCAACGGGACGAGAAAAGGATGGGTGCCCGGCTTTTTTCAATCACAAATATGGGTCGAATTTTTCCCCCAATTTCAACTCGCGCGCTGGTAAAAGCGCTCGCTCGCTTAACGGGATTCGGGATGACGACCTTGAATTTTTTCAAACTACACCGCTACCCAAAAATAAGGCTGCCCAAACAAAATAAAGAGGCCGCCTTGTTTTGCGGCCTCCCAGGTTTACATCAAGCCAAATACTAAGTGTTGCAACCTTCTCACTGGCACTGCTGGACGGATGCCCCGGCCAATGATTCACAGAACTTGGCCATGGGTGCTCCACCAGCGGCGCCGGTAGCAGGAATCGTGAGCATTTGCTCCGTCAGAACGCCATTCGACACCGCTCCACCGTTTGGAACCGCGAGTGAAGGATGGTCGAAGGGCGCGCTTTGATTTCTTACGCGTTCGTCCGTGAGCGACTTCAGGAAAGCCACCACGGCAGCTCGATCGAGCGTGCCAAAGCTGGCGCGCTCAAGATTGGGATCGATGTCCGAAGAAGGGAAGTCCCCGCCGCGGCTGTAGAAATCCACCACCTGGGAGAGGTTGGCTTGGCCGCCATTCAGGAAGAACGGACCGGTCAGTTCAACGTTGCGCAGGCTGGGCGTTTTGACCGCTCCACGAACGGAGACGGGCGCGCCGGCAGGCACCGGAGTTCCGGTGACCTGTCCCATGGCGGCGAGCTGGGCCACGGAGAGAGACGCTAATCCGGAAGGATCAGAGGCCGCGAGGCCCATGTCGTCGTCGGTCGGGCGCACGCCGATGTTGTGGAAGCCGATATCGTGCCAGCGTCCGCCAGGCAGTTGCTCAACCACGGAGCCGTGTTGCAGAACGTTGGAAACCGTGGCATCAGTGAATTCAGCGCCATTGTGGCAGCTGGCGCAGTGACCCTTGCCCTGGAAGCGATCAAGACCGAGCTGTTCAAGAGCTGTGAGAGCGGTGCGGTTGCCGTCCATGAACTGGTCAAAGCGCGAGTTGTCTGAAACCAGAGTGGATTCGTACATCTGGATAGCGACTCCCCAGAAGAGCGAGAAGTTGTATTCCATCTGCGAGTACTCGTCAGTGTTCTGCGGCGCGCCGGTGTGAAGAACGTTGCTGTTGGCGTCCACCACAATGTTGGAGCCCCACCACTTGTTCTGGAATGCAGCCTTGATCATGGCGACATAATCCGTGGTCAGGCCGTTGTTGGGTGATGCGCTCAGGCTGCCGAGCACGCTGTCATCGGCTGCGACCTGTTGCAAGGCCAGCGGAGTGAGCATGAGCATCTTCTTGCCCATCTTCACGAATGGACGGCCCGTAGCGGACATTTCCACGTCACTGCCCGGAGGCCCAACGGCCTGCGATGCCAGCGAAGAGTTCGACAAGCGAAGCGTGACTTCGATCGTAGAGTTGGGATTGCTGGGATCGACTTGAAGAAGATGCGCACTGGGATCGCCGGCGCCGAAGGGATTCACGCCGTTGAAGGTGCTCTGCGCGCGTCCGTCCCAGAAATTGCGGTAGTTGAATACCGCGTTGATGACCGGAGGAGCGTTGCGCGGCGTGGAGCGCCGGACGTTCACCGTGCCGTCAGCGCCGTTGGAGATGCTCCAGACGGGATCGGTGACGCCGGTTTCGTTTTCCGCGGCTTGCCCCAGCACCACGTCATTAAAGTTGTAGCGGAACACACCCTGCGAACCCACGATGTTGTTGTTGTCGCGATTCAGAGTGTGCAGCGGGAAGTCGCTGAGAGCGAGACTGTGATTTGGTCCAAAGCCCGCGTGAAATGTAGTTGAGTCAGGCGAAGGAAAGCCGTTGCCATCGACGCGACGCAATCCAGGATCTGTTTGATTGTTGATGCGGCTGTCCGCGCCTGCATTGAAGTGACAGGTAGCGCAGGCTGTTTTGCCGTCGCTGCCAAACTGCATCTCCCAGAAGAACGCTTTACCCAGAGCAATCGCAGCGTTCTTGTCTTTGATCACGTTCGCCAGTTCTGTTGCAGTAGGGCCAGGGATAGGGACAGTCTTTAACGACGTAAGACCGCGGCCGTCATGACCGCCGCCGTTGCCGCCTTTGCCACCACCGTTTCCACCTTTGCTGCCGCCATTTCCACCTTTGCCACCGCCGTTCCCCCCATTATCGCCACCATTACCGTCGCCGTTGCCGCCCTTACCTTTTTGGCCGCCTACCTGTACTCCGCCATTCTGGCCGCCATTACCGCCTTTGCCTACTTGGTTCCGGGCCCCATTGTTGTCTTGGCCACCACCCCCGCCTTTTGCAGAGAGATAGGTAACGCTGAATAGTGTGATCGCGCATAGAGAGAAGAAGAACGCGACCAGTTGTTTGAGTTTGCTCTGGGAAAGCATAGAAAAGCGCTCCTTGTTTTTGGTCCGCAGACCAGCAAAGTGCTTGTGGTGGAACAAGGTTGCTTGCTTGCCGGCTGACTAAACTCACTGTGGAGCCAGGTAAGAAACTGGGAGGAGACGACTCCTTGCGTGTCCCGGAAACCAGTCTTGCCTTACTTGCCTTCAGTGACCATCAGCACCGTTGCACCACGGCACATTTTGAGGGTCCTAAGTATGTGTGGCCGCAGGGGGACAAACTGCTGGAAAATGCGCTTCCGTAGCATTGGCCCGGAGCATCCACCCGTCGATTCACGTGTAGGTTGCGCCTGGCTGCTTAGGGGCTCATTAAATGGGAATTAAATTCTTTAACAAATCGCCGGACGATATATTTTCCAGCCGGCTCCTTCACACGCACGCAAAAGAATTCACAATTCTGCAAACGGATTTGTCTCGAAAACTCAGAGTCAGGTGGGGAGATGACAAATGCTAGCTGCGGTCAGCGTCGGCCAGAAGCTTACCCAGACTGGGCTTGTGTTTTTCTTTCTTGAGGCGCTTCTTGTTCTCATCGCGCTTCACTGGCGGAGGCGTCCCCAGCACCGCGCGGGACGCAGCCTTTACAATGCTTGTGGCGCGAACGCTCTTGAGCTTTTTCTTTTTCGGCACGGCTCCATTTAATCATGAAAGCCCATGTCTCAGGCCCCAGAATCCTGAAACCGCAACAATGTCTTCAGAGCCGGTTTCAATTATCCAATGGATCAAATTACCCATTTACCAAATCTTTCCCGGACCCGTGCCATCCGTGTTCACGTAGCGGGGTCCCCCAGTGTTCCTTCGTGTCCTTTGTGGTTCAGGGGCCTGGGGATCGCGCATTTGGCCGTTCTCTCGGTTAATATAGTAGCCAATGGACGAGCGTGATTTTTTCGACGAAAAGGAATCCAAGAAGGCCCACACTCTCACCTGTCCGCACTGCCGCCAGCCCGGTGAGTACGAACTCGCATGGCTGGTGCGTACCAAGAAGAAACAGCTTTCCGGCCGTGCCGACGAGCGTGATCGCGCCAAGTTTGCCAAGGCGCAGTCTTATATGGTTCGGCGTGACGATATGGTCATGTGCAAGAACATTCGCTGCCGCAAACGCTTTGAAGTGGCCGGGGTTCAGTCTGTCGCGTTTCTCAATTGACGGGGACTTGGTCGTGCTATTTGTTCGCGATTCCCCAATAAAGCACCAGCAGCCCCAGACATACGTAGAAAGGCCCTGCAACCCATCGGGGGATTCGGGCATTTTCGTCGCGGCCCCAGATAAGGCTTGTGGTCCATCCAATGGGCTGGAACTCCTTTGAAAACAGACCGCTTCCAATACAGATGAGGCCCAAGATGATTTTTAGAACTCTCCACAAGTCCATGCATGCTCCCGAAACCCAATCTTAGCTTACCCTTATCCTGCCTGATCGGCGAAGTATCTCTGTCACACCAGTCTGTCCCAACCGCCCTCTCTCATTTATACTGAAAAGTTTCATCGGCTCGGGGGGACGCCGCTGGCATCTCGCCCACGCATCTAATGTTCCTGGGTTATAGGAAACGACGGTTACAAAAAACGACGTTACAGGAAATGACAGGAAATACTCTCTTATGAAGATTCTGGTCTGCATGAAGCAGGTCCCGCAGAAAGACGCTCCACTCAAGCTCAATGAAAGCGGCACATGGATCCGCGATGATGTCTCCTATGAAGTGAATGAACCGGACGCGTTTGCCCTGGAAGAGGCATTGCGGCAAAAAGAAAAGCATACCGGTGAAGTCGTGGTCATCACCGCCGGCCCGGCACGTTCGCAGCAGGTACTTCGGGAAGGGCTGGCCAAAGGCGCGGACCGCGCCATTCATCTTGAGGATAATGGCTTTGTCGGCCTGGATGCCTTCAACATGGCCAAGGCCTTTGTCGCGGCGATCAAAGATGAAAAATTCGACCTCATCTTTACCGGCCTGCAATCAGACGACTATGGGTACGCCCAGACCGGCGTGATCATGGCGGAACTGCTGGGTTGGCCGCACGCCACCATCATCATGGAGATCCAGAAAACGGATGCCGGCATCAAGGTAAAGCGTGAACTGGAGTCGGGCTTCTTTCAGCATGTAAGCATGCCGTTGCCGGCGGTGCTCACGATTCAATCGGGCATTAACAAACTCCGCTACGCTACGCTGCTCGGCATCAAGCAGGCCAAGAACAAGCCGTTGCGCAAGGTCACGCTTGACGAGGTGAAGTCCGCTCTCGGCGACAATATGCAGAAGATTGAAAAACTTTATATCCCGCAGAAGACCAAGAAGACTGAGATGCTGGAAGGTTCACCCGGTGAAATTGCCAAAAAGCTGGTGGACAAGCTGCGCAACGATGTCCGCGTGCTTTGATTTTGAAAGTTGATTTTGCAGGTTTGTTTTAAGGAGCACCCCATGGAGCGAATGGACTATGACCCTGAAGGCGGAAATTATCAGCCAGTAACCGAACATGAGACCGGCTCAACCTTTATTGTTGCGGGCCTCATCATGCTGATTGCGGCGCTCGGCTGGGCGCTGTTTGTCGGTTGGGACATCCGCGCGGGCGGCGGCCTCATGCAGGCCATCTTCGCCGCGGACGTTGTTCTGGCCCTGTTCCTGATGACCCTGGGATTTATCAAAAAGAAACGGCAAATAAACTAGATGGCAGACACAATCCTTGTAATTGCTGAACAACGTGAAGGCAAACTGAACCGCGTCTCCATGGAAACCATTGCGGCGGCGCAGGCTATTGCCGCTGCAACCGGAGCGACGGTTGAGGCCGCGCTCTTTGGCAGCGGCATCGCCGGCATTGCCTCGGAGTTCGCCGCCAAAAAGCTGGCCAAAGTCACCGTGATCGAGTCGCCCAAACTGGCCAAGTATGAGCCGGATGGCGTGGTCGCGGCGCTCAAGGACTTCATCGGCCAGAAAAAGCCCACGCTGGTGCTCATGCCGCACACCTACCAGGTGCGCGACTTCGCTCCCCAACTTGCTACGGCCCTCCAGCGCACGCTCATCAGTGATGCCATCGGCTTTCGCAAAGACGGGGACAAGCTGGTTTTTACCCGGCAGATGTTCCAGGGCAAGTTCGCAGCAGACGTCTCATTTGCCTGCCCTGCGCCGCACTTCGTCACCTTTCAGGCAGGTGCATTCCGTGGCGACAAGGCTGAAGCAGGCGCATCGGCCGCACCGGTGGAAACCGTGAACGCCAATATCGCCGATGGCGTCCAGCGCAATCAGCCGGAAGACCCATTCAAGGAAGCCAAGCAGGCCGTTGACCTGACCCAGGCGGAAATCATTGTCTCGGTCGGTCGCGGAATCAAAGAGCAAAAGAACATTGAACTGGCCAAGGCGCTGGCCGATTCTCTGGGCGGCGAGATCGCCGCGTCGCGTCCCATCTGTGACTCAGGCTGGCTCCCCATGGACCGCCAGATTGGCAGCTCCGGCCAGACGGTCTCCCCCAAGCTCTATCTGGCCGTGGGCATCAGCGGCGCCATTCAGCATATCGTCGGCATGAAAGGTTCGCGCAGCATCATCGCCATCAATAAAGACGCGGAAGCGCCAATCTTTGAGATCGCCGACTTTGGCGTGGTGGGGAACCTGTTTGACATTCTGCCCGCGCTGACCGAAGAGGTGAAGAAAGCAAAGGCCGGCGGATAGAACCCTTACCACGGATGAACGCGGATAAACACTGATCAGAAAACGCAAAGCTAAAATCCGTGTTTCTGTATTCATCCCTGTGTTTGATCAGTGGTAAGTTAAGGCCCAGCCGCGCAAGGATGATTGCCGGGCCCAAAAACCGATCCGAAAAAAGCAAGCCTGAAATCCGTGTGATCTGTGTTCATCCGTGGTAAGAAGTTCCTGATCAGTATCATCAGCGTTTCTCTGTGGTAAAGTTTCGGCCCAAGCGATGCGAGGATGCTTCTGGGCTAAAGTGCTAAAGGCTAAGTGCTAAATGCTTATTTTCCGCAAACCTCTTGAAGGTGTTGACCGTCCGCAGATGGAAGCGGACGTCACCATTGTTGGCGGCGGGCCGGGCGGACTGGCCTGCGCGCTGCGTCTTTCTCAGCTCATCGATCGCCATAACCGCCGCAATCCTGATGCGCAGATGAGCAAGGAAAACATTTACGTCCTGGAGAAGGCGCGTGAACTGGGCCAGCACTCGCTTTCCGGCGCGCTGCTTGATCCGCGTGCAATGGACGAGCTGCTCCCCGGCTGGCGTGACGAAGCCCCGCTTGATGCCGAGGTCACGCATGAAGACGTTTACTTCCTCACGGAAAAAGGCGAGCACCGCCTTCCCATCACGCCTCCGCCATTGCAGGACCACGGCAACTATGTAATTTCCATCAACCGCTTTGTGAAGTGGCTGGGAGAAAAAGTTGAGCAGGCCGGCATCACCGTCTTCACCGGCTTTGCCGGATCAGAACTGCTTACCGATGGCGACCAGGTCACCGGCGTACGCACCGATGACAAGGGCGTCGACAAGCAGGGCCAGAAGAAATCAAACTTTGAACCCGGTTATGACCTCAAGTCGAAGGTCACGGTGCTGGCGGAAGGCCCCCGCGGATCGCTGACCAAACAGCTCGTCGCCAAATACGATCTACAGAAGGGCCGCAATCCGCAGGTGTATGGCGTTGGCGTAAAAGAGCTGTGGGAAGTGCCGTCGGGCGCCATCAAAAAAGGCCAGGTCATTTACACCATGGGCTGGCCGCTTACCACCAAAGAATATGGCGGCGGCTGGATCTACGGATCAAAAGACAACCTTGTCTCGCTCGGCTACGTCACCAGCCTTGACTATCAGGACCCGCGTCTTGATCCCCAGCGCGTGCTACAGGACTTCAAATCGCATCATCTTGTTGCCGGCCTGCTCAAAGGCGGAAAGATGATCCGCTATGGCGCCAAGACCTTTCCCTACGGCGGATGGTTCTCCATGCCACCGCTGGCTGGCAACGGCTGGATGATCGTCGGCGACTCCGCCAGCTTCCTGAACTCGCAGCGTCTCAAAGGCATTCACCTGGCCATCAAGAGCGGCATGCTCGCCGCGGAAACGGCCTTCAATGCCCTCGTGGAAAGCAATTTCAGCGCCTCCCGGCTTCAGCAATACAAAGAGAGTGTCGACTCAAGCTGGATCAAGGACGAGCTCTGGCAGGTGCGCAACTTCCACCAGGGCTTTGAGAACGGGCTCGTCTCCGGACTCATTCACACCGCGCTTCAGCAGCTTACCGGCGGCCGCGGCCTGCATGAGGTGTATCCCGCGCACGCTGGCCACACCCGCATGCTGCATCTTGACGCGCTGCCCGCTGACGGCGGCAACCGCGCACACCTGCTGGGCAAGGCCAAAGGCGATGGCAAGCTTACCTTTGACAAGCTCACCGACCTCTATCACTCCGGCACCAAGCACGAAGAAGACCAGCCCTCGCACCTGATCATCCATGACACTAACATCTGCAATACCCGCTGCGTCACGGAGTTCGGCAATCCCTGCCAGAATTTCTGCCCGGCCAACGTTTATGAGATGGAAGAGGACGCCAGCGCGCCGAAAGGAAAAGTAATCCACCTGAATCCTTCCAACTGCGTCCACTGCAAGACCTGCGACATCATGGACCCCTATGAGATCATCACCTGGGTCCCGCCCGAGGGCGGCGGCGGCCCCAATTATGACGGAATGTAGATGCTGGGTGGCAGTTCTCGCGCTCGCATGCTTGTGCGCTCTGCCGCTCTCTGCAAATGATGGTTCTGACTGCTGGGCTGGCGCCAAAAGGACCTTTCAGAAGGATGTGTCTGGTTTCACCCTGTGGATGACTCCGATTACGGGCGCCGCAAATCGTGCTACAGGTGAAGGCTGCCGTGCGCAGATCGTGAACACACAGCACAAAGTAATCTTCTCAGCCACGGATTGGGGCTTCTCTATTGTTCTTGCCGGCAAGGACGTCAATGGCGATGGCATCCCGGATCTTGTCCTGGAAAGCGATTCCGGTGGTATGCACGGTACCAACACCTACTACGTTTTTTCATTCGGACAAAAGCCGGAACTCATCTTGAAATTCCAGACAGAAGCTGTTCCAGCCCGCTTTATCCCTTCCAGAACTTCGAACGGTATGGAAGTCCAGACCTGGGACGGCGCATTCTTCATGTTCGACCACCAACCGACGGCTGGCAGCCCTTATCCTTTGGTTTATTTCCGAATGGATGACAATCGCCTGATCGATATCAGTTCGCAGCATCTAGCCGATTACGACAAAAAGATCCGTGAATTGAAAGCGGATATTTCAGCCGAAGAGCTAAAAACTTTCTTTCAAGCCGAGAATGAGTCCGAGAAGGCGGGCCTTGAACATACAGCCAGTCAGGTGCTTCGAATCGTCCTGGCCTATCTCTATAGCGGCAGACAGTCCCAGGCGCGTGCTGAACTGCGCAAAATGTGGCCTGTCTTTGATCAAGAAAGGGTGTGGAAGTTGATACTGCAGACCCGCCGCCGGGGAATTTTAAGATATATGGCAAAATCTGTTTCATGACGGGCCAGCGCGCCCGCAGATGCTTTTCTTTGCGCTCTTCGCGTCCTCTGCGGTAAAAAGGTTTGCACATGCCCATTGCTACCACGAATCTCCGCCTCCTCACCACTGATGACGCCGAAGCCTTCTGGCATCTGCGCCTTGAAGCCCTGCGTAACGACTCAGCCTCCTTTGCCGACTCCGCCGAGGAGCACCAGAACACCAGCGTTGAGATGGTGCGAGAACGCCTCGGCGCGGGCGGACCTGCAACCAGCTTTGTCGTCGGCATGTTTCAAGAGGGCAGACTCGCGGCTACGGCAGGCTTCTATCGCAGTCATCACAATAAGGAGCGGCACAAGGGAAATGTATGGGGTGTCTATGTGCGACCGCAGTCGCGCGGCAAAGGCGTGGCCCGTGCCCTGATGCAGGAGATCATTCGCCGGGCCCGGGAAATCGCCGGAGTGGAGCAGGTCCTTCTGGTGGCGTCGGCGCATCTGCCGGCGCGAAAGCTGTATGAATCTCTGGGCTTTGAAGCCTATGGGCTGGAACCGCGTTCACTCAAGATCAAAACAGAGACCGGCACGGAATACGTGGATGATGTGCTGATGATATTGCGCTTTTGATCTTTTGCCAGCCATCCATAAACAAAACAGCCGGCCTCACTTGCAGGCCGGCTTTTCTACATGGCTGATATTCCACCTAGAACCGTATATGCGCAGCTAACTGCAGGATGCGCGGCGCATACGCCTGGGTGACTGTTCCAAAGCCGCTGTCAGCGGCATTGGTGTCAAAGTTGCTAAATTGCGTGTGGTTGAAAATGTTGAAGGCATCCACACGGAACTCAAAACTGGCCCGGTCTCCATGGATCGGCGTGACTTTTGCCAGAGTCAGGTCAAGGTTAGACCGTCCCGGTACGCGGATAACGTTTCGCGGGGCGGTGCCGTAGGGGGGCGTGGGGGTGTCACTGAATGCCGTTGGGTCAAGGAAGTACAATCCAGTGGTCGGCGTGCCCGCAATGGTAAATGTGCTTGGATTGCGGCCATTCACATAGTGGATCGGCCCTGTCAGGTTGGCATTGGCCAGCCCGGCGTCGCCTGCTCCGGAAGGTCCGGGATCAGAGTTCTCAGTGAACCCACCCGCAGTCGCGGTCAACGGGAAGCCTGTGCGCCACGTAAGGATCGGATACACACTCCAGCCTTTCACCAGCGCTCTGGGGCCGCGATGGAACGGCAGGTCCCATCCGCCGGACAAGACCAGGAAGTGCCGGATATCAAAGTCTGAAGACGCGCGGAAAGCATGTGGAGCAAACGCCGGGGTGTTGCTGCTCAGCTGGCGGAAGCCTGAAGCATCGTCAATGCTGTGCGCGTAGGTATAACTTAAAGTGAAATAGGTTGTGCCCAGCAGATTGCTGCTTGCCTGCTTTCGCAAACTCAATTGCAGGGCGTTGTAGCTGGCATTGGCGGTATTGGTGAACTCATTCAGAAAACCAAAGCTGCCGTCAGTGGTTGCGCTGGCCAGCACGTTACCCGGAGTTTCATTCAGGATCCTCTGCGGCTGCGCGCTGCCGAGCGTTGCGGGGTCAAAGGGATTTACGTCCCGCAGCGAGGTCAGTTTGCGTGATGCGCTGCCCACATAGGCTGCCTGCAGCGTTGTCTTGCTCGCGACTTCCCGCTCGATACTCAGGTTGTATTGATAGGTGTAAGGCGTGCGCAGGTGCGGATCAACAAAGAAAACCCCCACGCCTCCAAACGTCCCGAACGTATTGAAGAAATTTACGTTGTGGTTTGCCGGCTTGGTAGGAAATGGATTTGGACTCCCCGTCGACCCGTAAGGATCACTCAGGAAAGTGAAAGGCCCGCCCGCGGCCCCGGGAAATCCAAAGAACGCCGAGGATGCAAAAGGCACTTGCCCGTTAAATTGGAAATTGTCTTCAGCTTTCAGCACATCATAGAAAACGCCAAAGCCGCCCCGGACGCTCGTTTTAGAGTCGAACGGCTGCCAGGCAAATCCCAGGCGCGGAGCAAAATCGTTCTTGTCAGGGAAGTTGGCCCCTGTGGGAACTCCCTGATCACCCGGGAAGACCAGACCAACCGGAGCGCCCGGAAAAACCGAGGATTGCTTGCCGGGCAGAATGTCAAAGGTCCTGCCAAAGGTGTCTGACTTGGGCGTGCTGAACTCGTAGCGCAGCCCCAGCGTTAGAACCAGATTGTGCTTCACGTGCCACTCATTCTGGCCAAAGACAAACGTTGATTTTCCCCGGATGTTCGAAGGCGCCGCAGGGAACTGCGCGAAATCAGCCGGCAGGCCTACAAGGAAGTTGGCGAATGGATCGCCAGCCCCGTTGGAGCTGCCAAAATCAAACAGGCCGTTGCCGATGAAATCAAAGAGTTCATTGTTCTGGAATGCAATGAAGCTCCCGCCGAATTTTATGGTGTGCTTTCCATGCGTCCAGGAAAACGTGTCAGAAAAATTGAATGTGTTGCTGATAACGCTGGAGGGCCCTTGGATGCTGAAGCCGACGGTCAAGCCCGGAAAATCCATCCGTGCCGGGCCGGTTGGCAAATCGGGTGTGATGTTAATTCCAAGCGCGCTGGGAACCGGCGGAGTTCCTGCCGGTTTGTATTGCAGTGTGTCATTGCGTTGCGCGGAAAAGTGAAACTCATTCAACATCGTGGGCGAAACAATTCGCATATAAGCGAAGTGGATAAACTGGCGGTAGATGTCCTGATTGGAATTGAATCCGGGAATTCCTCCGGGCCCTGGGTTCAGCTGCGTATTGTGGACACGGCCCAGGGTCGAGGTGAAGTGGTCTTTTTCCGTGAGATCAAAGTCGAACTTGCTTGTCATCTGATCGTAGTTATTCTGCCCTGGGTTCTGGAAAGAGGTGAATGCAGAGCTGCCAATTGGTATCAGCCCGGCCTTTAGATAAGCCTTCGCAACCGGATCAAAGGAATTAGGGTCAATAATGGTTGGATCACTGGGCCCAGCGCCCCTCTTTGACGGATCAGGCTGGAAAAATGGGTTTGCCTGCAGAAAGCTGGCAATGGCAGCCTGGTTCGTGGAATTCGTAAAGTCTCCCTGCGCTTCCTGGGTCGTCAAGACAGTTACCTGTCCGCTTGGAACCAGCTGCGTCTGGCGCTGCCCTTCATAAGAGCCAAAGAAGAACAGTTTATTTTTGACAACCGGCCCACCCACGGTCCCGCCGAACTGGTTTCTCTTCAAAACGCCGCGCGGCTGATTGTTGAAATTGCTGAAAAAATCATTCGCGTTATACGCGTCATTGCGGTTGTATTCGTAGACACTTCCGTGAAAATTGTTGGTGCCTGACTTGGTTACTACCGTAACTATGCCGCCGCTGTTGCGTCCATACTCTGCCGTGAAGTTGCTGGTGAGTACCTTGAATTCCTGCACCGCATCCGGGTTCGGGTTGTAAACAACGCCATTGTCCAGCAGGTCGTTGTTGGCGCCGCCATCCAGAATGAAAGTATTGGAATCACTGCGGCCACCGGAAACGCTGAAGGGGGTGTTTGCGCTGGCTGCGCCGGTGTTATTTGGATTGTCGGAAGGCAGGACGCCCGGCTGCAATAGAGCAAGATCCAGCACATTGCGTCCGTTTAACGGAAGGTCCTGCACGGAGCGGTCAGATACTGTCGATCCCAGAGTTGGATTGATTGTCTCAACCGTAGGGGCCGTGCTCTCTACCGTAACCACCTCGGTTTTGGTCCCGATTTCCAGCGTGATGTCGATCTTTAATGATTGGTTGATCTCAAGCTTGCTGGAGCTGGTGGTGATGGGGTTAAAGCCCTTTCTATCGGCTGAAACTGTATAGTCTCCGATGGGCAAGGACAGTACCTGGTAGGCTCCGGAGCCATCAGTTTCCGTTTCGCGGGAAACGTGCGTTGCGGGATTGGTGACCACAACGTGCGCGCCGGGTATTACGGCGCCTGAGCTGTCCGTAACTGTTCCAACAATGCGCCCGGTTGCGTCCTGTCCTGGAAGGAGATAACAAAAAGTAGCGAGAAATGCGATTAATAGGAAAGGTCGCCTTACCAGCTCAAGTGCCCTGCCATTCGCTTTCATGGTGCCTCCGATTCATTCTTTGCCGTATCCGGAAGTTGTACAACTGGCCCAAAGAGGCATAAATACAGCAGTAGCGGGTTCGTTCCAAACAAAAAGCAGCATGTGCACATACCGCTGGTAATCAGCTGTTTAGCGTAGAATCAGTCATTCAGCCTTTCTTCGGCTTCTTCCGAAAATGCAAAACTTATTGAAGCCGATCCGCCTCATTCCCAAAATCAAAGTGAATTTCCTGATTTGGGAATTGTTTTAGTTTCCCTATTTTGGATTTTTTGGGATTCTTGCTTGTCCTGCACGTCGTTATATAATGGCCTTTATAGGTTCCGACCACATCCGGCCTGAGGCATACCTGGCCCATGTGGCGGCTCCTTGCTGATGCAAGGACGAGGGTTCAGAGCGGAAACGTCTGGGCCTCCCGTTTGGAAAGGAACCGGAACACGCCCTGCGGGCGTATTTCCTCCCTTTTTCTTCCTTGCAGTCAGATTAGTTCAGGCCGGATCCAACCATGCGGCTTCAGGACAAACACGGGCGCTTCATCACTGACCTGCGGGTCAGCATCACGGACCGCTGCAATTACAAGTGTGTCTATTGCCGTACCGGGAATGAAGGCGCGCAGTATTCTGAGCTGCCGTTTGCTGACTACCTGCGGCTGGTCGGAATTTTTGTCGGTTTGGGAATTGAAAAAGTCCGTCTTACTGGCGGTGAGCCTCTGCTGCGCAACGGCCTGGTGGATTTTGTGCGCGACCTCTCCGCCATGCGCACACTGGATGGCCAGAAACTCGATCTGGCGATTACCACCAACGGCCATTTGCTGTCTGAACTCGTCCAGCCGCTCAAAGATGCAGGGCTGCGGCGCGCCACCGTCAGCATGGATGCGGTAGACGCGGAGAAGTTCGCCCGGATCACGCGCGTCCCGAACGGCTATGACAGTGTGCTGGCCGGCATCAGGGCAGCCAAGCGAGAGGGTCTGGAGCCGGTCAAGGTCAACTGCGTTCTTCTGCGCGGCTTCAATGAGGATCAAATCGTCGAATTCGCCCGCTTCTCCCGCGAAGAAGGCGTGGTGGTCCGGTTCATCGAATTCATGCCTCTGGAAGAAGACCGTGTGTGGTCGCCGCACGTGGTGGTGTCGATGGACGAAATCCTGGAAAAGCTCAACCAGTTCCGGCCGGTGCGCCAGCTTCCCAATGAGCTTAGTGAGACGGCGCGGCGCTATACATTTGACGACGGCAAGGGCGAGATAGGCATCATCGCGCCGGTGTCACATCCTTTCTGCGGGCATTGCTCACGCGTGCGCCTCACTTCAGACGGCAAGATACGCACCTGCCTGTTTTCCCTCCTGGACCATGACATGGCAGGACGGATGTACCGTGGCGCCAGTGACAGTGAATTAACTGATTACGTTCGGTCAGTGGTCGACCAGAAAGAAGCCCGCCATCACATTGGCGAAGCTGGATTTATCAAGCCTTCGCGCAGCATGGTCCATATTGGCGGCTGATCGCGCCTGCCTGCCGGTAACTTGCAACCCATACATAACGTTAGTAGAATCCGCTCAATTTCCCCCTGGAAGTGACGTTCGAGAATCTCCTCCAGCAATATTGAATTCCCCCACAGATCGCATTGAAAACGGGATAATAAGTGTCGAAAGGGACAGCAGGAAACAGTCTGGCGTTTTACACACGGAACCCACATATGGCGCTTGCGGTGGAAGTTGCCGGCAAAACCGACGTCGGGTGCGTGCGCGCGAATAACGAAGATAACTTCGGATACGATTCGCGCTACGGCATCTTTGTCGTTTGTGACGGCATGGGCGGACAGGCTGCCGGCGAGGTCGCCAGCAAAATGGGCGTGGACATTCTGCTGGACTATTTCCGCAACGAGACATCCGTCGCGGAGATGCGCGTAGCCAATGGGGCGCTTGAATATACGGCACAATCCAGTTCTGCCGGAGCCAGGAGTCTGGCCAGCGCGATCCAGCTGGCGAACCGGACCATTCACAAGGCAGGCCAGGCGCAGAACGGCCGCAACGGCATGGGATCAACGATTGTCGCGGCGCTGGTGCGCGGAAACTCACTGGCCATCGGGCACGTGGGTGATAGCAGAATCTACCTGGTCCGCCAGGGCGCGATTCAGCAGCTCACTCAGGACCATTCGCTGGTGATGGAGCAGGTGCGGCGCGGTTACATCACGCTGGAGCAGGCGCAGAAATCGGAGATGCAGAACATTATTTTGCGCGCCCTTGGTTCTGAAGAAGCGGTGGAAGCCGATGTGGAAGATTTGGTCGCCGTACCTGGCGATCTGCTGCTAATGACCTCGGATGGGTTGACGCGGCATGTGCAGGACGAAGAAATTTTAAAGATCTTGCAGGCGCCCGGAAATCTGGAGGACGCCTGCACGGGCCTGGTTCAAACGGCGAAAGACCGCGGCGGCGATGACAATATTACCTGTCTGCTGGTGCGGATCGTAGACCGGCCGTGGTATCAAAGCATTTTGAACAAGCTGTTTTCCGGAGGGCCGCAATGGCAAAACTCTATTTGAGATTTGAACAGAATGACCAGGTACTGAAAGAGGTCCCGCTGACACAGGCGGCGACTACCATCGGCCGCTTGCCGGACAACAGCGTCCAAATAGATAACCTCGCCGTCTCCGGTCACCACGCCAAAATTTCCTGGGACCAAGACCATTATGTGGTGGAAGATCTGGGTTCGCTGAACGGAACCTATGTAAACAATGAGCGTGTGGGCAAAGCCCCGCTGAAGCATGGCGACCAGGTAAAGATCGGCAAGCATCTGGTGGAGTTCAAGCATGAAGGCCCGGTGCCGAACTTTGCCGTGGCCGCCAAGACCGGACCGTCCACGCCGCAGCTGGATGCAACCATGCTGCTGGACACAAAACAGGCGCGAGAAAAACTCGCCGATAAATCCGCGCCTGCGAATGCCGCATCAGGGCCGTTGGGAATTTCCCGCCCGGCATGGATGTCAGACCCCTTTGTTGCCGCCAAAGACCGTATCGGTCTGCTCAATATTCTGGACGGGAAGACCGATCAGGAAAAATATGTGCTGACGGGCAAGATGACCATGATTGGCAAGTCAAGCATGGCGTCCATCAAGCTGAAGGGCTTGTTTGCGCCAACCACGGCCGCCCTCATCAGCAAGCGTGATAACAAGTATTTCATCTCGCCATCTGAGAGCAAGGCAAGGGTGAAGGTCAACGGAGAAGATGTTGCAGCCCAGCGCGAGCTGAGCTCTGGTGACATCATTGAAGTCGGAAAGATGAAAGCGTCTTTCAGTTTTCAGGACTGACGATTATCACGGATGGAAGCCCTATTTGGTTCGCTCCAGCACCACCAGCGTGCGATCATCCTGGGCTTCGCTGTTTCCGCAGAATAACTGGACCGCCTCCAGGATTTTGGGGATCGGTCCATCACGCAACAGAAATGTATCGATGGCACGGGTGCCAAACTCTGCGCCTTCCGGGTTCTCCGTCTCGCTGATGCCGTCGGTCAGGATGCAAAGCCGCGAGCCCACCGCCAGTTTGCGTTCGATAACATGAAACTTCGCCGCAGCGATGAGTCCCACCGGCATGTCTCCGTCATTCACGTGCGTGACCGTGCCATCCTGGGCAAGGATGGCCGGAACATGTCCGCAGTTCACGATTGCGAGGTTGCCATCGCGGCTTAGTTGCGCCGCCAGCAACGTGGCGTATTTCTGTCCCGCCACGCGTGAGCAGAGGAAGCCGTTGATGGAGCCGACTGCATCCACCAACCCGGCCCCGCTGGAGATCTGCGCGTAAAACATTCCGTGGATCACTGATGCCAGCAGCGCGGCGGAAATTCCCTTGCCGGAAACGTCGGCCACAATCACCGTCACGGCTTCAGGCGATGTATGGACATCGTAAAAATCGCCGCCGACTTCGCGGCACGGTATGCTGCGGGCATTGACGCGGACGAATTCGTTTTCCACTTCCTCGGCGGAAATGAGACTGCGCTGAATGGATGCCGCAATTTCCATCTCCTGGCGGTATTGCTGCGCTGCCTGCTCCGCCGCCACCAGTTTGGCGCTCTCCAGCACCGCGGCACATTCATCCGCCAGCGCCCGCAGCACATCATGGCTCACACCGGAAAGATTATGGGATACAGACCGGCTGTCCAGATAAAGGACGCCATCCACGTCAGCCCCTGCGCCGTGGCGCGTGCGCAAGGGGATGGCGATGACTGTTCTTAGTTCGTTGAGCACAATGCTCTCTCTCGCCGCAAGCGCTTGCTGTTGCAGCGCGTCGCCGGTGATGAACTCCGCCGCTGAGGCCATGGCTTCGCGCACCACGGAGTGGGAAACATCGGCGTCATTCGTATTGGTGGCGCCGCCGTGGTCCAGTCCGCAAGCCAGCACCGGCGCGCGGTCCTTGTTCTTGTCCTTCAAATACACAAAGCCGCGCTCTGCCCCGGTGATTTTCAGCGCGTAGTCGAGCATGTTGCGCAGAACGTCGTTTACAACCAGTCCGCCGGTGAGGCTGCGGGCGGCTTCAAGAAAGAGGCGCAGCTTTTCCAGATCTGAGATGTCAGTCTTGGAGACCAGGCGGGTCAGCAAAACATTGGTGGGATTGTGGGCGGGCATGCCATGAAAAAAAACAATCTTCACCCCGGCCACGCCCAGCGTGATCACGTCATTATTTTTCAGCCTGGCTCGTTCGCAGCGTGCGCCGTTGACAAATGTGCCGTGGCGGCTGCCAGCGTCAACCACAAAATAGTCACCGCCCTCCATGACCAGCTTGGCATGCTGGCGTGACACCTTGAAGTCAGTGATGGTGGCGTCACACTCTTCCGCCCGGCCAATGGTAAAAGGTGTCTTGGAGATGGCGAGCCGGCGCTGGCGGTCGCCTTCTTCCACCAGCAGGGCCGCTTCACCGGGATTGAGAGTGGTTGCCATGGCCATAAAACTCGGCCCGTTCCTGTTGAATCATAGCCTCTTGTTGAGCGCATTGTAACTGGCGAAGACGCAGGCGCTTTTCTAACAGACAAAGCGATGCGGCACATTTGCGTAGACGATGGCAGAGTCCCATTTGCGTGATTTTTTGAGACGAGGCTTGAGAACACTCCGCACGGTGTGCTTTAGTAGTCGAGCGCAGATTCTTCAGGTCCCAGCCCATCACGATCCCAGGCCAATCCGGTGCAGCCAGCAGCGCACGGCAGAGCGCTCCGGAGAAGACCGACCAGAGCGCAATGGCGATGGTCTCAACGCTCTTCTTTGCCTGGGGTTTCCTGACCTGTCTGAATGACATTCTGATCCCGCATCTCAAGAATATTTTCGACCTGAATTACACAGAAGTGATGCTGGTGCAGTTTGCATTTTTTTCTTCGTACTTTCTGTTCTCCATGCCGTCCGGCAAGATTGTTGAGTGGATCGGCTACAAGCGCGCGATGGTCACAGGCCTCCTGACCATGGCCACCGGCGCGCTGCTATTTGTTCCAGCTGCCTCCATTCCGTCCTTCCCCGTGTTTCTTAGCGCTCTGATCGTGCTGGCTGCGGGCATGACCGTGCTACAGACCTCCGCCAACCCATACGTGGCAATTCTTGGACCGCCGCGCACTGCCTCCAGCCGCTTGAACCTGACACAGGCGTTCAATTCCCTGGGCACCACGCTGGCGCCAAAGTTTGGAAGCTGGCTCATCCTTGGTGCTGCACTCGCGCCGCTGTCCGTGGAAGCCATGAGAGCGATGAACGCCGATCAGCTGCACGCGTATCGCATTCAACAGGCTGCATCAGTCAAGCTGCCATATATCGGTCTTTCCGTGGCGTTGATTCTGCTTGCGGCCACCGTTGGCCTGTTCAAGCTGCCGGTCATCGAATATGCCGAGGCCCATGGTCATGCGACGGGAAGTATCTGGCAGCATCGGCAGCTGGTGCTGGGTGCGGTGGCGATTTTTGTCTATGTCGGTGCAGAGGTTGCGATTGGCAGCCTGATGACCAACTATTTCAACCAGAAAGAGATCGGTGATCTGCCATTGAAAGACGCAGCGGGCTATCTGCCGTACTACTGGGGTGGCGCGATGGTCGGGCGGTTCGTGGGTTCAGCTCTGCTGCAAAGGATGCGCACGCAGACGTTGCTGGCGTTGAATGCCCTGGCCGCCGCGTTGCTGGTGACCGCTTCCATTTTTACCCTCGGACATTTCGCCATGTGGACCCTTGTACTGGTTGGACTGTTCAACTCCATTATGTTCCCCAGCATTTTTACCCTGGCCATCGCAGGGCTGGGACCGCTGACCGGAAAAGGGTCAGGATTGCTCGTGGCGGCAATCGTCGGCGGGGCCATCATTCCTGAGTTGCAGGGGCTGCTGGCAGACAAAATCGGAATCCACCATGCATTCTTTCTTCCGGTGCTCTGCTATATCTACATTATTTTCTATCCCTTGAAAGGATCAGGAGCGCCACAACCTCAACAGGCTTAAGCAGACCGGATATCCCGCCGCTATTCGGCTAGAATTAACTAAAGCACGTATCCCGAGCCATCGCCCGCTAGGAGTAGTAAGGATGTATTTTGAACAGTTCTATCTGGGATGTCTGGCCCACGCCTCGTACATGCTTGGTTCAGAGGGCGAAGCAGTCGTTGTGGATCCGCAGCGCGATGTGGATATCTACCTTAAAACCGCGGAGCAGCAGGGGCTGAAAATCAGACATATTTTTGAGACACATCTCCACGCCGATTTTGTCTCCGGGCATATTGAATTGGCGGAGCGCACCGGGGCCACAATTCATATTGGCGCAAAGGCCGGCGCAACGTTCCCTCATGTTGCCATGCAGGATGGATCAGAGTTGCGGCTTGGCAAGCTGCGGATCACCGCGATTGAAACTCCCGGCCACACGCCTGAAGGCATATGTCTGATCGTCACGGACGAAGAGAAGTCAGCCAGGCCCTGGGCTGTGTTGACCGGCGATACTTTATTTATCGGCGATGTCGGACGGCCCGATCTCTCCACAGCACTTACGCCGCAGCAACTGGCTGGTCTGCTTTATGACAGCCTGCATGGCAAATTGCTCAAGCTCAGTGATGACGTGCTGGTTTATCCGGCGCACGGGGCCGGCTCGCTCTGCGGACGCAACATGCGGGCGGAGCGCTCGTCGACGATAGGCACGGAGCGGCTTACCAACTACGCTCTGCAAATCAAGTCTCGTGATGAGTTCATCCGGCAATTGACGGAGAACCTGCCTTCGCGCCCGGACTATTTTCTTCAGGATGCACAGATCAACCGTGCCGGCGCGCCTGCTCTCTCAGAACTGCCTGAGCTTTCTCCGGTGTCAGCGCCTGAATTAAAGACATTGCTGGAACAGGAAGTCTTTGTCCTGGATGTCCGCCCAAACGCCGATTTTGCCGCAGCGCACGTACCCGGCTCGGTCAACATTGCGCTCTCAGGCCAGTTTGCCTCCTGGGCGGGGACCATCCTGGGGCTGAGCGCGCGTCCGGTACTCATCGCGGATACACCGGAGCAATATGCAGAAGCGCGGCTGCGGCTGGCGCGCGTTGGTATTGAAGATCCACGCGGCTTTCTGCAAGGCGGCATCAGCGCGTGGAAGCAAGCTGGGTTTCCGCTGTTCCAGGTGCCAC
Source organism: Terriglobia bacterium (assembly GCA_020072585.1). Classification (GTDB taxonomy): domain Bacteria; phylum Acidobacteriota; class Terriglobia; order Terriglobales; family Acidobacteriaceae; genus Angelobacter. The sequence goes on along the minus strand of JAIQGL010000007.1, from coordinate 86,333 downwards.
AGATGACCGTGGAGGAGTTACAGGATCGCCTGCAAAGCGGTCCTTTGCAGGTGCTCGATGTGCGCCGTGAAGGTGAGTGGCAGGCAGGGCACATTGAAGGCACGGAATGGTTCCCTCTGGATAATTTCAAGGTTTCCGCGCCGGAAATCGATCCCGCGGCTCCGCTGGTGGTCCATTGCCAGGGCGGATACCGCAGCATGATTGCATGCAGCCTGCTGCGCCGCGCCGGCGCGAAAGACGTGATCAACGTGGCGGGCGGGTTCGATGCGTGGCGCAAAGCCGGGCTGCCGGTGGAAACGGCAGAAACAGCAAAGGTCTAAAAAACGCGAACCCGAGTTCCAGATGAGTGCGCGGCTTCTGCTCAAATTCAAGCTTAGTGCGCGCCGCCCGCTTGCAGCCGCTCAAGCTCTGCCTTTGCCATTAGCTTTTGAATAATGTCATCCCCAGCGTTGTTGATAATTGTTTCCAGCGCGGCCCCGGCTGCTTTCAGATCACCCTGAACCACGCAGTTTTCTGCGTATAAGAACGTATTGTCTTTGTTGGCCTTGTCTCCGAGCTGCGCCCAGGGCGGATTCGTCACACGGCCCGCGGCCTGAAGCAGCAGAAGTTGGTCCTCCGGCGAGCCGACAAAGCGCGCAGTTTCCTTTGCCAGGAAAGCGTCTGCTTCTTTGCGGCGGCCGCCACGGGCAAGCGAAAAATAGTTGAAGAGAATAGGTCCCGCTGTGGGCGTTTTTTCGGTGGCATGCGCCTTGGCAAAGATGCGCGAGGCCTCCGGAAAATTGCCCTCCAGGAAATAGGAGAGGCCAAAAAACAAGTCATAGTTCTCAGGATTTTCTTTGTCGAGTTTCTGGGCCTGGGCCAGCTCGCGCCGAATGCCGGTAAAGTCATGCCGGGGCAGCAGCGCAAGCGCCAGCATTCCATGGGTAGCGGCCTTGTCCGGCGCCACCTGTGCCGCGTGCTGCAAAAGGCCCGTCGCTTTGTCATAGTCGCCGCGCGTAACAAAGACAACAGCAGCATCCCGCAAAACATCATCGTCATCGGGATAGCGAACCAGGCGGTCAGCCGTGGCACGCAGCTTGCAGTCGACTCCGGGCCGGCAGAGATACGTATAAGAGTCCCATACCGAATCGTCAACTGCGTGTTCAGAAAGAAATTTGCGCAAATCCTCCGTGGAAGCGGTGATGATCGCTGTCTGGCCCTGCATCGCGCGCTGGCTCTCAGGCATGTTTTTCTCTGCCCATGACGAGGTGAACCTGGCCACGCGCAGCATGTCCTTGTCCACCAGCCAGAGGCGGCCCACAATATGGCCACGCACGATTGTTATTCCAAGGTCATTGGCGCTGACGGCCGTGGCTCCAAAATCCTTGGTGAGCAGTTCAGAATCAAAGAACAGCTTCTCCTTCAGACGTACCAGGCAGATATTGTGGAGCTCAGTCTGCTTTGGCTTGTTTGCCTCGGCATTCTGTTGCTGGCTGCGTGCGTGATAGCAACCATCGGCCTCAACAGCCACATCCCAGCGATCAGCGCCTGAAGCGTTGCTATCTTCAGCCAGCCATGCGCCCTCGATTCCCGCTTCAGTGGCAGGCTTTTCTTTTTCCATATAGAGCGGATGCAGGCTGACGGCGGGACTGCCGCATCCGCCTAGAAACAGCAGAGAGTAGATCGCGAGGATAGCCAATACAGGTTTCATGGAAGAGACCTCTATTTGAACTATAGATTTTATGGGCAGAACAAAAACCATTGTACGCTGTGGCGTTTTTTACCTGACACTGGTGCGCTTTGTCCGTCTAATATCATGCCGTGCGGGGATTTCTTGTACACTATCGCATTCGGGAGAGATCAATCGATGAAGTTAAGTAGTTATTTATCTATCGCAATTTTACTGGGGTCTATTTCGTTTGCTCTGGACCCGGCTCAGGCACAACCACTGTACAACCCAAAGCCCGCTGCGGCCGCTGAAGACAAGCCGGTTACCGCGCTCCCATACACGCCGAGCCTGGATGTGCCGTCCATGGACAAGTCGGCCGATCCCTGTGTGGATTTTTATCAGTACACATGCGGAGGCTGGATGAAAAATAATCCCATCCCCGCGGACCAGGCGAGCTGGAGTGTCTACGGTAAGGTCACTGTGGATAACCAGCGCTTTCTCTGGGGCATCCTTGACGATCTGGCGAAAAAGACCAGCGGACGTAACGCGACCCAGCAAAAAATCGGCGACTACTTTGCCGCCTGCATGAATGAAGCTGAGGTGGAGAAGCTTGGCGCAACTCCGCTGAAACCGGCCCTGGCGGAGATAGCCGCGATCAAGACCAGGAGAGACCTGGCGACCGTGCTGGCGCATGAGCACCTGGCCACCAGGACCAGCGGGCTGCTCTTTAACTTTGGCTCCGACCAGGATTTTTCCGATTCGTCACAGGTGATTGCGTTTGCCGTGGCGGGCGGGTTGGGCCTCCCGGACCGCGACTATTACACCAAGACCGATGCGAAGTCGGAGGAGATTCGCAAGAAATATGTAGCGCATGTGCAGGCCATGTTGCAGCTGCTGGGTGACTCGCCGGATGTCGCCAAAAGCGAAGCCCAGGTCATCATGGAGATTGAAACCGCGCTGGCCAAGGCGTCACTCACGCGGGTGGAGCAGCGTGATCCCCACAATCTGTTTCACAAGATGGACCGCAAACAGCTACAGGCGCTCACGCCGGGCTTTGACTGGGACACGTACCTGACGATCGGCGGCATTGGCCAGGTCAACACCTTTAACGTGACCGAGCCCAAGTTCTTCCAGGAGCTCAATCACCAGCTGCAAGAGAACAGCCTGGATGATCTCAAAGTGTACCTGCGCTGGCACCTGGTGAGCGCGGAGTCGCCGTTTCTCTCTTCCAGGTTTGTAAAGCAGAACTTTGACTTTTACTCCCATACACTGCGCGGCGTTGAGCAACTGCCGCCGCGATGGAAGCGTTGCGTGCGCCTGGTGGACGGGCAACTGGGCGAAGCTCTGGGCCAGGAATTCGTGAACCGCGCTTTCAGCCAGGAAACGAAACAAAGCACCCTGCGAATGACAAAGCTGATTGAGCAGGCCATGGAAGACGACATCAAGCAGCTCACATGGATGGGTCCGGAAACGAAAAGGCAGGCGCTGGAAAAGCTGCACTCGGTGGTAAACAAGATCGGCTACCCTGATAAGTGGCGTGACTACAGCTCAGTGGAAGTCAAGCGCGACGATTTTGTTGGCAACGTGCAGCGTGCCACCATGTTTGAATCGCGCCGCGAACTGGCGAAAATCGGCAAGCCTCTTGACCGCGGCGAATGGGGCATGACGCCACCCACCGTGAATGCTTATTACAATCTGCAGATGAATGACATTAATTTCCCCGCGGGAGTTCTTCAGCCGCCGCTTTACGATCCCAAAATGGACGATGCTCCCAATTACGGCAATACGGGCGGCACAATCGGCCACGAATTGACGCACGGCTTTGACGACCAGGGCCGCCAGTTTGACGCCAAAGGCAATCTGCGCGACTGGTGGAGCAAGGAAGATGGCGCGCAATTTGAAAAACGCGCGCAGTGTATTGTGGACCAGTATGCCGGGTACACGATCGTGGACGATATCAAGATCAACAGCAAACTTACTGAAGGTGAGGACGTGGCGGACCTGGGCGGTCTGATCCTGGCCTATCTGGCCTGGAAAGCGGACATGAAAGACAAACAGCCTGAGAGCCGTGATGGCTTTACTCCTGACCAGCGTTTCTTTATCGGCTATGCGCAATGGGCGTGCGAGAATGAGCGCCCGGAAAACCTGCGCGCCAATGCCATCACGAATGAGCATTCACCGGGCAAGTACCGGGTGAACGGTCTGGTAGTCAACATACCTGAATTTCAGCAGGCATTCAGTTGCAAAGCCGGACAGCCCATGGTGCGCGAGAACCGCTGCCGCGTGTGGTAGCCCAGCCGCAAATCCGGCCTGGCAAGATCCTGCTGGAGATATGTCTTGATTCCGTGGAATCCGCAGCGGCCGCCGAGCGAGGTGGCGCCGACCGTGTTGAACTCTGTGCCGGACTTCCTGAAGGCGGCACCACGCCCAGCGCAGGCATGATTGCCGCGGTACGAAGGAAAGTTGCTATCGGTCTGCAAGTGATGGTCCGTCCGCGCGGCGGCGATTTCCATTACAGCGCGGACGAATTCAGCATCATGCAGCGCGACATCCTTATCGCAAAGCAACTGGGCGTCAATGGTGTCGTCTTCGGCATCCTGACCGTGGATGGCAACGTGGATAAAGACCGAATGCGGCAGCTCATTGACCTTGCGCATCCGCTCAAAGTCACATGCCATCGCGCCTTCGATATGACGTGTGATCTTGCTCGCGCTCTGGACGACCTGATGGACATGGGCGTGGACCGCGTCCTCACTTCCGGCGGCAAAAAGAGCGCTGTTGACGCCATGCCAACCCTGGCGCAACTGGTGCAACAGGCCCAGGGCCGCATCTCCATCATGGCTTGCGGGGAGCTTTCCATTGTCAACGTAAAAGCTGTGGTGGAATACACCCATGTTCGCGAAGTCCATGCGGGCCTGGGTACGGCAGTCACCAGCGCCATGCGTTTCAAGAACCAGAAAATCTCCATGGGCACACTGGCAAACAGCGAATACCAGCACATTGTGGTGCCTGAGAGCGGCGTGCGTGAATTAAGAGCGGCAATCGACAGCATTTAAGGCGCTTTCCTCTCCCTGGGCGCAACTCTCCCGCCTGATCGCCGCATGACAATTGTCATTCGCAAAAAGTGACATTCTCCACTTACCCTCTTGTTCCTTCCCAGACATACTGGCTTTGCAATCAGATTTTGAGGGAGTGTTCAAGTGAATCCAGGAGCTAGTGCTTCTCGCTGTTCAGTGATCATCAAAGTTTGCCTATTCCTGGCGGCCAGCCTTGCGGCCTTCATAGCCCCGGCTTCCGCACAGGAGAAAAATGAATTTGTGGTCCGCGACGTCCGCATTTTTGACGGGACGCGCGTGATTCCTCGCGGTCAGGTCTGGGTGCAGGATGGCAGGATTAAAGCCGTGGGAGCGGACGTGAAAGCGCCGGCGGCCGTTCACAGTATCAATGGGACGGGAGAAACATTGCTGCCCGGCCTGATTGATTCTCACACGCATGCCTTCACCACGGCATTGAAAGAAGCTCTGGTCTTTGGTGTTACCACAGAGCTCGACATGTTTACTGACTACAATTACGCCGCGCAAATCAAGAAAAACCAGGCTGAAGGAAAAGACCTGGATCTGGCCGATCTGCGCAGCGCCGGCACGCTGGTTACCGCGCCTAAAGGCCACGGTACCGAATACGGCATGGCCATACCAACGATCACGTCACCTGGTGAAGCGCAGGCGTTTGTGGATGCCCGCATTGCCGAAGGCTCTGACTACATCAAGATCATTTACGACGACGGCAAGGCTTACGGGATCAACACCCCCGCCATCAGCAAGGAAACCATGGCTGCTGTAATCTTAGCGGCACATCAACGCGGCAAGCTTGCTGTGGTCCACATCGGTACCCTGCAAGGCGCCAGGGACGCCATTGAATCCGGCGCGGACGGTCTGGCGCATCTTTTCGTCAACGCCGCGCCTGACGCGGGGTTTGCAGCCCTGGTCGCCAGCCATCACGCGTTTGTGGTGCCCACGCTTTCTGTTCAGGCAACGATCAGCGGCGCGCCTTCCGGCAAGCCACTTGCCGCAGATGCAAGAATCCAATCTTATCTCCCGGCCGCCTCGCTCAGAAATTTAGGCGGCTCGTTCCCAGGGACGCACGGCCAGTTCAGCTACGTGCAGGAAACAGTTCGCCAGCTCAAGGCGCGGCACGTTCCCATTCTTGCCGGAACAGATGCTCCTAATCCCGGTACGGCGCATGGCGCCAGCATGCACGGTGAGATGGCGTTGCTCGTTGCTGCTGGACTAACACCTGTGGAAGCGCTGACGGCCGCAACCTCAGCGCCTGCTCATGCGTTCCATCTTGACGACCGCGGACAGGTTGCGCCGGGCAAACGTGCCGACCTTCTGCTGGTCAAAGGCGATCCCACAACCGATATTTCCGCAACGCGTGACATAGTGGGCGTGTGGAAAGCCGGCGTTGAACTGGATCGCGCAAGCTACCGCGCTGCGCTGGAAAAAGAAAAGCAGACAGCGGTGCAGAGCCTTGCCAGCGCGCCGGCGGAGGCGGAGTCAGGGCTGATCAGCGACTTTGACGACGCCGAAACTCCAAAAGCAAGATTCGGCTCCGGCTGGATGATCTCGACTGACAGTTTTCGTGGCGGACAATCGACCGCGCAAATGAAGGTTGTTGCAGGCGGAGCAGAGGGCAGCAAGAGCGCGCTTCAGATCGACGGCACAATCGTGCAAAACTCCATTGCCTGGTCCGGAGCAATGTTTTTTCCCGGTCCAGCTCCCATGTCACCGGTAAACCTTGCCACCAGGAAGGCGATTACTTTCTGGGTCAAGGGCGATGGTAAAAGCTACCGGCTGATGGTCTACACGCAGAGCAACGGCTACATGCCAAAGATGCAGAGTTTTACTGCTGGACCGGAGTGGAAAAAGATCACAGTTCCTTTTTCTGCTTTTGAAATCGATGGCCATGACCTGATGGGCATCTTCTTCGGCGCATGGGCCGATCCGGGCACATTCAGCCTAACGATCGACAGCGTGCGGCTCGAATAAACAAACAGAATTCTCTTGATTGAGTGGAGGTATGCGATGAAGGAAGAGAAACAAATTGTAGCTTCGCTTTCCGGCGTTACCAAGAAGTACGGCGAGATCACGGCATTGCGCGACGTGAATTTAAACGTCCGGGCAGGTGAATTGCTGGCTGTGCTGGGGCCGAACGGAGCAGGGAAAACCACAGCGGTGCGGCTGATGCTGGGCTTGACCAAACCGCTTTCCGGCCAGGTTGCGGTGTTTGGTCGTGATCCGCGCATCGCTTCGGCGCGTGGGTGCATCGGCGCGATGCTGCAAGTAGCCAAGGTGCCGGAGACGCTCAAGGTCAAAGAGCACATCAACCTGTTCCGCAGCTATTATGCCAATCCGCTCTCATTGCAAACAACGCTGGAAGCCGCCGGTCTTGAGTCCATGAAAGACCGGCTTTTTGGAGCGCTCTCCGGCGGACAGAAGCAACGCGTACTGTTTGCCCTGGCAATCTGTGGTAATCCCGATCTCCTTTTTCTGGACGAGCCCACTGTTGGTCTGGACATTACTACGCGCCATCTGATCTGGCAGCAGATTCGCAGGCTCGTGCAGGAAGGCCGTACCGTGGTGCTGACCACGCATTACCTTGAAGAAGTGGACGCACTGGCGGACCGGGTTGTGGTACTGAACCATGGCGTGATTGTGGCGGAAGGAACTTCAGCGGAGATCAAATCCCGCACCGCACAGAGAAAGATCCGTTGCGCCACGCGCCTCCGCCGCAGTGACATTGAGACTATTCCGGAAGTGAGCGGCGTCTCGGAACAGGAAAGCCGAATGGAGATACTCACATCGCAAGTGGAGCCTGTGCTGCGGGAGCTTTTCCTCCGCGACCCCAGCCTCGCCGGGCTGGAAGTGTCCAATAGCACGCTGGAAGACGCATTCCTGAAGATTGTTGAAACAAAGACTGTTGAAACCGGCAGCCAGCCTGCCCAGAAGGAGATGACAGCATGAGCAGCGCAACAATAGATATGCGGCAGAGTCCCGGTGCAAGTATGTTCCGTGTTTATCTCACGGAAGCAAAGTACGAGTTTATTAAAACCCTGCGCCAGCCGGCGTATGTAATTCCAACCCTTACTTTTCCGGTGATCTTTTACGTCATGTTCGGGATCGTCTTTGGCGGAAAGCAAGCGGTGGGGGCTGTGAACCTGGCAACCTACCTTTTGGCCACCTATTCGGCGTTCGGAGTGATTGGCGCGTCGCTGTTCGGGTTTGCCGTGGGTGTTGCCATGGAGCGCGGTTACGGCTGGCTACAGGTAAAGCGTGCTAGTCCTATGCCTCCGCTGGCCTACCTTGCGGCAAAAACCACCATGGCCATGATCTTCAGCGCCATTCTGGTGACTGCATTGTTTGTGATCGGCACTGCGTTTGGCGGCGTGCATCTCTCGGTCGGCAAATTTCTTGGGCTTGCCGGGACCATGATCGCCGGCACCATTCCTTTCTGCGCGCTGGGACTGGCGATTGGCTGCTATTCCGCGCCGAACTCGGCGCCGGCTGTGGTGAACGTGCTCTTCCTGCCATTATCGTTTTGCTCTGGATTGTGGCTTCCTATCCAGTTGCTGCCCAAATTCCTGCAGCATGCTGCGCCATTTCTGCCGCCGTACCACCTGGGGCAGCTGGCATTGCAGCAGATTGGATTTAGCGGCGGGCACGGCATGCAGCACGTGGCGGCGCTGGCGGCATTCACCGTATTTTTTCTTTTGCTTGCACAGCGCGGTTTCAAGCGCGATGATGTGAGCATCAACGCGTAGGATCTTGAATTCATGCGCTTGTTGCCCAAAAACAAAGATATCGGCTGGACACCGTATGCCTGGCTCATCTACCTGGCGAGCGTGCCATTTTACGCTTATGCCAGCCGGGAGAAATCCCCCGCATACTGGGCGCTCACCATTCTGGGTATGGTGGTTTTTCTGGCGCTCTATTTTCGCGGCTACTGGATCAAGGGCAAAAAGCTGTTGTGGATCATCGCCGCGATAGCGCTGCTGGGGGCAGTTTACGCGCCCACAAATGCCGGAGCATCAGTTTATTTTATCTATGCCGCATCGTTTGCTGCTTACATCGGTGAGACCGCATTTGCCATACGCATTTTGTTGCTGATTCTTCTCTTGATCGGGCTGGAAACCTGGATCTTACGTCTGCCTCCCTATTTCTGGATACCGGCAACCGTGTTTTCCACTCTTGTCGGCGCGACCAACATTCACTTCAAGCAGCGCCAAATGGACAGCAAGAAACTGCTGATGGCACAAGAAGAAGTTGAGCAACTGGCGAAAATCGCGGAGCGTGAGCGTATTGCCCGCGATCTGCACGATGTTCTGGGTCACACGCTCTCCGTGATCGTGCTGAAATCAGAGCTCGCGGCAAAGCTCGCGGAGACAGATCCAATACGGGCAGCCCAGGAGATCCGCGACGTGGAACGCATCTCCCGTGACGCGCTGGGGCAGGTGCGCAGCACCGTGAGCGGCTACCAGTCACGCGGTCTGCTGGCGGAAGTTGAGCAGGCGCGGTCAGCCTTGCGCGCCGCCGGTGTGCAGGCGCAGTGTGACTTTGACGCGCCCAAGCTTCCTGCCGCACAAGAAGGTGTTCTGGCGCTGGCTTTACGTGAAGCGGTCACCAATGTGGTTCGGCACGCCAAGGCCAGCTCGTGTTCCCTGAGTCTGCACCAGGAGAATGGCAATTGCCGCCTGCAAATCAAAGATGATGGCTGCGGAAGTATGTCCCCGGAAGGCGTTGGCCTAACCGGCATGCGCCAGCGTGTGGAGTCTCTAGGCGGCCAGCTCCAGCGCGAGGTATCTTCTGGAACGTGCCTTACCATTACGTTGCCGGTGGCAACACAATGAAGATCAGCGTGGTCATTGCAGAAGACCAAAGCATGGTGCTGGGAGCGCTCGCAGCTCTGCTTGAGATTGAGCACGACATCCGCGTTGTGGGCCAGGCCCTGAACGGCAAAGAAGCTCTGCAGCTCACGTTGCAGCACAAGCCTGATCTTCTGCTGACGGACATTGAAATGCCGGAGATGAGCGGCCTTGAGGTGGCGGCAGAGCTCAAGCGGCAGGGATCGCCTACACGCGTGATCATCCTGACTACCTTTGCCCGTTCCGGCTATCTGCGGCGTGCGTTGGATGCAGGCGCTTCCGGCTATCTTCTGAAAGACTCTCCTGCTGCGACACTGGCGGATGCGATCCGCCGTGTCCACTCCGGCCGCCGCGTGATTGATCCTGAACTTGCCACGGAAGCGTGGACGGAAGCAGATCCGCTCAGCGACCGCGAGCGCCAGGTCCTGCGGCACGCAGCTGAAGGCGCTACCAGCATTGAGATCGCTGCCACGCTGCACCTTTCTGAAGGGACTGTGCGCAACTATCTCTCTGAAGCCATCAGCAAGCTTGGCGCCAGCAACCGCGTTGAAGCGGCGCGGATCGCCAGGATGAAGGGATGGTTGTAAATTTGATTTGTGCAGAATCTCACAATCGCCGGCCAAGGCCCGCCCGATGGCTAGGCTGCGGCAGCGTCGTTGACTTTTAACACAACCATGGTGATGTCGTCGGGTTGCGCAGCATCGCCGCACCATTCTTCAATGCCGCGGAAGATTTCATCCCGCGCTTTGAGCGCGGGCAGATGTGCTTTGGCTTTTACCAGGGAGAGCAGGCGTTCTTCGCCGAACTCTTCTCCCGCCGGGTTGACTGCGTCAATCGCGCCGTCAGTGTAGGCAAACAGGAAGTCGCCGGAGCGTAGTTGAAACGAGCTTTCCTGAATGGGGCAATCCTGAAAGAGCCCAAGCATAGGACCGCCAGATTCCAATTTCATCACACCATTGGCGTGGGGATGGGCGGGGATTTCCCCGGTTGTAGGATGTGCATGCAGAACAAACGGAGCATTGTGTCCGGCATTCACAAAGCTCAACCGCCCGGAACTCTCCTCATAAGAAGCATAAAAGAGAGTGACGTAGCTGGCGCTGCTGGTGGAAGCAAAGAGCAGCCGGTTTAGCGAGGTGGCGAGCTGGGCAAGAGATGCACGATAAGCGTTTCCGGGGCCGTTCGTGAGTGCCTGGCTGCGTAGAAAGGCGTGGATCATAAAGGTGAGCAGCGCGGCGGAGAAGCCTTTGCCTGCCACATCCGCCACGGCCACGCCGATCTGGCCATTCGCAAGCTGCATGAAGTCGTAATAGTCGCCACCCACAAACCCCGCCGGCTTGCAGTACCCACTGATCTGGATCATCGGCGACTGCGGCGCGTCCACTGGGAAGAGATGCTTTTGTACGGATGCTGCAAGCGCCATCTCATGCAGCATCTTCTCCTGGTCCACAATGCGTTCAACCAGGTTGGAGTTGTCGATGACCAGGGCCAGCTGTTCGCCAATGGACATAAGCATCCGCAGGTCCTTGTCAGCGAAGTCAAAGCCTGAATGCCGCGGCCCCAGTGACAGGATTCCGGTTAGCTGTGCCTTGTTCCTGATCTGTACCAGCAGGCGTGAATCAAGCTGCTTCAGAGCGTCGCGCTCGGCTTCACGCTTGGTGTTGTTGATGCCCTGAATAAATCCGGCGGCACGCTGCCAGGCGTCAAGGTCGTCACTCTCAATGCGCAAGGGTGCGGAGAGTTTGTTAAGCCGTCTCACGACAAACGCGTCTGAAGTGAGCACCAATGGTGGAGGAGCCAGGGCATCCAGACCGTCTGCCGCGCTGGTAGCGCCATCTCCCGGCTGGGCCGAAGAGCTGCGTAGAAGGAAATTTCCTGTCTCCTGGTCGCGCACCAGAATGGAGACCTTGGCCACCTCCAGCGCGTGCGCCACTGTGCTCACGCTGAACTTGTAGACATCGGCAAGGTTGTTGGAATGCCGGGCAGCGTCTCCCAGTTCAAGCAGAATACGCTGATGGTCATATTCAATGGGTGAAGCCCGGCGCCGCAATACAGGCAGGATGCGCGTAACAAAAAGAAAGTGAGATCCGGCCACCGCACAAGCTGTCAGCACCACAAGAATTGCATCGGCACGAGGATGGATGCGATCAAGAAAGGCGCCGCGCCGTCCGGTCAGGCAGAATGCCAGCACCAGCACGGCGCATAACAGCTCCAACAGAAGGACCGTCTCAACCGCAATCACCTGGGGGCCCTTGCGCCGTCTGTGCCGGCGGGCCCGCATCGCTGCCGAATTAAAAAGAGGAAAAAACCTCATAAGGACTTGTGGATAGAGGCCGGGGAGCGCCTGGCTTCTCTTGATCCATGAGGGTCGCGTAACCCTACTCAAAGACCATAGCATAAGCATCCTTGCCGATTGGATCAACCATACTATTGCTGCCTGCACGTCCGGTCTGTGGAGTTGGGTGTACGGTTTGCCGCATGGCTGGCCCGCCCGCAAAATAAAGGTTATTTAAGCCCACAGTCATAATACTTTCGTCTTTTATCCATGCACCTGATGACACTAAAATAAGGGTGCCGTCTAAATAAATAGAGAGAGCATGGACTTTGGGTTCGAACAGGATCGGTACGAATGGACAACGCTGACGCACAGCCAGCCTGCGCGCCGGCGGCGCTGGAGTTTTTCCATAGCTCTGGCATCGGCGATTCATGGGTTGGTGGTGGTGCTGCTCTGCTGGCCGGCTGTGCCTGCCTTTATAAGGCCAAATGCCATTGCTTATGGCGAGGGTGGCAGCGCAACCCCGGCTTCAGTGGTCCTTTATGCACCGAATGATCTTCAACTCGCCACGTCAAGCCAGCCCCCGCTGTTGTCACTGCCGGCTACAGCGAAGAAAAAGCCGCAAAAGACAAAAGTACACAAGCGCAACAACGTGCTTGAAGTTGAGAAGCAGACAAACTCCACCGAGGCCGGTTCACAACAGGGATCGGCGTATGACGGCCCCATGAGCGGCGACGAAGTGAAACCGGCACTGCCGGTTGCCTTCCAGGACCTGAAGATTCCCAGGTCAGAGCTACCGAGCGGCGTTCAAGGCGATGTGATTGTAGAGATTACAATCGATGCACAGGGCACGGTTGTGGAAGAAAGGCTGCTTCAGGGCCTGGGCCATGGAGTGGATGAAAGAGTGATAGCGGTCCTGCGTGACTGGCATTTCCGGCCGGCAACACGGAACGGAGTGGCCATTCCATCCAAGCATGATGTGCACTTCCACTTCCCCAGCTAGATGTAAACCCCGGCACCTACTATCCTTGGCAGTTGGAGCAGCGGCCCGCTTAGACTCTATGCGGAGTTGGAGGGCTAAGCTATAGATGCGCCTTTGTTTCTTGCATACTGCCAAGCCCAATAGTCCGCTAAAATAATTCGTAGATAGGTCGCCCTCCGATACTCTATAAGCCCGGAACGGCGGTACTGGGGGTTTCACAGCCTAGTTTTAATATCTTAATGTTGAAGTATTTTTGCATAAATTGTGCGAATGGAATAGCTCCTGGCACTTCAACCTATAGGCTGCAACTCTAACATTGCAGCGATTGAGGTTAGTTGTTGTTCCCGCCGGAGCATCATCCTGTGGCTCCTGGGTTCAGCTGTTTTAAGACTGTATTGTGAGATCACCTTCAGGGCCAGCTTAATTGCTAAGCTATCGGTTTTTTTTCAGAGTCCCTCAAACAATTGTTCTTCTCCTTACGGCAGCGGAGGGGGTTGCTCTGGGCGGGTATTCGTTCAAAATCGATGGCAGAGAGCCTTCAAAACAGATACATTCTCTCGAAAGCGCGAAATGCAGAATGATGTTAGGAAATATGGCGTGCAAACTTAATAGTTTCTAAACAATCTTAGATGCGGGTTCAAGCTATATTGGAGATAGCTAATTAAGAAATGCGAAGCTATTTGCGCCCTCGCACAAGAAAGTTAGACTATTTCGCCTTGCAGGTTATGTTCTTGGCTGATAGCATGCTCTCGGAAGGAGCTATATGGATACCCAACAGATTATCTCGGAGTTAGAGTCAGAGAGGGACCGGCTGGAGCAGGCTATCTCCGCTCTTCGCGGTTCAATGAGTGGCCGCCGTGGCGTTACCGCAATAGGAAAAGGTCGGCGGGGACGTCGTCGTTTGAGTGCGGCTGCGAAAAGGCGCATTTCAGAAATGATGAAAAAGCGCTGGGCTGAAAGAAAAAGAGCTGCCAAAGCAGCCTGAAGCAAGAAGAGGCTGGTAGATGAAAAGGTATAAAGAGGGCCGCTAAGGAGCGGCCCTCTTTATTGGTCCTTGGCGGTGCGTTTGCCCTGCGAGCATTGGTGCCTTTCCGGAAACTGGTGGCGCGGCCCGGCGGTTTGAGTTTCCTGGAGCAAGGGGTTATAACAAATCTCTTGCATATCCTCTGAACCCAGGTGAGACCGATGACGGTGAAGACATCTCTGTTGGTTGTTGTGTGGGCAGCATTGCTATGCCCTTTCCATTTGTGTGCCCAGGAGAACTATGAGATCCAGGTGTACGGAGCGGACACCGTTGATCCCCACAGCACGATGGTTGAGTTCCATACCAACCTGACAGTCCAGGGCGAGAAGAACCTGGTGAATGGCGTAAGGCCTACGAACCGTACGGTACACGAGACCATTGAAATTACCCAGGGCTGGAATGACTGGTTTGAAACAGGGTTTTACATTTTCACCAGTGCTCGTTCCGGGGATGGATGGGACTGGGTAGGTGACCACATCCGGCCGCGTGTTCGAATTCCAGAGAAGTGGCACTGGCCGGTCGGGTTGAGTCTCTCTAATGAAATCGGCTACCAGCGGCACGCGTTTTCGCCGGATACATGGACCTGGGAAATGCGTCCCATTATCGACAAGAAAGTTGGGCGCTGGTATCTGGCTTTTAATCCTACCTTCGACAAGTCGCTGCACGGTGACAACGTCAACCTGGGCTTTGAATTTTCTCCGAATGCCAAGGTGTCCTACGATTTCTCCAAGGTAGTTACTGGCGGCCTGGAATATTATGGCGCTCTGGGACCGGTCGGCAGCTTTGATCCAGTGGCGGAACAGCAGCAGCAGTTTTTCCCTTCAGTCGATTTGAATGTTTCCCCGGATTGGGAGATCAATTTTGGCGTCGGGTGGGGTGTAACCCGCTCCACAGACCACCTGATCGTCAAAGGCATAATCGGGCGCAGGTTCAGTTGGAAGAAGAAAGTTCACTGATCGTTGTGCTCAGCTATAATGCTTCGCTTGGCTGCGATACGAGGTGCTGAGTGCTACGCCAGATCCTGCTGCTCTTCGCTTTGATTTTGAGCATGACTTACCAGGCTCCAACCCAAGACCGCTCGTATGGCCGCTCCGTCGTGATGACGGAGCGGGGTATTGTGGCCACCAGCCACTACCTTGCCTCACAGGCAGGCGCGCAGGTGCTGGCCCAGGGCGGGTCCGCCATGGATGCGGCTATCGCAGCAAATGCCGTGCTCGGCGTGACCGAGCCCATGATGAACGGCATTGGCGGCGATCTCTTCCTGATTTACTGGGACGCAAAAGCCGGCAAGCTTTACGGACTCAATGCCAGTGGCTGGGCGCCACGCAAGCTTACGATTGAATTTCTGGCGCAGCATGGCATCACCGCCATGCCCCACGAGGGCATTCACAGCGTTACCGTTCCCGGCGCCGTGGATGGCTGGAGCCAGGCACACAAGCGTTTTGGCCGTTTGCCCTGGAAAGATTTGTTTACGCCGGCCATTTACTATGCTGAACATGGTTATGCCGTGCCGGAGATCGTCCAGTATTACTGGTCGGATGAAGAAGCCAAATTGCAGAAGACGGAGGAAGCCCGCCGGGTATTTCTTCCCGGGGGCAAAGTTCCTGAGCTGGGCTCCAGGTTTACCAACCCTGACATTGCAAGATCCCTGCATCTGCTGGCCGAAAAAGGCCGGGACGCTTTTTACAAAGGCGAAATCGCCCAGGCCATTGTGCGCACCTCTGCCGCTTTCGGCGGGACAATGGAGTTGCAGGACCTAGCTGACTTTTCTGCCGAATGGGTCGAGCCCATCTCGATCAACTATCGTGGCTGGACAATTTACGAGCTTCCCCCGAACGTACAAGGCATGGCTGCGCTGGAGATGCTCAACATCATGAGCAATTTTCAGCCCGATAAAGAGGGGCCGAAAGGAACAGTCGAACTGCACAAAAAAATCGAGGCCATGAAGCTGGCCTATGCCGACCTGTACCGTTACAACGCCGATCCTCGATTTGGCAAAGTCCCGGTGACAGGCTTGCTGGACAAGGCGTACGGGGCGCAACGCGCGGCGAAGATCAATCCTGACAAAGCCGATTGCAATCCCGGCGCCGGACATCCCGCCACCAGTGACACAACATATCTGGCCGCCGTTGATAAAGACGGCAACATCGCTTCGCTCATCCAGAGCAACTATTCGGGCTTTGGATCCGGCATGGTGGTGAATGGAATGGGGTTTGCTTTGCAAAACCGTGGCGCTTTGTTCTCGCTCGACGCTTCGCACCCGAATGCGCTGCAGCCACGCAAGCGCCCATTCCATACGATCATTCCTGCATTCATGGAGCGCGGTGATGTGCACATCGGCTTCGGCATTATGGGCGGAGCCAACCAGCCGCTGGCACATGCTCAGTTTGTTTCCAACCTTGTTGACTATGGCATGAATATCCAGGGCGCACTGGAAGCACCGCGTTTTACCGTGACTGGCGGTCAGGTGAGCTGCGATATTGTGATTGAATCGCGCGTCACGCCGGACGTGCTACAAGCATTGCGGCAGAAAGGTCACAACCTGATTGTCCGCGCGGAGTATACCGCGATGATGGGGCGCGGCCAGGCCGTGGTGCATAATTCAAAGACCGGCATGAACTCTGCTGCCTCTGATCCGCGTGCCGACGGTACGGCTGAGCCCGAACCAGCGCAATTTGGTAAATGAGTAATTGGGTAATTTAGTAATTGAGCTTGCCTTAAATGAATCGCGAAAGAGCACAACTTAGAAGCTGATTCTTTTTTCAAAATTACTCAATTACCAAATTACCCGATTACCAATTTCTTAAACGTGTTCTTCCGTTGGTGAGATCATCGGCATCAGCAGGACCGGCGCTCTCATAAAATCAAAACGATTGATGGCCTCCACGGCCCGCTGCACAGTCGTTTCCAGCGTCGGCTCCAGCGTAATCACGAATGAGAGACGGTCCTTTGGCATGTGCGGCTCCTGGATCACAGAGTCGATGTTGATTCCTTCATGCGCAATCGCTTCCGCGGTACGCGCAAGGATTCCCGGCTGATCGTTGACCGTGAGGCGTAAAAACCAGCTTATCGGGTGCGGTCTGGATAAGGGCCGCAATGGTTCGGCACGATCAAATCCCGCGAGAAGACTGCTCGCCGTCTGGCCCCGCGAAATCTGCCGGGCAATCTGCAGCACATCAGAGAGTACGGCCGTTCCCGTGGCGCCGCCGCCCGCACCGCGGCCATAGAGCATCTGTGTGCCAACTTTTTCTCCGGCAATAAAGATGGCGTTGTTCGCGCCCGCTGCCTTGGCCAGCATGGAGTCACGAGGCTCCAGCCATGGCTGTACGGAGATGTGCACGCCTTCCGGCATCCGTTCGGCAGAGGCCACCAGGCGAATGGTGGAATTTAAGCGATGGGCATAATGAAAATCAGTGGACGTAATGTCCCGTATGCCGGTCACAGGAATTTCCGAGGCACGTACAGCGTGACCAAAAGCGATGCGCGCAAGAATTGCGATCTTGTCGCGCGCGTCCAGGCCATCGATATCCAGGCTTGAGTCTGCTTCCGCATAGCCGGCTGCCTGTGCCTGTTCCAGCGCATGGGCAAACTCAATGCCGTGCTGCTCCATCTGCGTAAGAATGTAGTTGCAGGTGCCATTCACAATGCCATAGACAGCTTGAATGCGGTCGGCAGCCAGCGCCTCAGAGATCGCGCGGATCACCGGCACGCCGCCGGCAACCGTGGCTTCAATGCCGAGGGGAAGATTTTTCTCCTGGGCCAGAGCAAACAGTTCATCTCCATGCAGCGCAATCAATGCTTTGTTCGCTGTGACCACGGCCTTTCCATTTTCCAGGCTGGTGCGAACAACATCCCTCGCGATCGTGGTGCCTCCAATCGCTTCGACCACAATGTCCACGTCATCTGCGGTCACGATCTGCCGCCAGTCAGATACAACTGTGATCCCGTTCACGCCAACTTCAGCAGCGCGTGGCCTTTTGCGGGCGATCCGCGTCACGACGATTGAGATACCGCCGGTGCGCTGGCTGATCTCTTCCGCGTGGCCCAGAAGAATCTCCGCCGTGGCGCGCCCCACGGTGCCGTAGCCAACTATGCCCACTCTCACCTGCTCGGCATCTCTTCTTACTACCTGTTGTTTTTCCGTTGCTTCTTCAATGCCGCGCATAAATTTTCTCCAGGGTCGTGATTACCGTGTCACTGTCAGCTTCCATGGGGCCAAGAAGGCTCTGCCCCGGCGCCTGCTTCATGTAGTCAACGTCTTTCAGCATGTGTCCAGTCAGCAACAGGACGACCGTCTCTGCGGCCTTGACGAAGCCCGCAGCCGCCAGCTTCTTGAGCCCGGCCAGAGTCGCCGCGGAAGCGGGCTCGCAGCCAATGCCTTCCGCACCCAGCTCTGCCTTCGCTTGCGCGATCTCGCTTTCGCTGACTTCTTCACATGCGCCGGCCGTATTTCTGAGCACACTCACAGCTTTGCGCCATGAAGCAGGATTGCCAATCCGGATTGCCGTGGCCCGGGTTTCTGCATTCACGCGAATGAGTTCTTTACCACCGTTTTCCCGCATGGTGCGGACGAGAGGATTGGCGCCAGCTGCCTGAATGATGGAGATCTTCGGCAACAACTTGATCAAACCAAGGTTGTGCAGCTCCATGAATCCCTTGCCCAGGGCTGAGCTGTTGCCGAGATTTCCTCCAGGTACCACTACGTGCTCGGGCACTCGCCAGTCGAGTTGCTCCATCAGTTCAAAAGCCACGGTCTTTTGCCCTTCCAGACGGTACGGGTTGAGGGAGTTGAGCAGGTAAGCAGGAAACTTCCGTACCACCTCATGCAGCACTTTCAGGCAACTGTCAAAATCGGTGCGCAACTGAAGCACGTGCGCGCCATATTCCAGCGCCTGGGCCAGCTTTCCGGCGGTCACTTGTCCGGCGGGCAGAAGGACGATGCTCTTCATCTCCGCCCGGGCTGCGTATGCGGCTACAGAGGCGGAGGTGTTTCCGGTGGACGCACAACAGACCCAGGAAAAACCTTCAGCCCTGGCCATGGTGATGGCCGCGGAGATCCCCGTATCTTTGAAAGAGCCGGTGGGATTCATACCCTGATGTTTCACCAGAAGATTTGGCAACCGCAGTTCGCGTGCCGCTTTCTTGAGCGGGACCAGAGGGGTGTTGCCTTCGCTCATGGTGACGATGTGTTGCCGGTCCACCTGCGGGAGCAGCTCGCGGAAGCGCCATACGCCGCTTGCGTTTTCCGGCAGTGACGATCCCCGACGCTCCCGCCAGATTTCCTTCAGCCGCAGGGCGAATTCGCGCGGCGCATCGGCCCACTCCGGGTAGACCACCTCAAGCAGCTCCGAACATTGCGTACAGCGGAACATTCGGTCCGCCGTTTCCTGGACTTTGCCGCAGTGGACGCAACGCAACTCATGCGTGACCACCTGCGGATTTGCGGGCAGTGTACTCATTGCGCCCCCGTTGACATGGAGTGATTGGGCCGCAGGCACAATGGGATATTGGCGCCGATCTGCTCAAAAAATTCGTCATGCACAGCCCGCACCACTTCCGTGCCGCGCGATGCCGGTACGGCAAAGCAGATGCTTAGTTCGCTGGCGCCCTGGGCCACGGCAATTACGCTGACTTCACGCCGCGCCACCGCCGAGAAGACACGCCCCAGAATTCCACACGTCCCTTTCATCGATTCGCCCAGCACGGCCACCACGGCAATGTCTTCCACCGCTGCTGGATTCAGCACACCCTGCGCCAGCTCCATGCGGAAGACCGTGTTGATCAGTTTGAGCACACGCGCCGCGTCCTCTCTGCGCAGGACCAGGCCCAGCGCGTGCTCCGGCGAAGACTGGGTGGCAAACAGGACCTCAATCTGCTCCTGGCCCAGGCGCAGGAACAATCTTCCCCAGAGCTCCACAGGATGCACATCGCGCCGCGTGACCAGAGAAATGAGAGTGGCGTCCTTGACTGACGTTACAGACTTTACCGGAGAATTGGCTGGTCGCGCGTCATGCGTGATCTTGGTCCCGGCAACGTCGGGACGAAATGAATTCTTTATCCATACAGGGAAGCCGGCTTCCGCGGCTGGATACGCGGCCTTGGGATGGATCACTTTGGCGCCGTAGTAGGCGAGCTCGATTGCTTCTTCAAAGCTGATTTCAGGCAGCGTAGTGGCGTCCGGGCAGATGCGCGGATCGGCGCTGAGAACGCCGTTAACGTCGGTCCAGATCCAGACTTCATCCGCGCCGGCCGCGGCCCCGATGATGGTGGCGGAGTAATCTGATCCGCCGCGTCCCAGCGTGGTGGACTTGCCTTGTGGATTAGCGCCGCTATAGCCGGCGACCACCGGCACAATGCCACGGTCCAGAAGCGGCAACAGCGACTGTTCACACTGCTTGCGCGTTGCTTCAATGTCCGGGGATGCATTGCCGAAATTGCTGTCCGTCACAATCACATTTTCCGCGCGCACAAACTCAGCACTACTGCCCGTTTGCTGGAGATAAGCGGCCAGGGCCCAGGCCGAGATCCGTTCACCCAGTGCCACCAGAGAATCCGCGGTTTGCGCCGAGATGTCAGAGCGCAATGCGGAGAGCGCGTGGCATGCGTTCTGCAATTGTGAGAGGACTTCAGAGGTGAAATCGTTGGCCGCAGCATGACGCGTTGAATCAAACAATTGAACGATCAGTTCGCGGTGCATGGTCTCAAACTTCTGCAGGTGCGTCCTGGTTGCAGCGGAGTCGCCGTGCCGGGCCGCTTCAATGGTCTTGAAAATCAGGTCGGTCACGCCCGCCATGGCGGAGACCACCACCACAATCCGGTCATACTTTGCCGCCCGGGCCACAATTGCGGCGCACTGGCGGAAGCGCTCTGCACTCCCCACGGAGGTGCCGCCAAACTTCATTACGATCAAACGCTTTCTTTTCATCACGGTTTCTCCAGCCTCTGCAACACGGCTCCAAGTCTTTCCACCAGTGGAATCAGTTCGCGTGTAACCCCTGCGCCATTGTTGTCAGCCGATGTAAAGAGCGTCTCCGCCTGCACACCCTCCTCGGAGAAGATTCGTTGCAATTCCTCAGCCACTTGCATCTCGTCCCTGGCGGTAAATGCAATCACTGACGAACCCGAGCCGCTGATGGCCACGCCCAGAAGACCGGGCCGCCTCAGGCCAAGGCAGCGTTCCATTCCTGGAACCAGCTTCTGGCGGTACGGCTGGTGCAGCCTGTCCTGGAACAATTCAGGGAAAAGGTCAAAGTTGCCTGAAAAGCAGGTGGCAGCCAGCAGCGCCGTACGCTGCAGGGTATGCAGCACGTCGGCGCGGTCATACGATTTGGGCAGTACCTGTCGAGCCTCATGCGTGGGGACAGTGATGGATGGAGTCACCACTACCAGACGGATGTTTTCAGGAAACTTTGCGTTCAGCGTAACTACGCGGTCTATGTTGTTGGAGAGGGCCAGTGTCAGTCCGCCATAATAGGCTGCCGCCGCATTGTCAATATGCCCTTCAATATCTTCCGCCCACCGCAGCAGTTGCTCCGGCGCTGGCTCTTTCCCGCTGTATCGGGCGCCCAGCAGCAGGCCGGCAATCACGGCAGCGGCGCTGCTGCCCAGGCCAACGCTGATGGGAATGTCGCTCTGCACCAGGACATGCCCACCGGGAGGAGGCGCGTCGAGTTTTTCCGCTGCATAGCGCAAGGCATGCAGGATCAGGTTCGAACTTTCAATGGGGAATCTATCCGGAGTCTTGCCCTGATATTCCAGGCTCAGCTCCGTGCTGGCGGAGGGCACGAAAAGCGCCCTGAGATAGAGTTTGAGTGCCAGGCCGCCGCAATCGAAGGCGCAGCCCAGGTTGGCGGAGGTCGCCGGCACTACCACGCGCCAGCCGTATCCCGCATTGTCTGAGTTTGAATGGTCCATGTTCTCCCCAAAAAGCAAAAACCCACTCGCCTTGGCGAGTGGGTCAGGAAACTTATGATTGCTAGTTAGTTACGCTGCCGGCTCGCCCAATTGTCGCCTGGATGTAGTTGTGCCTGTGCTTGTTGTTGTCAAACACATGGCCATGGCGAAATTGGATTTACGAACCTGCATTTGCTAGGAAACTATAGCCCGGGTGGGGGGCAGAGTCAAGAACTAGCTTCTCTATGGCTGATCGACACCACAAATCCGCAGGTTGGAGCGATGCTCAAAACGGAGTGTTTTGCGCCAGTTACGGACTTAATTGCACCACGCCAAAGACCGTTCCAGGAGGATTGGGAGGCGCGGGGCTGACGGCGTTCGTGGTGATATCGAGGATATCGAGTTTCCCGCCCTGGACCACATAAATCACGTTTCGTCCGGCAACGGGGGCCAGCCCAGTCACGTCTCCGTTGGGACGGGATGCAGGCAGCAAGATTGGCGTGGCCGCCTGCGTAGTGGTATCGAAAATCGTGAGGCAGCCCTGGCGAAGGTTTTGCGCGTTGACCGCGCCCAATGTGCAGCCAGTAGAACCTATGTAGAGGCGCGCGTTGGACGCAAGCGCCATTAGACTGTGGCGTCCGTCAGCAATGTTGATTGCCGGGCCTGCGGTGAGAGTCGAGTTATTGATTACCTGCACCGTGCCCGCATTCAATCCGGTAGCCGGGGAGCCAGCGACGAAGGTTGAGGTCGTGTTGCGCAAACCAACTGTTGCTCCAGTTAGGGCTACGGGAGTGCCAATGGAGGGACCTCCGGGAGTGTTCAACGTTACGCTTGCAATGCCCGCCTGCGTTCCGGCGCATTCCGGCCCGCAATCCAGAATAAAGAAATTGTTGTCATCGGCCGCGAAGACAGCGTTGGCGGGATGGTTCAGCCCGGCATTCCCCAAAGTTGAAAATCCAATGGTAAGAATTACGCTGAAATTAATTGCCAGAGTGTCATTGAACGCAAGCACGGTGGTTCCCTGGGGACCCACGACCAGGCGCTGAACGCCTGCGACTGTGAAAGACCCGGAAATTGCTCCCGTGGCTGTATTGATTTTCTGCACCGTGCCGTCATTCACGGCAACCCACCCAGTCTTGCCATCTGGCGTGATCGCCACGTCCAATGGCAGGCCCGATAGTGGAACCGTAAAGCGTATGGTTTCGGTGGCATTTTCAAAAATTGCGACAGAGCTGGCAATCGTGCTCTGAATCAGAGTGGTGCCGCCGGCGCTCACCATTTTGCCCGGCGAGAGAACGGCCACAGTTTTCGTGATCACATCCGTTGTCGCGTTCACTACGTTGACGGTGCCGGAACTATTGTCGGATACGAGCATTCTGGGCGTGGCGGGCGTTGGCGTTGGCGTGCCTCCCCCAACAATGTTATGTCCGGTGGTGCAGCCGGTAGCGAAAATGATGACCACGCTACAGAGGAGTGCTGCGGAGACTCTAACGATCCAACTTCCACGCTGACTCTTGATTGCCATACTTCATACCATATCCTCAACGGCAAACCGTGGGCAAGATACTATTCAGGCAACGCCAATTCCCAGGCCATAGACTATCCAAGGATATAGAGAGCTATCCCTGGGCGTCGTTATGGGAGCGCGCAGCCCGATGATCGCCCGCCCGTCAAAGATTCACCTTGTCTGGTAATTTTTTTGCATTGCGTGGAACGGTAATTTCTTGACAGCCTGCACCGGGCCATTTACCTTTCTTGTCATGCAGGCCATTTGCCAGAACATGTGTATGTGTTGTCGCACAGCAACCCATGTGTCTCTGGCTGGAGAAACTGTTACCTAATCCGCATTTCATTTTAGGAAACAGGGCCCATCGCCAGAACAGGCGATGGGCCTTTTGCTTTTTGGCAGATTATGCGAGGACTATGAGCATAGAAGCAGCAATACCGGTCAAAGAAACCAAAGCCCAAAGGGCGGAACGTCTCAAGCGGGAGAAGAATCCTCTGGAGTGCTTTGAGGAAATCCGCGAGTTTGCCCGCCAGGGGCTTTCGGCCGTTCCAGATGCATGGATCAAAACCTATTTCCGCTGGTGGGGTGTATACACGCAGGGTGATGGTGGAGGCGCCATTGGCGGCAGCGGCGGTGAAGGCCGTGCCACACCGTATTTCATGCTGCGTATCCGTTTATCGAACGGATTTGTCAGCGCGTCGCAGTTGCGGACTATCGCCGGTCTGGCAGAGAAATATGCTGGTGGAATTGCGGACATTACCGTGCGCCAGAATATCCAATTGCATTGGATTACGATCAAGGACCTTCCTGAAGTCCTGCAAGCGCTTTTTGAAACGGGCCTGACTTCCATGGCAACCTGCGGCGACGTAACTAGAACTGTTACAGGGTGCCCATTGGCCGGGCTGGATGCGCACGAGCTATGCGACGCTTCACCGCTGGTGGATGAGGTGACAAAACAGCTTGCAACCAATCCTGACTTCTATAATCTGCCGCGCAAATTCAAGATCAGCATCAGCGGCTGCCAGGATTGGTGCGCCTATCCTGAGATCAACGACCTGGCTTTTACTCCTGCGTTCCGCGAGCAAGCGGGCAAAAGGGAAGTTGGTTTTTCCATGCGCGTTGCCGGAGGGCTCTCCACCGAGCCGCATCTTGCGGTGCGCCTCAATGCATTTGTGCGCTGGGAGCAGGTCATCCCGGTGGCCCGGGCCGTGAGTGAGCTGTTCCGTGACGCTGATGTTCTCAGGGAAAATCGCGAGCGCGCCCGGCTGAAGTACTTATTTCTACAGCATGGCTGGACGGCGGAATCATTTTTGCAGGAAGTTGAGAGAAAGCTGGGGTACAAACTGGATCCTGGTGTTCCTGAACTGCCGCCCGATGACGTGTTTCGTGATCATGTGGGCGTGCATCCGCAGAAGCAGCCTGGATTGTTTTATGTCGGCGCTGCTGTGTTACGCGGCCGCACCACACCGCAACAGTTGCGGACGGCGGCTGACCTGGCCGAGCGCTATGGAAATGGCGACCTTCGCACTACCAACACGCAGAACCTCGTGATCGTGAACGTACCGCGAGAGAAGACCGCCGCAGTGGCGCTCGGGTTGGAAACGGCCGGTCTGCATGTTGCTGCGTCCGCTTTCTGGCGTGGCGCAGTCGCCTGCACCGGCAGCGAGTTCTGCAAGCTTGCGATTACTGAAACCAAAGCTTTCACCCGCTGGCTGGTGGAAGAACTGGAGGATCGTCTGCCGGCTTTCGATCAGCAACTCAAGCTCAACGTTACCGGCTGCCCGAACAGTTGCGGCCAGCATCGCATTGCAGACATTGGCCTGGAAGGCAAGAAGCTGAAAGTGAATGGCTGCATCCAGGACGCCTATTACTTCTGTCTCGGCGGCGCTGTAGGTGAACACGCAGGGTTTGGACGAGCAGTCGGTTTTCGCTGCACAGCCAATGAGGTGCCGGACGCGATTGAGCGCCTGTTGCGCAGCTACCTGGATGAGCGCCATGCGGGAGAAAATCTGCGCCAGTTTTTTGCGCGTCACTCTGAAGCGGCGTTGCGCGCTTTTCTTGCCGGCCAGGAACTGGCGCCGGTCCTGCGCGATCCCGCGCCAGGCAGAGTGCCGCACGGGTTGGAGGGCTGAACGCGATGACGCCCTATCCAATTTTTCTCAAACTCGAAGGGCACAGGGTGCTGATCGTGGGAGGCGGTGTGATCGCCGAGCAAAAAATTGAAGCAGTCCTTCGCTCGGCGACTGACGTTACCGTGGTTTCGCCTCAGGTTACGCCGCGAATCCGCTTATGGGAACAACAAGGCCGCGTTAAACATGTTGCGCGCGAGTTTCAAACTGGGATGACGCAGGGCTACTTCCTTGTGATTTCCTGCACGGATTCAGAAGAGATAAACCGTGTGGTCTATAAGGAAGCCCGTGAGCTTGGCGCACTGGCAAATGCGGTGGATGATCCAGGTTACTGTGACTTTTACGCTCCGGCGGTAGTCAGCCGCGGCGAGTTCCAAATTGCAATTTCCACAAACGGAAATAGTCCGGCGCTCAGCCAATATGTGCGTAAAAAGCTTGAAAAGGAATTCGGTCCGGAGTATGAATCATGGACTGAGTGGCTGGGGCGCATGCGGGTGGCAATCCGCAGTGCTTTGCCGCGCAGTGAGCGCCGCAAGGAGCTTCTGCATCTGCTGGCGCTCTGTAAGCCGGAAAAGTTTTCAAACCAAATTTCAGAATGAAACACGGGAGGGAACCATGGACCATTTGAGAAAGGCAGATTTGGAAATCAAACTGAAGCAGGCGTTGAGAGAGCATCAGCATGAGGGTCTCAACATGATCGGGAACACTGAGCAGTTGTTGCATCGTCTGGTGGACGCAGTGGAAGAGTGGACTGAAGGCCGGCCTTTGAGCCGGCAGAAAAGCGCATAAATATGGCGGGAAAAGTCTATCTGGTGGGTGCGGGGCCGGGGGCAGCCGACCTGCTGACGCTCCGCGCCGCCGCACTTCTGCGCGAAGCGCGCGTTGTGCTCCATGACGACCTGGTGCCGGCAGAGATACTTGCTCTCTGCCCGCCTGCAGCTGAGATCATCAATGTGGGCAAGCGCTGCGGACGCCATAGCCGCACTCAGGAACAGATCAACGCGCTCATGGTGTGGTGCGCTGGGGTACATGAGACAGTGGTCCGGCTCAAATCCGGGGACCCGACTGTTTTTGGACGACTGGGAGAAGAAATGGAAGCTTTGCAGCGTGCTGGCATCGCTTTTGAAATTGTGCCTGGCATAACAGCCGCCAGCGCGGCGGCGGCAGCGGCAAACATTACCCTTACGCACCGGCGTTCAGCTTCCGCACTGGTCACCATTACGGCGCATAATGCCCGCGACGAAGGCATGGCCCAGACCATATTTGACCCCTTGCGCACTACATTTGCTATTTACATGCCCGGGCCAGATTACGGACGCACGGCACGGGAGCTAATCGATTCAGGCCTGGAATCCAAAACGCCCTGCGCCGTGGTTTCCAACGCCGGACGAACGAACCAGGAGGTTCGCCACCTGACACTGGCAGACTTAAACAAGGCTCGCGGGATTGCCGCACCGGCACTGCTGATTGTGGGCAAGGTCGCGGCGCCTGCTTTCCAGGCAGAACAGGAGGAACAGGCTTTATTCGCGCATCAAGCTACACAGGCGAGCCATAGCGACGCCGATAGGATGGGCGACATGCGCACGGTACAACCATAAGTCGCTTTCCATGGCCCTGCTATACCCGTCCTTTCCCGGATCAGTTTCCTGGTCCGGACTTCGGTATGTTTTTTTCGGCCTCGTCCGCGCTCCGTTGCTGCTCCTGCAAGTCAGATTGCGCTGCCTGGTCAGGGTTTGGAGGTGGAACCTCGCCTGCCGTGGTGGAAATGTCCGGAGCAGAAGGCAGCCCATCCTTGCCCTGATTGTCTGCCAGGTTTTTCAGACCGGAGTCCAGTTTTTCGCGGAAGTGGTTGTGCATCTCCTGCAACTCACTCACTTCCACTTCAGAGTTCGTGTTCACCGGACAATCGCCTTGCTTGCTGCTGACGACGTTGATACCGATTTTGTTGTTCTCATTGGCGGCTGTGCCCGTGCGCAGAATCACATCGCCCGGCGTGACGGTGCACTCACCGCTTTCGCTGACCAGATCCAGGTTGCTGGCTACGATGAATACCCTCTGGTTCGGATCAAGCGCCGCCGGAACTTCTTCAGGCAGCTGGCTGTTTTCAAGTTGTTCCTGCGGTGGCGCCGCTGAGGACGATTGGGGTTGCGATGCGGCAGCACGTTCTTCCTCCAGTTGGCGCTGTACCTCATCGGCAATCAGCTGTTTGATCTCTGGTGAAAGAGCAGCCTGGCCGTCAGGTGCAGGCTGTGGACTGGAATATTGCTCGGGGGCTGCGTATTGCTCTTCTGCCGCCGCACGGGCATTGGCGCGGGCTTCATAGGCAAGACGCAGGTTTTCAGCCAGCAGAAAATCAGTCAGCCACAAAGCTGCGCTCGGATAAACCGGATAAGGCCTGAAGTAATAGCCGTACGCCGGATACCAGGGATCGTTATACCATCCCCAGCGGTAATAAACGGGGCGGCCCCAGGGGTGATAAGCCCATCCATAAAATACCGGGTGGTAATAGTACGCAGGCGCGTAGTGGTAGTAAACGAAGCCGCGGTAGCGATACGAACGATACGCCACGGCATAACTGCGTCCGCCAAAAATGTATGTGCGCTGAACGTAGACCCGAGGGCTGCGAACAATATATCGCCGCTCGGTAAAGCCTCTGCCACGGCCAAAGCCGACCACCCGGCCGCCATTGTGCACGGCAACAAAATGCCGTTCCCCATGGAAGTCGCGGCGAATGCGCAGCCCGGGACGTTCTATCTCACGCACCCGGCCGCGATTGTCACGCGCAATGGTCCGGTTGCCTTCATGCGTTACGTGGCGTGGCGCTTCGAAATGTGCTGGATGCACGTCATGATGTTCCGGGCCGCTGGCATGATGCTCCGGATCGCGTCCAGTTTCGCGCTCTCTACCCAAAGGGCCGGCATGACGATCCCCGCTGCCGGTGTCGTGGATGGTCCTTGCATCGCGTGAAGCGTTGCGGTCATTCACGTGGCTTGCCGGGCCGGATGGGTTAATCGGGCCTGGATGTCTTGCTCCATGCTCTTCCCGCTCGACGGTGCGTCTTGTATCTATAGTGTTGTGGCTGGGTGGGTTGTGACTGGTTGTGCCGGGATTGTAGGAGCGGCCTGGGCCAGAGGAATGGCTTGATTTGCCGTGGGAAGATGACGATCTGCCTGAATTACCGGAGTGCGCAGCGGGTGCAGGCGACGAATGGTGCGCCGGCGCGGCGGATTTACTTTCATGCCTGCTCTCATGCTGCGCGCTGCCTTCTGATTTGTGCTTATCGACTACGGCGAAGGCGGAAGCGGCTGTTAGAAAAAGAAAGAAGGCAAGGCGACTTGGCCGATGGACAGACTTATCCTGCTGCAATGGCATGGCGGCTCCTGCGTTACATCGGGAATTCTAATCCTAACGTTATACCTAACTGGGTTTAAGACGCACCCAGGAAATGATTACGAAAGTTCCCGACAAGTAAAACACAGGCAAAATGGAATAGTTTCTGCGGCAGAACCCTTTATCCCCCGGCAATCGACGGTACCAGCGTAACCTCATCTCCTTCCTTGAACTGGTAGTCCTTGCCCAGAAAGCGAATGTCCTCATCGTTGACGTAAATATTCAGAAAGCGGCGCACGTTGCCCTGTTCGTCGCGCAGATGGCCCTTGAGTTCCGGGAAGCGTCCGCCCAGGGAGTCAAGAAGGCTGCTCAGGTCGGCAGCCGCACAATCGTAGTGATCGGCGCCTTCGGTATGCCTGCGGAATGCACTTGGTATGGAAACTTTCAC
Source organism: Terriglobia bacterium (assembly GCA_020072585.1). Taxonomy (GTDB): domain Bacteria; phylum Acidobacteriota; class Terriglobia; order Terriglobales; family Acidobacteriaceae; genus Angelobacter. Next base: position 57,182 of record JAIQGL010000007.1, on the reverse strand, counting down.
GCTCGTTGTCATTTTAAGCCGCTCCTCTTCCCGCCGCGCGTGCGCCGGCGAATTGGTCTTCCAGATATTGTTCGAATGCGGCTAGTTTGGGCGCGATCGGCTCAACGGCTTCAAACCTGCCCGCCAGCGCATCCGTGGTCTTGAGGCCATTGCCGGTGATGCAAAGTACGGTCGTCTCGTCCCGAAGGATGCGGCCCTGCGCGAAGAGTTTTCTTGCGGCGGCTACAGTCACGCCTCCGGCGGTCTCCGTGAAGATGCCTTCCGTCTCAGCAAGCAGAGCCATGCCGTCCACGATCTCAGGATCAGAGGCATCTTCAGCCCACCCGCCGGTACCCAGGATAGTCTTGGCCGCGTAGAACCCATCCGCCGGATTGCCGATGGCAAGCGAGCGCGCGATGGTCTGCGGCTTCTGCGGCTCAATTTCATTGCGCCCGGCCTTTACTGCCGCGCTGATCGGGCTGCATCCCGTGGCTTGCGCGCCAAAGAACTTGACCGGCTTCTCTTCCACCAGCCCGAGTTCAATCAGCTCCCTGAAGGCTTTATATATCTTCGTGATCAGTGACCCGCCGGCCATCGGCACGACTACATTGTCCGGCAGCCGCCAGCCAAGCTGCTCGGCGATTTCATAGCCCACGGTCTTCGAGCCCTCGGCATAATACGGACGCAGGTTCACGTTCACGAAGCCCCAGCGATGCTTGTCCGCGATCTGCGAGCAGAGACGGTTCACGTGGTCATAGTTGCCGTCAATGCGGACGATCTGCGCGCCATAGACCTGTGTGCCCAGAACTTTGGCCGGTTCAAGATCGGCCGGAATAAAGATGCAGGCCTTAAAGCCCAGGCGGGCCGCCTGCGCGGCGACGGCGTTGGCCAGATTGCCGGTAGAGGAGCAACTGACTACATCAAAGCCGAAATTCCTGGCTTGTGTCAGCGCCACAGCCACTACGCGGTCTTTGAAGCTGAGCGTAGGGAAGCAGACCGCGTCATTCTTGACGTAGACGGACCTGCTGCGCAGCTTTTCGCCTAGCTTGACCGTATGCACCAGCGGCGTAAAGCCGGCGGGCGTGCTGGAGTCATATTGCTCCGGCAGCGGTAGCAGTTCTCTGTAGCGCCACAAGTTCGGGGGCCGCCGTGCGATCTCGTCTTTGTTAATCTCTTTGCGGATGCGGTCCCAGTCATAAGCCACCTCCAGCGGAGCGAAACAGCTCTGGCAGAATGAAATCGGCTGGTTCCCCCATCTGGTCTGGCATTCGCGACATCGCAACTCATAGCGCAGGTTTGTGGTCATTCTCTCCCCCTTCTTCTGTAGCTTCGGCTTTCTGTTAACCATGCAAAAATTTCTCGCGTAAACTAAAAAACCCGCTGCCTGAGGCAGCGGGTTCATGATTGCTGAATAAAAATCTTGCTATGAACCTTTCTGCCTCGGCGTGAACACACGCATAGCCATTGCGCGACAGCACATGGCCATGTTGGAGGCAGAAAGTAACATCAAGTAAAAGTGTACATTATCAGCCTGCTAATGGGCAATTTACTTAACGTCGCTTCGAGGAAGGTGTTTCCGCTCGCCAATTGCACAGGTGCTTTGCGGGTTCCGCAGCTCACATCCCAAGGAATCAAAAAAGAGCCGATTTGTTTCGGCCTGGGAATAGGAGCGCTTTATACCTAAGTCAGTGAGTGATACTTCATAACTCCGGAAGGAACCACTGCACTTGCAGATACTTACCGGAACCACCTCCGCCACCACCAGCACCGTATCGGAGTCCAGCCATTTGATGATTGCAGTATTTGGCGGTATTGGGAGTTCGCACTTGACCGGCGAACCGAATGCTCTCTCAACCGGCAGAGAAACATCGATTTTTCTTAACCTGCCAGACTGCACGGAGAATACATAAGACTTCTGGCCGAATCCGCCTCCGTCAGTTGTTTGATTTACGGCAAAGCGCGAAGAGTCCGGAGACCACAGGATTTCAAACCTGAATCCATCCAGCCGGGCTGCGAGTGTCGATTGACCTTCGCGCAACACCAGAGAGATGTACCCTATGCTCTTGTCATCATCGTGAAATCTTAAAACCAGAGTTTTGGTGCGGTCTGGAGATCTGATCTTTTTTCTATTTTCGATACCATGCCTTGCATACAGAGGCAAGTTCCTACACACACCACTGTTCGACGTGTCGTCTGCAGCCATGCCGAGTCCGAATGACTGGATCGCAACTAATGCCACAATAGCCAGCCGAGATAGGGATATTAAATTGGTGCTTGTGAATCTGCTCATCCGTTTTGCAGGCGACTTTCCGTCGGAGGCTCCTTGTTCTTGATAGGGATCCCTCGCTCGCGCTCGGGATTTCAGAAAATCAGCTCGTCATCAGCTCCCTGGCTCTGATCGTCGTCTTGATCACGGCATTCATCAGCGTGACGCGCAAGCCGCCTTTTTCCAACTCCATCAGACCTTCAATGGTGCAGCCCGCCGGAGTAGTGACGGCGTCTTTGAGCAGAGCGGGGTGGTGTCCGGTTTCAAGCGCCAGCTGTGCCGAGCCGAAGAGTGTTTGCGCTGCCAGTGTTGTGGCCATCTCGCGCGGTAGCCCTACTTTCACTCCAGCTTCAGCAAGAGATTCCAGGATCACAAACACGAAAGCAGGACCGCTGGCGGAAAGAGCAGTGATGGCGTCCATATGTTTCTCGTCGACAATCAGGACGCGGCCCACGCTTTCAAACAGGTGCTTTGCCGTCGCCAGATGTTCGGGCTTTGCCGCAGGGCCTGCGCATACAGCCGTCATGGCGGCGCCAACCATGGCCGGAGTGTTCGGCATGGCGCGGACCACAGGCACGCCGTTGCCCAGCTTTTGCTGGATGAAGCTGGCCGTGGTGGAAGCGGCAATCGAGATCACCAGCGTGCCGGGATCGAGCGCGGACGCAATCTCATCCAGCAACTGGCCCAGTACCTGAGGCTTCACGCACAGCAGCACAATTCCCGCTCCAGCGACGGCGGCCCGGTTGTCCGTAGTCACCGGAACGCCGCCAAGTTCGCGCGAGAGTTCCTGGCTTCGGTCGCCATGCTGTACCGTGGCAACGGCTTCTTCCGGCTTGATCAGCTTGCGCTCGAGAAAAGATTCCAGCAGGATTGTTCCCATCTTGCCGCAGCCCAGCACGGCAATTCTCTTTTGCGCATGCGTTTTCGTGCTGCTCCCAGCCTGTGTTTGCGTGACGGATCGACTCATAGACCGCAATCATACAAGCAGAGAATCCAGCACCGCCAGATGACGGATGGCATCGGGTCGCCGTCACGGCTATTCGTAGCGCAATGCCACCAGCGGGTCCACCCGTGTCGCCCGGCGAGCCGGGATGTAACACGCTACCAACGCAACCAGGCCCAATAGAGCCGCTACAGCAATCAATGTCCCCGGATCACCAGCTTTCACGCCAAAGAGAAAGCTCGTGAGCAGGCGAGTAACAGCCAGCGATACGACAATCCCTACTGCTGCGCCAGACAGAATCAATCCTACCGCTTTGGTGAGCACAAGCCGGACCACGTTGTGCGACTGCGCTCCGATGGCCATGCGGATTCCGATCTCACGCGTGCGGCGTGTGACTTCATAGGAGAGAAGCCCGTAGAGTCCCAGGCAAGCCAGCACCAGCGCCAGAAGCCCGAAGAAACTGGCAAGCTCCGCGGTGATGCGCTCGCTGGAAACCTGCCGGTCAATGGCCTGCGTCTGCGTGGCAATGCGAAACAAGGCCAAGTCTTCGTTTTCGCTGTTTACGAGTCTTTTGATGGTAGGCACAAGTGTAAGCGGATCAACAGCGGAGCGCAGCTCAAAGAAGGCATCTCCTCCGACTTGAGGGGAGTAGAAAGTAGGCTTGATTTCGCGGCGCAACCGGTTGTACTTAGCGTCAGCGACCACGCCCACAATCGTATAGCCAGGATCGCGCGGCTGGTCATGTTCGATTGGTTCGGCATCGGCAAATCGTTCCCCAATCGGATTACGGCCAGGGAAGTACTTGCGGACAAATTCCTGATTCACAATGACCGGGGTCGGCTGAGAGCCTGGCTTGTCTCCCGTATTTCCTGTTGCCACGGCATAATCAGCTTGCGTGAAATCGCGGCCGTTCAGGAAGGGAACATGCATGGTGGAAAAAAATCCGGGGCCAATGGGAAGCGAATCAGCTTCGACATGATCTTTGGATTCCCTGGGAGCGCCGGGCCTGTGGAAGGACTGTGTATTCAGGCCTCCGCTGAGAAGAGGCATCCATGAATAGCTGGCCGATGTAACCCCGGGCACGGCGGAAAATTTGTTCTGCAGGTTGTGAAAGAGATTGTCGACCTGCTGCCCTTTGTATCCGGCCAGTCTTGGGTCTATGCCGAAAAGCAGCACGTTATGCGTGTCGAATCCGGGATTGAGGTTCTTGAGATTGCTGAGCGTCCGGATCAAAAGGCCTGCCGTCACCAGCACAACGATAGCCAGCGCCATCTGCACGGCAACAAGCGCTCCGCCCAGAGTAATGCGGCGGCCGCCGCTGGGTGCAGCGGAACTTCCTCCATTGCCCGATTTGAGGGATGATGCCAGGCCGATATCCGATCCGCGCAGCGCGGGCGCCAGTCCAAAGACGATGCCGGTAAGGATGGAAATGCCGGCTGTGAATGCAAGCACTCGCCAATCTACGTGGGCAGAAAATGCCGGCTGGTTGGACGCAGGATCTGAGACCATGATGGTAAGAGCACGTGCTCCCCACACCGCCAGCAGAAGTCCAAGCGCGCCGCCGCCCGTGGAGAGGAGAAGACTTTCTGTGAGCATCTGCAGCACCAGCCGTCCGCGCTTTGCTCCCAGAGCCAGGCGCACAGCCATTTCTCTTTGTCTGGCAGCGGAGCGGGCCAGCAGCAAACCCGCGACGTTTGCGCAGGCAATTAAAAGGACCACTCCCACGCAGAGCATCATCACGTAGAGCGGACGCAGAGTATCTTCCTGTGAGCCGCCAAACCCCTGCGTGGCAGTACCCAGTCTGATGCGGGGCTCATTTTCGGCTTTAAATATGGGCTTATCGCCCTTGAGCATTTCATTGCGGAATAGCAGAGAGATTGCCTCTTGCGCCTGCGTGACGGGAATCCCCGGTTTAATGCGCGCTACCAGCACCAGCCACCATGAATCCATCTGTTCACGCCCGGCATTCAATACCATCGGTGGAGCAAGAAGAGAATGTTTTGCCAGGGGCACCCACATTTCAAACTTGTTGGAGAGCGTAAGCGCATCAAACTTTGGCTCGGTAACGCCAATAATGGTGAAGACCGTGCCATTCAACCGGATCGTCTTGCCAATGGCAGAAGGCGAGCCACCAAAGGCTGATTGCCAGAAACCATAATTCAGAATTGTGACCGGCGAAGCATCGGGCGTATCGTCGCTCTCAAGGAACAGCCGCCCCAGGTGGGCATGAATGCCAATCGTTCCAAAATAATCGCCAGAGACAAACTGGCTCCGTATCATTCGCGCTGGGCCGTTACCGCTCAAATCAAGTTGCTGATTGCCGGTATAGGCAGCCACATGGGAGAAGACCGTGCCTTGCTTCTGGATCTCTTTAAAGAAGGGCAGTGGCAGGGAGCACCCGCTGGGATTGGGGCCATCACTGTTATCTTCACAGTCGCCAAACCCCCAGTAGGTCACGGTTTGGGGGCCGTGGTTCGCATGCCACTCCAGAAAGACCATGTGCTCAGGATCGGAAATTGGCATACTGCGAAAGACAACCGCATCAATCAGGCTGAAGATGGCAGTATTCGCGCCAATGCCTAGCGCCAACGTGAGCATGGCGATGATAGTGAACGCCGGCGATTTTCGCAGCATGCGCCAGCCATAACGCAAATCTTGAAAGAGCGATTCAAAGAACCTGCCGCGATGAACTTCCCGCAACGTTTCACGCGTTTGCTGCACGCCGCCAAAAGCGATCAACGCCTGCCGGCGGGCTTCTTCCGCTGACATGCCTTTGGCAATGTTCTGCTCTACTTCTTTTTCCAGATGGAAACGCAATTCATCGTTTGCGTCATTTTCCTGGCTCTGTCCGCCGAAGAATCCGCGTAGTTTTCTGAGCATGGCGCGCTCCTTTAGCTTTGCTGTAAAACCAGCGCGATGGCAGCGGAGAGCCGCTCCCATTCGCCCAGTTCCTTTTCCAGTTGGTTACGGCCGGCACGGGTAAGGGAATAAAACTTGGCGCGGCGGTTATTGTCAGAGGTGCTCCACTCTGAGTCGATCCATCCGCGTTGTTCCAGGCGGTGGAGCGCAGGGTAGAGCGATCCCTGGCCCACCTGAAGCACGTCTTTGGAAATCTGCTGGATGCGCTGGGCGATACCCCAGCCGTGTATGGGCTCAAGCGCCAGCGTTTTCAGGATCAGCAGGTCCAAGGTCCCTTGTAACAGGTCAATCTGGTTCCCCATTGTGACTCCCCTCGAATGTCTACAAAAGTAGACGTATCTCCTTGTCGAATGTCAACAAGAGAATGAGCGAACGGGGGCGGGAGGAGTGCACCGATTACTGTGCATTTCGAATCACGCGGCCCATGATTGCACACATGTCAGTGCATAAAGCTGACAAAAATTGCGATAACTGACAAAAAATGTTGCACGAATGATGCAATTCCAAACCGGATCATCTAATATGGTGGCCCTTTCGTCTGCACTACTTTCGCAGCTTTTTTGTTCGATTCGTTCTGGCCGGATAACTGGGTGAAGCCGCCACTTCCCAGGAGAAAGTCCGCGATGTTAAAAATCAGCAAGGCCGACTACGATCTGATTCGATGGGAAGCCAAGCGCAGCTATCCCCATGAGTGCTGCGGCATTCTTCTCGGCAATGTGGTGGAAGGGCACCGTCTTGTCACCATGACCCTCACCTGCGAAAACATGCGCGTTGATTCGCCGGCTGACCGTTTCAGCATTCATCCGGAGCAGGTGATTGCCGCGCTCAAGCTGGCGCGCAGCCGGGGAGAGAGCATCATCGGCTTTTACCACTCTCATCCTGATCACTCACCGCATTACTCTTCCACGGACCTGGCGGAAGCCCACTGGTTCGATTGTTCTTACGTGATCACCAGCGTAGATCAAGGTATGCCAATGTCAACGGCTTCCTATGTGTTGATCGGCTCGGAAGAAGAAAAAAACTTCCATGCGGAGAGCATTGAGGTTGTAGCGAACGAGCGCCGCCTGATCTATGCCACGTAACGTATATAATATTTTTATGATTTCACCCGCGTCACGAATGCAAAGGCCCATGCCCATGATGGCCCGATGTTCTATGCGGGCCTCCGGCCGCTAATCACTCAAGCCAGCAGAGCAACAATTTGGCTTCTCCGGATCCAATTAAAACGCGGGTCCACTCAACATATCCATTTAAAATTATTCTCACTGAAGGAAAGGATTCCCCCATGGCGACCACTCTAGCGCCCCACGATCTTCCCACTTTGAACAATGAAGAAGTCCTCCGCTATTCCCGGCACCTGATCATGCCGGAAGTTGGCATGGAAGGCCAGCAGAAGCTTAAGGCTGCTCGTGTGCTTTGCATCGGGACCGGAGGGCTTGGATCTCCGCTGGCGTTGTACCTCTCCGCAGCCGGAGTGGGCACGCTGGGGTTGGTCGACTTTGACGTGGTGGACTTTACCAACCTGCAACGTCAGATCATCCATTTCACCAGCGATGTAGGGCGGCCTAAGCTGGAGTCGGCGAAAGAGAAGATCGCGGCCGTTAATCCGTTTGTGAATGTAAAGACCTTTAATACCAGGCTGACCAGTGAGAACGCGCTGCAGATCTTTTCTGACTTCGATATTATCGTCGACGGCACGGACAACTTTCCCACGCGCTTTCTGGTGAATGACGCTTGTGTCTTCACCGGCAAACCCAACGTTTATGGATCGATCTTCCGCTTTGAAGGGCAGGCAAGCGTCTTTGCCGCGAAAGATGGACCATGCTATCGCTGTCTTTATCCTGAGCCGCCACCACCCGGCCTGGTCCCTTCCTGCGCGGAAGGAGGGGTGCTCGGAATTCTTCCTGGCCTGGTGGGGCTGATTCAGGCAACGGAAGCCATCAAGCTGATTCTGGGAAGCGGCCAGCCTCTTATCGGGCGGCTATTGCTGGTGGACGCGCTGGGCATGAAGTTCCGCGAACTCAAGTTGCGCAAAAATCCTGACTGCGTGGTTTGCGGAACGCACCCCACTGTGACTAAACTCATTGATTACGAAGAGTTCTGCGGATTGCGAGGACAAGAAAAACCTGTGAGCAACGGCGTACCTGAAATCAGCGTGGAAGAACTGAAGCAGCGTCTCGACGCAAAAGAAGACCTGGTGATTGTTGACGTTCGCGAGCTGCATGAGTACCAGATCTGCAACCTCAACGGCGTTCTGATCCCGTTGAATGACCTTCCGCGGCGCGTGCATGAACTTGATCCCAGCAAAGAGATGGTGGTCCACTGCCGCTCCGGAGCGCGCAGCGCACGGGCTGTGGGGTTCCTGCAACAGGCTGGATTCACCAAAGCCAAAAACCTTGCCGGCGGAATTCTTGCCTGGGCGGACCGGATTGATCCGAAGGTGCCCAAGTATTAGGCCGTGGATGGAGCCTGCAGCCTGGCTATAGCAGTTTAACTAGACTGCAGGTTCATCGTCTTCTTTAGAATCCACAATCTCTTCATCGCGCGGCGGAAGTTCAATGTCTTCCATCTGTTTCTTCTTGGCCCTGTTGTTCAACTCGGCACGGCGTAGCTGTGATTGCCGGATCACCTCAGCAAATCTGTTCTTTGCATCGTCAGCGGGTGGTTTCTTTTCCATTCCAGTAGGATACACAAAGATCACTATTTGTGGCTGCAATCTGCAATCCTGGAGCCGTTGAACGGACAGGGGAATCGGTCCCTGGAACTGATGGGAACAATCCTCGAGCGAAGCGGCCCTCCGTTCCGAAGGCGGAATTACTGTGGCTTGCGGAATTCAAAGATGTGAATCGGCATTCTAAAAGAAGGTCCGCGCAGCGCGGGAATGTTCAGTGGCCCATATTCCTTAAGAAACACTTCCGGCAGCAACTCATCAAAGCATGTATCTTCCATTTTTGCGCCGACAGAAAACCCAAACTCACTTGGGGCCCCGTTTGGCCAAAGGTGCTCCTCCGCAAAGCTCCAAAACAGAGAATAACGGTGGTTCTGCGAGAAAATTTCACTCAGGTCCTGTTTTTGAATAGATTCGTCGACGCAGAGATAGCCCAGCCGGTTGATCGCTTCTTCCACAAAGCGCGTGGCCTGAATTTCCATACAAAAGCGCTGGGGCTCAACGTGCATTTCTAAACCAGCCTCCACGAACGCATCCTTGATCTGGTTGCAGCTGCTGAAATAACGGTTTTTATACTCGGACCCGTTGTAGTTGGCCCAATCTTTGAGTTTGATCCAGCAGTTTGTGAATATCGCCGCCGCAGATGGATTTGCCGGATCAAATTTTAGTTCGGGAGGGAAGAGCTTTTTACGGGCTTCCGGCGAATCATCCGGGCCGTCAATTGCCAGAATATCTCTCAGGGAATGGTCCCGGCGCGCCCACCCGGACATCAGGCTATTATCCATAAAATTTGGACTATCCGTGTACAGCACTGCTGAACCGCCAGCAGACAATGAGTTGCCAATTTCGGCAATCAGCTTGCATTGGGATTTCCAGGGCAGTTCATGCAGCGCCTTCTTGGCGATGACCACATCGCAAGTCTTCTGAAAAAACGCCTCCTCCAGAACGGAAGCCAGGGAAAAGTTTTCATCCACCTGGAGACTTTTTATGCGGAAGAGGTCCCTTTCGGGAGGCTGGATCAGACGGAGCCGCGAATCATCTCTGTCGATTACCAGCAGCATGATCTTACTTCCGAAATGATCAAGTAGTTCCTGCGGTCTGCCTGAACCGCCAGCCATAAGGTCCACCACCAGAGGCACTCCGCCGGGGACACGCTGGATTGCCGCCTCAATGTTTTTGATTACCAGTTTTGTGTAGTACGCTTCAGCCTCTTTCGTGGTGCCACCCAAGAGTTGCGCCTGTTTCCGGTCAAATAACTCGCCAAAGGTGGTGGCGTACCGGCCAAGACTCCCGCGAAGCACCCGCCAGAGGGCGCTTTTATTTCCTTCAGGAAGCGTCTTATCGTGAAAATAGCGATAGGTTCGCTGAACGAATGCCGCCAGGCCTCGCTTTGAGTCCGGACATTTTTCGACAATCTCGGCCAGAACCTGCGGCGTAAGGCCGGCTGAGGTCTGGACCTCAGTCCGGTAAAGGACGAACCACTCACCGATCAGGTCAGGTTCAAGCTTGCTCAGAAAATCGTTCTCGCGATTCTGCTCCAGGATTTGCAGAAAACGCTTGTCTTGCAGAACTCCCGGGGGCGGCAGAAGAGGATGAGAAAGCGCTGGGTTATTTTTGAGTTGCACCTGTCCCAGGACGGTGGCGACGCAAACGAGGTTGAGCAACCGCTCAGATTCTCCTTTGTAGATTCGTTCCAGCATGTCTTGACGGCGGGGTACCCTCTCGTTAAGCCAGGCAAGCATTACTGCGTCAAAATCCCCAAAATCTTTGTCGCGAATATCACGCAGTACGCGCGCCGCAATCATGATGTGGAGGGGGCGGGTGATGTTGTCGACCAGTTTGACCGCTTTGACGGCGATCGTCTCGCGTTCCTCCAGCGACAAAGATTGTCCAGATGAGGGATCAAATCTGCCCGTCGCGTCAAGGTGGGCAAGGTATTGGCTAGCTAGTGCGCGCGCATTTTGGGGATCCAAAGCCCCAAGATAGAAAGAGGGATGGCCCGCAGACGGGTACTGCGCCGCCAGGATGAAATCCGTATCAGGCCGGCTGGGACCAAACGCGAAAAGCTCCTGACACCATTGCGGCAACCTGGAGCTGCTGTCTGTTGGGCTAAGTGGCCCCACATGGCGCTCCAGCAGCAGGAACCTCACACGCCATCGTTTGCCCGATTGAGCGCGCTGGCCGCGTCCGGAAGCGCGCGCCACGAGCTCGAACAGGGAATGGCGAACAAGGCTGGGATTTTCACCCGCGTAGTCGAACACCAGAAGAACATCGCCTTCAATAGTGCAGCTACCCCAGTGGTCGGAAAAGTGTTTGAGTTTCTCCTGGCTGACGAATCCGGCTTTCCAGCCCAGACCATTGGCCTTGGTACAAGCTTCCATGGCGAGACGGCTTTTTCCAGCGCCTTCCAGGCCAGTCCAGAGCCACCAGCACATTGCACGGTCGTCTTCAAGGAAAGGCTGAAAATCATGGGCCAGCATGTTCAGCGCGCTATCGCCGCGGAGTTCAGTGTCTCGAAGTGTGTAAAGAAACGGCAATTTCGCTATGGGGGCGGCCGATATTGCGAATGCACTCTCGAGTCTTGGCACACGGTCTTCAAGAGCCCTGACAAGTTCTTGTGTGGCTTTGACCTGTTGCTGTAGTGACTCCAGGAAGGTTTCCGATAGCCCTGCGGGCAGGCTTGATCCTTTTAGATCCGCCAGCCGCCGTTCGATGGTATTCAGATGCTCTGCGAGTCCCTGCACATTCCGGCCTGTTGTTTGGACAGTGCGGTGCAGTTCAATAAGAAACTTGAGAAACAGGTCCTGCCACGCGCGATTGCCGTCAGGGCCAAGGTTTTTGTAAACCTCTCTCAACGTCCTGGAAAAATTGGTTTCAAAAACCTTTCCCGCCTCCCGCAACATGGCGGCGCGCTTCTCACCATTTAGATCCAGCAGGATAAAAGTGGGAGACTGGGGCACTTCCGGCGCAAAGGCCTGCAAGAATCCCGCCCACTCCGCGGCGCTGAGGTGTTGTTGTCCGCTCAAAAGACCCGGCAAATCCAGGGAATCGAGCGAGTCATTGACGTCATCAATTTTGCGCGGCAGTTTGCCGTTTCTCATCATGCCGGCGAAACCGAGAAGATAGGCTTTTTGTGGTTCGGTATTTTGCTGGGCGGCCAGTTCAAGACATGACACCACTGCCGCATTCATGCCGTTGAGAACCTCTTTGTCCTGGTCATTGGACCAATCTTCGAACAGCCCGCCAAACAAATGGACTGCCAACTCCTCGGCGACCTTTCCTAGTCCTTCCGTGGCGCTTTCCGCGTTGCCAGCAGCAAGTAAAGGAAGCAGGAGTGACGTCAGCGCACCACCGCCATAGACACTGAAGCCTATCGCGACGGCTGTAGCGCCAAGCCTTATAAGAGTCGAACGCTTCATGGTTTAACGCAGAACGAAGAAGTTCCAGAAACCCATACAGGTTGGTGACATATTGGAAGGAAACGTTTCGCCGAAAGCGCTTATTTTCGTAGCAGAAGGCTAAACCGTTCAGGCGAACTGGATGAGTTTGCCTCCGCCTGCCCAAGCCGCAAAGAGGGGGAGACTTGCCCCTACCCCAAGCCACCTTTTATCGTTATTCCATGCCGCAGATTGAAAGCGCGCCTGCCATTGCCGGACTCCGGTCTGGTAAAAAAGCCGTGTTGGTTTTTTTTGAGACCGACTGTCCTACATGTCAGCTTGCGTTGCCCTATTTGAATGCGCTGAAAATTGATTCTGTACAGGTGCTGGGGATTTCGCAGGACGATGAACGTTCCACAGCAGAGTTTGTCCGCCAGCTGAAAATTGAGTATCCGGTACAACTGGATCATGGGTTGAAAATTTCGCGCGCTTTTGATCCACAGTCCGTGCCAACGATTTATCTGCTCGACGAACATGCTCAGGTGCAGCGCACGCTGGTTGGCTTTGACAAGCAGGGACTGAACGAGCTTGCCGCGGCGTTGGGGCATCCGCCGATTGCACCGCCGGACGATGGCGCTCCAGCATGGAAGCCTGGCTGCAGTTCGCGGCACCTTGAGCCGGAAACAGGAGGAGATGGGCAGGGCAGCGCGGCGCATTTCCTGCGCCGCACCGCTGAGCCGGCCACGCGCATTACGCTGCGCGACGAAGAAGATCCTTTTGAATACTGCCGCAAACAGTTTGGCGATGCGCTGCCCGTGGTGCCGCCGACGGTGGAAGAAGTTAGTGCCATGGTGAAAGCCACGGGACTGGCGCCTGAAGCGGTGATTGCGCGTGTTCCGCCTTTTTACGGCGAAGCCACGGTAGAGAAGATTGCCGCCAATGCCGTGATGGCCGGATGCGCGCCGGAGATAATGCGCGTGCTGCTGCCGCTGCTGCGCGCCGCGTGCGACGAGCGCTTCAACCTACACGGCGTGCAGGCCACCACGCACTTTGCCGCGCCGCTGGTGATGATCAACGGGCCGGTGCGGCAGGAACTTGGATTCTGGTCGCGCCAGAATGTTTTTTCTAACGTGGCCCGCGCCAACAGTTCGCTGGGCAGAGCGTTCCAGTTGGTCCTGCTGAATATTGGAGGCGGAAGGCCGGACGGCATCGACATGTCGGCCCTAGGCAATCCAGGAAAGTTTTCTTCCTGCATTGCGGAGAATGAGGAAGAGAATCCGTGGGAGCCGTTTCACGTTACGCGCGGCCTCAAGCGGGAGCAGAGCGCGGTGTCACTGTTTGCGGCGGAACCGCCACGCGGCGTGAGCGAGCATACCGCGCATCAGGGCAAGACCGTGCTGGAGACAATCTCATTCGCGCTGGCCACGGTGTGGAGCTATCGCACGTGCCTGATGCCGGAGGCGATTGTGATTCTTTGTCCGGAGCATGTGAAGACCATCCATCGTGATGGCTTTACCAAGGACCAGGCGCGCCAGTACCTGTTCGAAAATACAGGCATACCTGTGCGCTACTATGTTGACGCGCAACGGGCGGAAGGAACGCAGCTGGCTGCGAATTACAGAGAGATCACGGTGCGCGGAGAAACGTGCTATCAGAAGTTCCGCTCGCCGGAGGCGATCAGCATTTTTGTAACAGGTGGAACGGCCGGGAAGTTCTCCGCCGTGATTGGCAGCTGGTCCACGGGGCCGGCGGGCAGCCAGATGGTGACGTATCCGATTCCGGACCGATAAAGGAGTGGAGCAATGGCAATCACGATTGTTCATCCCGGCAATGAGAGCGTTCCGAAGGCGGCCACGCCGCCACCGCGGCTGGCGAGCCTAGCCGGAAAGAGGATTGGCCTGCTCGATATCAGCAAGCCGGGCGGCAGTTTCTTTCTTGACCGGCTGGAAGAGATTCTGCGTACGAAGTATGGTGCGGCAGAGGTGCTGCGCGCGCGCAAGCCGACGTTTGCAAAAAATGCTCCGCCGCAGATCATCGAGCAGTTGCGTGCAATGGACGCGGTGGTGGAAGGGCTGGCGGATTGAGGATCGTGCACAACGTGCAGTCTGCACGACACGATCGGTTTAGAAAATATGGGCATTCCCGCCGTGCCGGTGGCCACCACGGAATTCACGGCTCCGGCGCGAATCCAGGCCAGCGCACTGGGACGCGCGGGCTTTGATGCCGTTTACGTGCAGCATCCGATCCAGGACCAGACACCGCAGCAGATCGCAGCACGCGCTGACGCGGTTGCCGAAGAGATTGTAAGAAGGCTGACGGTGGAGAGGTAATTTTTCTATCCATCGAATCCTTTGTTCATTTCTTTGGCGGTTCTGCCTTGCCTGCGCCTTCGGCATGCCCGAGGTGTGCACATTCTTTTTGCTGCTCCGGCGTGATCTGGGTAGGCGTTTCACCAGCGGGCACGGAATTGCATCGCATTGTGTCATCGAATCCGGGCGCGGAGAAGATGAAAGTCAGGCTGATCGGTTCGGCGCTAATATTTTTTAGGCTTACCCAGGTATTCGCCGGAATAAACACAAGTCCCCCTGCATGGAGATCGCGCTCCTGAGCACCGAGCCAAACGTGAGCGGTTCCGCTATGGAGCAGCACTATCTCATCCTGAACCAGGTGCCTGTGCTTGGGTAAGGTAGCTCCTGGGGCAACCTCCTCCGTGCCGGCCACGAGATGCTGCGAGCCGTTGTTTTTCGGGCTGACCTTCAGCATGAACTGGGAGGAGGCGGGGACACTGGCGTCGGTGTGAATGCGGCGAGTACGCAGCTCGCCTTCATTCTTTTCCAACAGGAGGGGCTTAACAATGGCATCTGGACCCGGAGATGCGCTGGATTGAATTGATCGAACGCGTGAACTGGAGAGCACAACTATCATTACCGCCACTGCTGCTATCATCCCCCGCGTGGGTCTCAGCCGCATAGAATCACCTCACGGGTAGTCTACTCTCATCGTCGCGGCAAGAGGCAGCGTTTAGCCGCGGCCTATGCTTCGGCCGCCATCAGCTTCTGAACTCCTATTTTGATTTCTGTTCTGCGATCCATTTGTCAGTGCGGGCCTCGAGCAGATCGAGCGGCAGAGCGCCGCCGTTGAGCATCTCGTCATGGAAGCCGCGGATGTCAAACTTGGGCCCTAATTCTTTTTTGGCGCGTTCGCGAAGTTCGCGAATCTTGAGCTGGCCTAGCTTGTAGCTGAGGGCCTGTGCCGGCCACGCGATATAGCGGTCGGTCTCAGACTGGATCGTCGGCTCGTCCACGGCGCCGGATTTGCGCATGAAATCCACGACCTGGTCGCGCGTCCATCCTTTCGAATGGATTCCGGTGTCGACGACCAGACGCACTGCGCGGAAGAGTTCAGAGGAGAGGCGGCCGTAGTCAGAGGCGGGGTCCTGGTAGAAGCCGATCTCCTTGCCGAGTTGTTCAGAGTAAAGGGCCCAGCCTTCAGAATATGCGTTGAAGCCGAGTCCATGGAGGCGGAATTTGGGCAGCCCGGTGAGCTGCTGCTGAACAGATAGCTGCATGTGATGTCCGGGGACACCTTCGTGATAAGCAATCGCTTCGTCATTGATGAGCGAGCGGTCAGCAAAGTTGGACGTGGCCACAACGACGCGGCCGGGGCGCTTGCCGTCTGGGGTACCAGTGACATAGTGGGTTGCGGCGGCGGACTGGAACGCGGGTATGGCTTCCACGGTCACAGGCGACTTAGGCAGCAGATTGAAGAGCCCCGGAAGTTTAGGCTCCATCTGTGCGATGTAGCGGCGGAAGTCGTCAAGGATCTGTTCCGCGGAGGCCGGAATGTATTTGCGATTGGTTTTGAGCGAAGCGCGATAGGCAGCAAGGTCGGAGAAGCCTTCTTTTTTGGCGATCACCATCATCTCGCCCTGGATGCGCTCAATCTCGCGCAGGCCGAGTTGGTGTATTTCGTCAGCCGTCATGTGCGTGGTGGTGCGGCCATAGATGTCATTCTGGTAGCGCTTCTGGCCATCCGGCAAAGAGGTGATTGCGAGTGCGGTGCGGCCCTGGGGCGCGTATTCCTTGCTGATGAATGCCGCAAAGCTCTTGTAGGCAGGAATCACGTCAGTATTGATGGCGTCAGTGATTTGCTGGGTCAGGCGCTTCTGGTCTTCCGCAGAGATGCTCGCCGGATATTTTTTTGTCGGAAGCAGAAAGGGATTGGCATCGATAATGCCCTGGCATTGCACTGAGACCTTCTCAAGAAGGAAACGTACGGGCATGAGCTTGTCTTTCATGCCGGCGCGAAGGACTTCAGTGGTCTGGCTGAAGACGCGCGGAATCTGGTGCAGACGCGCGATGTAATCCTCATAGTGCTTGACGGAGTCAAAGGGGACGGAAAGCGGAAGGTCGGCAAGGCCGGTATGAACGCCGTTCTGCTGGCTGACGGGCATCTCGTATTCTTTGAGGTCGAAATCGGCGATGCGCTGCTGCAACACACGAACCAGAAGGTCGTGGGAGAGCGTGTCTTGATCAGAGAATCCAGTCGTCGGGATTGCCTGAAGCCGCTTTAGAAAAGCCTCATCGAGCTTATGGCGCTGGGCGATGGCGGCAAGCGAGTGGTTTGAGAGCTTGTCATTGTAACGATAGTCGCCGTAGGCAGTGGCGCGCTCAGGAGCATTGCGAAGATCGGACTCATACTGCTCTTCGAAAAGCGCATTCTGTGCGGCCAGGCGGTCGGCAAGCGGTTTGGGGTTCTGGGCAAAAGCGGAAACTGCTATTGCGAGTAGGAGAAACAAGCTCTTGTGAAGGCGCATAGGCGTAAGTAGCGTACCAGAGCAAAGGATGTTGTGCGACGAAATGGTATGAGCCCACGCACTCAGCCGCACACGCGTTAACGCCGGACAAGGGGGGCTCCCCTCGGTGTCCTTGCGCCTTAAGCGCTTCCAATGGCACAATAAATCGTGGCTTTTCAGCCGGTTGAGCGATGCTGATTTTGCGTCGTTTGCGGGTGGAAGGGCATCAAAGACTTAGTAAGACTGCGGGCTTCAACAACCCCGCAGGTCGGGCACCGTTTATTCGAGGGCTTCGCGGTAAACCGCTGCGCCCTCGCCAATTGCTCGCGCGATCCGGCGCTTGCATTGGCTCACCCAACGGTGCAGTGGACCTGCTGGAGCCTGTGGATGCTTTCAACATCTCCGTTCCGTGGCGCTAACCCGCGGGACTGAAGGCGGAAAAAAATGTCGACTACGATTGCTCCTTTGGAAGAGCGAAGCGTTAGTTGCTCGCTCGACAACTATCTTGTACTCCCCGATAACACGATGGATGCGCGCATTGCCGCAGCCAGACGTGAACTCGGCTCACGCGCGGTGGTCCTGGGCCACCACTACCAGCGCGACGAGGTGATCCGTTTTGCGGATTTTCGCGGCGACTCCTATAAACTGGCGCAGGAAGCGGCACGCACCCGCGCGGAATACATTGTTTTTTGCGGCGTGCACTTCATGGCGGAAAGCGCCGATGTGCTGGGCCGGCCAGGACAGAAAGTGATCCTGCCCGATCTCAATGCCGGATGCTCCATGGCGGACATGGCGGAGATTGGCCAGGTGGAAAGCTGCTGGGAGCAACTGGTTTCCCTGGGGCTGACGGATGAACTGGGCCGTGGTATTACGCCGCTGACCTACATGAATTCCACGGCGGCGATCAAAGCTTTCTGCGGCGAGCGCGGCGGACTGGTCTGCACTTCATCGAACGCTCCTGCGGCTTTCAAATGGGCGTTTGAGCGGAATGAGAAGATATTGTTTCTTCCTGACCAGCACCTGGGACGCAACACCGCATTTGCCATGGGCATTCCGCTGGAGGAATGCGTGGTCTGGGACCCATTCATGATTGGCGGCGGCGTTGACCCAGCAAGATTGCGTCGCGCGAAGGTGATCCTGTGGAAAGGGCACTGCTCGGTGCATCAGCGCTTTCTTCCCGAGCACGTGGACCGGGTTCGCGCGCAATATCCGGGGATCAAGGTGATTGTCCATCCGGAATGCCGCTGGGAAGTCTGCCAGAAGGCGGATGGCGTGGGTTCAACGGAGGGTCTGATCAAGATGATTGCGGCTGCTCCGGCGGGAAGCAAGTTCGCCGTGGGGACGGAAATCCATCTGGTGAACCGCATGGGAAAGGAATTTGCCAAAGAGAGTAAGATGGTGATCACGCTGGATGAATCCGGCTGCCTCTGCACAACGATGTTCCGCATTTCGCCACAGCACTTGTGCTGGGCATTGGAAAATCTGACGCAGGGCAACGTAGTCAACCGCATACAGGTCCCCGACGACGTGAAATACTGGTCACGCGTGGCGCTGGACAGGATGCTGGAGATACGGTGACCGGGTCCGGCGGCTGACACAAACTATGGCAAAACAGAAAACATTCACGCTGGAAGAGGCGCACTCGCTGCTGCCTATATTAAGTTCGCTGCTCAAGCGCTCCATGGACAGCAAGGGCCTGATTGAAGAAGTGGAGAAAGAGTTGCAGGACCTGAAGCACCGTATCCTGCTGAGCGGCGGCCTGATGGTCGATATTCCCGTGGTGGCGCGACGCCGGGCCCAACGCGATAAAGCTTTCCAGGAAATCAAGGACATGCTGGCCGAAATTAATGCAATTGGTGTGCAGGTAAAAGACCTGGATATTGGCCTGCTTGATTTCCCGTGCGCGGTGGAGGATGAGATCGTGCTGCTGTGCTGGAAGTACGGAGAAGAGAAGATCGAGTTCTGGCATGGTGTGGAAGAAGGCTTCCAGGGCCGCAAGCCGATTGACGAGCGCATCCTGCGCGGGAAGAAAGAAAAGCCGAACTAAATAGATTGGTCAGAGTAATTTGGTAAATGGGTCATTGTTAGACCATTCGTGTGTATTGCTTGCAAAGTCTTGCCTCAGCAGTTTTCCGAAATAATGTGGTATGGCATTGCCCCCGCGTCAATTCGTCCAGTTTTCGACAAATAGGTTAAGAATGCGGGTTAGCTCTCGTCATTTAAAGATGGGGGATGCCGTATGCGCAGGAAAACAGAGACGGGATCCAAGGGGCCGGGTGAATTCATCTTCTTTGCACTGGAGTTTCTTCCCGACGAGCTTTGGCTGGTTTCGATTGTGATTGGCGTCGTCTTCGGACTGATCTGGTTCCTGGGCATGGTATTTCGGAGCTTCTTTGGTGAATAGATTCTCGTCCAAACCGGATCGCCACCCACAGAGAGTGTAAGCAGCAAGGGTTTCCTCGCTGTGCTCGGAATATGAGAAAGTTACGGCTTTTTTCCGTCTATCCATTCCGGCTTAAATGCAGAATTAGCCAGCCACTCCACCGGGCCAAGCATGGAGTGAATGGCCTGTTCCATGTGGACGAAGTCGAGATGGGCCACGTCATCACTGGGGCGGTGATAGTCAGCGTGTAACCCGAAGCTGGAGACGGTCTGGGCCACAATTCCCTTTTTGGCAAGCGCGTAATTATCTGAACGCTGGAAGAAATTTTGTTTCGGGCGCGGATCAGCCACCAGCCTGGCGCCGTGCCGGGACAGTTCCGGACCAAGATTGGTGCGCTCAAAACCTGTAAGCCAGAGTTCACCGGGTTTTACAGCGGAGTCAGGCCGGCCAATCATCTCAAACTCCAGATTGGCAACAATGTTTTTGAGCGGTACGGGCGGGTGCTCAAGAAAATACTGGTTGCCCTGGCCGCCGGTTTCCTCACTGCCGAAGAAGACAAAGAGCACAGTGCGTTTTGGCGCTTCTTTTCGCGCCAGAGCGCGCGCCAGTTGCAGCACGGCGACGCAGCCGGAAGCATCGTCATCAGCGCCTTTGTAAACATTGTCTCCATTGATGGCGTCGCGGATGCCAATGTGGTCCATATGCGCGGTGAGCAGTATGACCTCATCCTTCAGCTTCTCATCGCCGCCGCGGAGCATGCCGATCACATTGCGGGTGTTCCATTGCTTTTTGCCTTCGCGAAAGAAGTTGAACTCGCCGGAGACGTTCTGAATATAGCTGCCATTGTCACCGGCTGGTTCAATGCCGGTCTGGCGCAGCTCAGAAGCGAGATAGGTGGCAGCAAGCAGTTCGTCATGCGATCCGCTGGCGCGTCCCTGCATGGCGTCACTGGCGAGAAATTCCATGGCGCCGCGAATCTGGGCCGCATCATGGCTGGATTGCTGGGCAGGCGCCGCGGGTAATAAGCAAAAAAAGCTGCAAAACAAAAGAAGCCGTATGCGGGTCACCATTTCTCTCCTCGATCAAGCAGTATACCTGTATCGTTATGCGTCTGAAATTGATGAGAGAGAAATTGTGTATGACTCCAGTGTCACTTCGGATCTGATGGTAACTGGTTTTTAGCGCACATCCTTACCAATGTGGGCCGGATGGACCGCGGGAGCACGCCGGTCAAATTCGCCGGCAACCTTGCGCAGCCACCGAAGCTCAGCCCGGAATTGCTCGATCATCAGGCTGATCATCCAGGCAGCTTCATGGAAGCGGTGGCCCACTTCTTTTTCCACGGCGCGGAGGGTATCGACCTCGCGAGCCAGTTCGGTCTGGAGAAATTTCTCGCGGCGCTGGAGTTGCCTTTGAAAGACGCCTGGCCTAGCCTGCCAGGACAAGGCCATCCAGGTGAGGAACGGCGGACGATCGCGCTGTATTGTCCAGTCTTCCCGCTCCAGAGCGGAGGCAAGGGCTTCCCGGCCTTTTGCAGTGGTGGAGAAGATGCGACGGTCAGGGCCAAGAGCCGGCTCCTTAGCTTCGTGGGTTTCATGGATCAGCTTGAGCCGTTCAAGCTTCTCCAGCGAGTAGTAGACCTGGGGACGGGAGATTCCGGCCCAATCCTGTACCTGGCGGCGCTCCAACTCCAGGTTGGCCTGGTAGCCGTGCATCGGCTGCTCGGCCAACAGGCTGAGCAATACCAGATCGGGGACAGTCAGCTCCCGCTTTCTAGCTGCGGGCATTACGCGCCTTTCGTTGCCGGCTCCAGTACCACCACTGGCATTGCTCGGCGGGAAGGAGTGGATTGCGCGCCTGGGCCACGGCAGCAAAGAAAACGTCCTGGCAACAGATGTCAATATGCTGGCCGGTGACGCGGCATAGTTTTTGATACAGCCGAGCTGGATTTTGCCGGGCAAGCTGCTTGACGTTGCGTATACCGAGAAGCTCAAGGTCGCGCAGCATGGCCGGCCCGATGGAAACCAGATCTTTGAGCTGACGGTCATCCAATGGAAGGCTTTTGAATTGACGATTCTGTAATCTACGTTCTTGTAGTTGCATAAAAACTCCGGTTGACACGACTGGTCGCGATGTCATATCGTGTGCTAGTCTAAATTAGATTAGTTGCTAATGGCAAGGAGAAAAATTCGATGAGAATGCAGGTTTTTGGCCTGGCACTGATGGTCCTGGCGCTGGTTCTAAGTCTTTGCCATTTCAAACGAGGAGAGCAATATGAAGCCCGCAGAAGTGAAGAAGATTACGCCCATCCTGTTTGCACAGGAACTTGAACCGTGTATCCAGTTCTGGACCGGACGCCTGGGTTTTCAAAAGACCGTGGAAGTGCCGGAAGGAAACAAGATTGGTTTTGTGATGCTGGAGAAAAATGGACTGGAACTGATGTACCAGAGTTTTTCCAGCGCGGAGAAAGACAATGCCGCCACCGGTGAAGCCGCGCGGAAAGGACCGACCTTCCTGTATGTGGAAGTTGCGGACCTGGATGCGGCGCTTGCCGCCACGAAAGGAGCCGAGATCGTGATGCCGGTCCGTGCGACTTTTTACGGCGCCAAGGAGTTCGGTATCAAAGACCCGGGAGGGCACTACATTATCTTTGCGCAGCAGGGTGCAGCAGCGGAAAAGTAGCGCCCTAAAGCGCAAAATGACGCAGCGCGCTGGCCCCTTGCCGCGAAGGAGTGGGCCAGTGGGCCATAGGCTGGCCGCACCTGTTTTGCGCAGCGGCAGACTGCTATATTTGTCGGTAACGGCGATGTTGAAATCCTTGAACATCAAGCTCTTTCCGATCCAAAGGCACGTCACTGGCGCGGTACTTACCTTTGCGGCTGCGGCGGTATGTCTGCTGGCCGGGTGCAGCGACAGAGGCGGTTCGTCCGGTAATGCGGAATATGCATACGTCGCCGTGACTGAAGCCAGCCTTCGTGACCGCGTTTCAACGCTCTATACCAAGACGGGCGTGGTGCATAACGGGGAGCGCCTGCAAATCCTGGAAAGGATGCAGAGCAAAAGGTTTTTGCGTGTGCGCTCGCCCCGCGGCGAAGAAGGCTGGGTGCAGGAACGTTTTCTGGCTGACCAGGCGACGTTCGACCAGTTTCAGCGGCTGGCGGAGCAGTTCAAGTCCGCGCCGGCCCAGGCCACGGCAACAACCGAGGAGCAGGTAAAGGTCCATGTGCTGCCGGGACGAAAGACCGGCTATCTCTACCTGCTGAACGAGAAACAAAAAGTGGATATGCTGCAGCGCCAGACGGTGGACCGCAACGCTCCACCGCAGCAACTCAAAGATGACAAACAAAAAGATGCCGATGACGCCCCCGATGAAGACAAGGTAAAAAGTGACAACGCGGGACCGCCGGCTGTCCGTGAAGATTGGTGGCTGGTGCGCGACGCGCAGGCGCGAGTGGGCTGGGTGCTGGGCAGAGCTTTATATCTAACCGTGCCGGAAGAGATAGCGCAGTACTCTGAGGGGCAGCGCATTGTGGCCGCCTTCCCGCTGGACGAGGTTACGGACGGGGACAAGAAGGTCTCCGAATATCTGGTGCTGTTCACGGAAAAGGAAGGCCTTCCGTACGACTTCAGCCAGGCCAGGGTTTTTACCTGGAACACGCGTAAACATCGCTATGAGACTGCGTATCGTGAGCGCGATCTAGCGGGCGTGTTGCCGGTAACGCTGGGGCGGCAGAACTTTGAAAAAGAAGGCAACCTGCGCACGTTCGTCCTGCGCGCAAAGGAAGACGATGGCAGCGTACGGGACCGGACTTACAAATTTAACCCGCCAATTGTGCGGCGCGTGCTGGCCCCGGGCGAAGCACCGCCCGCCCCGAGACACCATAAGGGGTCCAAACCAGGCGGGAAAGCAAAATCTAAATATTAAGCGTGGCATCCAGCGGACCTCTGTTGCCGTCCAACAGGGTATGGCAGAAAAAGTTAAGCAGCTAAATCTGGAACGCGACTACAAAAAGTACTTGTACTTTGTTGATGGCGACGGCAACGTGAGCCGCAAAGTTAAATCCGGGGAAGGTGAAACCGAGGTGCTGGTGCCCAAAGCAATTGAGCGTGACAACCAGTATCTGTATTTCGTGGATAAAGAAGGCGATGTGGCGCGGTCACCGAGGGCCGTGCGCAGGACGGCCAAGAAGGTAGCTTAACCAACCAGCAATGAGCGCTTTGAATTTGCTGGTGTTTCGTGGCGGCCAGCGGCATGCCAGCGGGCAAGAGCTGAAGACAGCCCTGGCTGAACGTCTGCGGCAACTCGGCAGCCGTTGCTCGCAAGATGCGGTCATTGGCGCCTTGCTGCTTGCCGGTGAACTTGAGGGCGGCATGGCGGATGCGGACGATGAGTCCGCGCGTCCGGTTGAGGTCCTCACAGACCGTATCGCAGACGCGCTGCTGCTCGGCGAAGCCGTGTCCGATTTTGAAATCCTGGGCCGTGCTGCAAGGGGCGTTCCTATCCGCGAGCAGCTGAGCATCTCCACTCCAGAAGGCTTTGCCTATTATGCTCTCCATCCTTTGGCATACGCTGAGGTGTTGTCGCACGTCTCACTATCCACAAACAATCTGATCATTGTTGGCATACGCAGCATCGGGACCACGCTGAGCGCGGTCACCGCCGCTGCGGCCCGATTTCACGGCATGCAGGTGCAGAGAATCACGGTGCGTCCACAGGGACATCCTTATAACCGCCACACAGAATTGTTGCCGAGGCTGCTTGCAATTGTGCAGAAGGCAGTTTCTTCCGGGGCGACGTTTGCCATCGTGGACGAAGGGCCGGGCTTGAGTGGATCGTCATTCCTGTCAGTGGCAGAAGCGCTGGAGCGGGCAGGAGCGCCGCGCGAGAGGGTCGTACTGCTCAGCAGCTATCAGCCAAATGTTGACATGTTATGCGCATCGGATGCAGCGAGCCGATGGCGACGCTATCAGAACGTGGCGGTTGCGGCGGAAGCGCGAAGGCCAGCGCATGCAGTCGATTTCATAGGCGGAGGCCGTTGGCGCAGCCGCTTGCTAAAC
Organism: Terriglobia bacterium; assembly: GCA_020072585.1. Classification (GTDB taxonomy): domain Bacteria; phylum Acidobacteriota; class Terriglobia; order Terriglobales; family Acidobacteriaceae; genus Angelobacter. The sequence goes on along the minus strand of JAIQGL010000007.1, from coordinate 32,794 downwards.
GAATTGGAATGGCCCGCCGCGTGGACCAGCTTTGAGCGGCTCAAATATCTTTCATCGATGGACCATGCATCGGCAGACCATTCATCGACTGAGCACGGTGAGCCAAGGTTTTACAAGTTTGCCGGTCTGGGCCGCTACGGAGATCAGGTCTTTGAGCGCGAGCAAAAAGTTGCTGCCGCCGGCTTCGGCCCACACCCACGGTGGGAGAGCGACGGTTTTGTTTCCTATCCCTGGTGTTCCTGCCAGCGGGCTTCCGATTCAGGGATGAATTCCCGCCCCATGTCGGCGAGCGATCTGTCACAAAGCGTGCTGGAGCGTTTGGCTGAATACTGTGCGTTTCGAGTGCGTGCGTTGGCCGTCAGCCTCTCTGATCTGAATGCCCTTCAGCAAATGGCGCAGCACAATCTGCGCGAACTCGGTTTAGATGCGCCTGTCGATCTTCGACTGGAACATCCTGTGATTGCTGATGGACGCATGCAGCCGCACGAATGGCTGTTGATGAAAGACGGCCAGATGCTCAAGACGGATTCCGGCAGCCACGGTGACGACCATTTTTTCCCCGGCCCCACGGATATTGCATGGGACCTGGCCGGCGCTATCGTGGAGTGGCGCATGGATCAGCAACAGGCCAGGGAATTTCTTGATTCATATCGCCGGAAGAGCGGCGACAACGCAAGCGGCAGAGTGGACAACTTTCTCAAGGTCTATGCGGTTTTTCGTGCTGCTTATTCCATGATGGCGGCCAATGCACTGCGTGGAACAGAAGAGCAAGCTCGGCTGGATCGTGCGGCAGCCGGTTACGAAGACTTCCTGATGCAACTGGAATCACGCAGCCTGACTGCTGTCTAGATCAGGCGGCCGATTATTCAGGCGTCTTTTGTGCCTGTTCAGCCGGAACTGAAACCATGGTGTCTACTGTCCCAATCCTGCCTGTCACGTTGTCACGCACTGCCAGCCGAAGCATGTAGCCCCCCGGCGGCAGAGAGAGTTTCTGCTGGCAGGGAAAGCCCTGCTGGACAATCTTGTCATATACATCGGCTTTCAGCGCGGCCGTCATTGTGGCGCCGTCTCTCTTGATGGAAACGCCTTTCATGGAGTAGACGCCAACGGCACAGTTCACGCTGGCATGCTGCAACTGATCGGCGCCTCTCTCAAATGAGAGCCCCGCCGCGGGAATCAAATAATTCACCACCACCTGGTTCTGGCTTTGTGCGGAAGGCGGCAGCACACGCGCCTGAAAAAGGAGCTGGGTGGAAACTGGTGCGTTAAGGTCCAGGGCCTGGTTCAACTGTCGAGTTTGTTCGGCTGGAGTCTGATGTGTAAAAGCGCCGGGTTCAATCGCGAAATATCCCGAGCGGTGCCGCAACTTCACTCCCGGGCGTTTGACTTTTACGCTGATGCGGCGGAACTTGCCATTCCAGTTGTGGCTGGCGGGATAATAGGCTAGAGTGTAATACGTTGACCCGTCATTCATGCTCTCTATGATCGCGTTGCCGATTTCATTGCGATTGTAAAAAGCCCGGCCGCCCGTGCGCTCCGCGACCTCCACCATGGACGTGTGGGTTACGTTCAGGTTGCTTAACTGTTCGCTTACCGTGGAGTGCAGTCCGATCTGTGATTCGCCTTGTCCTAATGCATCGTAGCCGCGGCTGGCGGGGTCATAGACCTGATTGAGCACTATCCCACGAGAATCAATGGGGTAGATGGCGATCTGGGAATCAAAGAGCGCGTTCGCAGTTTGCGAGACGGCCACTGTATAGTTCTGGCCGCTCACTGGCTCATGCGCCCGCACCACGGTGCCCGGTTCAATGCTGAAAGGAAAGCCTTCAGATACCCAGATCAGATTTTTGCGGCCCGGAAGAGATTTGAGATTTGAGGCGATGGCATTCAGCGCATCCAGAGTTAGCTGCAGACGGTTACGTGTGCGTGAGGCTGTACTTTCTCCTTCCCAGTGGCGAATGCTGACCTGTGCCTGCGGAGGCAAGGAACCGAACCATACCCCCTCATATCGCTCAGCCTCATGGCCTCCCTTGGGATTATCAAGAAGCATCGATGCCTGGTCTTGTGCCCCGCCAATCGCCTGCCGCAACACCGCTCGATTGCTGCTGAAATTCTGGATGAGGCGTAGGTCGCTTCCCAGAACATAAATCGCCACCGGCTGATCGGGAAGCTTCTCGAGCACCTTCAGGAGCTGTTGGCGCGTGTCGGACTGGTCCAGCATCGGACTGTTCAGCGCGTCCAGAACGAGTACATTCCAGATGTTCCCTTTTTTGTATCGTGGAGTGTTCGTAATCACTCCCGGCGGCAATTGTTCCGCCACGGGCTGTAGTTCGTTGCGGTCGCCTGATGGCTGCTGGAAGCTGAAGCTGCGTATGGCTTGCGGTGCTCCCTCTTCCGTGACCATGAAATCCTCAGCTTTTAAGTCTGTAACGGGTTCACCCTTGCTGTTGGTAGCCACAACGTCCACAACCACCAGTCGCGAGGATGTCTTGAATACGAAAAGTGGGTTGGAGGTGTCCTTGGGCTTTTCAACTGCCGGAGCAGCGGATGTTTGGGAGTACAGTGCAGAGCTGAGGGCGCAGAAAACGATTATGGCCAACCGGGTGTTTTTGGGAGCAATCAGCATGGAGATATCCTCCGCTCACAACTATGCCCTAGTTGGACGTATAGATAAGGAATAAGTTTCGGTATTTGTTAACCTTAGGCCGCGCCTGGTCGTTCTAATGCTGGAGGATTAGAAACATGGATCCGATGGTGCAAGGTCAGTTGAAAGAATGGTTTCTGATGGTGGTCACGTTTGGCCTATTTGGCTGGGTCGCCTATCTGGGTACTTCCATTGCCCGCCGCAAGCAGAAAAACGATATGCAGAAGGCCCTGCTGGAAAAATTCTCGTCCGCGCATGATTTCGCCGAGTTTATGCAATCACCCGCCGGACAGAAGTATGTGATGAGCTTTACCGATGCGGTGACCAGCCCGCGCAACTCTATTCTTAATTCCATCAAGACCGGCTTCGTCCTTATGTTTATGGGAATGGGATTCCTTGCCGGCGCGAATGGCGGATGGATGGCCTTTCGCATCGGCTGGGTTTCATTTCTTGTGGGAGTAGGGTTCCTGATCTCCTCCGGAGTGTCTTATTTTCTCACTAAAAAAGCGGGCTGGAAGGAACAGGAGTAACGCATTTGTTTGCCGCCATGGGAACAACACGGATTGCGATGAGCAGAGCGCAGACGGGGCAGGACGAGAGCACGACGCAGGGCGAGTTCGAGTCTTTCTATGCGCGCACTGCTCGTACGCTTCACGGTTATCTGTGCCGGCTTAGCGCCGATCCGGCGACGGCAGACGAGGTGCTGCAAGAGACTTACATCCGCATGCTCAGCGTGCCGGCAATGGAGGAAGGCGCGCGCAAGGCCTATCTTTACAAGACCGCGACTAACCTGCTGCGCGATCGCTGGCGTAAGATCAAACGGGAAAAGAAGTGGTGGGAGCTGAGCGTTATCACGGAGCGTGTCCACCACAATTTAAATCTGCCTGTGGATATGGAAACGGTTTTCAACCAGTTGAGCGCGCAGGAACAAGCCATCCTCTGGCTGGCGCATGTTGAAGAGCTAAGTCACAAGGAAATTGGCGAGGTTCTGAGTGTAAAAGAAAAGAGCGTGCGTGTGATGGTTTTCCGCGCCCGCGAGAAAGCCAAAGCGTTGCTGGAGACGGCAGGATTCAGGGGTTCTCATGAATAACGAATTTGAACTGGATTCTTTAATCAAGAAAATGGCTGATGGCGATCAACCGGAGCTGCCCAGCCCTGGGTTGATCTGGTGGCGCGCGCAAATCCTGAAAAAACAGCACGAGAAAGAACGGATCGAGCGCCCATTGATTATCATGCGGATGCTGGCTGCGGTGGTGTGTCTGATCGTTTTCGTGTGGCTTTGGATCAGAGAATCAGCGGCCATGGGCAATCTGTTCGAACAAAGTGGCATTCTGCCGATCCTGCTTGCGGGCGCTGCGACGATGGTATTTATCGGTTTGGTGTGGTGGACAAAGTCAGAAGCGTAAGAGCCGCGTTTTGCGAAAAGTCATGTGCCCTCCGCTCCCATTTCCTTTTGACTTAAGAATAAAACTCCGCAATCGACTCCACCACGTGCCGCTGCTCGTTTTCTTCCAGCTCGGCAAACATCGGCAGAGCAAGCACGTCCAGTGCGGCGCGTTCGGATTCCGGCAGATCACCGGGACTGTAGCCGAGATAGGCAAAGCACTTCTGCAAATGCAGCGGGATGGGATAGTAAATCTCTGAGCCCACGCCTCGTTCGCTCAGGAAGGCGCGCAGCTTGTCGCGGTCGCGCACGCGAATCACATACTGGTGGTAAATGTGGTGCGCGCCGGGCAGCGTCTTCAGCAGGACCACGGGGGCTGTTGAATTTGCGCCAGATCTAGTCAGGCCGGCGCTGGTGAGCAGACGGCCATAGGTCCGGGCATGTTCACGCCGGGCATCATTCCACCTGGCCAGGTGCGGCATCTTCACGCGAAGAACGGCTGCCTGAATGGCGTCAAGCCGGCTGTTGGCGCCCACTTCATCATGGTAGTAGCGCTGCTTGCCTCCGTGGTTGCGGAGTGAGCGCATGCGCTCCGCCAGCCTGGCATCATTGGTAGTTACAGCGCCGGCATCACCAAACGCGCTGAGATTTTTTGTGGGGTAAAAGCTGAATGCAGCGGCCAAGCCCAGTGAGCCCGCGCGCCTGCCATTCCAGGTTGCTCCCACGGCCTGGGCGGCGTCTTCCACTACATGCAATTTGAACTCGGCGGCGATGCGGTCAATGCCATCCATATCGGCGCACTGGCCGTAAAGATGGACCGGCATCACTGCGCGCACTCCCTGGGAAGCGTTTTTTAAACGCTCTTCCAGCCGGGCCGGGGCCAAGTTGAGTGTTTCAGGATCCACGTCAACAAATATCGGTTTGGCGCCGGCCCGCAAAATTGAACTGGCAGTGGCAAAGAAGCTGAAAGGCGTGGTGATGACGGAATCGCCGGCGCCAATGCCGGCGGCAGCCAGGGCCAGCCACAGGCCGTCAGTGCCGGAAGCGCAGCCTACGGCGTCCGCGGAGCCGCATAGAGCGGCAAACTCATGCTCAAAAGCAACTGCTTCGTCCCCCAGGATATAGCGCTGGGAGTCACAAGCCCGGGTGACGGCCGCCAGAATTTCATCGCGAATAGAGGCATACTGGCGCGAGAGGTCGAGCATGGGGACATCGGCTGTGGCTTTGTGACCGGCGCTCTTCATATTGATAAAAATCTGCCTTGAAAATCATAGCATTACGATGGCCCATAGTTGGAAAAGGCCCCTTTTTGCCGGGAACGCCCATGAAAAGTTACAATGACTTGGACACGCCACCAAGGCTGTTTCCCCGTCCCATGCAAGAACACAGGAGAAAGATCGGCAGATGGAAAATAAGCCGGCACAAAACATACAGGACTCGTTTCTGAATACCGCGCGCAAGGACAAAAGTCAGATTACGATTTATCTGTTAAGTGGAGTAAAGCTGACTGGACGTATACGGTCCTTTGATAAATATTCAGTAGTCCTTGAAACCAACAATCAGGAACAACTCATTTTTAAACACGCCATCTCTACCGTGGTCATGGCCAAGGGCAGCAGCAGCCATCATGATAGCCGTTCGCATGGAGTCGCGGCAGAGGGCGAGAGCAATACCAGCAAGTTGGAGGGCTAATCCATTCCAGGGCAGCGTTCCCGCCGTTTCGAATCATCGGCCGGGATCAAGACCGGTCGCGATGGTCCGGAGCGGGCGTTTTTAGTAGCTGTTGAGTTCCGCTATCGCTCGCGCTCAGATCGCGATCTGGAGCTGCCGCCCAGCGCCGTGCTCGCGCGAAATGTCGCGGCCGAGCGAAGGGAAGGCAGCAGTGTCTCCCGGGTAGGCGTGGAAGAATCACTGGCGGAGTTCCGCGAACTGGCAGCTTCAGCCGGCGCGGAAATTGCCGGCGAATTTGTGCAACATCGTGACCGTCCTGATCCGGCAACGCTGATCGGCAAAGGCAAGTTGCAGGAGATTGCCGGCGCGGTGGCCTCAGTAAACGCTGACCTTGTACTGGTCGACCACGAGCTTTCTCCCTCCCAGCAGCGCAACATAGAAAAAGAAGTGGATGCCCGCGTGATTGACCGCACGCAGCTCATCCTGGATATTTTTGCGCGCCATGCCCGCAGCCGTGAAGGCCAGCTCCAGGTTGAGCTGGCCCAGCTGGAATACATGCTGCCGCGGCTGGCAGGACGAGGCATTGAGATGTCGCAGCTGGGCGGCGGCATTGGCACCCGCGGTCCCGGTGAAACCCAGCTGGAGACCGACCGGCGCAAGATTTACCGGCGCATCCGCCACATCAAACAGCAGCTTGAGGACGTGAAGCGCATACGCGGCCAACAGCGGCAGCGGCGCGAGTCCGTTCCACTGCCCACGGTGGCGCTGGTGGGATACACAAACGCGGGCAAGTCGACCCTATTCAACGTGCTGACAGGAGCGGGAGTGCTGGAGTCCGCCAAGATGTTTGCCACGCTTGATCCCACGGTGCGCGGCATCACCCTGCCGAGCAAACGCAAGGTTTTGCTGTCAGACACGGTAGGTTTTATCCGCAACCTGCCCACAACACTTGTCTCCGCATTTCGCGCAACGCTTGAAGAGGTGCAGCGGGCAGCGCTGCTGCTGCATGTGTCCGATGTCACCAGCCCCTCAGGCCATGATCAGCAGCACCAGGTGGAAAGCGTGCTGAAAGAGCTGGATGTGCTGGACCGCGCGCGAATCCGCGTGATGAACAAAGTTGATCTGCTGCCGGAGGAGCAGCGGCATGCGCTGGCCAATTCGGCCAACACGGTTTATATCTCCGCTGCGAAACAGATCGGGCTGGATGATCTGCTCTCCGCCATTGACGGATACCTGGAGATCGACGCTCTTCAGACCATGCGGATTCGTGTTCCGCAGAGTGAAGGCAAACTGCTGGCGTTGATTGAATCGCGCGCGCACATCCTCAAACGCTCGTATCGTGACGCCAAAGTGCAAATGGAAGTGGAAGCGCCGGAATCGCTGGCGCGGCAGCTGGAAGCTTACGTGGTGAAATCGAGGCGCCCGCACGTTCCCGCGGAGAGTTCGAGAAAGACCAAATAGCTTCAGCACCTGTCCCTAGTTGAGATTCTTGAGAGCAGCTTCATAGTAGCTGCTCTTGGATTTTGCTCCTGCGGCACGCGCACTATCCAAAGCGCCGCGCAGGGCGCCGCGTCTTCCCGGTGCGCTCTGAAGCGTCTTCTCGTATTCAGCCAGCGCAGCGTCAGGACGCCCGGATTGCGCGAGCAAGTCTCCAAGCTGCTCCCGCGCCGGCACTACCGGTCCGGGCGTGACGGGAAGTTTCTCCACGGCGTCTTCCTCGTCCGCCGCTTTTTTCAGTAAAGCCAGCGCGTCTTCCGGTTTGTGCTCAGCGAATGCGATCCATGCCCCTGCTTCTTCAGCTTGAATCTGGACCTGGCCGGCCCAATACTGATTTCCAGATGCGCGGAGCTCATCCGCCATGCGATCGAGCACCTGTAGTTCCGCTCGGGCTGCCGTGACATTGCCAGTGCGCGCATATCCCAGGGCGCGAGCCCACGCGGCAAGCGCGGAAACGTTGGGCGGTGCACCCGGAGGAGCTACGCAACGGGTTGCGTCTGTCCACTGCTTGCGTTCCACGGCATAGCGGACCGGCATGGCCGTTGCCGAATACGATACCTTGAATTCGTTTCCGGGCAGTTGTCCCATGCCTTGCAACTCCTTGAGGATGGCGGCTGTATCAGCGTCCCGGCCTTCCTGAAGCGAGGCATAAACAAGGTAGTCCATGGCGTGCAATTCCTCACCCACGTCGCCCTGCTGGTGTGCGGCCACGCGAGCCGCCTGATTGGAGCGCGCGGAATCCTTCCACATGCCAAGCCGGGTAAAAATGTGAGAAGGCATGTGCAGCGCATGCGGCGCTGAAGGCGCAATCTCTGAGTAGGCGCGCGCAGCTTTCAGCCCCTGCTGCGCCAGTTCAGCGTTATCGTCCGCATGAATGAGATAGTGGGCCAGCCCGGGATGCTGCGGGTACTTTACATAGAGCGGTTCAAGAATCTGTGCGGCTGACTTTTGGTTCTGGTGGGTCTTGTCTTGCGGGCTGGCGGTGGCAAGCAACGCCAGCGCATAGAAAATCTGGGACTCGGTGTCGTCAGGATTATGCTTCGCCACGTCCGCCATGGCATCGCGGTATTTTGCCGCGTGGGCCGGATAAGCGCCGCCATCCTCGATGAAAATGAAAGACAGTGCGGCAAGCAATTCTTTTTCGCGGGCATTGCCTGTGCCGATCTTTTGGCCCCGTTCAAGTTCCGCGCGCCCCTTCTGGAGCGCATCGCCGGGCAGCTGCGGTTGCCAGAGCTGATGATAGTAGCTCATGGCAATGCCCCAATGAGCCACGGCACAACCCGGATCCTGGCGAGATACGTCTTGGAATGCTTCTGCCGCTGGCGCGTACGCGAACGAGTGCAGCAAGGCCAAGGCACGATTGAAGCCGACTTGCACTTGCGCAGAACAAGAAATGGGAAACGAGACAGCGCCCAGCTTCTCCGGCGCCGGGTGCTGGTGTTGAGCATAGACACCCGCAGACAGAGAGAGAAGCAGGAGCATGGATGCGGCCGTCTTTATTTTATTCAAACCCATTTTAGTAAGCCCCTTTAGTTAGTAAGCCCCGTTTTGGCGAGAGCCATTTTGACAATCTCCATTTTTGACGCACTCCGTTTTCATTATTCCCATTTTAAGCCGCATGACATTAGCCAATCGTGCGGGGGGAACAAAAAACAATCGGGTCCACAAGCCATGGCCGAAACGGGGACAGCCAAGCTGGACCAGAAAAACAAAATTATGGCTAGAATTCAAAATGGGCCGGTGACCAAGAAGCGGTGACGGTTTCCTTGGCCACAAGCCCATTCGATCCTGAATCGGATCGGAGGTGATAAGTCCATTTTAGGCCAGTCCAATGCGATGTCAAGCGGTCCGCGAAGTCTTTTTTACCCTACATAATCACCTTGATCACCATGCGTCCGGAGCCGATGAAAACAATGGAAATAACAAGATCATGAAATTTTAAGGGTCGCCTGGAAGGGCCCGCAGACAAGGGGAACCAGCGCTGTTTTCATCGCGCCAGTAGTAGCCGGATGCCAATGATTACCAGCAAAGTTCCAAACACCCTGCGCAAAACAAGTTCCGAAAGCTGCTGCGCCCAGAGTCCGCCAAAGTAGCCGCCCACAAGAAACCCCAGGCCAATGAGCAGGGCGGCTTTTATGTCGACGTTGCCTGCTTTGTAATACGCCCAGAAAGCCAGCGCCCCCACCGGCGCCAGCAGGGCAGCAAGCGACGTTCCCTGTGCCTTGTGCTGGCTCATGTGGAAAAGATAGACAAGCGCGGGAACGATCATGATGCCGCCGCCTAAGCCCACTATGCCCGAGAGCACTCCAATCACCAGACCGAGAAGGATGTAGAGAAAAGTCATGGCGGAAATAATAGCGGAAGCCATCCTTGCGCGTTGGCGGATGCCCGTCCACCGCAACTTTTCCACGAATTGATATTCTGCCACTCAACTGCTGCCGCTGCTGCCGGCTTTCCGCTGCTTGAGGGGACGATTTCAGCTCCCGGCTCGCGTTGACACTGCCGCGAATCGAATGTTAACTTAAAGAGTTTGGTGGTCGCCCCCAGTCCGCTTCAGTTCACCACAACTTAAAGATCATTTTGCATGGACGCGATACTCAGGCAAATAGGCGAATTACTGATTTCTTCCATCCCCACGATCATCGCGTTGCTGATCGTGTGGACGGGTTACCGTTATATCGTCCACGGCAAGCTCCAACAGGTGCTGGAGCAGCGGCATGCGCTGACCCAGGGCGCGGTGGAACAGGCGCAAAAAGAGATTGCCAAAGCAGAGGCGCGCACCGCGGAATATGAGCAGCGTCTGCGTGAGGCCCGGGCGGAGATTTACAAGGCGCAACAGGCCAACCGGCAGCAGATGATGGACAAACGCGGTACTGCATTGGCGGAGGCGCGCAAGCAGGCCGGAGAGAAGGTAAAAGAGGCACGAACCAGCCTGGCTGCAACCGTGGATTCCTCCAGGGCAGCTCTACGCGGACAGGCGGATGCGCTGGCCGACAAGGTGATTGAAAGTGTCCTGAAACCAGCGTCGGCAGGAGGGCAGTAGGCATGGCCGGGCGCAGAGCGACATTTTGGGCCGCAATGGCACTGTTACTGGTGTCTTTTGCCGTCATGCCCGCGGGACTGCTGCGGGCGCAGGAAAGCGTCAAGCCTGCAAGCGAAGCACAAGCGGAGCAGGCTTCGAAAGAGCAACAGCCGGACAAGGCCAAGGGTGAGCATGAGGTAAAAGAAGGCGGGGAGGCGGATGCGATCCGGAACGCTCCCGCCGTCAAGTTCATCGCCCGCCATACCGGGCTTACAAATAATCAGGCATATTGGCTGTGCATTGTGCTCAATTTTGCCGTGATCTTTTTCGCGATCGCGGGCCTGCTGCGCAAGAAGCTGCCGGGATATTTTGGCGGACGCACGGCAATGATCCAAAGAGGCATTGAGGAAGCGCGGAAGACGAGCGAGGACGCTCGCCGCCGCCTGGCTGATGTGGAAGGCAGACTCTCACGCCTGGATACGGAGATCGCGTCGATGAGGCGCGAGGCCGACGAGAATGCCAGGGCAGAAGAGCAGCGCATTGCGGCCGCGGGAGAGGAAGAGCGCCGGCGGATCGTTGCTTCCGCTGAGCAGGAAATCGAGATGACCGCAAACGCCGCCCGCCGCGAACTGAAATCGTATGTGGCGGAGCTGGCGGTGGAGCTGGCGGAAAAGAAAATCCGCGTAAGCAAAGATACTGATGAGGCGCTGGTCCGCGCCTTTACCACTCAACTGGGAAAGGACGGCAACTAGATGGCAGCAGTCCTGGGCCGCTACGCGCGCGCGTTCGCTGAAGTGGCGGTCAAGCAGAAGTTGAATCCGGAAAAGACCGTGGCAGAGCTGGCGCAGGTGGCTACGCTCATGAATGAGAGCCGTGAGCTGCGGAATGTTTTGGCGAATCCGGCGGTAAGCCGGGAGCAAAAGCTGAAGCTGCTGGACGCGATTATGAGCCGGATGCAAGGTAGCAAAGTACTGCGCAATTTTCTGGCGGTGTTAATCGACCAGCGGCGTATCGGAAATATTGGGGAATTGACGGAGCTGTTCAAGCAGGAGCTGGACCGGCGCATGGGGATCGCGGACGCAAAAGTGAGTTCGGTGCGTGAGCTGACCGCGGCAGAAAAAAAGACGCTGGAAGCACAGCTGGCAGAGATTACGGGCAAGACGGTGCGGGCAACGTATTCAGAAGACGCAAGCCTGCTGGGCGGAGTATTGGTTCGAGTGGGCAGCACGATTTATGACGGATCAGTCCACGGCCGGTTGCAGCGGATGCGGCAGGAACTGGCAAATGCGTGAGGCTGACACAATCAGCAAAAGATCAGAAGGAGATTTGAAATTTTAGGTTTGAAATTTGAAATTTCAATTCAATTATGGCTCAGATAAAAGCAGACGAAATAACCAAGCTCATACGCGACCAGATTGAGAACTACGAGTCCAAGGTTTCCGTGGACGAGGTGGGGACCATCATCTCACTGGGTGACGGAATCGCCCGCATTCACGGTCTGGACAAGGTCATGGCCGGAGAACTGCTTCAGTTCGGGCACGGCATCTCCGGGCTGGCCATGAACCTGGAAGAAGACCAGGTAGGCGCGGTGTTGCTGGGCGAGTTCACCGAAATCAAAGAAGGCGATGAGGTGAAGCGCACGGGGACCATTATGTCTGTTCCCGTAGGAGAGGGCATGATTGGCCGCGTGGTGAATGCGCTGGGCCAGCCCATCGACGGCAAAGGGCCAATCGCTTCCAACAAGCAGATTGCCATTGAGCGCATTGCGCCGGGCGTGATTGACCGCCAGCCGGTGCGTGAGCCCATGGCGACCGGCATCAAGGCCATCGATTCCATGATCCCCATTGGCCGTGGCCAGCGTGAATTGATCATCGGCGACCGCCAGACCGGCAAGACCGCCGTCGCACTGGACACGATCATCAACAGCAAGGGCAATAACCTGATTTGCATTTACAACGCGATCGGGCAGAAGCGTTCGTCGATCGCGCAGGTGGTGAAGGTGCTGGAAGATTACGGCGCCATGGAATACACGATCGTGGTTGCGGCATCCGCTTCCGAACCGGCGCCAATGCTTTACCTGGCTCCCTACGCGGCCTGCGCCATGGGCGAATATTTCCGTGACACGGGCAAACACGCTCTGGTGATCTACGATGATCTTTCCAAGCATGCTGCTGCGTACCGCGAAATTTCATTGCTGCTGCGCCGTCCGCCGGGACGCGAAGCTTACCCGGGAGACGTGTTCTATCTCCATTCACGCCTGCTGGAGCGCGCGGCAAAAATGTCAGACAAGATGGGTGGCGGATCGCTGACGGCGCTGCCGGTGATTGAGACGCAGGCAGGTGACGTTTCGGCGTACATTCCGACGAACGTTATTTCCATCACCGACGGGCAGATCTTCCTTGAGACTGACTTGTTCAACTCCGGCGTGCGTCCGGCGGTGAACGTCGGCATTTCGGTAAGCCGCGTGGGTGGCTCAGCACAGATTAAGGCGATGCGGCAGGTTGCGGGCACGCTGAAGCTGGAGTTGGCGCAGTATCGCGAGTTGGCGGCCTTTGCGCAGTTCGGCTCCGATCTGGATAAAGCGACGCAGGCGCAGTTGAATCGCGGCAAACGACTGGTGGAGATCCTGAAGCAGGACCAGTACCAACCACTCTCCTTCGGCAAACAGATCATGATCATCTTTGCCGGAACCAATGGTTACCTGGACGATCTACAGGTTGAGGATGTGCGCGCGTTTTCTGAAGAGCTGAATAAATACGTTGAGTCAATGAATCCCAAATTGCTTGATTCGATCATGCAGAAGAAGACGATTGACGACGCAATGAAGGCGGAAATAGAGAAGACGCTGAAGGAGTTTAAACAGCGCTTTGTCAGCGAACGGCAAGCAGCGGTTGCGAAAGCGTAGCATAAAAACATGGCGAACCTTTTAGACATCAGGCGGCGTATCCGTAGCGTGCGCAACACGCGGCAGATCACCAAGGCCATGCAGATGGTTTCCGCGGCCAAGTTGCGCCGTGCGCAGGAGCGCGCGCTGGCGGCGCGTCCGTACGCGCAGATGCTGACCAATGTCTTGAAGTCGCTGGTATCGCGTGCCGATGTCTACGATCCGGAAACCGGAGAGGTGCTCCATCCGCTGCTCGTCCGGCGGGAAGAGAAGACGACGCTGCTGATTGTTGTCTCCGGCGAGAAGGGCCTGGCGGGAGCATTCAACTCCAATATCCTGAAAGCCGCGGCCAAGTACATTGATGTGAAGAAGGACAAGAACATCGATGTGCTGGCTGTTGGCCGGAAGGCGCGTGACTACTTTCGCCGCCGCTATCCGCTGGCGCTGGAACCGGGGGAGCCCCGCAAAGGCGCGATTCAGGTTGTGGGCGAGTATGTGGGCCTGATGAACCGGGCCCAGTTCGCGAGTGCGCGCGAGATCGCCGAGCGGGTCACACATCTCTACACCGAAGGAAAAGTTGATTCGGTTTATATCGTTTACAACGAATTCAAATCGGTCATTGCGCAGCGGCTGGTCGTCGATGATGTGCTTCCGATCCGCGCCATCGGCGAACAGGCGCATGAAATGACCGAGGAAGCCACGGAAGAACAACTGAAGCAGCGGCTGGAAGCAGCGAAACATGCGGGTGTGGGAATCCGAGGAGCAGACACGGCGGAGATCGATAAGAAAGCCGCTGGTTTTGCCACGGCAGAGGTGGACTACATTTACGAGCAGCCGCCGGAAAGGCTGTTCCGCGACCTGCTGCCGCGTTACATTTCCGTACAGCTGTTCCGGGCCATGCTGGAGTCTGAAGCGGCCGAGCATGCCGCGCGCATGACGGCCATGGATTCAGCCACCAGTAACGCTTCTGACATGATTGATTCGCTCACGCTGGCCATGAACCGCGCCCGCCAGGCAAAAATTACGAAAGAGATTATTGAGATTGTGAGCGGCGCGGCGGCGGCGCAGTAATAGTTCAGGAAATTTAAATTTCAAATTTGAAAATTTGAAATTGTTTAAAGGTCATTATGGCGACTAAAAATGTTGGCAAGGTCATACAGATCGCGGGTCCCGCGGTTGACGTGGAATTTTCAGACGGCAATCTGCCGCCGATTTATCAGGCGCTACGGGTTACCAGCGAAGGCTTCAAGGTGCCTGCTCCGATTGACGTGGTGCTGGAAGTACAGCAGCATCTGGGTGAAGGCCGCGTGCGCACCGTCGCCATGCAGGCCACCGACGGCATGGTGCGGGGCATGAACGCCCTGGACCTTGGCGGGCCAATCTCTGTGCCCGTGGGCAAAGAAACTCTGGGCCGCGTGATGAACGTAATTGGCGAACCGGTGGACCAGTTGGGCCCGGTGAAAGCCGCAAAGAGACTGCCTATCCATCGCCCTGCGCCCTCGTTTGATGAGCAGGCGACCAAAGCGGAAATGTTTGAGACCGGAGTAAAGGTCATTGATCTGATTCAGCCGTTTTTAAAAGGCGGAAAGATCGGATTGTTTGGCGGCGCCGGCGTAGGCAAGACGGTTGTGATCATGGAACTGATCAACAACGTGGCCAAGCAGCACGGTGGTTACTCGGTGTTCGCCGGCGTGGGCGAGCGCACACGCGAAGGCAACGATCTCTGGCTGGAAATGACCGAGTCCGGCGTAATCAAGCCCGGGGTTGCGGCAGAGTCAAAAGCGGCATTGATTTACGGCCAGATGACGGAGCCGCCAGGAGCGCGCCTGCGCGTGGCCCTGACCGGTTTGACCGTGGCCGAGTATTTCCGCGATGAAGAAGGAGCGGACACACTGCTCTTTATCGATAATATTTTCCGTTTCACGCAGGCGGGATCAGAGGTGTCCGCGCTGCTGGGCCGCATGCCGTCCGCGGTGGGCTACCAGCCAAATCTGGCAACCGAAATGGGTGAGTTGCAAGAGCGTATTACCTCAACCAAACGCGGATCGATCACTTCGGTACAGGCAATTTACGTGCCCGCCGACGATCTTACCGATCCCGCGCCAGCCACGACGTTTGCCCATCTGGACGCGACCACGGTGCTTTCGCGCCCGCTGACGGCGATTGGAATTTATCCAGCGGTCGATCCACTGGCTTCGACTTCGCGCATTCTTGATCCGCACATTGTTGGCCAGGAGCACTATGACGTGGCCCAGGGCGTGAAGCGAATTTTGCAGCGCTATACCGATTTGCAGGACATCATCGCCATTCTGGGTATTGAAGAGCTGAGCGAAGAAGACAGGCTCACGGTTTCACGCGCCCGCAAGGTGCAGAAGTTCCTGTCACAGCCGTTCTTTGTGGCGCAGCAGTTCACCGGCATGGCGGGCCGTTACGTCAAGATTGCCGATACAGTCCGCAGCTTTAAGGAGATCATTGAAGGCAAGCACGACGATGTTCCAGAGCAGGCCTTCTACATGAAGGGCGCGATTGAAGAAGTGCTGGAAGCAGCGGAAAAGATGAAGTCGGGAGCGGCAGCGTAAGCAATGGCAGAGACCATCCAACTTGAAATTGTGACGCCGGAGCGGCTGGTGGTGAACGATACCGCCGAGTACATCGAGATTCCCGGCAAGACCGGCTATCTCGGTGTGCTGCCAGGCCACGCGCCGCTCATCACGGAGCTTGCCGTGGGCGAGATCAGCTATACCAACGCCGGCAAGACCAAACGCCTGGCGGTGGCGTGGGGCTTTGCCGAGGTCCTGCAGAACAAGGTTACGATTTTGGCGGAGACAGCGGAAAAGGCCGAAGAAATTGACACCGCGCGTGCAGAAGCTGCCAAGAAGAAAGCCGAAGCTGAGTTGCAGAAAGCCGGCGTGGACGGCAACGAAGATGCGCAGGCCGCCCTGGATCGCGCCAAAGCACGGCTGGACGTGGCGGGGAAAACGGGAAAATAGCAAGGCCGGAAAAATAGCAAACCAACCACTGATTTTCACTGATAAGCACTGATCAGGAGTTTTTTTGCAAAGAGCGGCGAGCGGCAGCTTGCCGCTATTTGTTTTCGCGGGGAATTTTTCTGTACGGATGTTCAAAGCTCAGGTAGAAGAAAACTCCTTTTTCTCCGCTGGTGAGGCCCACGCCCACAGGCATGGAAATCCCCGGCACGATCTGCAATCCGCTGGAGAAGTTATAGGCCCACCGAATGCCGGGATTCACAAATACTTGGCTCTCCCACTGCGTTTGCTTTGGGCCAATCACCGATTCGCCACGATTGAAAATAGTTTCCATGAAGGCGTTGAAACGCGGGTGCATGGTCCACACCAGGCTGTGTCCCAGGTTGTAAGCATATGTAGCGGCAGAGTTGCCGAGCTCGTCTTTGGCGTGCGGGATGATGGTAGCGCCGGCGTTGAAATGGGTTGTGAATTTTTTATTGAGGACCACGCTCATTGCCCAGTTGGTCTGAACGCCTGCTCCGCCTGAGCCGCGACCGAGCTTTGCGTCTCCTGACGGAACAAGAAGGCTCACACGCGGAGCAACAGCGACCCTGGTGTTACCACTGCCCACCAGTTGGTAACGGTAGTTCAGCGCAATATCACCGGCGCCCGCGCCTGAGCCGGGAGAATCACCGGAATGCGTCGCGACAACCGTGTAGCTGAGCTGGTTCTTCGGCGCAAGATCGACGGGCCACTCCTGAGTGAAGCTATAGACCCAGCTCTTGCTCTGCCACAAGCGCTGAAAATTATTGATGTGCTGGACCACGCCATAATCCTGGTTGTATGACTCTTCAATCAGAAAGCTGTTGTCCTGAATGCCGCTTTCGTAGAGTTCCCGCTTCCAGTCATGGAAGTAAGGATCGTCAGAAGGGCGTGCGGAATTGGCGTCTTGCGCCCAGGAGACTGTGATCAGAAGAAGCAGTAGGATGCCGGCAAGCGTCTTCCGCAAGTAGGTGTCCCTCCAGACCGCCCATAAATTTCTTTTCGAACAATTTAGCTGAATAACCCACCCAGAGAGAAATTTATTCCATTCTTGTTTTGTCAGTGGCTTCAGGCGGCAGAAGGCCTGGCTTCGCGCGACCGGCCAAAGACCATCTGTTTCAGTTCCAGCGCGTTCTGTGCCGCGTAACCAGCCTGGTCATTATCAAAGTAAATGTAAACAGCTTTCAGCGTGGCTGACCACTGCTCGATGCGTCGCGCCCATTCCCGCAGCTGCGCCTTGCTGTAGCAGCCCTGATATTTTCCCGCGCCGGGGCCGTGCAGGCGGACATAGGCGAAGTCGGCGGTGATATCGAAAGGCGACTGATACCCAGCAAGTTCGTAGATGCAGAAAGCCGCGTTATGGCGGATCAGCAGGCGATTGACTTGCGGAGTTATCCAGCTCAGTTCACGGAACTCAAAGGCGTAACGATGCCGGCGCGGCAGAATTTCCAGCAGGCCTTCCAGCCGCTCCAGGTTTACCTTCCATCTGGGCGGCAGTTGAAAGAGCATGGGCCCAAGCTTGTTGCCGAGGTGTTCTGCACGGGGAAGGATGTTGTCGAGGGCATTCTCAGGGTCTTTGAGCTTCTTGTTATGCGTGATGTAGCGGCTGGCTTTCACGGCGAAAATGAAGTTTGCCGGTGTAGCGTCGCGCCAGGACTCAAAGGCTTCAATGGTGGGCAAACGGTAGAAGCTGTTGTTCAGCTCCAGCGTATCAAAATGCCGCACATAATATGCAAGCATCTTCGATGGCGGCGTCTTGGACGGATAGAATTTTCCCACCCAGTGCTTGTAGTGATAGCCGGAAGTGCCGATGCGAATGTCAGTTGCCATATTTCGGAGCGCAGCCAGAGATCGCTATTTCTATCTTGCTTTCCCGCTTTCAATTAGATGCCCGAACTAAGTTGTGCGGACGGGAAAGCCGACACCATCGCAGTGACAGGGATCTCTCCCCGTTCGCTGCGCTCAGGGCCGGGAGTAAACCCAAAAAGCTAATTAAAATCCGCGTTTCCTACCCTCAGGACGGTTCGCGTCTTCTTCCCGCGCTCATTTTTGCCTTCTTCGGATGTCTGGTGTGCCCATGCGCCATATACCTTGTTGCCGAACGCGGTGATGGCAAGATAGTCGCCCAGGAAGTCGCCTTCTGCGGCAAAGGCCTCAGGGTCCCAGGTGAAATTTTTGAAAGTTTTGCCGCCATCGGTGGAGCGGGCCAGAGTCACGGTGGTCTTCTCGTTGTCTGTGCGGCGGTCATAGAAAATCAGGTTGACCGCGCCGCTTTGCGGATCAACGGCCATCCATTGAAAGAACTGGTCATTGCCATTGTGGATGGGATCGTTATTCACGCGCACAGGCGCACTCCATGTATGTCCGTAGTCGGCCGACGACGAAACGAAGATATCGACATCGCCGTTTGAGTAATCACTCCAGGCAACGTAGAGATTACCGCCTTGCTTGCTGCCGCGCGCGGTGCTTTTTCCGCTTGTAATGCGGGTGTCCATGCCAATCTGGGGAAAGCCGTTGGAACGGGAGACGCCTATAATGCCAAAGTAGCCGGGACCGGCGGGAATGATGCGGCGCTCTTTGCTGAAGGTGGCGCCGCCATCGCGGGAAACGGCCATCATGATGCCGTCGCGGTCATCCCAGATGGTGTAGAGAGCGCCGTCAGGGCCAACCACGCCGTGAAAACCTTCCAGTGCGCCATTGTCATCACGCGGCAAGCCGGAAGCACTGCTCAACTTGATCGGCTTGGACCATGTCCTGCCTTCATCCGTGGAGCGCGAAAACATAAGATCACTGGCTGCCAGCGTGAACTGAGTCCAGCCGATGTAAAGATTGCCGGCATGCGGGCCGGCGGTGTCCGCCACCACCCATGGTTTGTCTTCAAAAGGAATTCCGGGAGCGGACTCATGGGAGATGATTGTTACCGCGTCAGGCTCCCAGGTCTGGCCGCCATCGAGTGAACGGCGGATGAAGATGCCGTTGCGCGTGGCGCCCTGCGCCCAGTAGTTGGTTGCTCCCAGCTTGTCAAAAGCGATGTAGCAGAGAATGGCATGGCCCGCTGCGTCGTAGGCAAGAGAGACATCACCGGAGACACGATAGTTTTTGGGGGCTGTGCCTTCAGCCACTTTCCATGTCTGCCCGCCGTCTATGGAATACGCAACGCTGGCGGGGACCTGCCATGCAGCAACCAATTGCTGCGGATCATTGGGATTCACGGCGATTGCCGGCTCATTGAAATAACCCGGTTTGGGAGTCACCTCAGTCATGTGGGCGTTGGGAGCGGGCGGTAACTGCTGCGCAAACAGGCTGGCGGAGCACAGTGCGAACAACAGAGCTGATATCTTCATAGGGTTTAAATCAGATAAGTTTTCAGAATCAGATAAGTTTCAAATCGGGTCACATTGTAAATGACCGGTTCCTTTGCTCACCGTCACCATCGGCGCACGTCTTATAGAGACGTAGTCTGCCTATGCTCGAATCGAATGCTTTGATATCCCTCAGAGGTTAAAAAATTGCACATGCGTAAACTCCTGTCGCTCACATCCGGTGCTGGACTGGTATTACTGTTCTGCTTCTCATTGCGTGGTCTGGCTGCCAATCCGCCTGAACCCGCTGCTCCCGCGCAGGACGGCACCATGCCCGCGCTGACCGCCATTGCAGGGCAAGGCATGATGAGCTCTGAGGCCTATGACGATCTGGAAGAGCTGTCTGACTACATTGGCGGCCGGGTGACCGGTTCGCCGCAGGCAGCGCAGGCCGTGGAGTGGGGCATGCGCAAGATGAAAGCGATGGGCCTGGAAAACGTGCATGCGGAGAAATGGCAGATCTCGCGCGGCTGGACACGCATCTCTGCCGAAGCGGAACTTGCAGCGCCCATCCATCGCCGCCTCACCGTGGACGCCATGGGCTGGGTAGGTTCCACTAAGGCGGGCGGAGGAGAGGCTGAGGTGGCGCCCGTGAACATCAATCGTCTGGAAGACGAGATGAAGAGCAATTCCGCTTCGTGGCCGGGCAAAGTGCTGCTGATCGTAAAGAAAGGCCCAGCGCCTCCTCCGGGCATGGGCGGCTTTGCCAAGTTTGGCGAGTTCCTGAAGAAAGCGCATGAAGCGCACGCAGTGGCCGTCATCGGCGGGCAGGGAGGCTCTTTTGCCACCGGCATGCATCTCACGCACACCGGCGCAATGGGCTTTGATACTTACTATGAAATCCCGGTCGTAAGCATGATTGCGGAAGATCAACAGCAGATTGACCGCTTTCTGGACCAGGGGAAACCCGTCCGCATGAAGATCAACGTGCAGAACCGCGTAAGCAGCGGGCCGGTAGATTCGGCCAACGTGGTGGGCGAAATCCGCGGCAGTGAGCATCCTGAGCAGGTGATTGTTGTGGGCGGGCATCTTGATTCCTGGGACCTGGCTGACGGCACTACCGACGATGGCTGCGGCGTTGCCACCACGCTGGGCGCGGCCAAAGCCATCAAACTGAGCGGCTTCAAGCCAAAACGCACCATCCGCTTTGTGCTCTTCACCGGAGAAGAACAGGGATTGCTCGGCTCTCTGGCTTACACCAAAACGCACAAAGATGAACTGGCCAATCACGTTGCCGCGCTCATTCTGGATAACGGCCAGGGCCCGGTTGTGAAGCTGAACCTTGGCGGCCGCGACGACCTTATTCCGGCGGTCAAAAAGTTCACTGACTCCGTCAAGTCATTTGGCGAAGTGGAAGTGGATGACAACGTTGTTTTTGGCACGGACGCTGGGCCGTTCGTGCTCGCCGGGCTGCCCGGCATCAACATGGGCCAGGATTCGCCTGAATACAAGTACACGCACCACTCCGCCGTGGATACCTTTGACAAAGTGAAGCCTGACCTCCTCACCCGCGACGCCACCCTGATGGGCCTGGCCGCTTTCTGGATCGCCGACCGTCCTGAGCGCCTCGCCAGCCCATGGCCCGCTGAGAAGACCGCCAAGATGCTGGTGGAAAAACATAACGACGTTTTTCTCAAGTCGTTCGGTTTGTGGCCGTTCGGCGATATGGGTAAGCCCGCAGAGAAGCCAGCGTCAGGACAGCCAACCGGAGGGACAAACTAGTAACCTCTCAGCCGAATTGAAACAAACAGGCCCCCTATTTGGTCTATTTTCTTTTGGAAAATTGATCGAATCGGGGGCTTTTTTAGTGGATCTTACTGTTGGCTCTAATTCCAAAGAGCTTACGTCTATCAAGGTCGGCGGAAGGCGTTCTTTTTGGTAATTTTTCTTAAATTCCGAAATTGGGACGGTTGAACAAGTTTTTTAAGTTAAAAATTGTTTCAACTTAATCTTTTTAAGTATCTCATTGTCGATCTTTGCCTTGCGTCATGACCAAACCCCATGCAAACGAGGGAGTGAGTTTATGAGCCTTCCGGCACAGCAAGACTTTGTGATGCTCATCCAGTCCCGCAGTTGTAGGGCGGCGACTCATCAGCTTTTGGGCCACAAGCACCTATCCGAGCGACCTTCAATATTTGAGATTAAGGAGAACTTGTGAAGAAGAAAGTTTTGCTGGGCGCCCTCCTGTGTTTATTCTCAGCACAGTTTCTCAATGCACAACAAGCAAACTTAAACGGGTCTGCCTGCCCGCTGCCGCCTGTTACGACGCCGATTGGACAAGGATCACCGGCGCTTGCGACACTTGCGGTCGTAGGCTGCCCAGGACCTACGCCAACCCCGACTCCCACTCCCATACCTACGCCTACACCCGTGACTGGAACCATCGAGCCGAAGTATGTTGTACTAACCGTTACTTATGCTCCGCCTGGAGCAAGCAGTTCCGTTACCTACAGCAACAGCACCTTGCTGGGCACAAGCTCTTCTGTAACCAACTCATTCACCAATGACGTAAACCTGACTGCCTCGATTACCACGGGCTTTTCACTTTTCGGACTTTTTGGCGGGCAAACTACACAAACGGCATCCACCCAGCTCACGCAGCAGACAGATACCAGCTCGACAGTGGCAGTCAATGAGACTACCAACACGAGCACGACCATCCGGGGGCCTGCCAGTTCCGCCATTGGGTTGGACCACGATGAGGACATCATCTGGGTATGGCTCAATCCGGTAACCAGCTTCACCATCAACTCGTCCTCAAATTTCACCTGGACAGGATTCGGGTTTGACCAGAATGATCCTGTCGGAACCACGGACATCCTTGGGATACCCGTAAAGTACCTGAATGGCCATGCTCCCATGCCATCCGATATCGCGGATGTGCTTGCACGCCGGTGGGCACCGCGCACCCTCTGCACCTCCACGGACCCGGCCTGCGTTGGCGGCACCAAGGACCCGGGGCTGGATGCGTCTGACCTGGCAGCCATTCTCCAGGCCGATCCTTTTGCCAGCCCTTCCTACGTAGTCAACATTCCCACCGGAAGCAATTGCACTGCGGACAAGCGTTTCTGCCGGACAACCAACCAGAACCTTCAATATTCGCCGCCTCCGCCGGGCGGCCAACCCATTACGCAAACGTTCTCGATTCAGCACCAGGCCACCGCAACCGAGGGGCAGGGAGCAACGGACACGCGGAAGGTCGGCATCGGAACACAAGGCAGCATTTCAGGCAGCTTCTTCGTCTCCCTGAGCGCAAAACTGATGATCACCGATACGCTCACCTGGTCAAACAGATGGAACGCCATGAGCACCAGCCAAACCGGACAGACAGCCACCGCCTCCATTACCGGTCCAAGTTCCTCGGATAATTACACCGGTCCGGTGGAATTTGAGATTTTCCAGGACAACATCTATGGAACCTTCATGTTCGGCTTTATTCCGCCGCCCACGTTTACGCTTTCCGCCAGCCCAGGTTCACAGAGCGTGGTTCAAGGCGGGTCATGCGCCAATTACACGGCCTCCATTGGTGCGCTGGTCAGCGGCTTTGCCAGCACGGTCAGCTTCAATGTGACGGGAGTGCCGGCGAACGCCACAGCCAGCTTCAGTCCAGCATCCATCACGGGCGCGGGTTCTTCCACCCTGACGGTATGCGCGCCATCTACAACGGCGCTTGGAGCCAGCACGCTGACCATCAATGCGGTGAGCGGGATTGAAGTCCACGGCGCACCGGTCACATTCGCAGTCACTAACTTCACGATTGGCGCAACTCCCAGTTCACGATCCGTTGTGGTGGGCGGATCTGCCTCTTACACCGTGTCCACAACGGCACAGAGTGGCTTCAGCGGCGCTGTGAGCCTGAGTGCGAGCGGATTGCCTGCAGGGGCTTCTGCTGTGTTCACCCCTGCCTCGATTACCGGCGCCGGTTCGTCGACGCTCAGCATTGCAACCTCTGCGGCTACGCCGCCCGGAACTTACACCCCCTGTATTGCCGCATCCAGCGGAGGAGTAACCCACAGCGTATGCGTCACGCTTACCGCGACTGCTGTGCCCACGGGGGACTTTACTCTGAGCGCCACACCTTCGTCACAGACTGTCGCTGCCGGCGACTCGGCTTTTTACACCGTTTCCACTGGTGTCACAGGCGGCTTCAACGGTGTTGTGACTCTGAGTGCCAGCAACCCTGCCGGCCTATCTGTTGGTGTAAGCCCAGGCTCAATCACTGGGGCAGGTTCCGCAAGCCTGTCGGTTTTCACCGACAGCACGACAGCAGCCGGAACCTACCAGATTACCGTTACAGGAACCAGCGGAAGCCTGAGTCATAGCGTCAGTGTTACAGTCAAAGTGACCAACTTCACGGATGGTTGTGGAACCGGGCATACTGTTTGTCCATAACTCTGCGCTGGTGCATCATCCATCGAGTGCAGACAAGCAGAAAATACGAGGGAGGGCGGCTTGCGCCGCCCTCCCTCATTCGTTGTTAGTCACAGGTTCAACTTGATCTCATTCTCAAATTGTACGCGCAATGTATATGGGTTCACTCCCTGCTCCCGCAACATCCTCAAGCTCCAACGCGTCGTGCCGCTTGGCTAGGCGGATATCCTATTCATCGCATAGTAGCGGGCAATGAAAATACAAGGGTGCTGAATAACCGAGAAGCCTGGATCAGCAGCAGTTGCGTTATGCTCTTAAGAGGTAAGCACGAAAGAGAGACACTTCCTTGCGCCGCAGGTCCGTGGAAAGAACCGGGAGATACACGATGAAGAGATTTTGCGTTCGTGATGCCTTTCAATGGCAGAGAAGGAAATCCTAGCGCCATACGGGTACGGTAATTGAATTTAGTGCCCTCGCAACTTGCGAAATATCTTTCCATCCACCCCTCCACCTATCCCCTTCCCGCAAACCCTGCATGCCTGATTGTCTCTTCCTTATATAGAAAGGTAGCCGCCCGGGGTTACCTAAGTTCGCCGCTTCACGCGTGGACGCCCACGGGCCGCCGATGGTTTGAGTGGTCAGAGAAAAATCGCGGGGAGACAGCCATGGGACAGGTCATTGAATACTACATTCCAGAAAAGTACATTCTGCCACAGACAAAATGGGTGCCTCCGTCCGAGCGTGGGAAGGTCCTGGGGTTCAAGCGCGTGGTGAAAGCGAAAGCCGAGGCGCAGACAGGGGTTGCGGCGGCTGAATATAACTGGATGTCGTTCGCGCCTCCGCGGTAGACTTTTTGCTCGCCCAAATATTTTCCTGCGGCTTTTCTTGCGGTTTTAGCCGCGCATCAATCCTCGTCTCCATTCAATCGCTTCGGCAAATTGTTTCCGCAATTCTGCCGGATCAACCCCGCGCTCCCGCAACGCCCTCAAGCTCAGTGCGTCATGCCGCTTGGCTAACCGGACGTTCTTTTCGTCGCGCAGCAGCGGGCAATGAAAATAAGCGGGCACGGAATACCCCAGCGCGCGCATTAGCAGCAGCTGTCGCGCGGTGCTTTTGAGCAGGTCCGCGCCGCGCACCACTTCAGTGATCCGCATGGCGGCATCGTCCACAACCACAGCAAGTTGATATGCCGGAATATCGTCACGCCGCCACAGCAGAAAGTCAGAGAAGTCCCGCCCGGCAACGAACTGCTGTTTGCCGAAATATCCGTCTTCGAATGAGGTCGTCTCGTCGTCAGGAACCTTGAAACGCCAGCTCACGCCTGCCGGAGAATCGTATTCACCGGCGGTTGCAATCTTGTCGCGGCATATTCCGGGGTAAGGAAGTTCGTCGTCAGCGCCGGGCGTCGCTGTTGGCGAAGCCTCTGCAAACCGATCGTCCCTCTGTGGCTCATCTTCTTGAGGTGCAGGTTGGTTCATCTCTGCTGCATGCAATGCTTCATGCGGCGCAGACAATGAGCGCTCCAGATCCTTGCGCGAACAGGTACACGGATAGATAAATCCGCCATCGCGCAGATTACGCCACGCTTCGAGATAAAAGCTGCGACGCTCGCTCTGTGAATAGGGCCCAAAGCTCGGCGCAAAGCTGCTTCCGTGGCCAGCGTCGCCATCAAGGTCAGGACCCTCGTCCCAGTCCAGCCCGAGCCAGCGCAGGTCCTCATACATGGCGCTGACGAATTTCGGCCTGCATCGCTGATAGTCCAGGTCTTCATTGCGGAAGATGAGTTTGCCGTGCGCGGTGCGAGCCCGCTGCCACGCCACCCAGAAGGTGCGGGCATGTCCCAGGTGGAGATAACCGGTGGGAGAAGGCGCAAGCCGCCCGCGATATTGGTTCACGAGCGGCTCTGCCAAGGTGTGGGCTCCGGCTATTTCGGTTTAATGGCCACCAGATTTGGTGGCGCTGCTGAACCGTCAGACTTCTTAAAGGTCATGGGCAGTTGTATGTCATCCGCGTTGGTCAGGAGGTTGATCCTGTCCACGGAATTTGTGCCGGCGATCCCAGCCCAGACGGTGTTTCCATCCGGTGGCATAACGCCGCTCAACGCTTCCGTAGCGCCCGCCGGGAGAGAGATGTTTGCCAATGCGCCTCCAGGTACCGGGACAGCCGAGATTACTTTGTTGATTCCAACTGGAAGCACAACGACGTGCTGGCCATTACTGGCTACCAGAAGCTGGCGTGCTGTAATCGCTCCCAGACCAAAGTCGATGAACTGGTTGCTATAGCTGACATTCTCCTGGCAATTTGCTGGAGTGATGGTGAATGGGGCTGCCGGAGCCGAGGTGGTGACCGTCTCCACATCAAGCCCGGTGGCGTCCATGGCTATGAACGCATTCGAATTCTTCACTGATCCCACCAGCTGAATGGTGCTGGAGTTTGTTGGCGGAGCAGTGGCTTGCACCACGTTGTTGCACGTGGCAATTGCCAGAAGCCCAGTGGAGTTTGCCACATAGACGAATGGGCCGGAAGGCAGCGATGTTACATCTTTGTTCACGTTGTTGATGCCGGGGACGGTCTGCGTCACCAGCGTCAGCAGCGGGGAAAAAATAGCGACGTTGCCATTGTTTGAATTATTGATATCGCCCTTCCCGACTGCATACGCGCGAAACGCATCTTCATCAAAGGTCGCGGCAGTCACGCCGGGAACAATAAACGTGGTGATGGTGCTGGCAGCCTGGTCAAAGACCCATAACCGCTGCTCTGAAGGAAATGGATCAATGGGAGCGCCGGTGGAAGGGTCATTGGCGGAATTGGAAATAAAGACCTTGGTCCCGTCGCTCGATACGGCCAGCACTTTGCCGATGGGAATGGGAGTTGCCAGTGAAACCGTATTGGCAGTCGCATCTAATATTGCCAGACCGGCGCTTGTTCCAATAAAAGCGCGTGCGCCGGCGCGGTCAAACACTATCGAGTTTGGAACTCCGGGCAGGTTGATTGCCGTTCCCGCCGTGGGCGGGGTCTTGCTGATGTCAATCGGAACCAGAGTGCTGGAAGTGCCGGCTGGCGGCGGGAATGAACTGGCGGCGTACACCGTGGTGGTAATTGGACTGGTTCCATTCACGGTAACGCCAAACAGATTGCTGTAAATCGGCGTATTGATTCCATTGCCGCAAGTCGGTGGCGCACATACTGCTTGCAGGCCGGCCCCTCCGGGTGAGGCGGCTGTAAGGGTGGTCCCGGAGACCGTGGCAACAGTGCTGTTGTTGCTCAATATCTTGACCGGAGCATTGGGCGTGACCGTACCCAGTTCATCCACCATATCGGCCTGAATTGTCTTGGTATCAGCCGTGTTCAAAGTGACGGATTCCGTAGGTACACCGGCTGGGTCTCCGTTGATGTGCAGAACAATCAGCACCGGCATGCAGCCCTTGAAGAACACGGCTGGAGAGGTAGTAGTGCCAACACTGGCAACAACTCCAGTCAGGCCAGGCCCGCGTGCTGTCGCTAACCCGTTCGCGTCGATCGAAGCCACGGTAAAGTCAGATGGTGTCCACGTAAAGCTGCCTATCTGGCTGGTAATCTCAGTGGCGTTGTGGAAGGCGTGGGCCTTGAATTGATGTGTCTGTGCGATAGAGAAGCATCCGCCGACCGGTTCAACGGTTACCGATGTTATGGACGGATGTACCGATACACTCACCGGCCCGCTGGAGACGCCTTGCGCGGTCGCGGTAATCGTGGCTGTTCCCGCAACCGGGTTGCCCAGCGGGTCCGTGTCATTACAGACCACAAAGAGCGAGTCCCAGACGCCGCCGCATACCAGGCCCGCCGGAGATATGGTGGCGATATTAGTGTTCGACGAGTTGAAAGTAAATGTCGTGTTTACCGGATTATTGGAGGCATTTACCGCCGCCGCTCTGATGGTGACAACCTCTCCCGCGACCAGAGAGATTGTGGCTGGAATTACCGTGACGGACGCCACAGTATTTTTATTGGAAGAGGAACTTCCGCCGCAGCCGGCGACAAACGACAAAAACAGAACACCCAGGGCCATGGATGCCGCCGTTCCCGCAAAATGCCGGCGGCCCAGTCTTTTCCCCCGCGTCTTGGAAAGCAATTGAATGCGCATAAGTATAGAAGAGTGTTCAGTGTAGATTCTTGCGGGGATTTCTTCAACATGGGGCGGTTGGCCGGGGGAAATCGAAGCGGCCCCATGCGAGGGGTGTTTCAGCAAGTAAGAGCCTAGAAGCGCGAGTTTCGCCGCCAAGCGCGTGGATCCATGGTTTACCCGGCTGATTCCGCGTACTTTCTTGTCTGCCTGGCTGGTGGTCGTATTGACGGGTTTGTCCTCAGTTGCTATATTAAGAAGGTTCCGCGAGTACAATTTAGCTTGCCTGTAGTGAGCTGTGAGCAGTTATTGCCCGAGGATTTGGATCCGTTAGCAGGGCATGCCTCGCTGAAATGGTTCGCGCTACCTTCCCACGGAAGGGTATGCGAGCCAGGAGAACGAAACGGAGTGCCCCCATTCAGGCTCGGTGCCACCGTCGTTTCTCAACCACTGATAGGGTAATTCAATATTCTCCGCTGATTTAGCGGATTTATGGCTGCATGCGTCGCAGCCAGTCTCGCAACGCGGGATCTTCAAGCAGGCTGGCGAGCGTGTGTGCCGCAATATGTCTGCGCACCAGCAGGATTTAAAGGATTTTTGTCCGCGGGAGACGAGCGAAGAGAACGCTGTCCCGCGCGAACGTAGCACGAGGGCGGAGCGGCTTGCCGCAGAGCCCTAGAGAAGCAAAGAAAAGGGTAAGCGCGGAGCGAGCGCGGGTTGCGCGAGCAAGCACGAGGGCAAAGCAGCGGAGCGTTGCGGAGCCCTAGGAGAAAAGCGGGTGAAGTGCGAAGAGAGCGCTGTCCCGCGCGAACGTAGCACGAGGGCAAAGCAGCGGAGCGTTGCGGAGCCCTAGGAGAAAAGATGCCGACATTCAATCAGTTGGTCCGCAAAGGTAGAACGGCGCCGAATTACAAAACGGCAAGTCCGGCCCTGCAATCTTCGCCACAGCGTCGTGGCGTTTGTACGCGCGTTTATACGCAGACGCCCAAAAAACCGAATTCGGCATTGCGCAAGGTAGCCCGCGTACGCCTGACCAATGGGATTGAAGTCACAACGTACATCCCCGGTGTTGGCCACAACCTGCAGGAGCACTCCATTGTGCTGATCCGCGGAGGCCGTGTGAAAGACCTTCCCGGAGTCCGTTATCACGTGGTGCGCGGTACGCTGGACGCCACGGGCGTAGCCAACCGCAAGCAGGGGCGCTCGAAATACGGAGCCAAGAGACCGAAGTAAGACAATTGCCAGAAGTGACAATTGCCAAAAAATCCAGATTGGAAAGCGGGCGGTTTGGATAAATAAGTCAATTCCGGCGATTTTTGGCAATACTGGCAATTTTGGCAATCGTTAATTTGTAAAGGATTTTGAAGGAATAAAAAGCTATGCCACGTAAAGGACACGTTCCCAAGAGGGATCCCATCGCGGACCCGATTTACAGCTCAACGCTGGTGACCAAGTTTGTGAACACCATGATGTGGGGCGGCAAGAAATCCACCGCGCAGGGGATTTTCTATAAGTGCATGGAAAACCTGCAGGCCAAGGGCGGAGACGAGGCCCTGAAGCTGTTCAAGAAGGCCGTGGAAAATGCCAAGCCCATGCTGGAAGTGAAGACCCGCCGCGTGGGTGGAGCCAACTACCAGGTTCCGGTGGAGGTAAATCCGGATCGGCGTACATCGCTGGCCATCCGCTGGATTGTCGGCTATGCGCGCGAGCGTGGCGAAAAAGGCATGGTGGACAAGCTCACCAATGAGTTGCTGGACGCGGCCAATGGTCGCGGCGCCGCGATCAAGAAAAAGGAAGACGTTCACCGTATGGCAGAGGCAAACAAGGCTTTTGCGCATTATCGGTGGTAACGAGAATTTTCAATTTGAAATTTTAAATTTCAAATTTCAAGGATTTAGGAACATACAGTGCCAAGACAGGTCCCATTAGAACGTTGTAGGAACATCGGCATCATGGCCCACATCGATGCCGGCAAGACCACTACGACTGAACGCGTCCTTTTCTATACAGGCATCACGCACCGCATTGGCGAAGTGCATGAAGGCACCGCCACCATGGATTGGATGGAGCAGGAGCAGGAGCGCGGCATTACGATTACTTCCGCAGCCACTACCTGCACCTGGCGCGATATTCGCATCAACATCATCGATACGCCCGGCCACGTGGACTTTACCGCTGAGGTGGAGCGCTCGCTGCGCGTACTGGACGGCGCCTGCGCCGTGTTTGACGCCGTGCATGGCGTGGAGCCGCAGTCGGAAACCGTATGGCGCCAGGCCGATAAATATGGCGTTCCGCGAATCTGCTTCATTAATAAGATGGACAAGATGGGCGCCGATTTTGAGCACGCCATCGATACCATCCGCAAACGTCTCAACGCCCGCCCCGTCGCCATTCAGATCCCCATCGGACAGGAAGCAGCTTTTAAAGGTGTAGTCGACCTGGTCGGCATGAAGGCCATCTACTGGCGCGATGAGACACTGGGCGCCAAGTACGAAGTGGAAGAGATTCCCGCCGATCTCAGGAAAAAGGCGGAAGCGTTCCACGCCCAGCTGGTCGAGTCAGTGGCTGAAAACGACGACGAGCTGCTGCATAAGTT
Source organism: Terriglobia bacterium (assembly GCA_020072585.1). Lineage (GTDB taxonomy): Bacteria > Acidobacteriota > Terriglobia > Terriglobales > Acidobacteriaceae > Angelobacter. Next base: position 2,253 of record JAIQGL010000007.1, on the reverse strand, counting down.
TCTGGAAGGCGAGACCATCACAGCCGACGAGCTTCGTGCCTCGCTGCGCAAGAGCGTGATCGCGCTTAAGTTGTTTCCGGTGCTTTGCGGAACGGCCTTCAAGAACAAAGGCGTGCAGACCCTGCTGGATGCGGTGGTGGATTATCTGCCTTCGCCGCTGGATATTCCTCCGACCCAAGGTCACGATCCCGACCATCGCGAAAAAGTGATTGAGCGCAGGCCTGCTGACGACGAGCCGTTCTCCGGGCTGGCTTTCAAGATCATGGCCGATTCTTTTGTCGGCCAGCTGGTATTCGTCCGCGTGTACTCCGGCCATCTGAAGACCGGTGATGGTGTGTTGAACACTACACGCGGCAAGTCTGAGCGCATTGGCCGCCTGCTGAAGATGCACGCCAACAAACGCGAAGAAATCAGCGAAATTTATGCCGGTGATATCTGCGCCTGTGTGGGTCTGAAGAACGTCACCACCGGTGACACCATCTGCTCAGAAAAAGCCCCGATTCTGCTGGAGTCCATTACCTTTGCCGCGCCGGTCATCTCGGTTGCGGTGGAGCCCAAGACCAAGAGCGACCAGGAAAAAATGGGCGTCGCGCTGGGACGTCTGGCGCAGGAAGACCCCACGTTCAAAGTGGCAACCGATCCTGATTCCGGCCAGACCATCATCAGCGGCATGGGCGAGCTGCATCTGGAAATCATCATCGACCGCATGATGCGCGAATATAAAGTGGAAGCCAACGTCGGCAAGCCGCAGGTCGCGTATCGCGAAACCATCCGCAAGGAGTCACAGGCGGAAGGCAAGTACATCCGCCAGACGGGCGGCTCCGGGCACTATGGCCACGTCAAGCTGCGCATTGGGCCCAATGAAATGGGCAAGGGCTTTGAGTTCATCAATGAGATCAAGAGCGGCGCGGTGCCTCGCGAATTCTTCAAGCCCATTGAGCAGGGCATCAAGCAGGCCATGGAAGGCGGCGTATTGGCCGGCTATGAAATGGTCGATATCAAGGTCACGCTGTATGACGGCAGCTATCACGAAGTAGACTCCGACGAAATGGCGTTCAAGATCGCGTCTTCCATGGGCTTTAAGGAAGCGGCGCGCAAGGCTTCGCCGGTGCTGCTGGAGCCCATCATGTCCGTGGAAGTGGTGGTGCCGGAAGAGTTCATGGGCGTGATTATCGGCGACCTGAATTCGCGCCGCGGACGCATTGAAGGCATTGAGCACCGTGCCGGTTCGCAGGTGATCAAGTCGCTGGTGCCGCTGGCCGAGATGTTCGGTTACGCCACCAACATGCGCTCGAATACGCAGGGCCGTGCGACCTTCTCTATGCACTTTGCGCACTATGATGAAGCGCCGCGCGCGGTAACGGAAGAGATTGTCGCCAAGGTGCAGGGCAAGCCGGCGGCCAGGTAATTTTGTGCCTGGCGTCCGAGAGTACGTAATCGTCTGGGAGTTTCGTGTACGGCCGGACAAGGCATCGGAGTTTGTTCAGAAGTACGGGCCTGAAGGAACATGGGCGCGTTTCTTCCGTGGTTCCGCAGGCTACATCCGAACGGAGCTGGTAAGAGATGTTGCTGTTGATCTACGTTTTCTCACGCTGGATTACTGGCAGACGGAAGAAGAGTTCAGCCGGTTCCACCAGCAGAATCTGGCCGAATATGGACGGCTGGACAAGGAACTGGAAGGTTTAACGGAATCAGAGACGCGCCTGGGCGCGTTCTGGTTCAGCAAAGGCTAGAGGAGCATCAAGCAATGGCAAAGGAAAAATTTGATCGCAGCAAGCCGCACGTAAACGTAGGGACGATTGGCCATATTGACCATGGGAAGACGACGTTGACGGCGGCGATCACCAAGGTGTTGTCCAAGCACAACCCGAAGATCAAGTTCCGTTCGTTTGATTCGATTGACAACGCGCCGGAAGAGCGCGAGCGCGGCATCACGATCGCGACGGCGCACGTGGAGTACGAGACGCCGAACCGGCACTATGCGCACGTGGATTGCCCCGGCCACGCCGATTACATCAAGAACATGATCACCGGCGCGGCGCAGATGGATGGCGCCATCCTGGTGGTAGCGGCCACCGACGGTCCGATGCCGCAGACGCGCGAACACGTGCTGTTGGCCCGCCAGGTAGGCGTGCCCTGCATCGTGGTGGCATTGAACAAGTGCGATGCAGTGGACGATCCGGAGCTGCTGGACCTGGTGGAGCTGGAAGTGCGCGAGCTGTTGAAGAGCTACAAGTTTCCGGGCGACGATGT
>JAIQGL010000041.1 GCA_020072585.1 Terriglobia bacterium | reverse complement strand
TGCGTATCGTCACGGGTTGCAGCGTGGAGATGGTTGCCTGGGTGCGCTACGCGCCGGGAAGTCAGGCGGAGGACAAGGTCGCAAAGCTGGATATTGATCTGTGTGATGAACGCGGGAATGTCTGCGTGCAGATGCGCGGACTTTCTTCGCGTGTGCTGGAGAAAGAGAACGTCACACATGCCGCACAAGGTAAGACGATAGGCAGCCTGCTGGCCATTCCGGTTTGGCAAGCCGATGGCGTGGAGGTCCCCGCTAACGCCACTAAGACTGCATGCACAGAGCACAATATTATTTTGTGCGAGCTATCGGAGATCGATGTCGAGAAACTTGTTTCTTTGCTTCCGGACAGCCAATTCCTGTCATTGCCTGCATGGGAAGAAAAGAATATTGCGGAGCGCTACAGCGAGTGTGCCCTGGCATGTTTTAAACGGATACAAACTGTGCTCCAAGGCAAGCCGCAAGGCAAAGTACTTTTCCAGATAGTCGTAGGCGGCGGCCGCGAGCAGGCCGTGCTGGCGGGTCTGTGGGGATTGCTCAAAACGGCGACGCTGGAGAATCCCCAGTTGATCGGTCAACTTCTGCTTGTTCCGGCGGAAGTGACAACTGAGGAGTTGAGCGGGCAATTGCAGGCAGAGATGCAGCAGCCGTTGGATAGGCTGGTTCGATATGAACAGGGAGTCCGGCAAGTTTTGCGCTGGGAAGAGGTATCGGCGCAGCCGGAAAAGGCACCAATCGCGTTCCAGGATCAGGGTGTCTATCTGATCACCGGTGGGCTGGGCGGCTTAGGTCTTGTCTTTGCCAAAGAAATTCTGGCGCAGAGCCGCGAGGCCAGAGTTGTCCTGACAGGTCGCTCGGCATTGGACGCAGAAAAACAAAGTTTGCTAGATAAGTTATCAGCGCCAGTTGGGCGGGTGAGTTATCGGCAGGTGGATCTGGGTAATCTGGACCAGGTCAAGCAGCTCATCGTTGCCATTCAGGACGCGCACGGACAGATGAAAGGCATCCTGCACAGTGCCGGGATGATTGCCGACAACTTCATACTGAAAAAGGACAGAGCCGAATTCAGTAAGGTACTGGCGCCGAAAGTCATGGGGACGTACAACCTGGATCAGGCCACCCAGCACGCGGAACTGGATTTCTTTGTGTTGTTTTCTTCCATCGCCGGAGCGATGGGGAATGTGGGTCAGGCCGACTACGCAGCAGCGAATGGTTTTATGGACCAGTTTGCGGCGTATCGCAATGGGCAGGTAGCTGCGAAGCAACGGTACGGGGGTACGCGTTCGATCAACTGGGGTGCATGGCAAGCCGGCGGGATGGGGACCGATGCAGCGAACTGGGAAATGTTGCAGGAAGCCACGGGCATGCAGGCAATGCAGACGGCCACGGGCGTAGAAGCGTTCTATCGCAGCCTGGTGTTGCCCTGCGACCAGATGCTGATAGCGGAAGGCGATCTGCCCCGTATGCGACGCGCATTGACTGCCAGCCCGGCCGTACCATCCACGCCAGCCGAACCGCAGGCAAAACATCCGGTGGTGGCTGCCGAGATCGATTCGGAAAGTCTTGTAGAGAAGACACAAGATTACTTGCGCAAGCAATTGGCGGAATTGCTGCAACTGCCGTCCCACAAAATTGATCCGCAGGCCGCGTTGGAGAACTACGGGATTGATTCGATCCTGGCGATGAAGCTGACCAATAAGCTGGAAAAGACGTTTGGTTCGCTCTCCAAGACGTTGTTTTTCGAATACCAAACTATAGCCGGGTTGGCTGGATATTTCCTGAAAGCGTATCCGGCAATCGTGCGCGAACAAATTGGGATCCAGCATGAAGCGTCCAGGGCAAAGCAGGTTGATCAAACTGCGATAGAAAAAAGGCAGCCAACTCCAGCGATACGGAGTAAGAATCGTTTTGCTGGTTTCAAAACCGCTGGCTTTAAAACGAATGATCGGCGGGAAATCGCTATTGTCGGGCTGGCCGGAAGATACCCGCAGGCTGAGAACTTGCAGGAATTCTGGAAGAATCTCCAAAACGGCCGCGATTGCATTACGGAAATTCCTCCAGAACGGTGGGACCACGAGTTGTACTACGATCCTGACCGGAACAAGTTAGGAAAAAGCTATAGCAAGTGGGGCGGCTTTATTGCCGATGTGGACAAATTCGATCCATTGTTCTTCAACATCTCCCCGAAAGAAGCTGCGCTGACTGATCCGCAGGAGCGCCTGTTCCTTGAAACTGCATGGGAAACCATCGAGGATGCCGGTTATACCAAGGAGAGCATCTCGGGAAGCCGAGTAGGCGTTTTTGTCGGGGTCATGTGGGGACAGTATGAGCTTTTTGGGGCTGAGGCGATTTTGAGCGGCGATGCAGCCATCCCAAATTCATCCTACGCTTCCATCGCGAACCGGGTTTCGTACTTTTTCGATTTCCATGGCCCCAGCATGGCGCTGGATACCATGTGTTCTTCTTCTCTCACCGCCATTGACCTGGCATGCAAAGAGCTCCGCGCAGGAGAGATAGATGCCGCCATTGCAGGTGGCGTCAATGTCACCGTACATCCCAGTAAATATCTGAGCATGAGCCAGGGAAAGTTTGCCGCGAGTGATGGTAAATGCCGGAGCTTTGGCCAGGGAGGAGATGGATACGTCCCTGGAGAAGGGGTGGGGGCGGTCCTGCTCAAACCTCTGGAAAACGCTCTTCGCGATGGCGATCAAATATATGCGGTCATCAAATCGAGCGCCTTGAATCATGGTGGAAAAACCAACGGCTATACGGTCCCCAATCCGAATGCGCAGGGCGATCTGGTTCTCGATGCCCTCAAAAAGGCTAATATCGATCCTAAAACCATGAGTTACATCGAGACTCATGGAACAGGCACTTCCCTGGGAGACCCAATCGAGATTACCGGGCTGCTGAAGGCGTTTGAGGGCTCCACCGAAGAGAAACAGTTCTGTCCCATTGGATCGGTCAAATCAAATATCGGACATCTCGAATCGGCCGCCGGGATTGCAGCCGTTACCAAAGCTTTATTGCAAATCAAATACAAGCAGTTGGTCCCATCTTTACATGCCGATCCTCCTAACCCGAACATCAATTTCCAGGAATCACCGTTTTACGTACAGACTGAACTGGTGGAATGGAAGCACACGGCTGCGCATCCCAGGCGCGTTGGCGTCAGCTCGTTTGGCGCCGGAGGATCGAACGCGCATCTCATCCTGGAAGAATATGCCGGCGCTCGAGAACCAGAGAGCGCGTCTCATACAACGCCGCTCGAAGCCTTTGTTCTTTCGGCAAGGGACCAGGATGCCCTTTGCCGTTATGCCGAAAGAGTTGTCCATTTCCTGGAAAACGCACCTGACGTTTCACTGGCCAACATGGCGTATACCTCCCAGGTGGGAAGGTCGCCGATGGATGCGCGGCTTGTCATCATCACGTCGAGCGTAAAAGACCTCAAAGACAAATTGAATCAGTGGATCACTCTGCGAAAGAACAAAAACATCCGTGCGGAAGGCGGCGCCCCTGAATTGGAGGATGTCTTCCATGGAAGCGTCAGGGAGGCCCAGTACGCTGGCAATCTGATTGAAGGGCGGGCAGGAAAGGCTTTTCTTGCGGACCTTTTGGCAAACAAAGACCTGGAAAAGCTGGCCAGGTTCTGGATTTTAGGCGTTGAAATTGATTGGGCTCTTTTGCACCGGGACGCGACTCCCAAGAGGGTCTCACTCCCGACGTATCCTTTCGCCAAAGAACGGTGCTGGGTGGAGATAAATCAGAAAACGCCAGCTCCGCGTGCTGTTCAAAAGAAAGCATTGGATACCAGGAAGGTTGTCGTAAGCGGACCTGCTGAAGACAAAAAGAGGACGTACTACTATCCGCAATGGACGTTGCAGTCCGTTGTCGCATCAGTGGAAAAGAAACCGGCGATTGGCCCAATCCTGGTATTCGATTCTTCTGAAGAGCTATTCCTGACCATGAAAGGGCTGCGCGAGAACGGACCAGCTGACAACGGTATTGTCTTGGTCAAACCCGGAAAGTCTTTTCAGGAAATAGGGCCGAATATCTATACCATCGATACTGAACGAGAAGAACAGTTCCACGAACTCATGGAAAATCTCAGGAGTAAAAATTTGCTTCCTGGCGTGGTTCTCCATCACTGTTCAGACGTGTGCAATCTGGAAGTCAAGCAACAGGTAAATCAGCATCTGAATAACGGGGTCTATGCGCTCTTCTATCTATGCAAGGCCTTGATGAAGGAAAAACCTCAGGTTCCGCTGAAGTTCGTCTCGGTTTTCTCCAGCCATTCGGAAGCGACGGCTCCGTTGGGCGCTGCCATTGGCGGTTTTTTCAAGACCCTCGTGCTAGAAAATCCGCGGTACCTTGCAAAGGTCGTGGATATTCAAAGCGGACCAGGAAGAGATGGAGAAATGTCTCTTTCGGAGAAAGCCGGCCTCATTTGGGATGAGATTTACGAGAAAGATTGGACGGCACAGGAGATTCGCTATCGGAACTCCATGCACGAAGACAAGCAGACGCGTGAGCGATGCATAAGCGAGTTAGTGCCGCAAACTCCCATAGAGAAGAAGTCGGCAGTGTTGCCGCTACGACAGAAGGGTGTCTACCTCATTACCGGCGGGTTAGGCGGCATCGGACTCATCTTTGCAGAGTACCTGGCGAAGAATTTCCAGGCGAAACTGGTTCTGGTGGGGCGTTCTGCGCCCAGTGCCAGGCAAGAAGAAAAACTAAGCCAGCTGAAAGGCTACGGCGCCGAGATCCTGGTGCTTCAGGCCAATGTTTCTAAATTTGAAGACATGGAGAGGATCGTGCGTGAGGCGAAGGCGCGATTCTCGCAAATAAATGGAGTCATTCATGCTGCGGGCATGAACCGTGACTCTTTCATTGTCAAGAAGACAAGGGAAGAGATGGAGGCGGTGCTGGCGGCCAAGGTTTACGGCACGATCAACCTGGACCTGGCAACGAGAAACGAGAATTTGGACTTGTTTGTCTTGTTTTCCTCTATCGCAGGAGTGATGGGCAACTTGGGGCAGAGCGATTACGCCTACGCGAATCACTTTTTGGATTCTTTTGTGGAGAGTCGAGAGAAGCTGAAAAGAACCCAGAAACGATCGGGCCGGACCTTATCAATCAATTGGCCCTTGTGGGAAGAAGGAGGGATGAATGTCTCTCCGGACCATATCGCGCTTGCGGAAAAACAAACCGGAATATGTCCTTTGCCGACGAAAGACGGTATTCGATACTGGGAAGACTTCCTGCGGTCCGAGGCGTTACAAGGTGTTGCACTTTATGGAATCCCTTCCAGGATCGCGGCCTCGATTGCTCAGAAGCCCGTGAAGCGCGATAAAAACGTGACAGCCCTGGCGGATGGTGTTGATGCCGCGATGCTCCTGGCAAAAACGGAAGAGTATTTGAAGGCCTTGGTCGGCGAGGAGATTAAACTCGCGCCGGACCGGATTGGTTCGTCAGATCGTCTGGAATCCTTTGGCATTGATTCCGTCATGATCAACCAGCTGAATATTCATTTGGAAAAGGACCTGGGCCCGCTGCCGAAGACATTGTTGTATGAGCATGAAACGGTCCAGGAGCTTGCGCAGTTTCTGCTGCAAGAGGCGCGGGAAGCGTTGGTTGTCCGGTTTGGCTTGGCTCATTCCCCCGGCGAGCCGTCGATTTCGTCTGCGGGAATCGAGGAAGAAACAGTTCAAGATGAAACGCCGGCGGCAGAGGCAGAAATAAAGGATGACCTTGGGGCAATCGCAATCATAGGAATTCATGGGTACTATCCTCACTCTGCGAATTTAGCTGAATATTGGGAAAACCTGAAACAAGGGAGAGATTTGATCGACTTGGTACCGCCCAGCCGCTGGGATTATGAGGAGTTCTACCATCCCGATCCGGTAGCCGCTTCGGACGGAAAAATCTACTGCAAATGGGGCGGCTTCCTGGACGACTATGACAAGTTTGACCCGCATTTCTTCAACATTTCCATTGAAGAGGCCAAGGTAATCGATCCGCAGGAGCGTCTGTTTCTGGAATCGGTTTGGGCCGCCATCGAGGACGCCGGGTATACGAGAGAAAGCTTGAAAAAACGCGCTCCCAAAGGCAGAAGCGCGGACGTGGGTGTCTTTGTCGGCGTTACCACCAACTCCTATCATCTGTGGGCGCCCGAAGAACGGAGCCGTGGGAATATTGTTTTTCCCAGCGCCCTGCCCTGGTCAATCGCGAATCGTGTCTCCTACTTTTTTGATTTCAGCGGACCCAGCATGCCGGTTGACACGGCTTGTTCTTCATCACTGGTTGCGGTCCATCTCGCTTGCGAAAGCCTCAAAAGGAGCGAATGCCAGGTCGCGATCGCGGGCGGCGTGAATTTGTATTTGCATCCCTCAAAATACCAATCGCTGTGCCAGAGACGCATGCTTTCGCTCGATGGAAAATGTCACAGCTATGGGGCAGGCGACGACGGTTTTGTTCCTGGAGAGGCAGTAGGAACGCTGGTGCTCAAACCGCTAAGCAAAGCGATAGAGCATCAGGACCATATTTACGCCGTCATCCCGGCAAGCGCATTCGATCATAGTGGCCGGTCAAACGGCTATTCTGCTCCTAACCCGAATTCTCAATCGCGCCTGATCAGCCAAACGCTCAAGAAGGCGCATATTCATCCTGAAACCATTGGCTATGTTGAAGGTCATGGCACGGGCACTCAGTTGGGCGACGGAATCGAAATTGTCGCGTTGACCCAGGCATTTCGGAAACAGACGACAAAAAAGCAATTCTGTCCGATCGGTTCCGTCAAAGCCAATATCGGGCATTCGGAGTCGGCGGCGGGAATTGGCAGCTTGACCAAGGTCATCCTGCAAATGAAACATCGGCAACTTGCTCCTACAATCTATTCTGACGAGGCAAACGCTAATATCGAATTCAAGGATTCGCCGTTTTATCTGCAACATGGACTTTCCGAATGGGAATCATCTCCTGATCAGCCGCGACGGGCGTTAATTAATTCCTTCGGAGCTGGAGGAGTAAATGCATGCGTGGTCCTTGAGGAATACCAGCAGCCAGGCTCACCGGAGAACCGGCGAGAAGCCGGCCCCTATTTGTTTGCACTCTCCGCCAAGGATGAGGACCGGCTCCGGGAATATGCCAACCGCATGCTTATTCAGTTGCGAAGTGAACAGGAGATTGATCTTGGCGACCTTTGCTATACCCTCCAGGTCGGCAGGGAAGCGATGGAGGAGAGGCTGGCGACTGTCGTTTCAGAAGTGGGTGAACTCATCGATCGGCTGGACGAATGGAGCAAACGAGGACCTTCGTCCGATATTTATCACGGCAATGTTGGCCCACGCCGTAAGCGTTCGAAAGTTGCAAAGACAGCAGGGCAAGGCCTGACCGAGATTGCCTCCATGTGGGTCACAGGCGAAGAAGTAAGTTGGGACACTCTATATCCCTGGACTAAGCCTCGCCGGATTGCTCTGCCTACCTATCCGTTTGCTCGTGGAAGATACTGGATTTCGAACTCGCTGGCTCCCGAAAAGCGAACGCCTCCCAACGCTCAACTGCATCCTTTGATTTCCTACAATTCCTCTACCTTGAAAGAGGTCAGCTTCGGCTCATCGCTGTCCGATACAGCATTTTATGCTGTAGATCATAAGGTCAACGAAGAAGGGATTTTCCCGGGAGCGGGATATTTGGAGATGGCATGTATCTCAGGAAATATCGCCGCTGAGCGCAGGGTCCGTAAGATCAAGGACATAGTGTGGGTTCGGCCTTTGAGTTTCCGGAAAGGCCCGCAAGCGGTCCGGACTCTTTTGAAATCTGTTGGGGACACCGTTGAGTATGTAATTTCATCATTCGACGACGAAAATGAAGAGGTCCTTCATTCGGAAGGGAAGCTGGCTTTCAGGAGTGGCTGGGCAGATCCAGTCGATGCCGGGGATCAAATTCCGATTGAAGCACTGAAAGCGCAATGTGCAAGACCTGAAGATGTAACTGCCTATTACAACAAATTCAGGAAATATGGCGTTCATTACGGCCCCTCCTTCCAAACCATACAGGAAATCTACATCAATGGTTCCTTTGCTCTATCCAAGTTGAAAGTAGCGGACCATTTGAAAAGCGATTTTGGTCAATTCATTCTTCATCCCAGCATCATTGATGGCGCTTTGCAGACAGCTGCCGCTTTGGTTGGAGGTCTGGAATCGGCCACGCCCCACCTGCCTTTTGCGTTGGATGAGGTCGATATTCTCCACCCTGTGCGTCAGACCTGCTATGCATACGCGGAGTTTGCTGACTCACGAGAGCGGACTCATGCAGGCGTCAGGAAGTTCAACATTCGACTCCTGAATGAAAGCGGAGACGTTTTGATCAGCTTCAGGAACCTGTTCGTAAGAGCACTGCCCACAATCCAGGCGGCCCCTCGCTCCGCGGAGACGGCGCGGTTGTCTGTCGCCGCTGGTGCTTGAGCAAGTGAAACAGCTGGGCCAAAAAGCAGACAACGATGCCGAAAAGAAAGAGTTGATCAGTCGTGTTCGAGACCTATCAAATGAACCAACATTATGTAGATGTGGGGCACAACGGAATCATGCCGCAAGTTGTCGTATTGAAAGTGTGTCATGAATTGATGAAGAACTATAGCTATCTGGTGGTCGATCCGAGCAGCCGCCAGGCAGTTATTGTCGATCCGGCCTGGCAGATGGAAAAAATCGAACAGGCCTTGATGTATACGCAAGCCAGCCTGAGTGGGGTTCTCATTACCCATTCCCACCCTGATCATGTCCACCTTGCCGAACCGATCGCGGACGAGTACGACTGCCCGATTTGGATGTCGAAGGAAGAAATAGCAGATTCCGGGTTCAACGCCAGGCAACTGGTTGGCATAGATACAACCCCATGGGCGGTTGGGCAGATGCTGATTGAACCCATACTCACGCCTGGGCATACGCCGGGTTGCACGTGTTATCTGATGGCGGACAACTTGTTTACAGGCGACGTTCTGTTTGCGGAGGGATGTGGCATATGTCCCGATGTCGAAGCTGCCCATGCCATGTTTGCCAGCCTGCAAGTTTTGAAAAACCGGCTCAGACCGGAAACGCGTATTTTCCCCGGCCATTCTTATGGAACACCGCCAGGTCAAAGACTGGCGCAGTTGCTGAAAGAGAATGTTTATCTGCAGTTTGCGGATAAACATTCTTTTGCGGCTTTTCGCTTGAGAAGCGGGCAAAACGTAGCAAAGATGTTCGATTTCGTTTGAGCACCCAAGCCAGAGTTGGAAAAATCTCACCAGAGGTACACATATGAGTATAGTTGGAATTGAAGCGATCAATGCTTTTGCTGGTAGCGCCTGTGTGAACGTAGAAAAGCTTGCCTTGCATCGCAAGCTGGACGTGACGCGATTCAGGAACCTGCTGATGAAGGAAAAAACCGTCGCCCTGCCTTATGAAGATCCTATTACTTTTGGTTTGAATGCAGCCAGACCGCTGATTGACGCCATGAGTCCGCAGGATAAAGACCGGATCGAGATGGTAATTACCTGTACGGAATCGGCCTTCGATTTTGGCAAGTCAATGAGCACCTATTTTCACAAACTCCTGGGCTTGAACCGTAATTGCCGCTTGTTCGAGCTGAAAAACGCCTGTTATTCCGGCGTGGCCGGGTTTCAGGTGGCGGTCAATTTCATTCTGTCGCAGGCTTCGCCTGGCGCCAAAGCATTGGTGATCGCCACGGACATGTCCCGCTTCATGACGGTGAAGGGCGGAGAAGCGCTGACGGAAGACTGGTCGTTTTTTGAGCCTAGTGCCGGGGCCGGCGCGGTGGCGATGATCGTCAGCGAAACGCCTTATGTGTTTCAGGTCGACGTGGGAGCCAGTGGCTACTATGGTTATGAGGTGATGGACACTTGCCGCCCCGTTCCGGATAGTGAGGCGGGCGATGCCGATCTGTCCCTGCTTTCCTACCTGGATTGTTACGAGGGATCTTTTCTGGAGTACAAGAAGCGTGTGGACGGTGCGGACTTCGCCAGTACTTTTGGCTATCTGGCCATGCACACACCTTTCGGAGGCATGATCAAGGGAGCGCATCGCGACATGATGCGTAAAATGGTCAAGGCGAACCCGAAGGAGATCGAAGCGGATTTTCAGCGCCGCGCGATGCCTGGGCTGACTCATTGCCAGCGCGTGGGCAATATCATGGGCGCGACCACGATGCTTTCGCTGCTCAGCACGATTGACCACGGTGATTTCCAAACGCCTCAACGAATTGGTTGTTTTTCCTACGGGTCTGGCTGCTGTTCTGAATTCTTTAGCGGAACCGTCACCAGGGAAGGCCAGGAGCGCGTGCGTGCTCTGCGATTCAAAGATCAACTGGACAAAAGACATGAGCTGTCGATGGAAGAGTATGACAATCTGCTCGTGAACAACAATGCCATCAAGTTCGGCACTCGCAACGTCGTTTTGGATACCGATTTCATTCCCCAGGCGAGGAGTGCTCAAGGCAAGGAAACGCTTTTCTTAACGGGAATAAAAGAATTTCAACGCCAATACGCCCAGATTGCTTAGGTGCGCAGGATCCCCTCGTTAATACTGAGGAAGCCGGTGCGGTAGGTGCGATCAAAACTTCTGCTGAAGAAGACCCGCAAGCCGCCGTGCCTTTCCACGTAACTCAACAGGCGGGCATCTTGTCCACCTGTAGATTAAAGCCCCTACGATCATTCGAAACGCCTTAACCTCTCGCTCCCGAGCAGGGAAATGGAGTCGCCAAAATGTCACAAGCAAGAATCGTTCCGGCAGTATTGCCGATGCAGAGCCGTCCGCTGGTATTAGCTGAGGCCGTCTCGATTCCTCGGGCCCTATGGTTGATGGTCGCAGGCATGATCCTCGCGCTGGTCGGGGGAACCTGGGATTTCGCCTGGCACATGTCCATTGGCCGAGACACAATGTGGGTTCCACCGCATGTCATGGTGCAGGTGGGGGGCATTCTGGTTGGGATCGCAGCTGCCTATGTGATTCTGGCTACGACCCTGGCCGGCTCCGCTCCGGCACGGGACGCCTCCGTCCAGGTCCTGGGTTTACGTGGGCCAGGGGGCGCATTCATCGCGCTCTGGGGCAGCATTGCGATCTTTGCCTCCGAGCCATTTGATAACTGGTGGCACAACGCTTATGGGCTGGATGTGAAAATGATCAATCCACCCCACTCGCTGTTATTTCTCGGCTCTCTCGCTGCGAAGGTCGGCGCGATGGCCTGGATCGCCAGCGCCATGAGCCATTCCACGGATACGCTACGCGACCGCTTGAGGTGGTTATTCCTCTTTGTGGGCTCGCTGGGTTTGATACAGTTCGCAAAGTTGATCGTTGCAGCCACACTCACCGAAAACATGCACACCGCCGCCTGCTATCTTGCAGTCGCCGTATTTATTCCCTCCATATTGGTTGCTACTGGCTGGGCCGCGGTGCATAAGTGGGGATGCACGATCGCAGCTGCTATTTATACGGCCATCGGGCTGGGATCAGAATGGCTGTTGCCGCTCTTTCCCGCGCAACCGAAGCTCGGGCCCGTGTACCACAACGTAACCCATCTAATTCCGATAGGCTTTCCGTTGTTGCTCATTGTTCCGGCTTTTGTTGCAGATCTGTTGTTGCAAAAGCTGGAACAGCGATCCTTCTGGGTCAAGGCTGTCTGCGTTGGGCCCGCCTTTCTGCTCAGCTTTCTCGCCGTTCAATGGCCCTTCGCCAATTTTCTTATGTCACCGGCGTCGAGAAACTGGGTCTTCGGAACTGCCTATTTTGCTTATGGCGACCCTGCGGGATTTCTATACGATCCCTATAAATTCGCGGTTGCGGAAAAAACACCCGGCGCATTCCTGCTGACCATGACGATCGCATTCGTTGCCTCCATTGTGACTACCCGTTTTGGGCTGGCCTGGGGGAACTGGATGCGACGTGTCCGCAGATGAAGGCGTTGCCCAGTCCGTCCTGCACTCTCAATCTGGAGGCAAAAATTGTATGCGAAACCTATTGATTTTTTTCATTCTTCTTGCGAGCACCCTCGTCCATGCCCATGTTGGCAGCGCCGATGTCTACTATGAGGGCGATGCTGGACCCTACCACCTTTTCGTGACCATACGCTTGCCGCAGGTGATTCCCGGCGTGGCCGAGATCCAGGTGCGCTGTGCCTCGCCCGACGTGCAAACCATTCAAGTTGCGTCTCTCCGGCTGAGTGGGCTGGGCTCAAATTTGCCGCCCGTTCCTGACGTAGCCCAGCGGTCGAAGGATGATCCGCAATTTTTCACCAGCAACTTGTGGTTCATGGAATTTGGCGCTCTGCAAGTACGCATCCAGGCAGACGGCCCCAAAGGCAAAGCGGAACTTTCCATTCCGGTTGCGTCTTTCGCAAGGCAATCATTGCCTATGGACCGGTGGCTGAGTGCGCTTCTCGGCTTTTTCTTTGTTTTGCTGACACTCAGCGTGGTGCTGATCACTGGCGCTGTTGTCCGCGAAAGCACGGTTCCTCCGGGCGAAGCTCCTCAGGCACCCAACAGGCGACGCTCACGGATTGTCATGGCGCTGGCGCTGATCATGGTCGTGATCATCGTTTACCGGGGCCGGGCGACGTGGAATGTGGAGGCGGCAACGTACGAGCGCAATGTCAATCTTCTCAAGCCGCCTCGCGCTGAAACAACCCTGCTCGATGGGAACCGCCTGGTGGTCCGGCCCGCTGGCCCACTCATGGTTCCACTCGTCGGCCAGAGTCAATCAGCTAGTGCGGTCAAAATGGATGAATTGATTCCCGACCACGGCCACGTCATGCACTTGTTTCTCATTCGCCTGCCGGGAATGGAGAAGATGTGGCATCTCCATCCTGATCTCGTTGACGGTGGCGCATTTTCCGAAAGACTTCCGGCGATGCCTGCGGGCCAATATCAGGTGTTCGCTGACATTGTAGACAAGAACGGTTTTCCCTGGACGCTGGTAGGGAACGTAGACCTGCCCCAGATCAACGGCTCGTCCGCCATGGGCGATGACTCGGCATGGGAGGGCGCTCGATTGACGGCACCGCTTTCCGAATCCACGGTAGCACCGCTTTCTGGTGGCGCCCGCGTGGTGTGGGAACGGGGTGCGGATTCTCTAAAGGCCAATGTGCCGGTCAGCTTCAAGTTCAGAGTGGAAGAGAAAGACGGCTCGCCGGCCCGTGGCCTGGAACCTTATATGGGCATGGCGGCGCACGCGCAAGTGGTTTGTTTTGATCTGAGCGTCTTTGCTCACATCCATCCGGCAGGTTCAGTCTCAATGGCGGCTCTGGATATGGCACAAGAGCGGCTCATGGCCCAACCTTCCGCCGGCGCCACTGCAATGGCCATGGACATGGGCAGTCCGCATTCCCCCGCTTCGCTACCGCCGAAGGTGAGTTTTCCTTATGGATTCCCTCATCCCGGAGACTATCGCATCTTTGTACAGATCAAACAGTCCGGCAAAGTGCAGACCGCTGCTTTTGACGCTCACGTCCAATAAACTTGTTTTTTGGTGAGACCAATGAACCATCGAATTGAAACTCCGTTTGAAAGCATTGAAAACGCTCAGCAGTACATCAGGCTTCTTGCAGAGGCCGTTAAAGAAGCAAAGCGCGATGTCGATGATGAGATAAGTCTCGCCACCCTGCAAATGTCACATCGTCGTGTCGAAGCTCTTTGCGTGGTTGAGTACAATCTGGAGAAATTGCGGCGGTACCTGTCTGCTAGTGGCCGCACTTTAAGCGATCTGCGTTCTCTTCGACGACTTCTTCATGACGAAAGAACAGCCACCAAACGTAGTGAGCACCACCCGGCGGACAGAACCACACCGTTGATCACTACAGCCTCAGCGTCCAAGCGGGTTCGCGCTGGAAAAGTCCCGATGGTTTCCAACTTCTGAAGCTTTTGCCTGATTGCACGCGCAGGTGGAACCCGAAGCGCCGTGAAGCAGTTTGCCGGATTGCTGCGAGATCAGACTCCTGTTACTTCAGGCATTTGTTTCAGCACGGCGGGTTTTTGTTTTAGCGATTTGGCGAAAAAGGGAACTCACTTTCACGAGGACAAATGAAACACTTTTTGTCCAGCTGGAGGTTTGGCAGATTAAGTTGCCACCGCATTTCCTTCTGCCTGCGCCCACTCTACGCGAACATGCTTACGTTCAAAAATATTTGGGTGGGGAGCGGAATCCTGCGCCTTTACTTGGTCTCATAGTATCGGTTCAACTCCAGCTTAGCTCCTTCCATCCAAAGCCTTCCTAATCCTCCGAGCATATATTGCATATCTGGTTGTGGTTCGCCGGCAGGAGGCAGAGACGATATTACTGACAGTCGAGGGGGACGAGCTGCATGCTGGGAAATCAGTTTGCTGAGCGTCGTCCCGGGTCCAACTTCAAGCAGGATCAACTCCGGGTCTTTCAGCAACACTGCCGCTCCGTCAGAAAACCGGACGGTGTTCCTCAGATGATTGACCCAATATTCCGGGTCTGTAATCTCCTTGCCGCTGATCCACTGGCCGGTCAGATTTGACAGATAAGGCATCTTGGGGACCTGCAAACGCACTTCAAGCACTACTTTCCTGAAGTTGTCGAGGACCGGCTCCACTGCTGACGAGTGGCCAGCACCTGTGACTCGCAGCCGCCGAGTCATGACTTCTCTGCGTGCCAGTTCCGTTTCTAATATTTCAATTTTGTGCCGCGAACCGGAAACGACGCAGGAAGAAGGCGTATTGATGACCGCGATTTCAAGCCCTCCGATGTGATCCAGCAGCGGCTTCAACTCTTCTTCTGACAGCATTACGCTCAACATCGCTCCGCCAGCAACCTGCTGCATCAGCCGGCCGCGCGTCGCAACCAGCCTGAGTCCTTCTTCCACAGAGAACACGCCGGCGATACAGGCGGCAGCAAATTCTCCCAGGCTGTGGCCGATCATTCCCATTGGCTCCACACCCCATCGCATCCATTGGCGGGCTACGGCGTATTCAATGGTGAATATGGCTGTCTGAGTGAATCTGGTATGTGTGAGTTTCTCGGCAGCTTCATCTAGCTTGCCGTCTTTCGGATAAAGCAGGTCTCGCAGATCAAGTTTCAGGTAAGGCTTTGAGTACTCGCAACAATAGTCGACATCAGTACGGAACAGGGGCTCGTTTTCATACAATTCTTTGCCCATATTGACGTATTGGGCCCCCTGTCCTGGCAACAGAAAAGCTACCTTGCGCTCGCGGCGCTCTTCGATCGCCGTGAGGATACGGCTGGGATCATTTTCCAGGACTCGCAACGCATCTTCACGGTCGCGACACACAAGCATGCGGCGATGAGAAAACCTACCCCTTCCGACCTTCAGTGTATCGGCCGCATCGGCAAGATTGACTTGTTTGTTTTCATTTAGGAAATCGGCCAGGTCCTGGCTCATGATGTCAAGTTCAGTGGGTGTGTTGGCCGACCATGCCAGCAATTGCCATGGACGAGAGGCACCATCAGGTTCAGGAACAGGCGCCTCATTTTTTTCTACCGAATCCCTCATTCTCGCTTGCATCCCGTACCGTTCTTCCTTCCCCTGCTCGCTTTATTCGAGTCCAGTGTTGCTATTTGCCCGTTCGGCATCTGCGGCATTCATGGTCTGGGACAATTCTTCGTCGCCGATATAGTTGAGCGACGGGATGGACCGTGAGCTAGCGGAGCAAAACCCAATGGAAATCTCGCGGCCTGTGTCTGGACAGTTTCGAACGAGCTCGCTTCAACTCAAGTTGCTGATTCCATTGCACCGTCCGAACCATCTGAACTGTTATGACAATCCAACGCTCATAAATTTCAAGGAGTTAATTACTACATCAAACCGGGCTGGCGATGTGTGGCTCTATCGGACTTTTGCGAACTGACATTTAGAGCGCTGGATTCATTACCGAATGTGCTCCAAAATCGCCGGTAAACTCCGGTTAAGCCATTGAAAGTACGTGCGCTTCAGGACTAAAAAGTCTGGCTGTGAATCGTAGGCTCCTTTTATCTTGTTGCTACGCGACAACCCGCTGATGCAGTAGTGGGCTAATGAACAACTTCAGCCTTGAAGCAGCGGGCTCGGCGCGTGGCCAGCCGCGCCCTTCTTCGCGCAATAACACAATTTTCATAGAGTATTCACCGTCCTTTAGCGCTTCTCCTGTGTAATTCGGCGGTTGCATTTAATGCCGCGATGGCATGCATGGAGCCTGCTTACCGCGCATGAAAAAGGAGAAAACGTCTAATGCGATTGTCATGGGTACGCCGTGCAGCACTGGCTTTACCGCTGGCGCTTCTTGCAGTCCAGACGGCACAGGCCGAAGGGAACATACACAAGGTCAAACACGTCATCGTCATCATGCAGGAAAACCATTCATTCGATAATTATTTTGGCGCGCTGGCTTATGCGCCCAACAGCCCGTATCACTCGCCGGGCCGGGACGGTGATGATCGCAACGGCGGCTGCCGGAAAGACGACAATCGCTGCGTGGACGGCTTGAGCTGCCGCGTGGATGCAGCCGGCAACTTTACCTGCCGCAACTCCAATCTTGACGACGACGGAAGCACCGTTTTTGCGTTCCATGATTCCCGCCGCTGCGTGGCCCCGGACCTTGATCATGGATGGGGAGGCACGCACCAGGAAGCCAACTTCTTCAAACCCAATGCGTCATTGTTCCAGACCTTGAGCGATGGTTTTGTCCGCGTGAACGATGCCACGGAGCAGATCGACAAGGGCGTGGAAAATCCGACCGACGACCAGACGATGGGCTTCTATAACCAGAACGAGATTCCTTTTTATTACGATCTGGCGCAGAAGTTTGCCATCAGTGACCGCTATTTCTGCCCAGTGCTGGGACCAACTTTTCCCAATCGCTCATACCTGATGGCCGCCACCTCGTTCGGCCATCTCACCACGTCAGAAATCGGGCCTCCGGCGGGGACCACCGGATACAAGCCGGTTACCGGGACCATTTTCGATCTTATGGAGAAGAACAGCGTCTCCTGGGCCGATTACTTTTCTGATTTTCCCCAGGGCGGCACCTTCCGCTCCATCGGACTGGTAGCTCCCCCTGATCCGCATTTTCTTCCGCTGAAGCTGTTCCTGGCCCAGGCGTCCGGCGTGCCCGGCGTTGGGTCGCTGCCTGAGGTATCGTTTGTGGACCCCACTTTTGGTCTGATCGGCGGCCTCAAGACGGAAAATGACGAGCATCCTCCCACGGACATTCAACGTGGCCAGGCCTTTGTGTCCCAGGTGGTGAATGCCGTCCGCAACGGCCCGTTCTGGAAGGATTCCATCATCTTTATTACTTATGACGAGCACGGCGGATCGTATGATCACGTTGCTCCTCCGCGCGCGGCGCAGGGACACAGCCCAAATCCTGACGGCATCAGCCCCGGCCAGTGTGAAGATCTCTCAAACGTGCCTTCGAGCCTGCAACCCGGCGGAGGCGCGCAATGCAGCATCAGCAAGAGCAGCGCCGTTGCGCTTTGCCCGGAGCTGGGCGCAAATCTCACCGGGCCGTTCCCGCCGGAGTGCGCCAACTTTGACCAACTTGGGTTCCGTGTGCCGTTTCTGGCGATTTCGCCTTTCTCCAAACAGCACTATGTCTCCCACACTACGGGCGATCACACATCGATTTTGGCGTTTATTGAGAAGGCCTTCATGGTCCCTGCCGCTGGCAATGGCCGGGAGCACGATGGAGATGACGACGATGACCGGGAGAATGTCCGGCGCCCGCATCTGACGCTGCGTGATCTCCATGCCAACACTCTGGAAGATATGTTTGACTTTGACCGCGCGCCTTCGCTGAACACCCCGGTTGGCGTTGCCGCTCCGCCGGCTGTTGACTGCACTCCGATCAAGTAATGTTCGCTGTTTGAAAGCTCAAGCTGGCCCGCCACGCGGCGGGCCAGTTTTGTTTTGGCACGATTTTTGGAGAAGCATGCGAGTTGAATTTCATAGAATGAGCTTGCAGTTGCAAGTTTTCCAGCCGCGAAGCTCGACCATCTCGTAACCATCCTCGTCCTTGGTCAAGACGATCTTCCTGACCTGGCGGATTGGCGAATCTCTTGACGGCAGACGGGAAGCAATGGTTGATCACGCGGGCGGTTCTAATTCAGGGACATAGCAAGGATAGGAGCGTTGCGCGAGCGTGGGCAAATTGGGATCGAAGTCGAATGTCTTTACCGGATCGGATTGCTCTGTGACCGTTAATAGTTGCCCTTGCGGAGCATAAGCGAAACCTCGGCCGCCAAAGTTCGTACCGCCCGCGGAGAGGCCGACCCGGTTCGAACTTACGACGTATGCGCCTGAAACGAGTGACGCCATGGCGCCGGCGATTTTCCATGGCGCGATTTCTGTCCCGGATGCGCGAGGTATTACGATCAGCGAAGCCTTTTGCTTTCCGTAGTGCCGTGCGCGTTCGTTGAACATGGCTTCCGTACACACAAGCACGCCTACCTTGATTCCCAGCACCTCTGCCACGTTAAAACCTGAACAATCGCCGGCGTACCATTCACTTTCAAACCATCCTGGCTCGTTCGGGAAATATTGTTTCCGGTGCAGCGGACGGGTGACTCCATTCTCAAGCACGAACGCTTCGTTCGCCAGCCTCTCTCCATTCCACACAGGACGCGAGGAGATGACCGCGGGAAGCCCCAGATCGATCAACGCTTCCATCCCTTTATCATGTGCGCGCAGGCTGCGCTGTGCTTCGTCCCGCGAAAACACGGCTGCATCCGCGAGCCAGGGGCCAAAGGGCAGTTCATTGGTGAGCAGAATGTCAGGATGCGCAGTGGTGACGGAGTCTTTCAATCCGGGCCACATGGGGTGATCCATTGAGAGGGTTTCAGGCCATTCCACAAAAGCGATACGCAGCGGCTTCACCATATTTCTATACGATTTTCAGGTTTCAGATATAACTTGTCGCCGGGCGCGATCCCGAAGGCTTTGTACCAGGCCTCGACATTGCGAACCGTATCGCTGCGGTATTCTCCCGGTGCATGGGTGTCTGTCGTGATCTGACGGCGCAACGCGGATTCGCCCTGGTTTCTGCGCCATCTCTGGGAGAATGCCAGAAAAAAGCGTTGTTCGCCAGTCAGCCCATCGATCACGACATCGGTCTTGCCTTTCAGTGACAGAAGGTAGGCGTCATGCGCCACCAGCAACCCCGCGAGGTCCGCTATATTTTCACCGAGCACCTGCTTGCCCTTGACGCAAAGATCGGGGAGCGGACAATAGCCATCAAATTGGGCCACCATTTTTGCGGCAGCCGCACGATAGTTGGCCAGATCATCCGCCGTCCACCAATTGCCGAGACGGCCTTGAGCGTCGTAAATGTTTCCAAGTTCGTCAAAGCTATGGCTGATTTCGTGGGCCATGCCAGCGCCCGCGGAGCCGTAATTCGATGCAGCGTCGCCATGGCCATCAAAATAAGGTGGCTGAAGGATGGCGGCCGAAAAAAACTCAGCGTTCGGGCTGAACATGATCACCGCGCCCGGGACCTGAGGATTGATCGGCCACTCGATGGGATCGACAGGTTTCTTCAGCTGCGCGAGGTTGCGCAAACGATTGAAAGCTTCCGCACGGCGCATGTTTCCAATGGCGTCACCACGCACAACGTGCAGCGTTGAATAGTCAATCCAGGCATCGGGGTAGCCGATGCCTATTTTGAAGGCCATCAGTTTGGCCAGCGCTTTTTGCTTTGTCTGCGGTAACATCCAGGTGAGATTGGATATGCGGGCGCGAAAAGCGGTGATCAGGTCAGAGGCCATGGCTTGCGCTTTCGCCCTGGCTTCAGGCGGGAAATAACGTTGCGTATAGAGTTGGCCGACGGCCTGACCCAGGGCAGCGTTGGTTGCGGCAATGGCGCTCGTGCTGCGATCCTGAGCCTGCTCCGCACCGGAAAGTATCTTGCCGTAAAAAGCGAAATCCTCGGCAGCAACATCCCTGGGCAAGACACTGGAGTAATGTTCGATCAGGTGAAACCTGAGATAGTCCTTCCAGGTATCGATGCTTTCACTTTTCACCAGCGCGGAAGTGCCGGTCACAGCCGAAGGCTGCCACACGATGAAGCCCGATTGCTCCGCAAGCCCGGCGGAATGAAAGTAAGAGTTCCAGTCCATGCCTGGGGCCTTAACGCTAAAGTCTGCGCGCTTCCACGGATTGTTCTGCTTGAAGACGTCAGCGGCATCGGAGTCCGGGGCGTGAGATTGCGCTATCCGAACTTCAAGCGATAAAACACGCGCGGCTCTGGGTTCGGGGTCGGCAATGCCGGCCCGCTTCAGTACGGCCGCAATGTGCGATTGATACTGGGCCCGCAACCCGGCCATCTTGGGCGACGGGTCAATATAACTGTCGCGGTCGGGCATTCCCAGGCCGCCCTGCCACAGGTGAGGAAGATTATGCTGCGAGTCTTCAAAGCCCTGGTTGATCCACACTCCGAAAATGTGGTCAGCGTTGGCGGTGAGGCCTTCAACCTCATTATTCAAGGTGGAACCAAGATAGACGGAGAGAGACGTCTTGTCCGTGATGTCTGAGATTCTGGCCAGTTCGGCGGCCAGTGGCGTGAGTCCTTTGGACTCGATGCCATCTTCGTCCATGTAACTCGAGTAGTAATCGCCGATTTTCTGCGTGATGCTGTCCCTGGCGGCTTGGGCAGCGGCGGCATTTTGAATAAGCTCGCGTACACGCTGGGCTGTTTTCTCGTTCAACATGGCGCGTGTGTCGTAGCTCGACCGGCCGACGGGTATCTCTGTGTTTTTGAGCCAGCCTCCATTGGCGTAACGATAGAAATCGTCACCGGGCTTGGTGGAGCGATCGATTTCGTCCTGCGTATTCGTATTTTGAGGAACAGGTGCTCCTGCCACATTTAGAAAAACGGCACCAAAAAATATAATGATGACTGCGGTCGTGCGAAAAAGAGGCATAGAAGTCCTTTTTTAAGGACTTGGCCGAGTCATTTAAGGCAGCCTAGCGAGTGTCCCTGCCCGCAAAGCGCGACAACAGGCTCCAGGCCAAGTCCGTGACTGATTCTCGCACTCACTGGCGGAAGCAAGCTGGCGGTTTTCGGACTTGGATAATCCGTGAACGCTCCGGTTAGCGTTGCCCAATCCGGCTATTGCTAACCAGCCGAGAATAAGTCCCATCAGCCGTGCAGGAGATGGCTGGCGACTGAGACCAAGAGCCGCTTTTATTTGTTTGGCGAAGCATTGACGCCGCGGGAAGCGGTGGTGCTGGGAGCGCCGTTGAGCAGAGTCTGTGAAGAGTAATTCGGGCCCAGGCCTAGTTTAATAATGGCCCGTGAATCGGGGACGACCTTGGTTTGCCAGCCGTTGTCGCCTTGATATTTGACCAGGGCAGCCTGTGTGCGGGCGTCCCATGTGCCGGTGGCCTCACCGGTCAGGTATTTTTCCCGGATCAGCGCCTGCTGGATCTCCATGGCACGGTCTGGATTGATGCCCTGCTGGCCTTTTTTCTTCCATGAGGCTTTGCGCTTACCGTGGCGATGGCTATTGTGCTTTGCCGGCTTACCGGCTGTCTTCTGCTGAGCGGCCGGAGCGAATCCGGCGCAGAGCACCAGTAGAGCCGCTACAAGCACGAGTTTTTTTGCAGCAAAAGGCAAACAACTCACCTCAGCGGAAATTTGCTTTCTCGGATCAGCCCAGAGCCAGACTGAAACGTCCGAACATCATCCCATGTTTGGATGCCGCCGCGCCAGCACTTTGTTGTGCGGCTCTGGATTACGGAAGTGCAATAAAATCAATATCTTCTGAATGTTTAAGATTCTGGCACGGCCCCTAACCCGCGAAAAAAAACCTGTTTTTGGCCGCAAATAGGTTCGCCGGGGCTTGTCCGCTGGCAGTTAGCAGCCCCGGCGAAAAATAGGTCTTTCTGATGCTTATGGCAGCGTTCCGGAGATAAATGTATTGCCTCCGTTGGCGCCCCGGCCCGCGTGAACAAGGAACACCACATCCTGACCGCTCTTGATCTGCGATGTGATCTTGCGGAACTCCTCTTCACTGTTGACCGCCTGCTTGTTCACCTTAAGGATGACCATTCCAGGCGTTAGTCCCAGGTCATAACCGAAGGAATCCGCTTTTACGTCAGATACCTGGACGCCTTTTCCCTCAGGTACGCCAAAGCGCTCGGCCATCTCCGGGGACAGCGCTTTGACCGTGAGACCCAGCTTGGTCGGGACTGGCTCGTTCTCCTCAGGTGTGGCGTCGTCAGTCTGGTCCGTACGATCGGCAAACAGTTTGGCGCGGTCTGCCACAACCACGGTCGCTTGTTTTTCCTGGCCGTTGCGGACGAAGGTGACGTTGAGCTTGCCGCCGGGTCTGGTGGCGGAAATCAGACTCACCAGCTCGTCGCCGCTTTTGATGGTCTTGCCGTTGACCGCTGTAATGGTGTCTTCACCCTGTAGACCGGCTTTGGCTGCCGGACTGTCCGCGCGCACGTTGGAGATGGGGACGCCGTTTTTCACGCCATAAATACGCAGCACGGCGGGACTGGGAATAGCACTGAATTCCACGCCGATGGAGCCGCGTGCAACTTTGTGGTCGCCTGTGCGCAACTGCTCGTAGACATCGCGGACAACGTTGGACGGCATGGCAAAGCCTACGCCCTGGTATCCGTAAGATTGCGTGTAAATGGCGGTATTGATGCCAATCACTTCACTGTTCATGCTGACCAGCGGGCCGCCGGAATTTCCGGGATTGATGGCGGCGTCTGTCTGGATGAAGGACTGGAACTGCCGGCCGCCGGGGAGATTGCGCCCTTTGGCGGAAACGATGCCGGCCGTTACGGTGGCTTCCAGGTCAAACGGGCTTCCAATCGCAAGCACCCAATCACCCACGGTCATCTTGTCAGAGTCGCCCAGGCGGGCTGCCGTGAGCGGTTTATCTTTAGGCGGTTCAATCTTGATCAGCGCCAAGTCAGTTTCGCGGTCCACCCCAACGATCTTGGCGTCATGCAGTACGGTTGCCGGCTCATCATAAAGCTTCACGCGGATGCGGTCCGCTTTATCCACCACGTGGAAATTCGTCATGATGTAGCCATTGGTGTTCAGGATCACACCTGAGCCAAGCGAACGCTGGCGTCCGCTTCCAGGGCCTTGGCCAAAAGGATTGACGCCTTGATCGTCGTCATCGCCGCCCTGCGGGCCGTCTTGTCCACCCTGTCCGCCTTGTTGTCCGCCAAAGAAGCGATCAAAGAAATCCTGGAAAGGATCGTCACCGCCATTGTTCCCCCGCTGGCCGTGATTGGGAATGCGACTATTGCCCCGCTTCCGTATTTTGGGCGTGGACTCAGTGCTCACATTGACTACCGTGGGTTCAATCACCGCGGCTACCTGACCAAACGTGCTGCTGAGCTGCTGCGGTGTCTGCATGGCCGGCAGCAGGGAACCATCGGGCGCGGAATTCCCTTTTACGCCGCCCCGGCTCAGCACTGTGCCTATCAGAATGCCTACTGTCAGGGTCAACAAAATGATCAGCGTGGAAAGCGCCCGCTGCGTGCGCACACGGGCCAAAAGCGCGCCAAAACGCGAGTTCATAACTTGGTCTTCCTCCGGACTAAAAGGTCTCCGTATATTATAAATCCAACACTTCCGCCCAGTCAGGCGGGAACCTTTGATTTACCGGAGCGCAATCAAATTAGACGCAAAAACGGGAGCCCGCGTTATCCGCCAGAGCTGGCCAGAGGTTCACCATCCATAGCGTCCACTTCATCCGGCTTTTCCACCTGGCCCAGCAGCTCAGAAACCAGCACCCCGCCCAGGATCATCAAGGCGCCCAGTCCGGTCCGAACCCCAAGCCGCTCTTTGAGATAGATAAAGGATGTCAACCAGGCAAAGACTGGTTCCGTGGTGAATATCAAGGCTGTATGGGTGGCCGGGGTAAACTGCTGCGCCCAGGATTGAATGGTGAAAGCGACCGCCGTACACAAAACCCCGGTAACCAAAACGGCTGCAATCACCGTTGGTGTGGCGCGAAAATGTGGATGCTCCAGAAATGGTGCACTTATCGTCATTAGAATGGCGGCCGTCCCCACCTGCAAGACGGCAATCTGCTCGAACGGAAATCGCTGGCTGGCGTGCCCCAGAAAGATGATCTGAAACGCAAAGCAGAAAGCGCATCCTATGGTTAGAATGTCGCCCAGGTTCACCTTGGCGAAGTCCGCGAGCCCCGCGCCACCGGCTGGTACAGTCATCAGAAAAAGGCCGGCCAGCGCGAGCACGATTCCCACAACGCGCCAAAGATGAATGTGCGTCCGCCAGATTGCCACCAGCAGCAGAGGTACTAGCACGGATGACGTGCCGGTAAGAAAGGCCGATTTCGAAGGCGTGGTCAGCCTCAGCCCGCTGGTCTGGAGCGCATAGCCCAGATAAAGGAAGACTCCCACAATCATGCCAGCGGTGAGCGCGGGTTTGGTCAGCACGGCAATTTTTTTTCGATAGAAAAGGGCCAGCAGAACCGCGGCAATGATCATTCGTGCGGCGTTCAAAACCAGCGGAGAAGCATCATTGAGTGCTTCCTTGACCAGCACAAATGTGCTGCCCCAGATCAGGGCAACCAACACCAGCAGCAGATGCGCTTTAAGGGAACGGGACACTGCTGTTTATTCTAATCTGAGCAACAGCCGCTGAAGTCAGGCTATGCGGCGCGACTTTTTTCTTGTGCCAGAAGCTTTGCGGGGCCTTGTTTGCGCAGGAGAGGCTTTGACAAAGATGGTTTTCACCGGTGTGGTCTTTACGGAACGGGCCTGCGCGTTTTTGCTGGCTGTCTTCTTCATCTGCTTTTGCCTGCCAGGCTTTATATCCTCTTCAAACAGCCACTCCGCGCCTTTGCGGACCGCCGACTTACGATTGCTCTCCCACTCGGCCGAGCCATCATCGCCGGCGATCTCATTCAGGCTGCGGTCTGTGAGCACCGAGTAATCGAGCTTATCGACATCAAAGTTCGGCTTCATCGCCTCATCTTTCTTCTTGATGAGCAGCCACTCCGTGCCCTTTGATCCTGGCCTGCGTGAGTGCATCTTTGCCAGCACGAACTCACCTTTCAGTTTTTCGCCCGCGAGCCTGAACTTCAGGTCGCCTTTCTCCAGCATCTGGTGTTCGTCGCCCAGCGGTTCCCATGTGCCTGTGTCCCATACCATCACGGTGCCGGCCCCGTAATTTCCTTCAGGAATCTTTCCCTCAAAATGGAAATAGGAAACAGGATGGTCTTCCACCTGCATCGCCAGCCTCTTATCACTGGGATTGAGTGAAGGGCCTTTGGGCACGGCCCATGATTTCAAAACGCCATCCATCTCCAGACGGAAGTCGTAATGCAAATGTGATGCGCGATGCTTTTGCACCACAAATCGATGTTGCTCGCCGCGTTCCAACTTGCCTTTTGGTTCGGGCGTATGGTCAAACCGGCGTTTTTTGTTGTATTGGTCCAGTGCCATAATAATTTGGATGCAGAACCTGCCGCCCCTTCTGGCTAACTTCGAATCGCTGTGCAACAATTGCCGGTTCATTGTACGGGAGCGACCATGGCAAAAATTGCCGCAGAGAAGCCGCTGAGTGAGGCCATCAAGGAGCGCCGCGCCACACCCAGCTTTGAAGACGTCCCTATTCATACAGCCGATCTTGAAAAAATTGTCCGTGCCGGACTGGACGCGCCCAGCGGGTATAACACTCAACCATGGCGCTTTGTGGTGGTGCGCGACCGCGAGCAGAAAAAGAAGTTACGGCAGGCGGCCTTTGGACAGGCGAAAGTGGAAGAAGCCAGTGCCGTGATTGTTGCCTGCGGCGATCCGCAGGGCTGGAAAGATGGCGATCTGGAAGAGGTGCTACGCATCAGCGCGGAACACGGCTTCAATGATCCAGCCGCGCAGGACCGTATTCGCAAGATTGTCACAGGATTTCTTGGCGGCCCCGCCGGCAAAGCTGCCGGGGTTGAACCCACGTTTGATCTATGGGCCAACCGCCAGACCATGATTGCCTTTACCACCATGATGTGGACGGCTGAGACGCTGGGCTATGACACCGCAGCAATGGAAGGCTTCATGGAAGATCAGGTCAAGGACGTGCTGAAAATTCCGGAGCGCGTCCGCGTTGTGGCGCTGCTCTGCGTTGGCCGGCTCAAGGGGCCCGATAAACCTTACGCCGGGAGATTTGAGCCTGCGCGCATAGTGTTTGCGGATACGTGGGGCGAGAGCATAGAGTTTTGAAGCGTAAAAAAACTTTTGCACTTGATAAACAGTGATGACCTGATCCGGAAAAAGGGAGCTCGCAAAAAACAAAATCTTGCCGCGAATGAGCGCAGATAAACGCGGATTTGCGAAAACCTAAGTGCAACAGCGTGAATATGTTCTTAATTTGAGCCAAATGTAACACGGTATGACTTTAAGTCGTATCGCCTGGATGTCCAGCGCCGAAGGCGCGTTTAAGAAGTTGGCCCACCGCGCAGCGATGGGTGAGTAGAAAAGGCAGCCCCTTTTAAGGGACACAAATCCAATGGAATTTTCTCCTTCACGAATTATCAAGCTTGCTGACGCGCAAATGGCCATTCCCACCAGAGACGGCAAACTCTACGCTGAGCTTTTTAGCCACGGCACGTTGAACGTGGAGATCTACGCTCCCAAGGGCATCGACCTGCAACAGCCCCACACACGCGATGAACTCTATATTGTTGTGGCGGGCCGTGGCTGGTTTTTTGTTGAGGGCGAGCGCATGCAGTTCGGCCCCGGAGATGCGCTTTTTGCCGCCGCGGGCGAAGTCCACCGCTTTGAGGATTTCACTGAAGACCTGCTGGTCTGGGTGGTCTTCTATGGGCCTGAAGGCGGCGAGCGTGCCTAAACGCGCGAAGGTCGTTCTGGTGCCCATTCTAGTGATGTCTCTCTGCGCCACGTTCTTGCCGGCACAGACGTCATCGCAGAATCCGCCACAGCAGAACGTGTTCGATGACCGAGCCGCTTCGCGGATGCTGCTGCGGCTCAGCGAAGCGCTTCAGGGGCACAGCCAAAAGCAGTTTCTCGCGCTGTTTGACCTGGGAAAGATAAAAGAGGGCACGCTCTTCAAACAACAGATTGACTCTTTCTTCTCGCAGACCGAGTCCATTCGCGTGCACATGAACCTGGTTGAGGTTACGGCAGAGAGCGCAACCGTGACGGTCGACGCGGAAATGGAAATTGAGCCGCGTAACGGCGGCCCGTCAGTTCGAAGAAATGACCAGCTGAACTTTGTCGCGGTTCGCGCCGGGAAAGATTGGAAGTTTTCTGACCTCCAGCCACGAGCGTTCTTCTCATTACCATGAAGTCTGACAGAAAGCAGAAGCCCATACCTGCGCACCCGGTACCGACCCAGCGCGAGTATCCTGATCGCCCCATCGTCGGCGTGGGTGCGGTCATTATTCACCCGGGACGCGTGCTGCTGGTGAAGCGCGGCAGCCCACCGCTTCTTGGGGAATGGTCATTGCCTGGTGGCGTGGTGGAACTGGGAGAGACCTTGCGTACCGCTGCTGAGCGTGAAGCGCGCGAAGAGACCGGACTGATCGTAAAGGCCGGTGAGGTACTCGAAGTCCTGGACCGCATCATTCCCGGCAAGAACCAGGCCCCGCAATATCACTATGTGTTGATTGATTTTCTCTGCACCGTGGAAAGGGGAGAGCTGCGCGCGGGTGGAGATGCTGCCGATGTGCGCTGGGTAACGCAGGCGGAATTGGCCGCATTCAAACTGGAACCACCGGCGCTCGAAGTGATTAGGAAAGCATTCCTGGCCGCGAATCAACGCGAATGAACACGAATTCCGGTTTGTTGGTCTGAATCCTTTCAGTGGCGCGTGCAGTCGCAGGTATAACTCCCCTGCTGGTATTGAATCTCGCTGGCTGAAATTACGAAGCGCTGGTTTTGCAGGGCGTCCTTGATGCGCCGCTCAAAATACTTCCAGCTCAAAGGGAACAGGCGATCAAATTCCAGCTTCCCTGGTTTGGTCGTGAAGCCGTCGCTATCCAGGAGCCTGAACACCATCGTTCCATGATCGTTTTCCCGGGTCACTTCAAAGAAATGTCCCCGCAGCTCAGATTCGCGCACCACAATCGTCCAGGCCACTACCTCTGGTGGGTTACCTGTGTCGACGGAGAAGGAAACCCACGCATCCTTGTGCTTTCTCAAGTACGAGCGCATCCAGCCCTGATTAGCTTCAAGACAGTGCAAGGCCTGGAGCAAAATGAGAGGGGGTTTTTCTTCGGAGACGGCGGGCGCCTGAGCAAAGACAGGCTGGGCGAGCCACATGACGCTTAAAACGACCGCATACGAAACTATTTTCATTGGCTCTTCTCCGTGTCTCCGTGCCTCCGTGGTGGATTTTCTGCGCCCCACCTGTACGCATCCTTCTGCTCCAATCCCACAAACTGCAACACCCTGCATGCAAACTGGTGCGCCATCTCGTCAAAACTTTTTGGCTGGTTATAAAACGTGGGGATCAGCGGGTAGATCGTCGCGCCGGCCTCGGCGGCCCAGTCCATATTGCGGATGTGCACGCGGTTCAGCGGCGTCTCGCGCGTGCAGAGCACCAGCGGGCGCTTTTCTTTCAGGCAGACATCGGCGGCGCGATCGATCAGGTTGCCGGCCAGGCCGTGAGCAATCCGCGCAAGAGTCCCCATGCTGCAGGGAATCACGATCATCGCGTCCGTCGGGTAGGAGCCGCTGGCCACGTTGCCGCCAATATCGTCATTATTCTGCGGCTGAATTTTCTTTGATTCCGTGCCAATAAGTTGCTGCACAAGGTTGTTGCGGCCTTTGATGCCCAGTTCTTCAGCAAAAACGCGCAGGGCATTGTCTGAGGCAATGAAATTTACCGTGTTGATGCGGTCATCACGTTCGGTTGCCTGCAAAAGTGCGCGAGTAAACAGCGCGCCGCTTGCTCCCGTGGCGGCCACCGTGAGTACATGGGCTGTCGGATGTAACGGATTTGGCATCTAAAGGTGTAATGTCTGGCTTATAGAACAACGTTACAGACTAACAGTAACTGAGAATAGGGAGCGGCCTGCGCCAAAGTCAAGTAAAAGCCAAACAGGCTCTTCATGGGTAGTGCATTCTCAATTCGAGCGCGACGACGCACAGCGGCACAGCAACTCGCACTGCTGCAAGTGAAGCGAGAGATCAGCGCCACCGATCCGCACGGACGGCTGAAGTATATCCGCGATTTCAGTGAAGCTTTCCGCGATTATCGCCGCGCCCTTACCGACACTGAACTCAAACAACATTATGCTGCGGCGGACGTGATTCTGGTGGGCGATTACCACGCGCTTGCCGCGTCACAGGATTTTGCTGCTTCCCTGGTTGGCCAGCTTGTGCAGGGCGGCCGCCCGGTTGTGCTGGCATTGGAAATGGCTTTCAGCCGCAACCAATATGCGCTGGACGAATGGTTGCGCGGCGAAACCAGCGAAGAGGAACTGCGCGCCGGTATTCGCTATGACGACGAATGGGGCTATGACTGGGAGCCGTTCGCGCACCTGCTGCGGCAGGCGCGTAAATTTGGCTGCCCAATTTACGGCATTGATCTGAAGCCGCGCGGCAACATGCGCAAGATCGCGGCCCGCGACCGCCATGCTGCCGCGCAGATTGCGCAGATTCGCCGCGCGCATCCTGAGGCGCGCGTGCTCACTCTTTTTGGTGAGGCCCATCTTGCGCCCAACCATCTGCCGCAATGGCTGCGCGTGCTTCGTCCGCGTGATCGCGTGCTTACCGTGCTGCAGAACCTTGACGAACTTTACTGGAAAGCCGCGGGAGAGCTGAGTGACAGCATCCATGGGGTGCAACTCACCGAGGACGTGCTGTGCGTCTTCAACGCCACGCCGCTGGAAAAATACGAGAGCTACCGCATCTACATTGGTAAATGGCGGACCCAGCCCGGCCAGCCCGATCTTGCGCCTACGTTTTATAATCTCGTCGACACGTTTCTGCGTTCCATGGGACTGGAACAATATTCGCCCGCGACCGGCGGCCACTCCAGCGCGTTGATTGAAGACTATCCTGAGGTTTATCTCCGTCCCGGCGCCGAGGACTTTGAAAAACTGCTGGCGCAAAAGCAGATTTCCGCGTCCGATCGCCGGCCCGTCCTGGAAAAGCTGCGCAACCAGGGCTGTGTCTATTCGCCCAAACACAATCTGCTCCTCATCAAACGGTTTCAGCTTTCGAACGCGGCGGAAGAGGCCGTGCGGTTTGTCCAGAACGAATGCCGCGGCCCGGCATGCTCCAATGGTCCGTGGAAAGGCAGCTCACAGCAGGACCATTTTTATTTTGACGTGGTTGACCGCGCCTTTACCACTTTTGGCGCGAGGGTGTTGTTGCCTCATTATCCGGTGCTTCGTCACCACGATTTCCGGGCGCTCAGCGGACGGCCGCGTGCCGCCGCGAACACACAGACCACGTTCAGCCAGCGCGAACACCGCGAGATGGTTGAATTCCTGGTCCTGCATAAAGAATCAGAAGCGCATGCGCGTCTGCGCTCCGAACTGCCGCGCGTGATTGCCACCGGCATCGCTTCCACCGGAAAAAAGCGCGAGTTTCTGGTCCGCCATCTGGGCGCCATGCTGGGCGCGGAGATGCATGAAGCCTATCTCTCCGGATCGCTCAGCAAGCGCTACCTGCGGACGCTCTTCTTTCGCAAAACCCATCTGCCCGGCGCGGCAAAGAAGACGTACTTCGAAATAGCGCGCATGGTCAATCCAGCGCAGGGCAAGCTGTTTTAGCTGAAGAAGCCCCAACCACGAGACACAGAGGCATGGAGAAGAGCCTTTTTCTGTAATCCCGAAGCGCAGCGAGGGATCCCTATTCCCAAAAAATCTTTTCGCTAGGGTCAACAGTTTATGACTGAAAAGCGCATCCAGAGGACCAAGACACCTTGAAACACGATAGGGCTCCCTCGCTTCTCTCGGGATTTCAGAAAAACCGTGCCTCCGTGGTGGATCGGCCTTTAGTGTTACCCTGAACTCTCAATGGACGCTTCCTCACTCCGCAAATTATTGCAAGACGTTCGCGAGGGTACAGTCTCGCCTGACGATGCTGTTGCCCGCCTGCGGCACATGCCGTTTGAAGACCTGGGCTTTGCCAAGATTGACCACCATCGCCGTGTGCGTTCAGGCATGCCGGAGGTGATTTTTGCGCAAGGCAAAACTCCTGCCCAGGTGGCGAAGATTTTCAAGAGCATGGCGGCGCAGGGCGGCAACGTGCTCGCGACCAAAGCCACGGCGGAGCATTTTCGCGCAGTGAAGAAGGTTGTCCGCAAGGCAGAGTACCGCGATTTGGCGCACGCCATCACTTTTACGCAGGACAAGACCACGTACGGCAAAGGCACTGTGGTCATTATTTCCGCCGGAACAAGCGATATTCCTGTTGCGGAAGAAGCGCTGGTCACCGCGGAAATCATGGGCAATGAGGTCGCACATTTGTATGACGTTGGCGTGGCCGGGATACACCGCCTGCTGGCCGGCAGGGAAGTGTTCGATAAAGCCAGAGTCATTATTGTTTGTGCGGGAATGGAGGGCGCTCTGCCCAGTGTTGTTGGCGGATTGGCGCGCGTGCCGGTCATTGCCGTGCCCACCAGCGTCGGCTATGGAGCGTCATTTCAGGGCTTGGCGGCTCTGCTGGGCATGCTGAATTCCTGTGCATCGAACGTCAGCGTGGTGAATATCGATAACGGTTTTGGAGCGGGCTATGTGGCGTCCATGATTAATCGCCTCTAATTTTGTTTGCACATCACATCGCGGATGTGACCATTTGGCGTGGTTTGCTCGAGCAGCTCCGTTCATAAAATTCCCAGCAATGCAAGAAATACATTTCTTTTTCAACACTATTTCGTATGCAACCATACAAAGTT
This sequence comes from Terriglobia bacterium, assembly GCA_020072585.1. GTDB lineage: Bacteria > Acidobacteriota > Terriglobia > Terriglobales > Acidobacteriaceae > Angelobacter. The sequence goes on along the minus strand of JAIQGL010000041.1, from coordinate 15,386 downwards.
TGGATTGCGTCTCATTGGCAGGTGTAAAATCTCTAGTTAAGTGAGGGCCTGCGGACCTTCGTAAGGGATCTTCTCCCAGCCGAGGCACACATGATCGTTCACGTAAGTTACAAAGCGGGCAAGACGCCCGATGTTGAACGCGAATTCCAATATCAACTGCAAAAACTTGAGCGCCGGCTGCAAGTCTTCAAACCTGAGCTGGTGCATTTCCACGCGAACGTGGGGCAGGAAAACAGCCATCTGGCCAGCGCATCCCATCTAGCCAGCGCATCCTTGAAGCTGCGTCTACCTTCCGGACAAATGGCGGCGCAGAGATCAGGCGAGAGCGCGCTTGCCGCGGTAAAGTCCGCGTTTGGCGACCTGCTCTCCCAGGTGACGAAGCACAAAGAGCTTCTGCGCGGCTACTGGACGCAGAAATCCCAGCGCGGGGACGGCCGTGAGCGGATCACGAAGCTGCCAATGCCGGTCGCGCCCGCGCCCGTCCGGAGCAAAGAAGCCACGCATGCTGAGGCGCGGCATGTTGTTGCCGCGGATACACATGGGGCCGCGGAGAAGACGGATGGCGCCATTGTCGCCGACGTGGAAGTGTGGCTGAGCGCCAATCTGCGCAAGCTGGAGGAGTTTGTCGACCAGGAACTGCGATTTCAGGTAGAGGCGGACCGGGTCCGCGAAGACCAGATCACGCGCGAAGAGGTGATCGATGAGGTGATTGTCAGCGCACTTTCGCATGAGGAGAGCAGAATGCAACTGCTTTCCCTGGAAAGCTGGTTTCACCGCTTGGCGGTACAGGCCGTCCGGCGGCTCATTCATTCAAACGCTGATACCGCCAACATTTCCCTGGACGCGCCGGCAGGCATTCAAAACGTGACGGGCAGTGACGAAAACGTGCTCCAGTATCACCAGCCGGATGACAGCCTGCCGGAGGAGAGCGTTATTCGCGATGAGAGTGTGCGAACTCCTGAGGAGATCATGGCCGGCGACGAGATGGTGGCGCAGCTGGATATGGTGCTGCGCGAAGTCCATGCGCAGGACCGCGAGGCTTTTGTGCTCTACACGCTGGAAGGTTTCACGGTCCATGAGATTTCCCGGCTCGCGGGCCGCCCGGTGGAGGAGGTGCGCCGGTCCATTCATGACGCGCGAATGCACATACAGCAGAAGTTGCCCACGCAGAACCAGCTCAGGAAAAGCCTGCTCCACCATTCCCGGGTTGCCTGATTTTTTAACCAAGCATTTATGAGGAGATTTCCATCCATGATTACGCGTGAAGAAATTCGCCAGCTGGCGCAATTTGGATCACCGGCGGGATGCGCCATCAGTTTTTATTTTCAGCCACAGACACCGCAGAACAAGTCACACCGTGAAGAGGCCATATTGATCAAGGACCTGGTGCGCGATGTAATGCGCAAAGCCGAGCGCAACGGCAATCACGCCGCTCTACGGGAGGACCTGGATAAAATTCTTCAGATTGCGGAGACGCTGCATGGCAATCACTCGCGGGGCAAGGCGATCTTTGCCTGCCGCGAGCAGGGCATCTGGCGCGAACTGGATGTTCCCCCGCGCCTGGGGCATTCGCAGATCAAGGTGAACTCACGCTTTCACCTGCGCCCGCTGGTGCACGCTTATGCCGGACTGCCGCGCACCTGCATCGCCCTGGTGAACCGCAAGAGGGCGCGCATCTTTGAATTACAGGAGGGCGGAATCACGCAGAAACCCGACCTGGAATTTGGTCCATCGCCCCACGTGCCCCGCAGTGACGGATTCCAGGGCTATGAAGCCGGACATCGCGAGCGCCATGTTGAGAACAGGGTGATGCAGACCTACAAGATGTTCGCCGAATCGCTGCTCATGCTCTATAACCTCGAAAAGTTCGACGCGCTCTTGATCGGCTGCCATGACGAGGCCTGGCCGGAAATCGAGCCACAGCTGCAGGGCAGCAGCCTGAAACAGCGGTTGCGCGGCAGGATCCTGGTTGATCCCATGGTGGCTACCGCAGAAGAGGTACGCGAGCAGGCGAACCGCATTTTGAGCGAAACGCTACAGTCAGAACAGCGCAATCTGGTGCGCGAGACGATTGGCGAGGCGCAGCGCAACGGCCGCGGCGCGGTCGGACTGCGCCACGTGCTCAACGCGCTGGAACGCCAGGAAGTGCAGACCCTTCTGCTCATGCGCGACTTCAAGGCGGAAGCCGTGGAATGCCCGAACTGCCGGCACATGGACACGCGCATGGTGAAGACCTGCGCCGTCTGCGGTCATGAAACGCGCGACCTCAGCGATGTTTCCGACACGCTGGTGGACCTGGCCCTGCGCAACGGAGCGGAGATCTATTTCATGGATGGCGATGCCGACCTGGAAAAAGCCGGACGCGTGGCCGCTCTGCTGCGCTTCCGCGCCGACCAGAACACGGCGGAGAAAATGGCGGTGTGAAGCACTCCGAATGGCGCCAGCAGCAAAAGACTTAGGCCGCGAATTGACGCGAAAGAGCGCGAATCAAGCATTTCGAACTCCTAATTCGTGTTGATTCGCGTGCATTCGCGGCGAATCCTCGAATTCCAGATATTTCAGAGTGTGGCAAGAAGCTAGTAGCTCGCCGCTGCTTCTGATATCCTTCTGCGTTTCCCCCATCACGAAAGTGAGGCCCCATGAAACGCAGAGATTTTCTTTCCGGACTGGCAGTAACCTCCGCTACGCTGGCCGCCGGGCAGGCAACCAAGAGCACGGACGCGTCACAGAATAAAGACGCGCAACAGAACCTGAAGGTGCCGCGCACCACTCCGGCAAAGAACATCATGATTTCAGCGGCGAACGGAATCACGCCGCGCGGAAGCCATATTGACGCAGGCTACAAGAAGCTGGCGGCTGGCGCGGACACGCTGGAAGCCGCCATTACAACCGTGTCCGGTCCGGAAAATGATCCTGAAGATGACAGCGTAGGACTGGGCGGCCTGCCGAATGAGGATTGCGTGGTAGAGCTCGACGCGTGCTGCATGCACGGCCCGTCACGCCGCGCCGGTTCGGTGGGTGGCGTGCGCGACATTAAGAATGTTGCTGCTTTGGCGCGTACTGTCATGGAGCATACCGGCCACGTGATGCTGGTCGGCCAGGGAGCCACGCGTTTCGCCGAGCTGATGGGCTTCCCCAAGGAAAACCTGCTGACGGAGCACTCGCGCAAGATCTGGCAGCTGTGGAAGGAGTACCACTCTGACCGCGACTGGTGGGGGCCGGGGCTGGCCGATCCCAGCTTCAAGTTTCCGGCTGGCCTGGAGACGAGCGCATTAGAAGATCAGCCCAAGCCGATCCAGCGGCTGTATGCCCTGGCGGCGGAGATCGGCATTCCCGAAGCGCGCCGCATGGATGCCATCCAGAAAGTGCTTGATCCTCCAACAGGCACGATCAACTGCTCCGCATTGAATGAAAAAGGCGAGATGTCCAGCGTGACCACTACCAGCGGGCTTGCATGGAAGCTGGCAGGGCGGTGCGGCGATTCGCCGATTATCGGCGCGGGCTGCTATTGCGATCAGGATGTGGGCGCGGCCGGAGCGACGGGGAGCGGCGAAGAGAACATCAAGGTTGCCGGCGCGCATACGATTGTCGAGAACATGCGCCGTGGCATGTCACCCGAGGAAGCCGGCATGGACACGCTCAAGCGGATCGTGCGCAACTATAACAATGACATGTCCAAGCTGATTTACATCAGCATGCACTATTACATTCTGCGGAAGGACGGCGCATATGCAGGCGTTTCCATGTGGTCAGGCCCGGCGGAGCGACCCGCGCGCTTTGCCATAGCAGATGGCAGCGGTCCTGGACGACACGAAGTGGCCAAGGCACTTTTCCAGGGCAATCCCAAGGACTGGCCGCCGATGCCGCGAGGGCGGAGATAAGGAGTCGCCTCCGGGAAGAATTAAGACGCTGTGTTTTCGGCGGCCCATGTAGGAAAAATAAAACTTTATCGCCACCGCGACTTGGCGCGATAATGCGGGTCTGTATAGGACGCGCCGGTGTGAAGACGCTCGTCGGAAGGGAATAACCCGGCCGCATCTTTGGGGGCCAACCCCCAGGGGAGATGCATGCATACTGATTTCTCACGGCCAATACCTGTTTCAACTCAAGCCAACGATCTTCGGGCACGCAAGGTTCACGCTCGCCATGCCGGTGTCCTGCTATTGCTGTTCGCTCTATCTTCCGTTGCAGCGCGAGCGCAGTACATGGGCTCTTTTGGAGTTCCTTACAACAACCCCGTCAGCGCCTCAATCTCCAACAGCGTGTGGAGCAACTGGATTGTGTACCAAACGCAACAGAAAAAAATCCTGGGTTCTTCTGCTGGCGCCGCCACCACTTCCTCTTCCACGTCCGCGCCGTCAGCGCGCGAATCTCAGGCGGCGCAGAAACGCGCCAAGGCGGCGGAAGTGTCGCTACAGTTCCATCCAAATGGCACGCGCTTGCTGGCTCCCAAGCTGGTGGACGAACTGGGAAAAACGCAGGCACAAAAAGAACAGGTTTCCGCCATCCTGACCGTGCTGTTTCAGGAATTTGACAAGCAGGCGGTGAAGCTGGGCAAGCCAAACGATCTGGCCTTTGCCTTGAGCTATTTCCTGGCCCAGAATGCCACCGTCTATCGCGGCAAGCCGGACCCGAAGGACGAGCAGTTTCTGGATCTGCGGGACACCATTGTGGCTGCGATGGGACAAAACGAAGCCTTCGCCAAAATGACCGACCGGCAAAAGCAAGAGATGCACGAGATGCTGGTTTCTTACACCGGCCTGGTCTATCTGACCTACCAGGACGCAAAGAAGAGAGGCGACCTGGAGACGGCAAAAACCATGCGGGAACTGGCTGGTCTCAATCTGAAAGCCATTACCCATATCGAGCCCGAACGAATCGACTTTACGGCGGAGGGTTTGACGATCAGGAAGCAGTGAGCGACAGAACCCCTTATTACTGATGAACACGGAACCGGAGAGATTGCCAAAAACGCCGATTTTTTCAATTTTGGCAAAACCACCATCTCATCACTGATAACAGTGATGACGCTGATCTGAAAAATCGGTTGCAGAAATCCGACAGACAATTACGTTCCTGAAGCCGCCTCTTGAACGGGCGGCTGTGCCGTGATTTTCATTTTTCGCAGTACGGGCGCAGCCATAAAGGTTGTTACCAGGGCCATGATCACCATCATGGTGAAGAGCTGGGGAGACAAAATGCCCAACTCCAGGCCCACGTTCAATACCACCAGCTCTACCAGTCCGCGCGTGTTCATCAGTACACCCAAGGCCGCTGAATCCTTCCACGGTGTTCCTGTAGCGCGTGAAGCCAGGGTCGCACCCGCAAACTTTCCCACGATGGCTACCGCAATGATTGCCGCCGTATAGATCCAGGCGCGTTCTCCCGCCAGCAGGTCGATTCGCGTGCGCAGGCCGGTGAGCGCAAAAAACAAGGGCAGCAGGAGCGCCAGGGCCAGTGACTCAATCTTTTCCACCGCTTCTGAAATCAGCTTTGGATTTTTCGGCACAGCCAATCCTGCCATGAACGCCCCAAACAGCGCATGCAGCCCCAGTTTTTCCGTGGTCCAGGCAGAAGCCAGCATCATGAGAATAAGGGCGGAAAACAAGCCCATGCCCAGGCCGTATTTTTGATAGAAACCGGCGAAATAGCCTGCCGCACGGCGCACCGGGACCAGCATGACCGCAACAAATATGGCCAGTCCAAACAATATTTCGGCCACATGGCCCCAATCGTGGGAGGAGCGAGCCACGGCCGTAAGCACCGCGAGCAAAAGCCATGCGCTCACGTCGTCAATGGCCGCGCAGGAGATCGCCAGCGCGCCGAGTTCTGTTTCGAGCAGATTGCATTCCTTAAGGATTCGCGCGAGCACGGGGAACGCAGTAATGCTCATGGCGGTCCCCATGAACAGACTGAAAGCGGAAAAGGCCATGTTCGGCCCGCCATACTCCGGATAGAGGAACTTCGCGAGTCCCAACCCCAGACCCAGCGGCAAAAGGATGCTGACGTTACTGACCAGGATGACCGCGGCGCGCTGTTTGAAGATGTGCCTGAGATCAACCTGAAGGCCAACCGTGAAAAGGAAGAGCAACAGGCCAAGCTGGCTGAGAGAGTTCAAGGTGGGCAGAGACGAAGGCGGAAAGATCCATACAAAAGCAGACGGAAAGAACCGGCCCAGGAAGGATGGTCCTAGAATGATACCTGCCGTGATCTCGCCCATGACTGGAGGCTGGCCAATATGGCGAAACAGCCAGCCGAAAACACGGGCCACGAGCAGAATGACTCCAACCGCGATGATCAGTTGTTCAGTCGTCACGTTTCGCGCGCCTCACGTCTGTGCCACCCTTGCCCCAATAAACGAGCCTCAACCCGCCAAACAGCAGATTCACGCCGATCAGCATGGGGATGACCTGCGTTCCGTGGTGAATCCAGGCAATCCAGAAAAACGGCAGGCTGGCTGCCACCAGAACCCAACCCCACTTTGCACGCTTTGCGGGCGCGTTGAGGTGGATCTTGTTGACATAGGTAAGCATGGGCGGTTTGGATTTGCCGGTGTGATCGTAGATGTCGCAGCGCAGGTTGGGAACTTCTTCCACCTTGGCTTCGCAGTACATTTCTGCTTCAGGAAGGGAATCGAAGACCAGGCAGGTGCTGTCTTCACCGGGTTGAAGGTAGTGTCCATCCGACGCGCGCTCCACGTCCGTTGCGACATCAGAATGAAAGACGGCAAACTGTCCCGGATGGACAAGGCCGGTCCATTCGGCAGGCTTCCGTGCGGGGTCGTAGAGCTTCAGTTGCTGCACGGCAGAACATTACCACTGATGAGCACGGATGACATTAATCTGAAAGAACTAGTCGCGATCAAACAAGGCTTGCCGCTGATCAACAGAGATATGAAAATTGCCAAGATCGCCGGAACCGCCAAAATTGGAAATTGAAAACCCAACATCTCACCACTGATGAACACAGAGGACACTGATCTGAAAAAGTTCAGCTGCGAATCAACGCTAAAAATATGATCAGAAGCCAATCTGATTTCGATTCGTGTTGATTCGCGTGCATTCGCGGCTAATTTCCGATCAGCGTTTATCTGCGTCAATCAGCGGCGATGTTCCTATGCGAATCGCACTTTCACATCGGCGCGCTTGGCCAGATGGATGCTTTCCACGAAGCGCACTTTGCCGCTGTGGCGCGTCATTACGATGGATGACGTGCGCGTGCCTTCGCCAAAGAAGCGCACGCCTTTCATCAGCGCGCCATCGGTCACGCCGGTAGCAGCAAAGACGATGTGGTTGCCGGGAGCAAGGTCCTTGGCGGTGTAGATCCTGTTCTTGTCCTTGATGCCCATTTTTTCAATGCGGGCTTCAAGCTCGGGCGTATCGACCACCAGTCGCGCATGGATTTCGCCGTTCAGGCAGCGCATGGCCGCCGCCGTGATCACGCCTTCCGGTGCGCCGCCGCTGCCCATCACAGCATGGACTCCGGTACCGATAACGGCTGCGGCAATGCCGGCGGAAAGATCACCATCCGTAATGAGGCGAATGCGAGCTCCGGCGGTGCGGATATCTTCAATCAACTTCTCATGCCGGGGACGGTCGAGCACAACAACCACCAGATCGGCCACGTCACGGCTCAGCCTGCGCGCGATGCCCTTCAGGTTCTCCGCAACCGGTGCGTCCAGGTCAACTGCATCTTTGCAGGAAGGGCCAACCACGAGTTTTTCCATGTAGCAGTCTGGCGCGTTCAGCAGGCCGCCTTTTTCTGAAGCGGCCAGCACCGTGATGGCGCCTGGAGAGCCTGTGGCGCAGAGGTTTGTGCCTTCAAGCGGGTCAACCGCGATATCCACCTGAGGAAACTTCGCTCCGTCGTGCCAGCCCGCGCCCACTTGCTCGCCAATATAGAGCATGGGAGCTTCGTCGCGCTCGCCTTCGCCAATCACGATGGTTCCGCGCATGGGGACCGTATCCATGGTGGCGCGCATGGCTTCGGTGGCAACCTGGTCCGCCTTGTGGCGATCTCCCGTGCCCATGGTGTGCGCGGAGGCGATCGCGGCCTCTTCCACCACGCGGGCAAACTCCAATGCCAGCTCAAACTCCATCAGGTTTGCCATGTTCTTGGGGACTGTATTCTTGCTCGTCACGGTTGCCATATGATCTCCGATTTTGTGGGGCTCGTTGTCTGCGAAATCCGCTCAAGCTACGTTACCCCAAGTTTCGTAAATGAGGACGCGATGTCATCAGCCGCTCGAATAGGCGAAGAACCTTGTGTTTTTTGAATCGTGACCGCAAGGTCCCTCAGGCCTACTCGCAAGCTGAAGAATGCGCTTGCTCGTTGACGGCTTTCGGGATGACGAGCTTTTCTTAATACTTGCGGCACAGTAAACCACGATATATACGGCTTTAAAACGCGCTGATACCAGTTACACTTTCACCGATGATCAGCGCATGGATGTCATGCGTGCCTTCGTAAGTCTTAACTGACTCCAGGTTCATCATGTGGCGCATCACCGGATAATCGTCCGCAATCCCGTTCGCGCCCAGAATGTCACGCGCCATGCGCGCGCATTCCAGGGCCATCCAGACGTTATTTCGTTTGGCCATGGAGATGTGCTGGTGCCCGACTTTGCCCGAGTCCTTCAGGCGGCCTACCTGTAGCGCCAGAAGCTGCGCTTTGGTAATCTCGCTGACCATCCAGGCCAGTTTTTCCTGGACGAGTTGATGAGATGCAATCGGCTGGTCACGGAACTGCTTCCGCACCTGAGAATATTGCAGAGCCGTGTCATAGCAGGACATGGCCGCGCCAATCGCGCCCCAGCCAATCCCAAAGCGCGCCTGGTTCAGGCAGCCCAGCGGCGATTTCAGCCCGTCAGAACCGGGAAGCAGGTTTTCCGCCGGAATGCGAACATCCTGCAACGAAAGCCCTGATGTGACCGAGGCCCGCAGCGACCATTTGCCATGAACATCAGACGCCTTGAAGCCGGGGCGATTCGTCTCCACCAGGAAGCCCTTGATGCGGTCGTTATGCTCCTCAGATTTGGCCCATACAATGGCGACATCGGCGATGGAGCCTGAGGTAATCCACATCTTTTCGCCGTTGAGAATGTATTCATTGCCGGATTTGACGGCGCGGGTGCGCATGCCGCTGGGATTGGAACCGAAATCGGGTTCGGTAAGACCAAAGCAGCCGAGCTTCTCTCCCTTGGCCATAGCGGGAAGCCATTTATCTTTTTGTGCGTCACTGCCGTAGGCATAAATGGGGTACATGCACAGCGCTGACTGCACGCTTACGAATGAGCGCACACCGCTATCGCCACGCTCCAACTCCTGCATCACCAGGCCATATTCCACATTGCCCATACCGGCGCAGCCATAGCCTTTCAGGCTGGCGCCAAAGAAACCGAGATCAGCCATGGGCGTGATCAGTTCGCGCGGAAAGCGGCCCGCGCGATTGCATTCTTCAATGATGGGAACAAGGTTATCTTCAATGAAGCGGCGCGCGGTGTCGCGGACCAGCCGCTCATCGTCAGTGAGCAGGGAATCAAACTCGATGAAATCGACGCCCTTGAACTTAAAAACGGGCATAATCTCCTCTTCCGATGGGTTAGATGTCCCAGGGCGCCAGGAACAGAAATACCACGCAAAGCGCGCCAAGGTGGACGTTCCAAGCTAGCAGAGCACAAGAGCAGGGTCAAACAGCAGAGCGTCAGCTTGAAATCCATTCAGCTTTGGTGAGCATTTCCTGGGCAACCTCGCTCACGGAACGGTCCTCATTGATGAGGACGAAATCTTCCAATCGCGCGCGGTCAAGGATGGCGTCCAAGATCGCGACGCGGGCAACGTACTCCCGCTGCAATACACCCGATTCGCGCGTTTTTACGCGTTGCTGCATCGCTGCGATGCTGGCAGTCAGACGGCAAACGGTGGTATTTGTGGCAGAAACAGCGCTGCGGCACAGCTCCAACTCCGCGCGGTTTTCGACCGCACTCGCCAGCAAGAGCCGCGTGACGCCGAGGGCAGCATAGTTTTCACAGACAGACTGAAGATTGCGGTACATTGCGCCATCGGTACCGGCTGCGGACGGAAGCCAGGCAAGCCCGAGCGCGTCCAAGTCGATGGCCGCATGGACCATGTGGCGCAGTGAAAGGATGTCGGAGGCCTCGGCCAGAACGGACGTCTTGCCCGCCCCCATCGACCCGGTGATGATAAGCAAAGATTCCGTAACAGCTCCGTTCCTGTTTTAATCATGCCATGGGTTCCACCTTTTGAGCGCCTCAAGTTTCGGAGCGAAGCGACAAAACCAATGAAAACCAACGCCGTCCGATTGCTGGAGAGCCTGGGTGTTCATTACGAACTGCGCGAGTACACAGTTGACCCGGAAGACCTGGCGGCGGAAACAGTTGCAGCCAAGATCGGGATGCCGCCAGAGCAGGTATTTAAAACGCTGCTGGCGCGCGGCGATCGCAACGGTCTTTGCTTTGCCGTGGTCCCGGCCAACACTGAGCTTGACCTGAAGGCGCTGGCCGCGGCCGCAGGCGACCGCAAAACAGAGCTGGTTCCCGTAAAAGAGTTGCAGGCCCTCACAGGATATATTCGCGGCGGTGTGACTGTGCTGGGCGCAAAGAAAGCGTTTCCTGTCTTTGCCGACGAAACAATCCAACTCTGGGATAGCATCTCGGTTTCTGCCGGCGTTCGCGGCACACAGATGATTCTGCGGCCGGAAGATTACCTGCATGTGACGAAGGCCGTGATGGCTGACATCGCGCGAAGCAAGTAGTTGCAACTTTCTGCGCATAAATATTCACAGACATTAATCTCTCTAATCTCGCTTTAATCGCTTTGTAAGGTAAGCACCTTATATATACTTACGTACGTAGTAGCCCACCCCCAAATAACGGGGTCCCGGTTTTCGGGATCCCGCGGAGTTTTCGAATGGCCGGAGAACTGAACGAAACTGTCTGGATTACCCTGATGCACGAGATGCAGAGCTTTGTCAGACAAAATCTTGAGCAGCCGAACGTAATGGCAGAACTGCGCCAGTGGATCGGTCCGCAGCCGCTCAGGAAAGGGCACTTTCGCCCGGACGTAAATAACGCTGACATCGTCCGCGCCTTTGAACTGCTTGCTCCCGGATTGCTGGTTGACTTTCTTGAAGCCAACAAAGAGATCCTCAACAAATATGCGCTGCGCATATGGGCCGCGGAACGCGAAGGACTGTTCGACGTAGCGGCGAAAGTTTCCTAAAACTCACTTTAAGCTGACCGATTGCGGTGTCCTTACCAATCGATGCGGATCATATCCGGCAGCGCGCGCCTGCTCAACGGCCTGCTGGTAATCGGCTTCGAGCATATGCGGCATGCGGCTTAGTATCCATAGATACTTGCGGCCCGGCTCCCCCACAACGGCCCAGCGGTATTCTGGATCAAGCCCAATGATCCAGTAATCGCCATAGAACGGCCAGAAAAAAGTTACCTTGAGCCGGGCATTCGACGGATCGACGACTTTGGCTGTGCCGCTGGCTTTTTTTGTTGCTCCATCACTCTTGCGGCAGGTGTTGACGACTCCTACTTTGCCATTGGGTTTAAGTTCATATTCGGCCGTAGTATCTGAAGCGCATTCCCGCTGGAACCGGTTGGGATAGCGCGCGATCTCGTACCACCTTCCGGTGTAGCGTTTCAGGTCAACGGTGCTCACGCTGGTGAGCGGCGCAGGTTTGGGACCTTCCCAGGCCGGGGCCGCCAAAGACGCTGCACAAACCGACGCAATCACGGCGATGATCGACATCCGCATACTTCTATTCCTCGTGGCTTACAAAAGCGTGGCTTACAAAAATGGCGTGCGATATAGATGTGATGCGCCGGGAACGGCCGCGATGGCAGAACCGTCCAAAATCCTGCTCCTACCCACTTTCCGCCGTCGATAGCCACCAGCCATTGCCTGCGCACCAGCACGTGTCGTCCGGCGGCGTGTTGCGCCGCAGTGAGCGTACGTTGTGCATATCGCCGCGCTTGAACGCCTCCGCCAGCTTCTTGGCCGTCTCGTCATCGCGCGCGCCCTGGCACGGGACAAACATCACCGGCATGATAAAGCGCGCACTGTAGCGGTCCGGAGGCACACGCGTAATCAGCAGCATTCCTCCTGCTCCGGGCCTTCCATCCGGACCATCCGGCGTAAGCGGAAAGAGAAGGCGTCCACTGGGAAGCAGCGCGTCCAGCCAGACATCCAACGGCGCCGTGGCGCCGGCGCTCACGTAAATCACGTTGCACGCCGGCAGCGGACCCACCGCGCCCGACCGCGCATTCACCACCACATTCTTCATGTCCGCCAGATGGGCCGCGGCCAGCTCCGCCAGCGTGGGTTCAATCTCATAGGCCACCACCATCCCGGCGGGAGCCGTAAGCCGCGCTAACACCGCCGTGTAATACCCCGTGCCCGCGCCAATATGAAGTACCGTCTCGCCATTCTGGGGATTGAGTGTTGCGATGCTCACTGCATGCAGCACCGGCTGGCCGTTATTGATCTTGCCCGCCTCGGACAATGCCACGGTTACGTCCTGATAAAGGAAGGCCGGATCGTCGGTCGGCGTGCTGATGTATCCGCCGCCGGTAAAAATCTTCCATGGCCCGGGCCCCAGAAAGCGCTCGCGCGGCGTGGCCGCAAAGGCGGCGGTCAGCGGTCCGTTGGGCACGCCTGCCGAGGTGGTAATCAGGTTGGCGAAAAATGTTCTATGCGCTTCCAGACGCTCCACGTTTCTTTCCTTCCTGCGGGCCATCGTGCTTGTCGTTCTTGTCCGCGTTTTGTTCTTCCGTCTCGTTTTTTGCGCGACGCTTCACCGCTACCACGCCGCCAGCTGTCCGTTGCACCTGAAAGTTGCCCGTCAGCCACTGCCTTGCCTCGGCCAGGGCCGCTGCCCACTGCCCCGCGCTCTTCAGCCGGTAGACTCTCTGGCCGTCTTTGCGCGTCTTCACTTCCATCTCCGCCGGGACCATCCGCTTCAACGTGGTGTGGATCGAGGCCAGCGGATTGGCCTTGTAGTTCTCAAAAGGGAAGCCCATGCGCTTGAGCGCGTCGCGGATCTCGACCGGCGTAAGCCATGCCTTCTGAGCGTCTTCCTTTTCTCCTTTGTCCGCGCTTCCTGTTTCTGCCTGATACATCTCCGCCGCGATCGTTTCCGCCGCGATCGTCGCCGCTGATACTCCTTCGGTAAAGCAGGCCCGTATCGCCACGGAAAGCCCCAGCGGACGGTTCTCCAGCCGCTCAAAGACCGGTTCGTAACGCGCAATCTGCTCCGGAGGAACCATGTTCATCGTGGCCCGGATCAGCTCTGTAAGCCGTGAAATCTCGCGGACCGCCTCGTCCCGCTGGTTGAGCCACTTCTGCCGCTCTTCCATCAGGTCCAGCAGCATCTGCATGTAGTTGATGGGCACGATTTAAAGTGTAAGACAAATGTCTAACATCGGTCAATGGCTTTAGTTGCAGCTTATCCAACCTCTCTTTGTGCCTGAAATAGGTAGAATGAACGCTCTCCGAACCGCGCCTTGAAAGGACACGCAACGCATGGCCGACTATGATCGTCTGGGAGTGATGGAGGCGATTCAGGACAGCATCGCCAGTCTTGATCCCGGCACCTGGCAGTATCAAGCTTTTCGAGTTGTTCCCATTGCAATTGTGGTGGATGCCGGGCCAGCGAGCAAGGAGTTTGGCGACCTCCTCGCACGGCAGGTCCCTGACATTCTGAAAAAGTTTGGCTATGGAGACATCTACACCTGGGGCCCGTTTGAAGGCTCGCTCTTTATTACCAACTTCGGCAAGAGCAAAGCTCCTGAAGGCGGACTCACTTTCAGCGAGAACCTGCAAAAAATCTCACAAGAGATCGCCGCCGCCGCCGCACGCCTTCCTTGGAAAAAGTATGCCGCCGCCGCAGGCGGAGTCATCAAAATAGCGGTTGCTGTGGGAACCATCGTGACCATTCTTCATGGAACGCCAGTGGACCTCTCGATTGCAGGAATCGCCATTAGCGCCGGTGCCTGGTCCTTGCTCAGAATCGCCAAAGAAGGTGTCCAGATTATTGAATCGGCCAAAAAAATCTTCCTGGAAAACGATGATGCCCGTAAGGCCATGGAAGAGGTGGAAGCGAACCGGCCATACGACGTTTCATTGAAGGAGGACCTGCGCGTGGGACCGCCGCTCAAGTTACGATTGCCAGGAACCTAAAAAGAATAGTCATAGCACCTGACCACACGGGAATCTGACCTGACTCCGCGGGTTTGGATGATTGGCAAGGTTGCTTGCGGTCAACGAACCGGCCTGCTGGCCGCGGTCTTCCGTTCGTCCAGCCACGCCGCCGATTTCCTGAAATACACGCGGACATTTGTCGAAAGGTGCTTCACCCATTTTGGATCGCGATCACCGCGTTCCTGCGCGAACCGCGCCAGAGCGTAGCCGAAAATTTCCTCCGGCAGATAGCCCAGCCGCTTCATTGACCAGCCCTGCTGGCGCTCGTCTTGCCATTTGGTGAGGCGCGCCGCGCAGTTGGCGTTGAAGATGCCAAAGCCAAGGAACACGGTCAGCAGGTCGGTCATGGGTTCCATGTCTTTGACTGAATGCTCCATCAATCCGCCACCAAGCAAGATCACGTGGCCAAGCTCGTGCGCCAGCGTTGCCACCAGCGCCATGGGATCGTCCAGTTGAGAGCTTCTGAGGGCCACCACCATCTTGTGGCTCTCATCGTCCGGATGCACATACAGCCCGGCGCAACCATCGTGGCTGCCCTTCCAGTAGGGCATGACCTCTTTGAGCTCTTTGGTGGTGTCCGGAAAAATCTCCAGATCAATCTGACTGCGGTCTACTTTCATGTAATCGCAGATGCGGCAGAACATTTTCTCGGCGGCCGCATCGCTCTTGTCATAGGGATCGGGGAAGTGCTCCGCGTCGGGCAGCACCAGCCTAGCCTCCAGCAGGCGCTTGTGCCCCAGTATGCGGGAAAGGCGGCTGAATCCATCGTCCACCCATTGGCGGTCTTCGTCAGAAATGGGAAGTTTGGGCCTGAAACCGAACATGAAGGCAGAGCATTATAAGCACAAAGGCGCAGCAAGAAAATTTCCTTTTGTCTACGGGAGAGTGTTCGCAAATGAACAGCGTGGCCGCGACATTTTGTCAATACTGTACTAATTCGTACTTGATTCGCTTAACACATAGCGCTAAGATGAACCGCGCTTCAGGGTGTAAGCAACGCGAGATCATTGAAAACTTGTAGCCCTGCTGGAGAAACACCAGATGGTGGCCAGCATGAGTCGTCCGGGTAACCCTTATGACAATGCGCGCTGCGAGCGGTTCATGCAGACGCTGAAGCAGGAAGAGATAAAGGCCAGCGCGTATCGCGACCTGCAA
>JAIQGL010000063.1 GCA_020072585.1 Terriglobia bacterium | reverse complement strand
AACGTAATCTCCCGTCTTGTCCGCTACACTACTCGGCAGCCGCAGCTGCGCCAATACCTGGCCGCCCCCTCGATGGATCGCGGTGAGTGCTTGAAACGAGGGCCCATAGATCGCACCCATCCGGGCCCATGCAGCGTATACGCTCTCCCGCTCTAACTTGCCCTCTCCCATCTCGCCCTTGAGCTGCTCGATATCCAGCCCGGCCGGCTCCGCTCCCTGACTCCGCACCGCAAGCCCCTGGCAATGGACCAACTCCTGTTCCCCGTCCTGACTGTAAATCTCGAAATCGACCTCATCGCCGTTGGCCGATAACGTTATGCTGACCTGCTTGTTTTCGTTCACCGCCAGCGGCTGCGCCCATATCACATTGCGCAACTCCAACACTGTCGATTCCTGTCGCGCGGGCAACGCTTGCTCCATCGCCGCCCGCGCCATCTCCAGATACGCCACCCCCGGCAGCACCTTTCGTCCCGCATCGCCGTTCGCCTTCACCTGATGATCGGCAAGGAAGAACTCCTCGCCCGTAAACGTCGAGCTATAGCGTTGCTCGTTCAGATCGGAGGTGTTGCGGTGCAGCAGGGGATGAAGCACAGCCGCTGCGGAGCCTGAGACACCCACCTGCGTGCCCGCCATCCTGTCGTTCCAGTAGCGTTCCTTGGCAAATGGATACGTGGGCAGGCTCATACGATGCGGCTTGACCTCGCCATACAGTTTGCTCCACTCCACCTCCAAGCCCTTCACCCACAGCTCCAGCAACTTGGACAGTTTCTTGTTTGCTATCCATTTGTCGACGGTTTGTTTCAGGTCATCATCGGTGACGAACAAGGCCAGCGCTTCCTGGCTGCGCTTCACCTGTCCTTGATATATGTTTCCGATGCCGCTCTCGCCCGCCACATAGGCTTCGAGCTTCTCCGCTAATTGTTCGACCGAGCTCACTACCAGGCCCAGCCGTTCCTCCATCGCCTCTCTCCCCACCTGCAGCGTATAGGCCATGGCGGGCAGGTCAATCGTTTTGCCTGATGCTATTAGTGATTGCTCTTCCTCACGGATAAAGCCCAAAAGGTCAGAGGCTCTTTGCTTCAATTGCTCCGTGCTTCTGGCTGACAGGACGATGATAACTTTTGTGTCTTCCACAGGAGCGGCCGGCTTCCTGAACTCTGCTGGCCCTAGATACTCCTGCACGATCATGTGCGCATTCGCTCCCCCAGCACCGAAGGATGATACGCCGGCAATACGCGGTATTTCCTGCACCACTCCATTGATTTCGCGCAATGGCCGCTGCCAGGGTCCCAGGCTTTTTTGAACTTTGAAGGGGGTCTGACTGAAATCGATTTCCGGGTTAGGGACCTCAGAATGCAGGGAAGGCACCAGTTGCTGGTATTTCAATTGCAGTAACACCTTGGTCAATCCGGCAATACCGGCTGCGGATTCACAATGACCTATATTCGACTTCAACGATCCGATGGAGCAAAATTGTTTCTTGTCTCTCGTCTCTTTAAACGCTCGCGTCAGGCCCGCAATCTCAATCGGATCGCCCAAGGCAGTACCGGTCCCGTGAGCCTCCACATAACTCAGATCCTCCGCGCTAACGTTCGCGCGCTCCAGAGCCTGAGATACCAGCCGCGATTGAGCTTTTGGATTTGGGACTGTGTAGCCATTCGTTCTGCCGCCGGCATTAATAGCGCTGCCCTTGATGACGGCATAGATATGATCTCCATCAAGTTCCGCCTGTGCCAAAGGTTTTAGAACAACCGCACCCACACCCTCGGCATCAACGACACCATCGGCCTGCTCTCCAAAGGCCTTTACCTTGTTGCCTTTGGACAGCATGGTCATCTCAGTGAGCTGGAAATAATGGACTGGATCGATGATTAGATTGACCCCGCCAGCAATGGCGCATGCACTTTCGCCGCTATAGATGCTTTCCAGAGCCAGATGAATGGCCGTGAGAGATGAGGAACAGGCTGTATCCACAGCCATGGAAGGCCCCTGGAAATTAAAAAGATACGAAACCCGGTTGGCAACTGAGAAATGAGCAGGCTGCGGCCCGTATCTGGAATTCATCACGCCCACGAATACCCCGACCTTTTCGGGTTTTCCTAAAGTCTCAGGGGTATAACCGGAATCTTCTATAGCGTGGTAACAAGACTCCAGAAATATCCGCTCTTGCGGATCCATGCTCTTGGCTTCTTTAGGCGAAATTTTGAAAAATAAAGGATCGAATTGATCGATACCATCTATGAAACCGCCCCATTTTGTATATATCTTTCCAGACTTGCCTTTCTCCGGGTCGTAGTAATCTTCCCAATTCCAACGGTCCCTGGGTATTTCCGTGATGCAATTGACACCATTCAACAAATTTCCCCAAAATTCCTTCAAATTATTGGATCGGGGATATCGGCCACTCAGGCCGACGACAGCAACGTTAAAGGTGGGCCGGTTCGGACCAGCAGAACGTGGCGCTGTCTGAAAAGTCTGTTGCGGCTGTATTGGTGCTTTGGCCGATGTTTTTTCCTCCTGAGCAATAACAGTGGCTGGAAGTGGAGGACCACTTTTCCGCCGGCGCATGCTCTGGACAAGATCTGCCTTCGGCCGGTCTGGGGGTAGCGGCGTCTGCTGGGGAGCAGCCGTGGTCACTGACAGCACTTTAGCCAGTTCTTGCCTTTTCTCTTCCACAAAGTAATCCACTAATCCAACGATGTTCTTTACCTCAAACAACAATGTGCCGGAAATATTGGGAAATACCTTGCGCATCTGGTACATGAGCTGGCCGACCAGGATGGAATCCAGACCATATTCTCCCAGTGGCCGGCGCGGCTCTATCTGCTCAGGCCGCATCTTCAAAGTCGAGGCGATCATTTGCTGGAAATAGGCAATGCCTTGTTCGCGCAGAGATTCTTCAATATTGGCAGGTTCCTTCTCTGCCGCTGCCAGTAGTGCTGCTCCCGGCCGCTCCCATCCATCGCTGACGGCAGTGATAGTCTGCTGTCCGAACTTATCTGCTTCTCCGGCTGGGGAAAAACTGACGTATGGAATTGCCTGAGTGCCGATCATCTTGATTACGGCCATCTGATTCAGTTCAGAACTGATAAATGTCTGCAACAACGCCATGCCCTCATGGGGCTCGATGGAGCCAATGCCCATGCGCTCCATGGTCTTGCGGTGGTATTCGTCGGCCGCCCCGCCTATGCTGCCCCAATATCCCCAATTCATGATCTTTACCGGGTAAGCGCGCTGCTGCTGTAGCCTCTGTGCAAAGCTGTCTTTGAAAGTACAGCCAGCAGCATAGTTGGACTGAGCGGGCGATTTGACAAAAGAGACCACGGATGAAAAAAAGAGCATAAAGTCCAGCTCTTTCATACCGAATACCCGGTCCATATTGACGCTTATATCCACTTTGGCAGACAAGCCGGACCTGAACTGCGATTCTTCCATGCGGGCAATCGTTTGATCGTGCGGAACTACGGCCGAGTGCACAATTCCATGAATGTCGGGATACTTGTTCAGGATGGTTTTACATGCTTGTTCCAACTCGTCCAAATTCGTTGCATCGGCCGAAATATAAAGAGGAGCAGGACCCAACCGAGACAGTGCACTGATCTTAGCTTCAATGGAGGCGTCATATTTGCGCCGGCCAATCCAGACCACGTTGGCCTGGTAGTGTTCCATCATGAACCGAGTCCACGCTTCGCCTAGACCACCCGCACCGCCAATGACGACATAAACACCTTTTTGTCGATATTGGATAGGTGACGACCCGGGCAGGATGGGTAGATGAGTAAACTCCTGATAGAACCATTCGTTATCCCGTCGGGCCAAACCGTTGCCCTTGTCATCGGGCGCCATGGACAGGCATTCATTGGCGGTCAAAGACTCCAGTGAATCCACGTCCAGCAGGCTCAACTTCCAATGGGGATATTCTTTCGCGAGACTGCCTACCAGTCCGAATATTGCAGCATGAGCCGGCTGAATCCGCTCATGTTTTTTCACTCGCTGTGTTTTGCCGGTGATGATGGTCCATCGCAGCTCTTTATCCCCATACCCCAGGCGCAACAACGCTTTGATAATGCGGAAAACAACCAGTACTCCAAGTTCCTGTTGCTCAATTACCGGATCGTCGCCTTTCCTGGATTGGCCATCCGCTCGAATGACATCCGGCGCAATCCAGAGCAGATGATCGAACGAGCAGTCTTTCAGCTTTGTTTCAATGATGTCGACGGTTGCATTCGAAGGCAATGGCAACAGGTACGCGTTTGGGTGGGATTTCTGCAGCCAGTCCAAAGCGGGTTGGCCGGCTCCCAGCAGCAGCGCTTTTGATTCGGGAAGAATCGCCTTCTCGTAAGTTTTCGGATGAGCTGGATTCCAGACCGGAACAAACAATTGCAGTTCGGACTGGACCTCCTGCCGGCCATGGGCCAATGTTCCTTCCTGACTCCTGAGAGCTCGATAGGAAAATCCACGAATCTCTACACAGGGATTGCCCTGCTCATCGCACAGATCAATATCCAGCTTTGCGGCCTCATCCCCTGCCTGGCTGCTTAGAGCGTAGCGCACCCACGCGACCATCTCCCGGTTACAGGGTGAGACGATACGCAACGAGTCCAGCGCAAAGGGCATTCGCGGCTGGTGGGAAAGTTCCAATGAGCCGTCGATCAACCCAACACAAGCCTGCAAGGTGCTATCCATTAAACTAGGATGGAGGACATAGTCTTCCCACTTGTCCTCGAGCGACATTGGAAGCCTCAGGTGCGCCAATACCTGGCCGTTTCCCCGATGGATCGCGGTGATTGCTTGAAAAGCGGGTCCATAGATCATGCCCATCCGGGCAAAGGCCGCGTACACTTCGTGCGTATCTAACTGGCCCTGCCTCATCTCTTCCTTGAGACGCTCGATATTGAGCCTGGCTGGCGCCGGTTGATGCCTCCAGACTGCCTGGCCCTGGCAATGGACGATCTTCTGCTCCTGGTCCTGACTGTAAATTTCGAAGTCGATTTGCGCGTCGCCGGTAGGCGTTAGTGCGATGTTGACTTGCTTGTTTTCGGTGACGACAATCGGCTGTGCCCAAACGATATTGTGCAGCTCCAACGCCATCGATTCGGGCTGGTCAGGCAATGCTTGCTCGATCGCCGTCCGGGCCATCTCCAGGCAGGCTACGCCTGGCAACACTTTTTGCCCCATGCGCCTGTCTGCCTTCACTTGATGATCAGTGAGGAAGAACTCTTCTCCTGTAAAAGTCGAGGTATAGCGTAGCTCAATCAGGTCGGAAGTGTTCTGGTGCAGTAGCGGGTGAATGACTGATGCCGCAGTCGGGCTTGAAGAACGACCGGAAAACTGCCTGACGAGTTCTATGGCATTGGCCTTTGACAGTCTCTGGCTTTTTAACTCCGCAACCACATATTCGATAAAATCAAACATCATGCCCTCGAATCGATCTTTTTTTGTGATTATGCCGCTGAATTCCCGCTAGTCCGGATCTTCTACACCAGCGTCTTCAACTCCGATGGTGTCCGTTTGATTCACCGGACCGCAACGCCTTAGACCGTGAGCGGTAGCTAAGACTTGCAGCGGGTCTGTTGAGTGAATTGGATACCGACTTCAACTCCTGGATGGCCCACTCTGTTTCAATCACACCATCGTCAATTTGACTAATGATGTCTTCAATGGATTTCACGTCCACGTCTACATCTGCTTCGAACTTCTCTTCCGGAGCCTGACGATAGGTCGCCTCTTGAATCCAGCAACGTTCCTTGGCGAAAGGATAAGCAGGCAAGCTGATGCGATGCGGTTTCACATCGCCATAGAGCTTGTTCCAGTCAAAATTCAGGCCTTTGATCCACAAATCCAGCAGCTTCGAAAATTTCTTGCGTGCTATCCATTTATCAATCGCTTCCTGCATGTCATCGTCCCGCCCGATGAGCGTCATGCCCTCGTTACCGGAGTCGACCCGACCCTGACGAGCGTCGTCGATATTTTTCACTCCGTTGATATACGCACTCAGTTTTTCCGTCAGGTGATCGACCGAGTTCACCACGAAGCCCAGGCGCTCCTCCATCGCCTCTCTGCCAACTTGCAGCGTATAGGCGAGAGCAGCCAAATCTACTGGCTTTGCTGGTGCTGTTGATTCCTGTGCCGGGTTACCGGGCTGCCGTGAGCGAATAAACTCCAACAGATCTACGGCCTTTTGCCGCAGCTGCTCCGGTGTTCTAGCCGAAATGGGGACAATAAAGTTTGTATTGCCGCTGAGGGGCGCCAGCCGTGTCGCGGACGGTACATATTCTTCTATCACCAGATGAACATTGGTGCCGCTAAAGCCGAAGCCGCTGACGGCTGCACGCCGCAATGAACCCGGAGCAGCTTCCCACGCCTGTTTTTGCCGGCAAACATAGAAAGGTGAGTTCTTGAAATCAAAGTGCGAATTTTCCTTGGTGATGTTCCGAACGGGCGCCAAGGTGCGATGCCGCAGCGACAACATTGCTTTTATGAAACTGGAAACACCCGCTGCTGCTGCCGGATGGCCAATATTGCTTTTAACCGAACCCAGGGCACAGAAGTTTTTCTTGTTAGTCTTTTCTTTAAAGGCGGTCGCCAGGGCTTCCAGCTCGATCGGATCTCCTAATGAGCTGCCCGCACCATGGGTTTCAACATAAGTGATGGTTGCTGGATCGATTTTATATTTTTCGTACACTGAGCGTTCCAACTCGTATTGACTCAGGACACTCGGCGCTGTCATTCCGTTCGTCCTGCCATCTTGATTGATGCCGGAACCCAAAATAACCCCGTGGATGACATCGTTGTCGTCCTGCGCATCTTTTAGACGCTTGAGCACTACAGCGCCCACTCCTTCGCTCAGGACTATGCCATCTGCCGCATCGTCAAATGCCTTGCATTGTCCTGCTGAGGAGAGCCCCCCGGATTTACCCAGTGAGACATAAGTCCCTGGGGTCAGCCATGCACTGACCCCGCCTGCCAAAGCCATGTCAGTTTCACCACTCAGCAACCCCTGGCATGCAAGATGAATGGCAACCAGCGAAGAAGAACACGCGGTATCAAGAGCAATGGCCGGACCTTTCAAATTCAAGTAGTATGCTATCCGTGCCGCCGCAATGGCCTGGCTATTGCTAGTCATCGGAGTGGTTACAACTCCATTTTGTGAGAGAAGTAACGCGTATTCGTAAGTCGAAATCCCGAGATAGACACCACATTTCCTGTTGCTTATATTGCCGGAGTAGCCAGCATCCTCAATCGCTTTGTAGCTCTCTTGCAGAAACAAACGGTGTTGAGGATCTATGTACTCAGCTTCCTGGGGAGAAATACGGAAGAACAGCGGATCGAAACAATCGATATCGTCTAACGCCCCGAGCCATTTGGAATTTGTTTTGTCTTTCCTGGAAGGATCCGGATCGTAATACCGATTCATGTCCCAGCGGTTGGGTGGGACCTGGGTGACGCAATTCCTGCCTTGCACAATGTTCTGCCAGAACTCTTCCAGGTTTTTGGATTGTGGGAAGCGGCCGGACATGCCAATCACCGCGATGGGTTGCGAGGAATGAATGGGCTGGGGAGCCGGCGCACTGCTGAATCGCGCTGCCATGCGCCTGCGCCAGGAAGTAAGCTTCTCTCCCGCAAGCTTTGGCGCCATCGTGGTTGCTACCCTGGGCTGCGACGCTGCGCTCTTCCCTGACGTCACCGGCATCTCTACCGCAGGAGGCGCGCTCGGGCTCGACAGCGTACCGTGCTTTTCTGCTTCCTGTTTAACATAGCGGCTGAGATGGGTCAGCGTCGGATAGCTGTAGACCTTGGTGGCTTCGATCGAAGTGTGGTACTTCTCGTTGATCCTGCGTAGCCACATCACGCCACTGATCGAATCGAGGCCCAGATCGACGAACTGGACATCTTCATCAATATCGCTCTCCCGCATATGCAGCTCGTCCGCCAGGAGCGTTTTGAGGTTTGCCGTTACGGCAGACAGCACATCGCTGTCATCGGAGGGGCTTGCCGGTTCGATATGTGCCTGTTGTGCACTAGATGGGGGCGCTTCGATCTCAGCCTGTTGCGTGCTGGCTGGGGGCGTGTCGATCTCCTGGTAAAAGTTCTCGTGAATCTGCGCCAACGTGTCGGATTGGCCCACAAAGGTCTTTTCATGCATGGCCAGTTCCAGTCGATACGTCTCTTCCAGCGCCTGGTGAACGTTCCCTGTCAGCCGCTGTTTGAGCCCCATCAGACCTCGGCGCGTTCCTTGCGCGATTTGGCGGGCCAACCCCATCGCCGCCGCTTTCACCTCAGCCCGCGGCAAAATCGCTAGCCTCACTCCCCTAGCCTTCAACTCGCTTCCCGCATACTGCTCGCCCGTCAGCAGGCTCTCTCTGGCCAGGTCTTGCCCCATCTTCTCCGCCAGACTCCAGGTCGCCCCCGCTCCCGGCGTGAACCCATAATTCATATACGGACTCACGTACC
>JAIQGL010000040.1 GCA_020072585.1 Terriglobia bacterium | reverse complement strand
CGCCTTGGAAAACGCTGCGCGTTTCCCACTTTCCCACAGCCTCGACGGCTGCGGGCCTCAACTTAAAAGTGATATGCTCGAAACCCCAAACCAGGAGAATGTCTCACTACGAATGGACTAAAGATGGGGGGCAGGTCAAGAGGAATCGGAAAGAAATTGTTGACTGAATTCATAGGAAAATTAGAAAACAAACCATTGGGGGTACAGTGGCCGATCTCGCCTGATGGGGAGCGGTTGCTCCGCTCACTAGGACTGACAGAATTCTGGATTAGATAAATATCCTCTCGGCCAAACGATCTCGAATCGTCCCCTGTTTTCCACAGCCTAAAAAGTTTCCCACAAGCCAAAACCTCTTGCATTTTTATGGTGACGAGAGAATCATCGAATGCATGGCACAACCTAAACAGGCTTGGGAAGTTCTCGCCGAGGAAGATAGAGTCATTGCCGATAACATCCTCCAACTCGCCAGCAAAGGAATTGTCGAATGGGACATTCTGATATGGCTGGCTGATTATCGACGGAAACTAGCCGAAGGGGATGACTTTGATTGTGACGAGGCTGAAGCTGATCAGATAAGAGCAACAATACTGGAAGAAACGGCCAAAGAACTAGAAAAGGTTGGGCTGGAGGCAGCTAACGCAAGCATTACTTCCGAAAACCCTTCTAGGTCTGAACTTACTGATGAGGAAGGAGAACGTGAATTAAGCGAGAAGCTTCTACCTTTACTTGAGGACGGCATTGAAGAGATCGACATCCTTCGTTGGCTTGCCTATTCGAGAAAAGAGGCCTCAATGGACAAGAGTCGAGGCCAGATGTGCAGAGTTGATGTGCAATTTGCGCGGGTGCTGTTTGCGGGGTCTGACAAGCTAGAAAATGCGCTGGAGGAGTGGGCTGAATCAGATCCGTTCGATACAGAAAACGGACAAGATACCTCGACTGCCGGACGAAGTGCACCAGAAATAATTGAATTCACCCCTGCGGCAAAGATACTCGCCAAGAATCCTAAGCTTACAGAAAGATGTTCTGATATAGCCCAATTAATAAAACAATTAAATCGCACTGGCCGAAACGAGCCATGTCCGTGTGAGAGCGGAAAGAAATTCAAAAAGTGTTGCGGAGGCATTTAGAAATCCACCATGACAGTTTCAAGAGAGCACACGGTTGCCAGTGGCCGGAGATGGGGCACCTGAGCGAATGTTTTTCGCGCGATACAAACGGCCCTTGCATCTTAGTTCCAATTTCTCAGATTGAGGGAATGTCAGATTCAGAGATGGCCTCAACAATCAGGGGTCTGGTGGACGAAGCGAAAATAACTGGTCTGTTGGAGTGCTTGACAAGTGGGAATATCGGTATGGGGTTCCAATGAGGCTCGATAATAACCCTAAAAAACCGTTTGTTAATTGCTGTATGTTCTTGGGTGGTCAAGGTGAGTACACCAAAAGCAGGATAGATGATTTGGAAGAAACGCTTCAAACAATGGAAGTGTTTCAACATCACAATAATGAAATCAGAAATGCTTTTTTTGAAATTTGCAAGCTGTTGGATGGTGCCTACAATTTTCTGGTAAACAAGCAAACCCTTACTCCCGGTCAGCAGCGGGCCAAGTCAGTAATACTGAAACTACGAAATGGTTGTGCCCTCTGCGGCCTGCTGGCCGGTCAACACACGGATAGATGCTTGACACTTCGAAAACCATCAGCAGTCTCCTAACGCAAAAAGAACCAAGAATAAATTTGAGGAGCTTGCAGTGAAGAAGGTCGTCCAAAAACGCAATGGAACGGATAACTTTGCATGGGATGTTCTGTGTGAACCACCGATTTTAGAAAAATTGAAAACCGAAGAGAAATTTTGGCAAATAATTGCACTGGCACGCTCGATTAATGTTCTCAGCTTCGCACATTGGTCAGTGCTTCCTTTCTGGGAAGACCGCTCTTTGCATGGGCAGCGTACACGCACAAATTTATTCTTCTTCACGTGTGCTGCGCTCTATGAGGCATTGTTGCTCGTAGAGAAGATGAACAAGAATTTTCATACTGACAATACGTTCGCTAAGCTCAAAAGCATCCTCAAAGATCAGACGGCACAAAAACTTCGCGGTATGCACTTGAAACGTGCTCGTAATCACATGGTCTTCCATTTTGCCCCGGAGTCCTTTGGAGAGATTGTCAACATACCGGGTGAGTCAATGTGTTCCTTTGTGGCGGGTTTGGGAAATGACCGCGCGCAAAGGTACTACACTTTTGCGGATGTCCTCGCAATGGAGTATTTCGTAGGACACGCGGCCAACAATTCTGAAAAGTTTTACGAAAGTCTGGATAAGCTAATGCTCAGTACCAGACAACTTACGGCGGATTTCGTTGATGCTGCCGAGCATCTGATAAAGCACAGCCTTGCGGCTTGGGGATTCCAGATTCGACAGCAGCCCATCTCAAAAGGCTTGGCCGCAGCCAAGCGGAAGATTGCTAAGAGGGTGAAAGCGGTTGGGATAGGCTAATACTCATCGAGTAATAGTGTTGGGAGTGCTTGCCGAGTTAAAAACCAGCCCTGGTGGAGTTGGACTAAGAGACTAGTATTCTTCGGGTAACAGAATGCATGTGCTGCTGCGGTCTGCTTCGGTGATAACCCATATCTTGGTGCCGTCCCTCAGGTGGTAAGCGGAGAGCAGCCGGGAGCCATCCTCGGCCGCTCTCTCATTAGCTCGGATATCTTCAACGGAAAGGTCGCCCCAATCGCCTTTCGCATGGCGAAAGATGAACTTGAACGGATTCTTTCCATTGGCCTCGCAAGCTGCAAGTGCTGCTGGCGTCGCGACTAATTTACCCAGCAAGAACGTTCGCTTCACAGCAGCACTCGGATGACTCGGCTGTTGCCCTTCTTCCAGCCCAAGATGTCCACACCCATCACCTGAATCTGGCTCGGAGCAAGTCGCACGTGGAAAGAAGTGTTATCGGTAAATCGAACCTCGATTTCCACTTCTTCGTTGTCGTCGCCCAGGACAATGCGTTCCACGGTTTTGCCTTGAACGCCTTTGGTAAAAACTTTGTCGCCAGTTGCCATATCCCCTCCTGGTGGTTTGAAAAACCGGAAATTGTGGAGAAGGGAACAGCTGGCGACAGCAAGGACTTTTTAGCTGAGAGGCAGTCGCTTCGGCAAAAGCAAACACCCGTAGCGATCCAGCTCCCATACGGCAGTTCTACCGAGAGCCTCGCGGAGTTCAGCGATGACCTTGGGATGTTCTTTCACCGCTGCTTCGTAGAGTTCACGCGGACAAATCCCCAAGTGGACAGCGGAGAGCAGATTGGGAAGGCGATCTTGTTCAGCCCAGCGGAGTCGAGCGAGGCAATATTTTGTGGGGTGAATCCCAGTGTAAAAAGGTCGCTCCATAGGGAGCGAACTCTCGGCCACTGAACAGCTGGCGACATCCAGAAACAGAATCGCCTTCAGCGGGAAACAGGGAAGTTCCGTACTGAAGGCGATTGGGCTACTTCTTTTTGTTCTTAACGAACAGCGACTCCCCTTTCAGGGAAATGTCCACCCTCCAGTTCATTCGTTTTGCGTGGTTCATAAGCTGACGCTTGAATCCGATGGCGGCATGCTTGGGCGTTTTCCCTGTCTTTAAGGTCTCTGCGGACAGCGGTATCTGGAGCACCTTCTTATCGGGCAGACCTTTGTTGAGAAGTTCACACGCCTGTTTCCACTCCGGTGTTTCGAGCAGGACGCTCTTTTTGCCAGCCCTGGCGACTGTTGGGACTTCGCTTTCGTCAATCAAGCCCACTGTTACGCCCTGCCCCTTGTTTGGCCCTTCGTCGTTGCGTTCACCCGCTGCGCGCCTTTTGCTATCCAGTCCTGATGTCTGTTTCATGGCAAATCTCCTTTTGAATGTCGGCCTCAGCCGAATCCGAGAGAGATTTATTTCAAAGGGGGATGTTGCGAGACACGAACTTTCTGGGAGAAATTCGAGCCGAGTGGCCTCGGTGAGCTGGTGTCTCCGTTGTAAGCTAGGTTTATGTCGAAAAGAAGATTAACGCGGGAGCAAAAGGCCCATCGTCGCGAGATCAGGGTAGCCCGCGACGCTGAGAGAGAAAGCCGCAAAGCAGGGGAGAAACTTCGTGAGGAGCAAGGTCTCAAGTTTCTCTCCAGCTGGTCGTCTTATTCACTTGAAGGTCTTGAAAGCCCTCGCATAGCCTAAAAGGGCGGGAGTGAGGTTACAAAACAGACCGAAGCCCTCGCTACCAAAAAACCAGGACAGCCGGAGGGACATAGAGTTCGACTCTTTTTGACTAATTTCAGGCAAAAACCACCAGGCAGGGCAAACAGGGGTGGGAAAGCGGGATCACAGCCCAGGCTGTGTACGACAGCAGGTTCGTGCTCAAGGGGTGTCTGAGACCCTTGTCCCTTCTTCGGCACCAAAATTCTGTCATTACGCTCCAAACCGCTTAAGCAGTCTTCTCAGCTTGAGCTTATTTAGCCCTGTGGCAGCGGGTTCAGCGCGTGGTCGGCTTCTCCCTCAAAGTCGTTGCTTGAGTCGCTTCGCTCCAAACTTGAGGCGAAAGGACCTGCTCTGCCAGCATCGAACGGGCGAGCCGGGAAGCGCGCGCTCAGACTAGCGCAGGCGCCGCGTGAGAACCGGGGCAACGTGTTTTGCACCGAACATGAAACGCATCACCGGACCGAACGTTGGAGCGCTGGCCATTCCCACAATGAAAAGTCCGGGAACTGAGGTTTCGAATTGCGAGTCGAGAACCGGAGCGCTGCCTTCGCGCGCGATGCTCTGCTTTAGGTCCGGGCCCAGGTAGCCTAAGCGGTCAAGATCAACTTTGTAGCCCGTGGCCGCAATGACATGATCAGTCCAGACCGTTTTTGTCCCATCCGGTCCTTGAACTTCCAGACAGACCCGTCCCTGTTCTGCTTTCGCTTGACGCACCTTGCAATTCAGGAGAATCTCAACTCGACCTTCAACGCGCTGTCTCAGCCAATAGGCCCCGGAAGGCCCCCACGTTTTGGCCACATAGCGGTGGCGCAGATCCACTGGGAGAAGCCGCCGGAACCATTGCGGCATTTCCGACACAACGAAACTTTCCCACCCAAACCCGAGTCCGGACTCCGGATTCCTGATCTTGTGGGCCAGTGAACGATGTCCATTGCGCGTATCGTTCCAGCGAACCTGACTCTCGCGAATGATCAACCTGACCCGGGCGCCTGCTTCCGCGAGAAGAGCTGCTGTTTCAAGAGCAGATTGGCCTGCTCCAATCAATGTGACGTCGCGCCCGGCAAATCCCGAAAGATCATGGATCTTGGCGCTGTGGTAACACAATGGCTCAGGAAGGCTCGCCAACTCCTCTGGGATCACGCGGAATGCCATGTGCCCCGTGGCCAGGACCACACGTTGTGCCTCAAGTGAAGGTGCTCCCTCAAAATCAAGCAAAAAGCCTGCACCGGTGCGTCGCAAGCTGGTGACTTTCGCGTCGATGGATTCGCCGACAGCTCGCTCGCGAAACCATTCCGCATAACTGAGAAAGTCCGCCAGGCTAAGCGGGTCGCCGGCAGGCTGATAGGGAATCCTGTGCTCTGCCAGGTGACGCTCCAGGGTGAATCGCACGTTCGGATCCCAAAGATTCGAGGCAAATCGCTCCGACTTCAAGACCATCCCCACGGGCATGAACTTGCGCCAGCTCTCGAGCGGTGTCCCATAAAGGTGATATGGAATTCCCGCTGCTTTCAGATGAGCCGCAATGGATAGGCCGTACGGCCCGGCGCCGACAATGACTGTGTTGCCAACCGACATTCTATGACTCCAAACTTAGTTTCTGTTCTTCTCGCCGCTTAGTAAGCTTGCGCAGGCGTCTTTCCCTTGAGGCGCATCCATCTGAAAATTTTGTTGGTGCCCAGCGGAAACAACTCAATGGCGTAGTAATACAGTCCTGGTAGTGGATCGTTGAGCCGGAAGTAGCCGTCCCGCAGGGACGCACCCGGTGGCGCAATCCTGGCCGGCAGGCGGTACACGATGGACGAACGCCACATCACCCGCGATGTCGGCCTGGCGGATTCCTTGACCGCAATATTAGTTTCCGCCCTGTAAGCAACCAGAGGAATGTTGACTCCGCACAACGTCGCAATCTCCTCCTGCCAATCGATGCGGCCAACCGTCGGTTCGATGATGAGAAGCTTCCCGCTTCGCCGGTCCCGTTTGAACTCCAGACTCCCGATTCCCTTGTATCCGACGCGTTCCGTGAACTGCTGGGTCAGCCGCGTGAGCTCTTCGTCCATCTCCGGGGCTGCGGCGCACACGGCGGTAATGCCCACGGCCGGAGGAGCACACACCAGCTTGCGGCCCGAAAAACTGGCGAGGAACTCTCCTTCAGAGGAGCAGACAAACAGGCTGAAGTAGATGTCGCTATCGTCTCCCTCAATCCACTCCTGGACGGCAAGGCGCCCGGCTCTCTCCATCATCTTCGCAGCACGGACCATTGCTTCATCCCAGTCTTCCACACGTACGGGACGGTCATTCTCCTTGTTTGAAACCAGCGGCGCTTTATCGGCGGGCTTGATGGCCAGCGGCGGCGTCAGTGTCCTGATCAGGGGAAATTCAGAAGGGTTTGTCAGAATCACGCCACGGGGAACCGCTAACCCCTCGCGCTCTGCCAGCAATTGAAACTGGGCTTTGTCGTAAAGAGTTCGAACCATCTCGGAAGCAGGCAAGGAGAAGCGGAAAAAAGGCTCCAGCTCTTTACGAAACTCTGAGACTGTAGTGACATCGGCATCAGTCGTCAGAATAAGAACGGGTCGCTCGCCGATTCGTATGGACAGGTTGATCAGCTCTTTTACAAGGTCGCTGCCGCCTGCGCTGGGCAGGCTGACGAATCGCGCGAAGCGGGACCAGGCCGCGGGACAACTGTGTCCTTTATCGACAACAAAGATGGGCATGCCCCCGTCCGCCAGGCTCCGCACAACACCCAGGCCGCCCAGATTGCCGCCCAGCACGACAGCCGGAATCATTGGCAGTCACCCTCAACCGTCGCTTTAGATAGCCCAATCAATCTGAAACACATCCTCCGTAATCCCAGCGGATTACCCGTTCGACTTCCACCCGAAAGCTGTAGAATCCCGGAGACTGACCGTGCAGAGTGGTGCCAATGCTCGCCGCGAACAAGCGCACTCTATGTCAGATTACCCTGGGGACTGGGAAAAGGTATGCGCAGTTCAGCCGCCATCTCTGCGGCACGGGAGCAATCGTAGAAGTTGTTTGTTAACAATAGTTTATAAAAAATAATTGGAGTTGTAGGCCTTCCTTCAAGCCAAATACTGTGAAAATTCCTGCACTTTTTGCCTTAAGAAGTCTTAAGAACCCATGGCAGTGATTCGATTGAATCAGTTGCTGCCAAAGCAGGATCCACATCTTGCATGGACCTGAACCATGCAAGATGCCAATTCCGCCACTTCGGCATTTGAACGAGGCGACAAAGTGCAATAACCGGCTGTTGTGGCTACATTCCGGCTATCCGTGAATGTCAAGATCTTCCTAATTAACAAATTGAAGAATGTTCACCCGTGGACATGCATCTCCACATCTGGACAGGCCTTATTTTTGGAACTTTCTTTTGAAGGGGCCGTTCCTTAGCAATTTCAAATACTTAGGGAGCATGAGCTTTGGCATTTCAGATGCACTCTAAAGCGCAAGAATGGGAGACAATCGTCATGACCACGCTATCAAGTTTGAAGCCGACTCTGGATCTGTCTGCCCCTCCAGTGCCCAGACCTACGGCGAGAGCAGTGCAAAGCGAAAATCAAACGGTACTGGTAATTCCGGAAATTGCTCATCCAACTTCAATGGCGGAACGATGGGCTAGTTATGTGCTTGGAGCATGCAAGTCAGATAGAGATCCAAGGACTCTGGCAATATGGGCAAGGCAGGTAGGCGTCAGCTACACGACATTGTGCGAGAGTTGCCGGTTGATTGATGTCCAACCGCGGCATGCTCGCGACTTTACCAGGGTCCTTCGCATCATACTCATGCCTGAATTTGATTTCCGCAGGCTGGGTAGCTTTCTTGATATTAGTGACAACCGTACACTTGATTCTATTTTACAGACGGCAGGTTTTGGACAGCACGCAACCATGAAACATCAAGTCTCAGTTGCGTCCTTTTTGGAGAGTCAACAGTTTATAGCGCACGAAAATCCAGGACTCATCATCATCCGGGATGCTTTTGCTGAAGCGTAGCATTCCAGATTCGAGGCGGCTCACAAAAATCCGACAAATATTCCAGCGGAAACTGATTGCCGCAAATAAGCCCTACAACTAAAGTCACCACACTGCTTTGCACGGTGTGGTTGTACCTATTGCTCAGGACTGTGGAAAACTTCTTTTCCAACTGAGAAAAGCGGAGCTGCATCCCGGCGCAGGCAGTTAAGGGGCAGAGCCAATGAATGACCGGATTGTTGCACATCCTGATGTGGACTTCAGCGGCGAAACGGTAAAGAACTGGTTTGCGGTCTTTACCGTACCGCGACACGAGAAGCGGATCGAGCAGCACCTGCATCTTCGCAAAATTGAGAACTTTCTTCCTCTATATCAGAAACAACGCCAATGGAAAGACGGTTCGAAAGGGATGCTGCAACTTCCCCTATTTTCAACCTACATTTTCGTGCGGATCAGCATCCGCGAACGCCTGCCTGTCCTCAAAGTTCCGGGCGTGATATCGATTGTGGGTGGAGGGCCGCAGCCCATGCCGGTCCCCGATTCTTATATCCATTTTCTCCGCGAGGGGCTACGGCATGGAAAAATCGAGCCCTATCCATGTCTCGCCGTAGGAACGCGGGTCCGCATTCGCTCTGGGGTAATGGCCGGCATGGAAGGTGTGTTGCTCCGCAAGAAAAACAATTTTCGCGTGGTGCTTACGGTTGAGATGATTATGAAGAGCGTGATAGTTGAGGTAGAGATGGATGATATCGAGCCGGTTGCCCGGATGGCGCATGACTCTGTCAGCGAGCTTGCAGCCAGTGCCTGAGCAATCTGTTTCTAATTAAGTATTACAGTGATCAATCACAGCAATTGCCTCGCGTTTGTCTGCGGTGGATTCGCGCGAGCAATACCGGCTTCACCACTTGATCGAATCAATCGTGAAGAGCTGAGCGGCGAAACCTCTTGAACAGGGTGACTCAATGCTTCAGCCGTTCGTCTTTTGACAAAAGCTCACATTGCGAATCTCGTCACACCGACATGTCCCGTCGGAGGATTGGCAGAAGAACACTTAGAAGGCGAGTAACAGGATGAAGAACCAGATTGAGCAGCTGGACCAAAGTGAAGCACTGGAAAAAGGCTTTGAGCTGGCCTACTTCATTGCCCAGGACCGGACGAATGCAATCGAGGTTCTGACCGGCGCAATGGATAAACTGTCTACCCAATGCCGCCGCCAGAAGCGGCGGTTCTACTGGCGATACAACCACGCCTGCCAGCCCATTCGTCGGATCACCCATCAGGAACTGGACGCTTTCCAGTGGCTGATTATGTTGGAGTCTGAGCCATGCGAAAGGGCCCAGGAGCAGAGAGGCAGTCATTCGCTACGAGACATGGTGGTCCGGTACATCAAACACCTGGTTCAGATCACGATGCCCATGTCCTCTTTCTATGTGTGTGTCGGGATGAACCGGCTCCTTTACAGCTATTCAACCTCGGAGACGCAATCCGCTTTTGAACTCATCACAGAACGTTTCCCTGGGGCGGATCAATATCGTCGAGCCAAGAAAATGCTGACCAGCCAGCTGCGGGAACGGTTTGGCGAACGGGTGGAGACAATCAGGACGCGCCATGGAGAGATCCGCTTCAAGACTTTAGAAGATCAAAGCCGCTGGCACGGGCTGGTCCATGAATGCCTTGCGATGTTCTCTCCCTGGAGCACCGAGGGGTTGTGCGAGCACTTCAGAACCAAAGTGGAGGATATGCCGCAAAGCTGTCTCCCAGCTGTCGGCGGGGCAACTGCGGGGCCAGATGCGCAAGAAACAATTTACTGTCACATGTTTATTGAACCTGTATGCCGGGAGAACTTGTCAGCGGTTTTGTCGTTTTCTTCCCCTGAAGCACGACTGGCCTTACCGAGGTTTGCCATGAAAGATGAAACGCGCGGAGATGACAGCATCGAGACACAAGGACCACGAGCGTCGAAGCTGTCTGAGGACGAAAAGGCTGTGATTGCAGGACGACTGAATGCGACCAAGGCGCGTCGCCAAAGAATACGCCCTGGTTCGGTGAACGTTGTTGTAGATGGCCTGGAGCGCTCTCAATTTGACCTGGCAGGCTCTGGCCAGATGCAGATTGAGCTTGCGGAGGGCGCTAAGTTGATCGAAATCCGGGGCGTAGACGAGGAAGGCGACCTGCTTCTTGGCACTCACCTGATCTCATACGCTGATGAGGCGTTCGAATCCTCAAAGGTTGTGCGGTCCTTCAATAACGGGCAACTAGGTCTCATGGTTTCACCCATTCCAAATTCCGTTGATGGAGCCCGCGCCATTTTGACGCTCTCCTTCAAGCGCAGATTTCAGATGTCCTGGTGGGGCGCCTTTGCTCGTGCGTGGCGTCTGGTCCGTCTCACGCGCCCGCCGGAAGAGACGCGATGTCGATGTCATTGTAAGGTTGATGCGGCGTTCAGTTTTAATTGTTAGAAAAATCCGATAGAGCCACACATCTTTAGCCCTATTCGATATAGAACAGCTTTGCTGATGCTTTAGCGCTCTTGAAAGGCTCGGGGAGGGAGGCGCAAGCTTCCCGGCTAAAGACCGCGTGACAAACCATTTCTTTGTACGCTCTTAGACCCCTCGAGTATGTGGAAATTTTCTTTCCAAGTGAGAAAAGCGAAGCTATGTCAATTTGCGGTAGTGAATCGATAGAAACCGAACTGAAGTTGTTCGGCATGCGTAGTCTGACCTCTATCAAGACCCGGCTTGCATCGGTCTGGCTACTCTGATACTATATATAATAGGGTTAGTGTACCTTAAAGACAGTATTTGTAAAAAGTGCAACTGAAAGCCAAAGGCGATAGGGTGTGGTTCGGCAAGGGTATTATTCCGGAAATGGACTTAAGGCGTTTTGAATGCAATAGGATCCAGATAGCCTGCCTTGGCCAGTCAACGGGGGTAATATGGCGTTCTTAGGACAGGATTTTCGCTACAGCCTTCGCGTCTTGCTCAAGTCTCCTGGCTTTACTATCGTCGCAATCGTGACGCTGGCAATAGGAATCTGCGCAAACGCCGTTGTCTTTGGAATGATCAATGCGCTGATACTGCACCCGCTGAATCTGCCTGAGTCGGAAAGCCTCTACCAACTCGAGCACGGCAAGGAAAAGGCGAGCAATTATTCATATCCAGACTATATCGATCTGCGTGATCGCAACCACAGCTTCGATCAACTGGCAGCGTATGTTGGGGGTGTAGTAGGGCTTGATACGGGCGCAAATCCATCCAGCGCCTGGGTTGAGATGGTGAGTGGGAACTACTTCGATTCATTACGCCTTCAACCGTATCTTGGCCGTTTGTTCCACGCCTCCGATGAGCATGGCGCAAACAGCGCTCCATACATTGTGCTCACCCACGCGTATTGGCACGCCCATTTTCACGATGATCCTGGCGTGATAGGCCGCATTGTTCAGGTGAATAAGCAGCCTTTTACGATTGTGGGCGTAGCGCCGGCTGAGTTCCATGGAACTCTCGTGTTTTTCTCCCCTGATTTCTTTGTGCCGATGGTTAATAACGAACAGCTACAGGGCGAGAACCTTTTGAACGACCGCGGGAAGCGCTGGGTTTTTGCGGTGCTGGGACATCTGAAAGCGGGAGTCGCTCCGGCACAAGCGATTGCCGACCTGAACTCGATTGGGGCGGATCTGGAGAAGAGCTATCCCAAAGAAGACAGCGACATGAGGTTTACCCTGGCGCGTCCAAGTCTTTATGGCGACTACCTTGGTCCTCCGATAAAAGCGTTTCTAACCGCACTGATGGTGCTGGCAGGGTTGATTTTGCTGGCCGCATGCGCCAACCTGGGCAGCCTGTTTGCAGCACGCGCTGCTGACCGCGCCCGGGAGGTTGCGTTGCGGCTCGCGCTGGGATCAAGCCGTAGCCGCATCTTGCGGCAGCTGTTTACTGAAGCAACGCTGGTTTCGCTAATTGGAGGCGGCGTGGGGCTGATAGGCAGCGTGGGGTTGTTGCGCGCTCTGAGCCTGTGGCAGCCATTCTCCAGATATCCCATCCATGTTGCTGTGACTCCGGATGCAAATGTTTATGGAGTAGCTTTCCTGCTGGCTTTAGCAAGTGCGCTCATTTTTGGCTCGGTCCCGGTGAGGCAGATACTTCGCATCAATACGTATGAGGTTATCAAGGCAGGAGCAACCGGCCCCGTTGGGCGGCGGATTACCCTCCGTGACCTGTTGCTGGTCTTGCAAATTGCCATCTGTTCGGTGTTGGTCACTTCCTCCATGGTTGCTGTGCGTGGACTGGTGCGCTCGGTGAACAGCAATTTTGGTTTTGAACCGCAAAACGCAATCCTCGCGAATACAGATTTGAGCATGGGTGGTTACCGCGGCGACCAGGTGCCCGCAATGGAAAGGCGCATGCTCGATGCCTTGCAGGCAGTTCCGGGTGTAGAGTCCGTGGGCTTGGTTAGCCCGGCGCCGTTATACGCGGGCTCGGTCAACGAGTTTGTCTTTAGTGACAAAACGGTAGATTTTAGGCCGGCGAATGCCGCTGCTCAGTCCTTTTTGTACAAGGTATCGCCCGAATATTTTCACGCGGCGGGCACTGCCTTGCTGGCCGGAAGGACTGTCACATGGCATGACGATAAGAGTGCGCAGCGTGTAGCGGTGGTGAACGCGGAGTTCGCGCGCAAAATCTTTGGCTCCGTACCCGCCGCAATAGGCAGCTACTACAAAATGGAGGATGGAACGCGCATCCAGGCAGTGGGTGTTGTGGAACAGGGGAAATATAGGAGCGTCACTGAGGAACCAAAGCCGGCCATGTTTTTCCCATTCCTGCAATCGCCATCGAGTGACTCCTGGATCGTGGTGCGTTCGAACCGCGATTCGCAGCAGATGGCGCCAGCCATCCGGAGCACAATGCTGAACCTGGATTCCGGGCTGCCGGTTTACATCCAAACCTGGACCAAAGAGATGGACCGTACTCTGTTTGCCGCACGCATGGCGACGTTGACACTGGGCGTGCTTGGGATTATTGCCGCGATGTTGAGTATCACTGGCATCTTTGGAACAGCCGCCTACGCCGTCAGCAAACGGATGAAGGAGCTGGGAATTCGTATGGCCCTGGGCGCGCAGCGTAAGCACGTGTTACAAGCAGCGTTGGGACCGGCGGTCAAGTTGCTCCTCTTTGGCTCGGTATCAGGCTTGGTCCTGGGGATTTTGGCAAGCCGGGTACTGGCTTCCATTGTGTATCAGGCAACTTCCCGAGATCCGCTGGTATTGGCTGGTGTTGTTGTTGCTATGGGATTGCTGGGGATGCTGGCTACATGGATTCCCGCGCAGCGCGCGCTGGCGATTGATCCTTTGAAAGTGCAGCGCGAGCTGTAGCTACCCTGGCACGCAGCTGGGATAGCCCTCCTTTCAAACCTTGCGCATTGAACGGCCTCACCGTTTTCTAGATACGTATATTTCAATGCCGTCAGACGGGTCCCTCAAGACTAGGGTCTTTGACCGCATAACGTTATTTCTTTTGTAATCGAACTTCTCACGGTGCTTCTGCGGGTGAACCGTCAATCCATGGGTCATCCGGTCGCGGTTCATTCTCCGGTTTTAGGCGCGCAGATCGCCGAGCCGATGAAAGTCTCATCTATCCAAGCAACTCGAGGTTAAGTCAAGGCATGCCGCACTCCTCAAAAGGGTGGTTTCTGCACGTTTCCGCGCCTGACCAGAACGGACAGCGCGGGCACTTGGTGCAAGAAGATTTCGAAGTCTCCGATCTGGCTACGGACGAAGTGTTAGCTGAGCCCCTGTTCGGGTGTTGGGAAGGGAACATGGAGCACAGCCTTTCCCGCCGTCCCATTGATATCTGCCGGGCGCGAGGTGAGCAGCGGGTCATTCTGGGAAATGCCGGGGTGGTTCGGGTCGCGGCGGTCGGCGCAGAAGTGCGCAGCCTGAAGCCTGGCCAGAACGCAATTATTTTCGCATCGTCTGTTGTCGACCGTTTTGGTTATCCAGAGCGCATGTTGGCCTACGATGCGCCTGGAACGATGGGATGCATGGCGACCCGCATCAAGATAAAAGAGCGCGAACTGGTTCCCGTTCCCGCGGGAACGCGGTATTCGCTGGCCCAATGGGCGGCATTTTCAGTGCGCTATATTACCGCCTGGTCCAACATGGAGCTCGCCCTTGGAACCTTCCGTCTCCTGGTGGGAGTTGACGAGTTCCCAAATCCGCACGTTTGGGGCTGGGGCGGAGGAACCACTCTGGCTCAACTGCAACTCGCACAACGCCAGGGCTGTCGCGCTGTTATGCTCTCCGGCCACTCTCCGCACCTGGAGCAGATCAGGAGAGCTGGAATCACGGCATTAGACAGACGGCCATTTGGTCAGCTCTTCTTCGACGAAAAACTCTACGCGGAAGATAGCTCGTTCCGGCGGGCCTATGCTCAGGCTGAACGGTTATTTCTCCGTGAAGTCGACGAGCGAACGGGTGGTGAGCGCGTGCAGATTTTTGCGGACTACATTGGTTCCCCTGTTTTCCGTGCAACGTCCAAAGCGCTGAGCCGCCAGGGAATCATTACTACGGCCGGCTGGAAGGAAGGGATGAATATCACTTACCTCAGGGCCGTCGAATGCATCGAACGGCATCAGTTGATTCATACGCACTACGCGCGCTATTCGCAAGCGCTGGCAGCAGTGGCCTACGGCGAGGAACATGGGTGGATGCCCGAGGTTGACGAGCGCATCCACGGCTTCGATGAGATCCCGCAACTTGCTGACAGTTTCCGGCGCGGCGAGGGCGGCTACTTTCCAGTCTATTCGGTGAATGCCCTGTGATCCACAAGAACATTCCACATACTGAACCGATGGCTATTGTTGGCATTGGTTGTCGCTTTCCCGGGGCGAAGAGTCCGCAGGAGTTCTGGCGGCTGCTCGCTGACGGGGTAGATGCAATTACTGAAGTCCCAGCCAACCGCTTTGACATCAATGCGTTTTATGACCCGACTCCCGGCGCCGCGGGAAAGATTTCCAGCCGTTTCGGCGGATTCATCGCTGATGTAGAGAATTTCGATGCGGCGTTTTTCGGCATCTCTCCGCGGGAGGCGGAGGCGATGGACCCGCAACAGCGCATTCTGATCCAGGTCGCTTATGAGGCGCTGGAGGATGCCGGACTTCCTTCGGACCAAGAGGGAATGTCAGGGACCGGCGTGTTCCTGGGCATGATGTCCGATGATTATCTCCGCCATACCTATCGCAGCTCCGATCTCGATCTCACTATAGCCACCGGTGGCTCGCGCGGGGCGGCGGCGGCGCGTATTTCATACGCGCTTGGTTTCCAGGGACCCAGCCTGGTAGTGGATTCTGACAGAGCTTCTTCCCTGACGGCGCTGCACCTGGCGTGTCAGAGCCTGCGTTCTGGGGAGTGCTCGGTAGCGTTGGTGGGAGCGTGCAATCTTATTCTTAGTCCCGAACTCTCGATCGCCTGTTCCCGCTCCGGCATTCTCTCCTCTGACGGTCGCTGCAAATTTGGCGACGCTCGCGCCGATGGCATTGCCCGAAGCGAAGGTTGTGGAGTTCTGGTGTTGAAGCGCCTGTCGCTCGCGCTCCAGGAAAATGACCGCGTGTACGCCATCATCCGGGGAAGCGCCGTTATCAACAATGGCAGTTCGAGTATGGAATTGATGCGTCCCTCAGTGCAGGCACAAGAGATTCTGCTGCGAGCGGCGCTCAGGGATGCAGGCGTCAGTGCAAGTGACCTGCTTTACGTGGAAGCCCACGGAACCGGAACTCGTGTCGGTGACAAGGTTGAGGCCGAGGCATTGGGAGCAGTGCTCGGAGGAGATCGTCCAATGGCCCGGCCCTGCCTGATCGGTTCTGTGAAAACCAACATTGGCCACGCTGAAGCTGCCGGTGGTATGGCGGGAGTCATCAAAGTTGCGCTTGCGCTTCGACACGGGCTGATCCCGAAGAGTCTCCACTTTGAACATGAGAACCCGGAACTCACTCTTGAGGAGCGCCGGCTTCGCGTTCAGACGGAGACAGGGCCTTGGCCGGTGAACGATGGCAAACCTGCTCTGGCGGGTGTAAGTGCTTTCGGACTTACTGGCACGATTGCGCACGTCGTGCTACAGGCTGCACCCAGTGAGCCTGAAGGCGCGGCATCTTCAGAGGAGCCAACCGCCTATTTGTTGCCTATCTCAGCCCGGTCGCCTGAGTCTCTGGATTCCCTGGTATCGGCCTATCGTGATTGGCTGGAAGGACCATTGGCTCCGGAGTTATTCGCACGGGCTTGCTACTCAGCGAGCGTTCATCGTCAGCACCATCCGCACCGGCTTGGCTTCGTTGCTTCATCCCCGCGGCAGCTGAGTGAACAGTTAAGCGCTTACCTCAAGGGCAGTGAGCTTTCTCCTGGCGCCCAGGGATGCCTGGTTCCAGGTAAAACCGCAAAGCTGGCGTTCATTTTTCCCGGTCAAGGCGGGCAAGCGGTAGGAATGGGGCGGGAACTGCTGGTGCGGGAACCAGTTTTTCGTTACACAGTCGAGCTCTGCGATGAAGCCGTCCGGGCAGAGGCCGGCTGGTCTGTCCTTGAACTATTGCAAGGAGAGGCGCCGGATGCTCTCTTGGATGAAATTGATTACCTGCAACCCACACTGACCACGGTCATGGTGGCCCTGGCAGAGCTATGGCAATCGTGGGGTATAGAGCCGAATGCAGTGCTCGGGTTCAGCATGGGCGAAGCGGCCGCTGCACATGTGGCAGGCATGCTCGACATACAAGACACGATGGCCGTGGTGTGCCGCCGTGCACGCCTTCTGAAACGCTTGCGGGGAAAGGGCGCAATCCTCTCAACTCCCTTGTCATTTGCCGAGGCCGAGAAGGTGCTCATTCCGCACCGTCCTCAATTGTCGATAGCAGTGGTGGCCGGTCCAACGACCACCGTTCTTTCCGGCGATCCTTCGGCCATGAAAGCGTTGGCGGACGAACTTGAATCACGCGGGCTTCCTTGCCGATTCGTAAAATCGGATGTGGCGGGCCACAGCGCCCAGATGGATCCGCTGCTGGATGAATTGCGGGCGGAGCTTGCTGGCCTGAAGCCGCGGAAGGGTTCTATCCCGCTGGCATCCACGGTGGATGACACATACCTCGCGGGGCCTGAACTGGGCGCAGATTATTGGGCACGCAATCTGCGTCAAACCGTGCTCCAGATGAACGGCATTGGAAGGCTCCTGCAAGATGGTTACACCTCATTCCTTGAGGTGAGCCCCCATCCGGTAGCGTGGACCCCGCTTTGGGAAACGATTCGTCATTTCGGCGCCGGCGCTAAAGCCATTGCTTCCCTGCGTCATGAAGAGGGAGAGCGCGAGGCATTGCTCAAAGCTGCCGGTGCGCTGTATGTCCAGGGCATCTCCCCAAATTGGGCAGCGCTGTTCGGAGCGGAAGACCGGCGGTTTATGCCATTGCCGACGTATCGCTGGGAGGACAAACCCTGCTGGTTCAAAGCGACGCAAGGTGAGCGCCCCATGACGGCCGTAACATCGGATTCGCCTGCTCCAGCTACGGCGAGAGCCGGCGCTCGTACCCGCTTCCTTGACCAGTTGAAAAGCCAGCCTTCAGGGCAACGGCGAAAATTGTTGCTGGATCACCTCCAGGGAATGGTAGGCCAGATTCTAAAGCTTCCAGATTCTGCTGCCGCGGGCTACAGCGCGCCGCTACGAGAGTTGGGATTGACGTCGCTCATGGCGACGGAGCTTGCATTGGAGCTCGAGCTCACCTTGCAGTGTCCCTGCTCCGCCATGCTTGTGTTCAACTATCCCACCATAGAAAAGTTAGCCGATCATCTCTTATCCGAAGGTGTCGCAAATTCTCTCTCAACTCCGGAAGCGGTATCTGGTGGGGAGGTTGCGCCTGATTCCGCCGTTGCCGAAATGCTTCCCGCTATGCACATCACTGAGAGCGCGCCTGGCGGTCAAGACAATAGTGCAGAACTGGTGGAGCCGATTGCCATCATCGGTCTTGCTTGTCGTTTTCCTGGTGGCGCTGTAAATCCTGAGGACTATTGGCGCATTCTTCGCGGCGGTGTTGACGTAATAACCGAGGTTCCTTCCGATCGCTGGAACATCAATGATTTCTACGATGCAAATCCCGAAGCTCCCGGGAAGATGTATTCACGCTGGGGCGGCTTCCTGGATTCGATCGATCTTTTCGACGCCGCCTACTTTGGAATCTCTCCGCGTGAGGCGGCGGCCCTGGATCCGCAACAACGATTGTTGCTTGAAGTGACCGTCGAAGCTCTGGAGAACGCTGGTCAAGCTCCTGACCCGCAAAACACGTCCGATAGCGGCGTGTTCGTGGGCATCATGAACAATAATGATTTCGTCAGCGTCAAAAGGACTTCCTCTGATCTCTCCCGGGTGAATGCCCACGACAGTACGGGGCAGGCAACCTCGGCTGCCGCCGGTCGTCTCTCTTATGCTCTTGGGTTCCAGGGGCCCAGCATGGCCATCGATACGGCCTGCTCTTCTTCGTTAGTTGCCATTCACCTGGCCTGCCAGTCTTTGCGCTCAAAAGAATGCCGGATGGCGGTGGCCGGAGGCGTCAACGTCATTATTGCTCCTGAGATCACCATCTCCTTCTGCAAGACACGTATGTTGTCACCGACAGGCAGGTGCAAGACTTTCGATTCACGGGCTGATGGCTATGTGCGAGGCGAAGGTTGCGGAATGATCGTTCTGAAGCGGCTCTCTGACGCCGTTCGGGATAAAGACAACATCCTGGCGCTCATTCGCGGAAGCGCTGTGAACCAGGATGGCCGCAGCAGCAGCCTGACAGCGCCTAACGGACTCGCACAGCAGGCGCTGGTGCGTCAGGCCTTGAACGTGGCGGGAATACGCCCGTCAGAAGTCGACTACATTGAAGCTCATGGAACCGGTACAGCTTTGGGTGACCCAATTGAGCTTGAGGCGCTGGGTAAGGTCCTCGGAGAGGGACGAGATGCGCGTCATCCATTCCTGGTGGGTTCGGTGAAGACGAATATCGGCCATCTCGAATCAGCAGCGGGCGTGGCCGGACTGATCAAGGTGATCCTCTCTCTTCAAAACCAGGAGATTCCGCCGCACCTGCATCTACAGGAAGTCAATCCGCATATCTCGCTCAGTGCTAGTAATGCTTCCATTCCGACCCGGCTGACTCCGTGGGCGCGCAACGGCAAGCCTCGCGTAGCTGGCGTCAGTTCCTTTGGGTTCGTAGGTACGAACGCTCATGTAGTTGTCGAAGAGGCTCCAGAGGCAGTTGCCGGAAAACAAGCGGGCTTGCGGCCGGTCCATCGGTTGCTGGCGCTTTCAGCGCGGAGCCCAGAGGGTTTAAAGGAGCTAGCGGGGCGATATAACCGGATGCTGTCGCGGCGCTCAGTTGATATTGACGATTTGTGCTACACGGCCAATACGGGTCGCGTTCACCATGAAGTTCGGGCCGCAATCACTGCTGCGAGCGCGGACGCCCTGCGGGCAAAACTCGGGGAATTGTCGGGTGAGGAAGTAGTGCGGCCGGCCACATCCGGGTCATCGCCAGGGAAGATCGCCTTCCTCTTTACCGGACAGGGAGCGCAGTACCAATTCATGGGCCACAAACTCTTCGCGGCTGAACCGGTTTTCCGGGCTGCTCTTGAGCGCTGTGCCCAGATCATTGATCCGCTGCTTCAAAGATCTCTTATCTCGGTTATTAATGATGAAAATCCGGAGATCCTACAACAGACCCAGTTTGCGCAGCCTGCACTCTTCGCTCTGGAATACGCGGTGTTTGAACAATGGCGTGCCTGGGGCGTTGAACCCGCAATGGTGATGGGCCACAGCCTGGGTGAGTACACTGCGGCGGTGGCTGCTCAGGTCTTGACCCTGGAACAGGCGGCAAAGCTGGTTGTGACCCGAGGCCGTCTGATGCAGTCAATCCAGACACCAGGGGGATCGGCAGCGGTCTTTGCCAGCGAAGATTTTGTGCGGCCCTTTGTGGAACCCTATCGCGACTCAGTCGCGATCGCGGCCGATAATGCTCCCGAGCGCGTTCTGATCGCGGGAGAGCAGAAGCATCTGCAGATGATCTGCGATGCGCTGAAGGCAAAGGGAATCGAAGTGCGGTCCATGATCGGTTTGATCGGGCCACACTGTCCACTGATGGATCCCATCTTGGATACCTTTGAAACTATCGCTGCCATGGCGACGTATAACCCGCCGGCAATTCCAATGGTTTCTACGGGCACCGCTCAAGTGATGACGCCCGCTGACGTAAGTAATCCGCGACACTGGCGCGATCTGATTCGCAACAAAGTCCGCTTCCGCGAAGGGATGCAGGTCCTGCACGACGCTGGATGCCGGATATTCCTGGAGATTGGACCAAGGCACACCTTGATTCGTTTGGGAGAGATGTGCCTGCCGTTTCCGGATCTCACCTGGCTGGCGTCGTTGAGCAA
Organism: Terriglobia bacterium; assembly: GCA_020072585.1. Taxonomy (GTDB): domain Bacteria; phylum Acidobacteriota; class Terriglobia; order Terriglobales; family Acidobacteriaceae; genus Angelobacter. The sequence continues at coordinate 29,051 of JAIQGL010000040.1, read as the reverse complement.
GGAGAAGCACGACCAGGAACAGATGCTGGAGAGCCTTGGTCGCCTCTATACGCACGGGGTTCAGGTTGACTGGGCGAAGTTCCATCGGCCTTTTGCGGGACGAAAAGTTGCGCTTCCTACCACTATTTTCGAAGGACGGTCATTCTGGCCGGAAAAATCGCAGCAGCCAGTTTCTACAATGACCCAGTTTGCGCCAGTCCTGGGAAGCAATGACGGTCACACTCAACTCCTCGGGCAACGGCTTCGCTCACCATTAGAAGAGGTTCAATTTGAGGCACGCGTGAACCTGGCATCTTTACCCATGCTGGAGGACCATCGCATATTGGGTACGCTGCTCATGCCTGGCGCGGGACATATCGTGCGCGTTCTGGCAGCGGCCGAGCAACTGACCGGTCGACGTCACCTGGAGTTGCGCGATGCCTTATTTCCAGAGCCGATGATGCTGGGCGATCAGGACGACGCCCGTGTTGCCCAGTTGGTACTTACTCCTGCTGAGGACGGATACGACTTCAAGATCTCCAGCGTCGCCCATGCGGACGAAGACGATTCCGGCTGGCGTGTGCATGCGACAGGACACATCCTCGCATTAGAGGACGAAAACGAAGGAGTGGAGACCGCGGTCTTCCAGACTGTTGCCGAGGAAATTTCCAAGGTTGATCCTTCAGCGGAACAGTTTTCCGGTGAAGATTTCTACGCCCTTCAGGCGAAAAAAGGTTATGACTTGGGGCCCACGTTCCGTTGGCTGGAGCGCGTGTGGCTGGGCAAAGATGATGTACTGGCGACGCTCCGCATGCCTTATGAGTTGGCGAACAGCACCTGGCACGGCTTGCATCCCGGCCTCATCGATTCGTGCATTCAGGTGGCGAGCAGGGTGGCAAATGTTGCGCCAGAGGCGAAGGATGCAGGTGTTCTGGTTCCAGCCGCGGTTTCAGGTTTCCGGTTGTTGGGGGACCGTGTGGAGAAGGCGCTGCAAGGACATTTATATTGCCGAATTTCCAGGCTCGGCCCCAACGAACAAGATATGCCCCTGAGGTTGTCAGTCTTTGATCAGTCCGGCAATCTCGTTTTTTCCATCGCTAAGCTGCATTTGCGGCGCCTCTCTTCTCATGACATTCTGGGTGGCACGCCAGCTAATTTTGACGAATCGTTCCGCCGGATCGTGTGGTCCGATTCTGAGCTGGTTGCCTCATCCTCAAACGGGCAAGGACGGTGGCTCATTCTCGCCGATGAAGGAGGAACGGGCGCTGCATTAGCAGGGCGGCTGCGGGACCATGGGCAAGATGCGGTGATGGTATACAAGGCACAAGAACATATAAAGAACGGCCATTTTTTGCGCCTGAATGCAGCGAACCAGTCTGAGTTCAGCAGGCAACTTGCTCAGATGCAAGCCGATTACGGGCCATCCTGGCAAGGCATTGTCTACCTGTGGGGCCTCAATGCAAGCGGCGAACTGGCAACAGAATGCCTGCCTGGCGATGAAACATGTGACTCCCTTGGTTTATTGAACCTGGCAAAGGCGATGATCAACGTTGCTGCTTGCCCGCCTGTGTGGGTGGTTACGCGCGGGGCGCAACGCACACAGCGAGAGAGCAAGATGGGTGCAATCGGCCAGGCAATGTTGTGGGGGCTGGGGCGTGTATTTGCCAGCGAGCACTCCGCGCTTTTAGGCGGCCTGGTTGATTTGGACCCTCATGCGGTCCATGAAGAGGATGCGGCCCAATTGCTGGAAGAGCTATGGGCGCAAGACTCAGACACACAAGTCGCATATCGGTCCGGGAAGCGTGTGGTGCCGAGACTTAAACCTCTGGGCAGAGGAAGAAGCCGGAGCAGGTTCCGCGCCCGCAGTGACGCCAGCTACTTGATTACCGGAGCATTTGGAGCATTAGGCCGCAAAGTGGCCGAATGGCTTGTTGCATCTGGCGCCCGCCACCTCGCATTGGTAAGCCGGCGTCCACCGGACGACAAAGCCTCTTGCTGGCTGCAAGGACTCAGTGAGCAGGGCGTTCAGCTCCTTACTTTGCAGGCCGACGTTTCAGTGATGGCGGAGTTGGCTGAAGTGTTTGTCCAGCTTGACCGCACTATGCCTCCGCTGCGTGGCGTGATGCACGCTGCGGGAATCCTGGACGACAGTGTTTTTTCGAAACTCGAGTGGCCAAGTTTTGCCAGAGTGCAGGCGCCGAAGGCACAAGGCAGCTGGAATCTCCACACGCTTACAGCCGACCGGTCGCTTGATTTCTGGGTGATCTTCTCTTCCGTCACGGCGTTGCTCGGAAATCCCGGGCAGGCGGCTTATGTTGCCGGTAACGCATACGCTGACGCTCTTGCACACCATCGTCGGATGCGGGGGGCTCCAGCTCTAAGTATCAATTGGGGGCCGTGGCAGGGAGACGGCATGAGTGCCCATGTCATGGACGATTTGTACCGCCGCTGGGGTCTACTCGCCATTGATCCCGCGGAAGGTGTTGAGATGCTCGGTCAGCTCCTGAATATTGGTGGCGGACAGGTGTGGGCCGCGCCCGTGGATATCGATCTCTTGCAGAAGCGCTCGGCTGAATCTCCCCATCTGGCTTTGGTGGCAGAGATGGTGGGTGCTCAGGAAGGGCACATCCCTTCATCCAGAAGCAGAGCCGCTGCTAATGGAACCAGCAAATTGCAGGATCTGCCGGACGATCAGCGCCGGGCTGCGGTTCTGGAGCACGTTGTAGATCTGGTGCGGAGCGTTACGGGCATGGAGGCGTCAGAGCCGGTACGCGTCGATGCCCGCTTTGAGACACTCGGAGTGGATTCGCTGCTTACGCTCGATCTGCTGAATGCCTTGAATCGCTTCTTCGGCGTGAACTTGCCTTCAACCATCTTCATTAATTGTCCAACTATCGAGCTGCTCGTCAAGTATTTATGTGAAGAGACGGCGCTATCTTCATCTACCAGCGCGAGCCCAGCGGCCCTGGTCTCCTGAAGCTCACTCATTCTCGCTCCAGACCAAGTCTGTGAGCCATGCAAATGAAGGAATAGAACAAAGGAACATCCATGAGCACATCTGTATTGCCTGAATCCACACACGCTGGTAGGTCCGTATTGCCGGCCCCCGTATCGACCAAAAAGCTGAAGCTGAATTCCGCTGCCAACACCGCCTTGAATTGGGGTGTCGGCTTCTGGTGGGTGGCTGCCGTCGTTGGCCAGTGGGCGTTCGCAGCGTACATGATGGCTGTCTATAACGGCTCGACCTTGACGGGAAATCTCCAGGACTGGAACAAGGTCTTCATCATCAGGGGGGGATGGATCGCTGGTGACACGGTTGGAAATCTCTCCTTTGGCGTGCACACTTTGCTGGGAGCAATTCTGACCTTCGGCGGAGCATTGCAGCTGGTTCGGCAGATACGGGCCCGCGCCATGTCCTTCCACCGGTGGGCAGGGCGGGTGTTCATGGTAACGGCCCTGGTGACCAGCGTCACCGGCATTCACATGAAATGGATTCGCGGATGGGAATTTATTCTCAGCGACCCCGGATACAAGATTGACGCCTATGGTCACACTCTCGACGGTGTGCTTATCATCATCTTCGCCATTCTGGCCTGGCGCACGGCGCGTGGGCATGAAATCGCCGCGCATCGCCGCTGGGCGCTACGTGCTTATATTGCGGCGAACGGGCAATGGTTCCTGCGTATCGGCGTTTTCAGCTGGATTCTCCTCTGGGGTGGGCGGCCGGTTGGAATCAACACCGAAACTTTCCACGGCCCGTTCATCGTCTTCTGGGATTTTGCTTCCGTCCTGCTACCCCTTGCCGTTCTCGAGATCTACATGCGCGTAAAGGAAAGCCGTGGGCCAGGCCGGAAATTCGCCATGTCATCCGGACTAGTCGCGTCCGGCCTGCTTGTGCTCCTTGGCACTGCTGGCATCGGGGTGGCGTTGTGGGCGCCGATCGCCAAAACCGTCCATGACCCTCGCAAGCAGATTGGCGACACGCTAGCCCTCACGATCAAGTCCGCCGGCATCGACCAGGCGGCAACGCAGTACTACAACTTGAAGGTTACCGAACCCACCAAATACAACTTCGAGGAACGCCAGCTTGACAAACTGGGCTACAAACTTCTTAAGGTCAAGAAGTTCAAGGAAGCCATCCGCATTTTCCAGCTCAACGTGGAAGCCTATCCGAATTCCAGCAATGCCTATGACAGCCTCGCGGAGGCTTACATGAACAATGGCGACAAACCGGAGGCGATTCTGAACTGCCAAAAATCGCTCCAGATAGACCCTAAGAACGGCCACTCCATTAAGATGCTGAACCAACTCAAGGCGCCCTGATCTACATTCCGCGGACACCCGAAGTTTTCCTGTGGCGGACCAGCCACAAAGACATCTGCTGATTCCTATTCACAAAATCAAGCTAACGACAAGAGGAGAAATGCCATGAAGGTAAGTACTGATCCGGGTTTTTACCATAAGATATATGGAACAAAAACCCAGAGGAAACCAAGAACTGTTTACTACAAAAAAGATTTTATTGACTACACGGTCATGATGGTATTGACCGCGCTTGTCATCGGTATGTCTTATGGCTTTCGCCATTTCATGTCGATCGCTGGATATGCCCTGTGCGCCTTTATGGTTGTAGCATTTGCTATAAGGCACGGCGTTGAAATCATCGTTCCCGTGCTCTTTAGGGACCCGGCGGAACTTTTCTGGGTGTGGGTGTACAAGCTTCGGAATTTAAGGCCTGTGTACTTCGTTGCGCTTGGACTGCTCGTGCTGGAGAATGTGGCGATCTGGTTAACGCCAGGTCTCCCGCATCACTCGGATTGGATCCGCCAGGGCGCGCTTTATCTGTTTTACCTGAATGTTGCAGGCATCACTGTATACAGGACCATCAGCCTGGTTGACCATTTAATGAAGAGGGAAATGGTCCGCGAGATCCTGATGCAGACTCCGTGGCGGAGATCGGTCAAGGAAAAGACGAACATGGTCCTGGAGATCTTTCATGCTTATTTCACCGGGATCCTGTCGCACATTGTCCTGCTTGGCCCCTGGTATCTGATCATTAAGTATTGCAATTTTTCGGTGCTTTTCCTTGTGCCTGTCTCCGTGCTCAACGTCATTGTTCATCTGAAGTGGTTGCAGGTGACCAACTCGTGGTTCTATCGCAATCATTGGCTGGGGCACAATTCTGAGCTGCAGTTCGTATATTTCCACGGAACGCACCATGATGCGATTCCATCCGGATTGATCGCGGTCTCAGAAAATGGTTTTCTGGAAGGCTATTTCCGGCACACGATAGGGTGGCCGAATCCGTTCTATCACCCACTCGTTGCTTTCTGGTATTACACGACTGAGATCAAGTTTGATATGGACTTGCATCAGTACATTCCCGGCGTATTTCCAAAATTGCCGGAAGGATCCATCGAGCGGCACCAGCATTCGACGCACCACTATGGACCGCTTGAGCCATATGGTTTTGCTTTCAACCTGGGCGATGGGGATGACTTTGGCTGGATTCCCGATGAGATGAGAAACGCAGTCAAACTCGACCTGAAGCTGGGCTTCAAATGGGACAACCCGACTTTCCGGAGAACAAAGATGCTCTACGAGAAGTATCACAACCCCAAGAAACAGCCCAAGGAACAAGAAGCTGCAAAGTCAACGGCTGGCCATGACTAAGACAAAACTCCTTGACCTGATCGCGCAGCATACGCGCGAAATACTGCCCGGCCTTGATGCGCATCAGTTCGTTGCGGCTGACCGGCTGGCAGACCTGGGCGCCAACTCGGTGGACCGTGCTGAAATCGCGATGCTGGTACAGGAGTCACTCAGCATCTCGATTCCACGCGTCGAGTTGTTCGGCCCCAAAAACATCGGCGAACTGGCCGATTTGTTCCTGCAAAAACTTGATGCTGTCTAAAGCTGCTGTTACCGGAGTAGGAGTGATCGCGGCAACAGGACAAGGCAAAGCTGCGTTTGTAACCGCCTTGCTGGAGGGCAAGCATGCTTTCGGCGTAATGCAGCGCCCGGGCCGTCAGCGAGAATCCACTTATATCGGAGCGGAAATCGGCGAAATCAAGTTTTCTCCAGGTATTACCCAACAAACGTTGCGCGCATCCTCTCTTTCTGCGCAGGCTGCCCTGGCCGTGTTACAGGAAGCGTGGCTTGAGGCGCGATTATCTGATGTCGATCCCTGCCGTATTGGCCTGATCGTTGGTGGCTCGAACGTTCAGCAGCGCGAATTGGTGCAGAATCACGAGGCCTATCGCGCCCGGCCGGCGTTCCTGCGGCCGACTTACGGGCTGTCATTTATGGATTCGGACCTGTGTGGCTTTTGCACAGCGCAGTTTGGGATTCGCGGTCTGGCTTACACGGTAGGCGGCGCATCAGCAAGCGGGCAACTGGCAATTGTTCAAGCTGCACAGGCAGTACTCATGAAGCAAGTGGATGTATGCATTGCATTGGGCGCACTCATGGATTTGTCACATTGGGAGTGTCGGGGCCTGCGCGCGCTTGGTGCGATGGGTTCGGACCGCTATGGGGACGAGCCGTCCCTGGCCTGCCGTCCCTTCGATCGCGACCACGACGGATTCATCTTTGGTGAATGCTGCGGCGCTGTGGTCCTCGAGTCGATGGAATCGAGTGAGCGCCGGAGGCAGGAGCGTTACGCAGTTCTCGGTGGTTGGGGAATTGTCATGGACGGAAACCGCAATCCTGATCCATCTCTTGAGGGAGAGACGCAAGCGATTCAGAACGCACTGGATGCGGCAGGATTGTCGCCGGCCCAGATTGATTACGTCAATCCGCATGGCACAGGTTCTGTTGCAGGTGACGAAACGGAGTTGAAGGCACTGCGTAACTGCGGATTGACGGCCCCGTATCTGAACGCGACCAAGTCCCTGATCGGTCATGGATTGAGCGCCGCCGGTACGGTGGAAGTGATTGCAACCCTGCTGCAGATGCGGGCAGGCCGGTTGCACCCCTCGCGCAATCTGGAAAATCCTATCGACTCGACATTGAATTGGGTAAGAGATGAGTCCGTCGATCATGCCATTGAGAACGCGCTGACCTTGAGCATGGGCTTCGGTGGCATCAATACGGCGCTGTGCTGGCAACACCATCATCAGGTATGAGCATTCTTATAACCGCCAGAGGATCGCTGTGATTTACGAAACAATCAAAGTCCAGTTTCAGGAGTCGACCTGTTTCTTACAGATTGACCGGCCTGAGGCCAACAATACTATTAGCGGTCAGCTCGTTGCCGAGTGCAATCATGTCCTGGCTGCGTGCGAGGAGTCCGCGAATATTGTGGTGCTGAGCGGCTCACCGGAAGTGTTTTGCTTTGGCGCCGATTTTAAGGCCAAGGCCAGCGCGTCGAAGAAGGCTCATGAGTATGATGAAGGTCCCGGACCGCTATACGACTTGTGGCTGCGTCTGGCAACCGGGCCGTACGTGACGATCTCGCATGTGCGCGGCAAAGCGAATGCCGGAGGCGTAGGCTTTGTTGCTGCGAGTGATATCGTTCTCGCTGACGAGACCGCACAGTTTAGTTTGTCCGAATTGCTGTTTGGTCTCTACCCGGCCTGCGTGCTGCCGTTCCTGATACGTCGCATCGGGGTTCAGAAGGCGCACTACCTTACGCTGATGACCCAGCCCATTTCTGCGAAGCAAGCCTGCGAATGGGGACTGGTAGATGCATTTGAACCAACAAGCGAGCTATTGTTGCGGCGGCATTTGCAGCGGTTGCGGCGACTCTCGAAGGGCGCTGTTCGTCGATATAAGACGTATATGCGTAGCATCAGTTTGCCGTTGCAGGATATGAAATCGCCTGCGGTCGCTGCCAATCGGGAAATGTTCTCAGACGTCGATAATCTGCAGGCCATTACTCGTTACGTTGAAGAAGGCTTATTTCCCTGGGAGAAACACGAGAGCGTTCCGGTTCCGTAACAACCTCTGCCCGCGTCGCTATCACCGGGCAAAGCATCAGCGTGATGGGTCATGTGAGGGCCGGATTGGGTGCCAATGCAATCGGTGAAACAACTTTTTAGAGCGAGGGTGTCTGAAACTCGGCTTAGAGCATTGATGCGAAGCCGCCGCCGCGCCAGTTCCCGTGGTCGCGACGACACTCTCAGATTGGGGGCCAGATGGACACGAAGCAGGAACTTCTGACGCGCTTACAGCAGATCAGCAGCGAACAACTGGGAGTCCGGCAGGAGGAGATAACCGAGGAATCCACCTGGACTCAGTTGGGGGCAGACTCGCTCGACCGCCTGGAGATGTCACGGGCGGTGGAGAACGAATTTATGGTGGAAATTCCGCACACGGTGGGCGAGCGGCTCAATACTGTGGGTGAGACGGTGGACCACTTGTATTCGCTGATAGCGGTGCGGAAGGAGATCTCCAATATCCGAATCGAAACAGTGACCAGGAATCAACAGTGGTCTGAGATGCTGGGAATCCGGACTCAAGTTTTCACGATCGAGCGCGGGTTCTCATACAATCCTCTGCCCGGACCGGGAGAGACGGGAGTCTGGCATTTTCTGGCACGAGACAACCGCGATGCGATCGCAACGCTAAGCGTTGTAGACACCACTGGAGACTGCCAGGTCCACCAACGCTACCGCCTGAGCTTCGAAAAAAATGACCGTGTCGCCCGTTATGCCCAGCTGGCCATACTTAAGCCATATCGCAAACGCGATATCTTCAAGACGCTGATTGAAGCTGCTGAAAGTACAGTCATTCGTCCAAACGGATTTGCCATGGGGTGGCTCCTGTACCCAGCAGCCCAGGCGCGCTCTTCTATGCTGATCCGGAGTCTTGGTTTTACTGCCGAAGCTCCTTTATTAACAACGGAATTTGGCAAATGCCATGTGTTGGTTCGCCGGGAGTCAAGCTGGCCGCCATTTGAGGAATCTTTCCCTAATATTGAGACCTGTCCCATCTGATCACCTGATAAAAGCTATGCTGACGCCAATCAATTTGAATGCTGTAAGAAGAGGTCTATAGTGCCAGCCCCCGAAACTGTATTCATGTTCTCAGGCCAGGGATCGCAATACTTCCAAATGGGGAGGGAGCTCTTTGAGAAAAACAAGACTTTCCGCGACTGGATGATCCGCCTTGATGATATTCCACGGCAGCTGTCAGGCAAGTCCGTAGTCGAGGTTCTCTATTCCAATCTATACCGCAAGGGAGATCCATTCGACCGCACCTTGCTGACGCATCCCGCGATATTCATGGTGGAATATTCGCTGGCCGAAACCTTGATTCACGCGGGTGTACGACCGGACATGGTCTTGGGTGCCAGTTTAGGTTCTTTCGCTGCGGCGACGGTGGCAGGTTTCATTGGGCTCGAAGACGCTTTGAGCTCCGTGGTGCGGCAGGCGATGGCGTTCGAGGAACATTGTGAGCCTGGAGGGATGACAGCCATAATGGCAGATCCGGCGCTGTTTGCTGAGGAATTCTTGAGTGGCCGCTGTGAATTAGCGGGAGTAAACTTCTCCTCTCATTTCGTCGTATCCGCAAGATGTGCGGCACTCGCGGAGATCGAGGCTGTTTTGGACCAGCGAAACGTAGGCTATCAGCGGCTCCCGGTTTCCTTCCCCTTTCACTCGCAGTGGATCGACAAAGCGAAAGCTCCGTTTGAATCGTTCATGCGGTCGGTTCCGCGCAAGCAAGGCCGATTACCGTTGGCGTGCTGCGATCATTCAGCCATTCTGTCTGGCCTGTCTGACGATTATTTCTGGAGTGTCGCCCGTCGTCCGGTTCGATTCCGCGAAACCACAGCGCGATTGGAGCAACAAGGTGCTCGCCGATACATCGATCTCGGCCCATCGGGTACTTTGGCTACGTTCCTGAAGTACGGAATGCCTGCGAACACCAAGTCGATGGTGCACACGATTCTGACGCCCTTCGGCCTCGATCAGAAGAATTTGGCGGCCTTGCTGGCGTCGATCAGAAATTAACGCGTCGCACCCAAGACTAGCCGCATGCGTATATTTGCCTTATCCGATCTTCACATCGACTACGACGAAAACGCCAAGTGGGTCGCAAATCTATCCATTGCCGAATATCAAGACGATGTGCTCATTCTTGCCGGGGACGTGACTGATACGCAACGATTGCTCGACTGGTGTCTCAGCACACTCGCAAAACGTTTTCACAAAGTGTTATTTGTGCCAGGCAATCACGACCTGTGGGTAGTACGCGAAGATTGCGAAAAGAATTCATTGCAGAAGTTCGATGACATTTGCGCAGTGGTTGAATCAAGTGGCGCGTCGATGCAGGCGTTTCGCGAGCAGGACGTATCGATCATTCCGGTGTTGGGCTGGTACGACTACTCCTTTGGCGAGCCGAGCGAAGAGCTGAAATCGATATGGATGGATTACCGGGCCTGCCGTTGGCCGAGCGGGTTCACGGAAAAAGACGTTGCGGCCTACTTTGCGGCGTTCAATAACAAACAGATCAGTCCGGCGGGCGGCACTGTCATCACCTACTCGCACTTTTTACCGCGCATCGATTTAATGCCGGGATTCATTCCGAACGCGAAAAAGTTTCTTTACCCTATCCTGGGTTCGGCCCAACTGGATTTCCAGTTGCGACAGTTCAACCCAAACATTCACGTCTACGGACACAGTCATGTTAACCGTCAGGTGCGAATCGACGGTGTCTCCTATATCAACAATGCTTTCGGTTACCCAAGCGAAACCAGGATCACGTCGAAGCGCCTTATGTGCATCCATGAGTGCTAACAGCGCGGATCGCGCGTCATTTGGTCCAATGAAAATGGACCGGACCATCTCCCTCACGCCCTCCGAGATTCATTTGTGGCTTGCTTTTTATGACGAGATCAATGAAGAACCGCTGTTGTCAGCCTACCGGGACCTGCTTAACGACGTGGAGAGAGAACAGGAACCGCGGTTCTATTTTGCCAGAGACCGGCGCCGTTACCTGGTGACCCGGGCTCTGGTGAGGACTGTGTTGTCACGCTACGCGCCTATCCAGCCCAGGGAATGGGTTTTTTCGGCGAATGCCTATGGACGCCCCGACATCGTCAATGCGCAAGCAAGAGACTTATGTTTGTCGTTCAACATTTCCCACACGCACAGCCTGATCGTCCTGGGAGTGACGAAGGGCCGCGCTTTAGGGGTGGACGTTGAGAATTTCCGCGCGCGCACAGCGGCAATTGAAATCGCGGACCATTATTTCGCGCCGCAAGAAGTTGCGGACCTTGCTGCCGTGCCGCAGCAGCAACAGCAGTATCGATTCTTCGAGTATTGGACGTTCAAGGAATCGTACATCAAGGCGCGTGGCATGGGTTTGTCATTGCCCCTCGACAAGTTCAGCTTGCACTACCCCGATGAGCAAGCGGTTGAGATCGCGATCAATCCCGAGTTGGCCGACGATCCGGGGCAATGGCAGTTCTGGCAGTTGCGGCCAAGGCCAGAATATCTGGTGGCGGTCTGCGCGGGCCGAATTTGCCTCGAATCGCCATCCCTGATCGTTCGGGAGACGGTTCCGATGCTGAGCGAAAAGGAAATTCCTGTCGAGTTCCTGCGGTTTTCAACATTTGATCGTTTGCATTATGCACAACAATCACAATAGGAGAGTTTCAATGATTGCTTTTGTATTTCCCGGTCAGGGTTCACAGAAACGTGGCATGGGTCAGGGTTTGTTCGATGAAGTCTACGAATATGCCGCGGTTGAGAAGGACGTGGACGCGATTCTTGGCTATTCCTTACGCAAGCTGTGTCTGGAGGATGCGGAGAATCGCTTGAAAGAAACGCAGTTCACCCAGCCCTGCCTCTATGTGGTCAATGCGCTTCATTACTATAAGGCTGTCAGTCAGGGCACGCATCCTGCTTACGTGGCAGGTCATAGCCTGGGCGAATATAATGCCTTGCTGGCAGCGGGCGTGTTTGATTTTCTGACCGGCCTGCGCCTGGTCAAGAAGCGCGGCGAACTGATGTCGCAAGCCAGGAATGGCGGCATGGCTGCGGTGATTGGCCTGAGCGCCAGCACCGTCGCAAGACTGATCAAGGAAAACGGACTCGCGAGCCTCGATGTCGCCAATTTCAATGCGCCGTCGCAGATTGTGCTATCGGGGCCGGTCGAAGACATCAAGCGCGTAGCGCCGATCTTTGAAAAAGGAGGCGCGAGAATGTATATGCCTCTTCAGGTCAGCGCCGCCTTCCATTCGCGTTATATGGCGGATGCCGCGAAAGCATTCGGTGATTTTCTGGCGCCCATGTCCTTTGCAGCGCCGCAAACGCCGGTGGTTGCCAACGCGACCGCCCAACTGTACCCGGCCTGCAATGCGTCGGAGTCCGTTAAGTCTCTAATGGTGAGTCAGATCACGAATTCGGTGCAATGGACGCAGAGCATGCGCTTGCTCATCGGTCAGGGCGTCACGCAATTCAGCGAAATGGGTCCGGGAAATGTGTTGACGCGATTAGTGCAACAAATTCAACAAGAAGAAAACAGCGAGAGTGTCCCCGCGATGGCGGGGAGATAACGGCGCGGCAAGGGGCCCCTCTCCATTAGTACGGCCCCCAATACTCATTCCCAAAGTTAAAAGGCGGCGTAGCCAAGACAGCAAGGCGTCTGCCAGCAAAGCAGACAATCGGGAGTGCAATTCTCTCCGCCGCCTCCAAAATTTACAACTGTTGTAGCTCAGCAGGAATAAGAACAAATATCAACACGCAGCAGCACCAATAGTTACCCGTAAACCTGTTTTAACAGATCCAATAAATCTTTAGATTACACAAGGCTTGGAGAAGAACATGACAGCAACATCCGCGCAAATCGATGCATTGGAAGAAAAGAAAACTGAAAGTCCGGAAGTTAAGTCCAAAACATGGGGCAAAAGGCTCGCCAGAATTCTGTTTCGTGTGAGCGTGTCTCTCGTGGTGCTAATCTTTTTTGCACAATTGATTTGGAAGTTTTCCGGCTCTAATCAATGGGAGTTGGTCTTGGAGCAGGACGGAATAAAAGTCTATTCCTTGAAGACTCCCGGTACAGAGGTGGTACAGTTCAAGGCCATCGGGAAAATCCACTCAACGCTAGCTGGCGTCGTAGCCTGGATGAAGAATCCGGAGACGTGCAAAGTCCAGGGCTGCACCGAATCATATGAAGTAGAGCGAGTAGGCGAACTGCTTCAGTATAACTATTTTCAGTATGACTTCTCCCCTTTTGGTAAAAGAGACTTCGTGATCAGGTCACAGTTTTATCAAAACCCGAATACCAAAGAAGTTCTGCTGACTGTAGCCGCGGTCGCGGATAAAGTCCCTCCCAAGGAAGGCTTTCTCCGGGTGACCGACATGAACAACAAATGGCGACTTACGCCGCTGGACAATGGACAACTCGAAGTCGAGATCGAAAATAATCTTGATTTTGGTGGATTTGCACCGATGGCGGCGTTCAATCTGAAGCGACCCAAAAGCATGTATCACATACTCACGCACCTGCAAGGCTGGACGGAGAGATACCAAAACGCGAAATTCGATTTCATCAAGGAGAAGAGTAGCAACTCGACGGCCAGTCTCACCGAAGCCAACTCGGTGCCATGAGCGGCGCCAAGTCGCTTGTGCATCTGGTCCAGGCTCCGCCGATTCTACTATCCAGGCGGCCCTGGCGCAGCGGTAGAGCGCGGCAGGCCAAACTTGGCACATAGAAAATACCGCCAGCTACCCTGCCTTAATTTTGGCCTGCTCATTCTTCTCTATAGGGCTTTGTTCACCGATAAACAACTCACAAGTGTAAATCTGATCAGACGATAGATTGAAGCCATACAATAGGGCCGCCTTTGCCTTGCTCGAAAAGCAGGGGCATGAAGCCAAATGTCACAAGTGCAAACAATTCCAGCATCACTGCCGATACAGAGCCGTCCTCTGATATCTACCTCAGAACGAATGACGGCGATATCCAGGCTGGCGCTTCCCATAAGCCTTGCTCAAGGCTCTACCTTGCTAATGGGGTTGATTGACCTTGCCATGGTTGGAAGATTAGGAAACAAAGCCGTCGCAGCTCTGGGGCTGGCAGTCTTTAGTAATAGTCTTATCCTGGCTTCAGTGGAGGGACTAGCGTCTTCAATACGAGGTATTGTGGCTCGTAGAAGAGGCGAGCGTTCCACGGAGCCTCGATGTTTACCGCTCACCGCAGGCCTATTGATCGCACTTGTTGTGGGAATACCCCTTGCCGCTATTTGCTTCCTGCTAAGCCCCTTCTTCTTCTCCCTCATTTCTTCTGATCCCGATATAACCAAAATAGGGATCCCCCTTCTTAGGACTCTAAACCTCGGCATTGTCGCTGTAGGTATGCAATACGCGTTCAGCGGTTACTGGACAGGAATCGAAAAGCCGCGCGTATACATGTCAGTAGTCCTTCTCATGACCTGCCTTAACACTTTCCTGAATTATATTTTCATTTTCGGCCATTTCGGTGCTCCTGCCCTGGGAGCTACGGGATCTGCCATCAGCACAGTGTTGTCTCTTTATGTAGGCGTCATCATTCATTGTTTGATTGTCCACTTCCGTTTCCGAAACGATGGGTTCTTGAGCGCAAAACCAGAGCGGGTTCTGGTCATGCGCATTGTCAGGTTGGGGCTGCCCATCAACATTGCGGCGTTTTTCTTTGCGAGTGGCTATGTTGTTTTTCTGCGGATGGTTGGCCAGGTGGGAACGGCGGAGTTGGCTGCTGCGAATGTTCTGGTTAGAGTCACAATGGTATTAAGTATCCTGGCAACATCATTAGGCAGGGCTTCTGCAACGTTGGTCAGCAGGACCGTAGGCGAGGGCGATCTTGAAGGAGCTACCCAGTGGGGATGGACTGCAGGAAAACTGGGAGTCATTGGCATTACCGCGCTGGGACTTCCTATGCTTTTGTTCCCTAAAGTGTTTTTGTCAATCTTTCTTTCTGATCCACACACAATGTCAATCGCCAATATTCCATTGCGGCTCGAGGCTGCAACGGCTGGAATATTTAGCCTGATGTATATCTTTGGTTATACGTTAAATAGCCTCGGTGATGGCAAGCGGATCATGATCATTTCTCTGACTACTCAATGGCTCCTTTTTCTACCTATAGTGTGGTTTGTTGGGCCTTACTTACATTATGGTCTTTTGCAACTGTGGTTCGTTCAAGTGGCATATAGTCTGCTTGCGACTGTGTTGATTAGCGGGCTCTGGATCGATGGCAGATGGAAGACAATTAAGATTTGAACCAGTCCACTGTGGCGCGCTCGTCAGTGCCTTGCCCCCGTTGCTCTCGCACATCAGCCGTCTGCCGGTCCTGATGCATTGGGTCAAGCGCGAGCACGTTGATTTGTCTTGGTGCGCAAAAATCTTCAAGAAACACTGCACGTCAGTTGATTCACCTTTCAAATTTTCCCGATTTAATCTGAATTCAGGCGGCCCGAAAAATGATTCATCAGGAACTGCTACAAGACCTAACCGAGTCGTACCTTAAGTCCCTTATTGCGGAAACTTCCGGGGCTTCAAGTTCAAAGTTCGACTCGCTTGCTCCATTCGGCGAGCTGGGGATTGATTCGTTCTACGTGCTAAAGATCATCAGAAGACTGGAGACGGACTTCGGCACGTTGCCCAAGAGCCTGCTCTTTGAATACTTCACCATCAGTGATCTGGCAAATTACTTTGTGTGCAACCACGAGCAGGTGCTCGCTGCCAGGTTCACAAAAGAGTTGCAGAACGGCGATTCTTTGGCCCATACCAACGGCCGGTCTCTGAAACCGGTTGAAGTCTCTGAAAGAGCAAAGCCGCCCGTAAATCGAACAGCTCCGATTGCCGAAAAAGCAGTCCCGATTCGCATAACGGAAAAGGAGGCTTATGTAAATCCTGAACTACGAGAACTCGTGCAAACGCTTTTCAGTCGCTACAAGCGGGAAAGCAGCATTTCGCGCGGGACAAGAATAATTGCGCCAAACCTATTCATTGGCAGCGCAAGACGCGGCTATTTCAATTACGGACGAAGCAGGAATATTGTCATGGCCTACGGTTATACCGGGCCGGAAGAATATTTTCCCGCTCTCCTGAAAGAATTGTGCGTATATTGCACCGCGAACAAGTTCCAGCTCAACATCATGGGCGACAGGGAAATCCCGCCAGTCGGCGACACAGTCTTTTCGGCGACGCCGTTTGGTGTGGCACAGCGCATACTGAATCTAAAGGAATTCACCCTTGAAGGCGGAGCGATGCGCCGTCTGCGCTACCAGGTATCCAAGTTCGAGAAATGCGGCGTATGTAAGACACAAGAGTATCAATGCGGCTCCAATCCGGAGATAGACCGGAATATCGTTGCGATCATCGATAGATGGTGCGAACCCAAAACAAAGGTCAACCCGTTGGTTCACGAGGTTAGAGCGGAAATTCTCGCCGGCACACTAGGAGCAGAGCACCGTCTCTTCCTGACCTATCTCGATGATGTTCTGCAGAATGCCATCCTCATTTCCGCAATGTGCGCTGAAGAAAACGGTTACTTGATGGACCTGGAATTCTATCCTCCAGATATGCCCCTGGGAGGATTGGAATTTGCGATCGTGAAGATCATTGAAGTTCTGGCGGCGGAAGGACGCGATGTGCTGAGCCTGGGTGCAACCCTCGGATGCAAGCTCAGTTCCTCCGCTAATGCAGACCCTGAGATCGACAAGATGCTGGATGATTTGCGTGAGCAGAATATTTTCAATGACGAGGGCAATCTTCAATTCAAGAATAAATTTCGCCCTGACAACAAACCCATATTCCTTTGTCGTCCTGTCGGAAGCGGCAGTCCCGATGATGTCATCGACATCATCATGATGATTGCTGACCCTGTGAAGAACCAGACTTCAGAGGAAGAAAATCATAATGCCGCGAAAGCCTTTCCGCAGGTTGCGGGACTGCCGGAGCCGATGAAGCGAGTTCCATCTGCCCAATTCTCATCAGTAAGCCCGGAGAGGATGGTGATTGAGGGCAATGAGCGATCGCGCATTCTGGCAGACTTCGGCTTCAATCCCCTCAATATGCCGCATGAGCACGTCGAGTTCGATCTGAAGACTGATTCCTGGGCCCAGCTACAGATGCCATCGATCGACGCGCAAATGAGCGGCCTGCATGCGCAGCTTCAGCAGCCTGCAAATGTTGACGAAAGTTTGAGACTGGTATTCCCCTTCTCCTATTTTGTCCTGACCGCCTCAGGGCAGGCGGCGGAAAACATTTTCTTCAGAGCATGGCCGAAGAAAGGCGTCGCACTCCAGAATCTACTGTTTCCCAGCACTATTTTTCATCAGATCGACAAAGATTTTACGAGCAAGGAATTGCCTCATCGCGCGGTATTTGATCTGAATTCGCACGACCAGTACAAGGCCAACCTGGACTGGGAAGCACTACAGGCGCAGGTGGCGCAAGATCCTGGCGCGATTGCATTGGTCTGTGTCGAGGTGGGCAACAATGCTGCCGGCGGATCTCCCGTTTCGATGCAACACCTGAGGGACGTAAAAGTGCTGCTTGCCCGGCACTCCATACCTCTCGTTATTGACGGTACGCGCGTTGTTGAAAATGCGCAGTTTCTGATTGAACAAGACGGAGAATGTGCGGGTAAGAGTGTCTGGACAGTTGTCCGGGAAATACTCTCCTTCGCAGATGCCGTCATCGGCAGCCTGACCAAGGATTTTTGCGTAAACAAAGGTGGAATCATCGCCACCAATGACGTCAAGCTGTTTCATCGATTGGAAGAGGTTGTTCATGAGGCCGGACCTGGTGTCGATTTGATCGATAGAAAGATGATTGCGTTGTCATTGCAGAATCGGAAGCACATTGAAGCCAAAGTGTTGCGAAGAATGGAAGGTGTGCGCCTGATCTGGCACGCGCTGCGGGAACATGGCGTTCCGGTTGTGCATCCCGCCGGGGGCCACTGTGTTCTGATTGATGTTAAACAAATTCCGGAATTCAAGGACTTCAAATATCCAGTAGCGTCCTTTCTGGCCTGGATGTACGTCAATACCGGGATTCGTGCCGCCGCACACAGCGTGGGAATGCAGAGGCATACGAGCATCAACGATCTTGTACGTCTTGCCATCCCTGTCGGCATGAAACGGGACCAGGTTGATGACATGATAGGCAGGCTGCTTCAGTTATTCGACAGGAAAATAAATATTCCCGAAATCGTCCTGGAGAGCAGCGTGCCGCAGCCACTGGGCATCGTCCACGCCAATTACCGTCTAATCAATTACCACAACATCGCGGGAAAGATGGTGGCCGGCCCAGACTTCACCAGTACGGATCAGCAAAAGGACATAGCCGGCGCGGCTTCATCGGATTTCCACGCCGTACCAGTGTCAACCAAGTTGTCAGAAAGTTCCTCTCCAAGCGCACTGCAAGCAGCAACGCATGCTTCCAGGGACCCCGAATCCAACCGCAGTGATCGCAATGGTAAACCCCATAAAACTCAAGACGTCGCGATTGTAGGGATGGCTGGTCGTTATCCCAAGGCGAAGAACTTGAGCGAGCTGTGGGAAAACTTGAGACAGGGGAAAGACTGTATCGAGGAAATTCCCGCAGACCGTTATGAGATGCGTCTGAAGCAAGGAAGTGCAAGCAAGTACCGTGGTGGCTTCATTGACGGTGTGGATAAATTCGACTCCCTGTTCTTCAACATTTCCCCAAGAGAGGCGGCAATGTTGGATCCTCAGGAAAGGCTTTTCCTGGAAGTTGCCTGGGAGGCAATTGAGGATGCGGGCTACTACCCGGAGATACTGGCGAGCGAAGACGGGTCACGAAACGTTGGGGTTTTTGTAGGCGCGGTATGGGCAATGTATCAGATGTTCGACGGTGAAGAAGATCCAACCGGCAAGACGATACCACCCAATTCTTTTCTTTGGAGCATCGCTAACCGCGTTTCCTACTGGATGAATCTCTCCGGCCCCAGCTTGACTCTGGACACAGCATGCTCTTCCAGTCTGACGGCCCTCTATCTTGCGTGTGAAGCGATTCATGCGGGCGAATGTTCGGCGGCCATCGTCGGCGGCGTAAATCTGGATTTGCACGAAACCAAGCTGGAGATTAATGCGGGCGGCGGCGCCCTCTCGAAAGACGGTGTATGCCGTAGTTTTGGAAAGGGCGCGAATGGTTATGTGGCTGGCGAGGGCGTTGGAGCCGTGTTCCTCAAGCCTTTAGACCAGGCAATTCGCGACAAAGACAATATTTACGGCGTGATCAAAAGCGCCGTAGTCAATCATGGCGGCCGCGCTAGCGGATATACCATCCCGAATCCAAAGGCGCAAACCAACCTGATTTTGTCGGCCCTGGAAAAAGCCAAGATCGATGCGCGGAGCATTTCTTACATTGAGGCCCATGGCACGGGGACGGAGCTTGGCGACCCGATTGAAATCAGCGGGTTGAGCAGTGCTTTCAAGTCGTACGCTGTAGAGAACCAGACCTGTGCTATCGGTTCGGTAAAAAGCAATATAGGACACCTGGAAGCAGCGGCGGGCATCGCCAGCGTGTCCAAGGTGCTTCTGCAAATGAAGCATCGGAAGCTTGCGCCTTCGTTGCACTCCTCTCAGTTGAACGAATTCATCGATTTTGCGAACTCTCCTTTTTATGTTGTACAGCGTCTGGAGGATTGGAAAAGTAGAGAAATAGATGGAGCGCAGGAGCCGCCGCGCGCGGGAGTCAGCTCTTTTGGAGCAGGCGGGGCAAACGCGCATGTGGTCCTGGAGAGCTATGAGCCGCTCCAGCAAGTCGATGAAGGGCCTGCTCCTGCCAACGAACTGATTTTTCCGCTCTCCGCAAAAACTGAAGACCAGCTGCGTGAGGTAGCGGTTCGCCTGGAAAAGGCCATCCGGGAAAACAACTACAGGTTAATGGACGTTGCTCATACTCTCCAGGCCGGACGCAAATCGTTCGAGCATCGTTTGGCAATCAGCGCCGCGACAAAAGAAGAATTGCTGGAAAAGCTCGCTTGCTTCCTGAATGGAAAAAAGTCTGAGGGAATTGCCCGTGGCCAGGTAAAGAATTCAGAAAGCATCACGCGATTACTGAATCGAAAAGAGAAAGAAGAATTCATCCAGCTGCTGTCGCAGAGCCGGAGGCCTTACGAACTTGCCGACCTTTGGGTTGATGGCCTATTCGCAGACTGGCGAGGATTTGAATCCAACCCTTCGTGTAAGAGGGTCTCTTTGCCAACCTACCCCTTTGCTGATAAACGGCATTGGGCGGGTAAGAATTCACCAGCACGGTCTTTCTTGCAGCCGGCCGTAGCGGTCCATCCCATGGTCGATACCAATGAATCGACCTTCGAACGCCAGCTCTTCAAGAAAACATTCCATGATCGGGACTTCTTTATCTATGACCACCATGTTGCGGACATCCCAACCCTTCCTGGTGTCGCTTATCTCGAGTTTGCGCGGAAGGCCGGAGAAATTGCCGCCGGCAGAAAAGTACAGAAGATCAAAAATATCGTTTGGATAAGCCCGATTTCCGTCCAAAACTCAACACCGAAGGAAGTCTTCATCGAACTTAAACCTAATGATGCCACAGTGCGGTTTGAGGTGTTCAGTTACGACAAGAATGGCGGTAAAGTACCTCACTCCCAAGGCACTCTTCTTTATGCGACCAAGCAGGAAGAAGCAGCGGAACCGGAATTCATTGACCTGCAATCCGTCCGCGCCCGGTGCGCGAAAGCTATTGAAGGCAAGGATGCTTATCCCAGGTTTAAATCATTCGGCCTCAATCTGGGCCCCAGTTTTCAGGTCCTCCAGGAAGTATACAAAAATGAAAATGAAATTCTGGGGATTCTGAAGCTGCCGGAATTCCGGCAGAACGACCTGCAGAGCATGGTTCTGCAACCCTCGCTTATCGATGGATCGCTGCAAGCAGGCATGGGCGCGCACCTTGGCGAGGAACTTGGAGAAATGTTTGTTCCGTTTTCCATCGGTGAAGTTGAAGTCCTGCATCCCCTTCAATCCAAGTGCTTCAGCTATGCCACCGAGATGCAAGGGGGCAAAAACGGAAATCGAGAGAGCACGCGACTAGTAAAAAGCGATGTGCTCATTGTGGATGAAACGGGCAAGGTCCTTGTCAAAATCCGCGAGTCTGTCGGTGTGCCTCTTCGCGAGGTCCACAAGAAGACAGCACCAGATGCGGAAGCGGATGGATTTTCCAAGCTCAATTATTCCTATGAGTGGGAGAAGGCCCCTCTCATGCCGGAGAACCCGCCACGGCCTGGTACGCACTCTATTGTGCTTTTTGATACTCAGGAAACGCTGCGTGACTTGTACAGGGAGCGGTTAAGACAAGAGGGAAAGAGTTCTGATCAAATCGTCCTGGTCCAGCCCGGAGACAGCTTCCAGGATGCCGGCGGATATTCTTACAAAATCAATCCTCGAAACAAGGAAGATTACACAAAGCTTTTCCAATCGCTCGCCGAGAGCAAGTACCCGATCGAAAACATCTGCTTTGCCTGGACGCTCGGCCAGCCTGCGCCGCTGGATGAAAAATGTCTGGATGAGGCCCTGGTCAATGGCGTCTACTCTTTCTTGTTCATTTGCCAGTCGCTCATTCAGCAAAAACTGGAAAGCAAAGTTCAACTGCTTTATCTGTATTCAACGAAACAGGATGAGATCCAGCCCTCCAACGAAGCTGTGAGTGGGTTCATCAAGGCCCTCAGGGTGGAGCATTCGAAACTACTCTGCAAAACCCTTGAAGTCAGACAAGATGGTTCCGGCTACGATCAGATTCTTAACGCTATATCCGCGGAACTTCAAGCGCAGACGCAGGATGCCACAGCCGTTCGCTATCACGCCGAAGAGCGGTACATCAAGAAGCTAAGAACCTTTAATTTTGAAGAGGCCGCTGGCTCGTCTCCCTTCCAAAGTGTCAGCATCAGGGAAAAAGGTGTCTACCTGATTACGGGGGGAGCGGGCGGTCTGGGCCTCATCTTCGCAGAGTTTTTGTCAAAGGAATACAAAGCAAGGCTGGTTCTCACCGGACGATCCACATTGTCTGCAGAGCGGGAAGCCAAGCTGGACGAGCTTAGAAAGTCAGGCGCAGAAGTAATCTACCTGACTGCCGACGTCTCTAACCGCGAAGACGTCAGCAAATTGGTCAATGAGAGCAATGCCCGTTTTGGCCAGATTAACGGAATCATTCATGCCGCTGGCGTCCTGAGGGACTCGCTTGTCAGAAATAAAAAGCCGGAGGAGATGAGTGCGGTTTTCGCTCCCAAAATCTACGGAACGCTTCATTTGGATGAAGCTATTCAAAATGAAAATCTGGATTTCTTCGTATTGTTTTCCTCCGTTGCGGCGGTCGGGGGCAACGCCGGCCAATGTGACTATAGCTTCGCGAATCACTTCATGGACTCGTTTGCCGGCGCACGAGAGCTTCTTCGCGCCAAGGGAGCGAGGTCCGGCAAAACCTTGAGTCTCAATTGGTCGTTATGGGCTGACGGCGGCATGAGGGTGGATGAGCAGACTGAGCTTTACTTCAAGAAGACCCTGGGGATCAAACCCCTCAGCACAGCAACCGGTCTTGAAGCATTTGTTCAAGGTCTTGCGTCAGAAAGGTCTCAGTTTGCCGTAGTAGAAGGCGTCCAGGAGAAAGTGGAACTGGCCTGGGGACTGCGAAAGAAAGAGCCGGCGCCTGCAATATCCGTTCCTGCATCTTCTAGTCAAGCCGAAGCTCCGATAGCGGATGGAAAAGACGCGGACCTCGCCGCGTGGCTGCAAAAGGAATTGTCAAAGATTGTGATGGAATTCCTGAAGCTTGACGCGGCTGATGTGGCAGTGGACAAGATCCTGTTGGACCTGGGCTTTGACTCCATTGGCCTGACGACATTTGCGAATACGATCAACGAGAAGTATCAACTGGATATCACGCCTGTTCTCTTTTTTGATTACCCTTCCATCGCGGAAATTGCGAAATATTTGTCTGCGGAACGGAAGAATGATCTTCTCCGGTTCTATCAGGGCTCCGCGGGCAAAACACAGACGGCCGCACCGCTGCAGGCAAGCCGTCCACCCGCAGGTGCGCAGCCTGCCGCGAATCTTCAAGAACCTACATTCGCGATTAGTAAAGGCTGGAACTCTTCCGCTCTGGACCGTGAGGTCGCGCCGGCCATCTCCGGCGGAGGCTTCTCTCCAGAACTGCGCTTTATAAATCACCCCATCGCGATCGTAGGCATGAGCGGGGTGATGCCGCAGTCAGAAGACCTGAATGAGTTCTGGGAGAACCTGAAGAACTCTAAGGACATGATCACGGTGATTCCTCCGGACCGCTGGAAGTGGGAAGACTACTATGGCGATCCGCTGAAGGAACCAAATAAGTCGAACTCCAAGTGGGGCGGGTTCATGAAGGAGATCGACAAGTTCGATCCGCTGTTCTTTGGAATCTCGCCAAGAGAAGCGCAGATGATGGACCCGCAGCAGCGTCTCTTCCTGGAGACCGTATGGAAGGCGATTGAAGATTCGGGACAGAAAGTCTCCGACCTTTCCGGATCGAGGACCGGATTATTTGTGGGCGTCGCCAACCAGGACTACGTCAATGTAATGAATAATCTCGAAGTTGCGCTGGACGGATATTCGGCCTCGGGGAACTCCCATTCCGTATTGGCCAATAGAATTTCATTCCTGCTCAATTTGCGCGGCCCTAGCGCACCCATCGACACTGCTTGTTCCAGTTCACTCGTAGCCCTGCACCGGGCCATAGAGTCCATCCACACCGGAAGCTGCGATATGGCGATCGTGGGCGGCGTACAAATCATGCTGAGTCCCGCCGGGCATATTTCGTTTGGCATGGCCGGAATGCTGAGCGGCGATGGCAAATGCAAAACCTTCGACAAGCGGGCCAATGGCTATGTAAGAGGCGAAGGTTGCGGAGCAATTTTCCTCAAACCGTTATCAGTTGCGGAGGCTGAAGGCAATCATATTTACGCCGTCATCAGGGCGACGGCGGAAAATCATGGCGGACGAGTAACGACTATGACGGCGCCGAATTCATCGGCGCAAGCGGCCCTGCTGGTTGAGGCCTATGAAAAGGCGCAGATCGACGCCGCGACTGTTGGCTATATCGAATGCCACGGCACCGGAACCAGTCTGGGAGATCCCATTGAAATTCAGGCGCTCACCAAGGCGTTTTCTGAAATGTATAAAAAGCACAACCACGCTCCCGCGGAAATCCCCCACTGCGGTTTGAGTTCGGTCAAGACCAATATTGGCCACCTGGAAACCGCCGCAGGCATCTCGAGTTTGCTCAAGGCTTTGCTGGCCTTCAAGCACAAGCAGATTCCGGCAAACATCAATTTTGAAGAGATCAATCCCTACATTAATCTCAAGGGAACCCCATTCTATATCGCAGACAAACTCACACCATGGGAAGCCGCAATCGGTGAAGACGGGTTGCCACTTCCGCGCAGGGCGGGGGTAAGCTCCTTTGGCTTTGGCGGCGCCAATGCCCACATCGTGCTGGAAGAATATGTTTCTCCAGAACGTCGCCCACCGGCCCGGCCGCAGGAACCACAATTAATTGTGCTGTCTGCGAAAAATGAAGACCGGCTCAAAGCCTACGTCCAATCCATGCATGCGTATTTGGAAAAAGAGAGTGTTGAACTCGTCGACTTCGCATACACGCTGCAAGTTGGAAGAGATGAGATGCTCGAGAGGCTGGCATTGGTCGCGTCAAGCACAGAAGATTTGCAGCAGAAATTCGCTGAGATTCTTAAAGGTGAAACACCAAAGGACTGCTACCGCGACAACATCAGAAACAAGGCCACAAAACCGCAAACAGCGGAGGGCTCCGGAGGAGAAAGCCTCGTTTCGGATCTCATCGAGAAGAAAGAACTTTCAAAGCTGGCGGAACTGTGGGTATCCGGAACAAAAATCGACTGGAACTCTCTTCACAAGTCGGATGCTCCCAAACGCATCTCTGCCCCCACGTATCCTTTTGCAAGGGAACGTTACTGGATAGCCGGTGCAGAGGGCAAAACCTTCCAGGTGCGCAGGGACCGCGGTCCGGCAGACATTGCAAAACTGCATCCTCTCGTCCATCGCAATGTCTCGACACTGACAACACAGAAATTTGCCTCGCGGTTTTCGGGACAAGAGTTCTTCCTGGCAGACCATAAGGCGTCAAACCAGGCAATCCTGCCCGCCGTTGCTTATATAGAGATGGTTGCTGCCGCCGGAGAATTATCTGGAGAGCAAAAAGTCCAATTCATTCGCGACATGGTTTGGATGTCGCCGCTGATCGTTGAAGAAGATGCCAAGGAAGTAGAAGTATCACTTACGCCCCTGAAGAATGAAATCGACTTTGCAGTAAAAACCCAGGACAAAGGGCATTCAATTACTCACTGCCGCGGGAAACTGGGTTATTCAGGGGCCGTTTCAGGGCCTGAAGCTTTGAATATTGGCGAAATTCAAGAATGTTGTTCAGAGACTGTTGCGGGAAAAGACCTATATGCATTTATACATGCGGCAGGACTAAACCTTGGAAAAGCATTCCAGGTCGTCCAAAAAGTACACACCAGTAAGACACAGTGTCTGGCCGTGTTGCAGCTACCCGAACATCTCAAGGGTGAGGCAAACCAATTTTGCCTGCATCCGGTTTTGCTGGATAGTGCGGTACATACTGCCGTCAGCATGGTAAAGAGAAATAAGCCTTCCATACCGTGGAGCATTCCTTATTCAGTGAGTGAAGTGCAGATACGCCAGTCATTGAAAGATGTTTGTTATGCATATGCGGCTTGGGACATCGACAGCATTAAGGATGAAAAGAGTTTCATCAAGCTAAACATCAGCTTTCTGGATAAAAACGGCACAGTATTAGTACGGATGAAGGATTTTGCGGCTAAACCGATTCTTCAAGCTTCTGCCAAGGGAAGCGCTAAAGAAGAAACAGACCAACACAAGAAAACCGGCAGCGACAGCGGTATTGAGGCTGGTTTGCAATCCTTAGTGCCGGTCTGGAATCGGGCTCGCCTGGAAACGAGCGGGCGCGACATTCCTGCAAAGACAACCAAAATACTTCTGCTGGGCGGTGATGAAAATCAGTTGGGCTGGGTCCGAAGCTCCTATCCAAACTCCCAGCTTCTGTCGTTGCCTCCAAAGGCGAGCGTAGAGCTGATTGAGAAAGAGATTGGCAATGGCTCATTTGACCAGTTGCTCTGGATCGCGCCAGATGCACATACCAATGCCGGCAGAAATGATGAACTGATTGAGCGGCAGGAAGAAGGAGTGGTGGCTGTTTTCCGGATCATCAAAGCCCTGCTGCTATCAGGCCATGCCAGCAAGAAGCTTCAATGGACAATCATCACCAGCAAAACACAACGAGTGCTGGAGAATGATCGGATTCAACCTGCCCACGCGGGAGTAGCCGGGCTGGTAGGCAGCCTCGCGAAGGAATATCCCCAATGGGATTTACGGCTGCTTGACGTGGATTCGCTGGCATCCGTATCTGTGCAGGAATGTCTGTCGCTACCCTGGGACAAGCAAGGTAACGGGCTTGCGCATCGTCAGGGCGAATGGTTCCAGCAAGGGCTGGCCCTTATGGCGACCCTGCCTCAGGGGCCGCCGGTGTATCGGCAAAACGGGGTTTATGTCGTGATTGGTGGCGCCGGCGGTGTTGGCGAAGTGTGGAGCCGGTTCATGATCGAAAAGTACCAAGCCAAGCTGGTCTGGATCGGCCGACGTGAATGCAATCCCACAATTCAGGGGAAGATCAACTCGATGGCCCGTCTCGGCTACGCTCCTCTGTATATCCAGGCGGATGCAGCGAACCTGGATTCGCTGGAGCACGCATTGAAGGAGATTCGGGAAACCTATCCCACCATTCATAGTGTTGTGCACTCAGCTATCGTGCTGAACGACCAGAGCATTGCCCGCATGGATGAAGCAGGGTTCAGGGCCAGCCTGTCTGCCAAAGTTGATACCAGCGTGAATATGGATAGGGTCTTCGGCAATCAGGAACTGGACTTCATGCTCTTCTTCTCTTCCATAGTGTCTTTTGTCAAATCCCCCGGGCAGTCCAATTATTCGGCTGGCTGTACTTTCAAAGATAGCTTTGCGCAAAAGCTGCAGCAAGAGCGCGCTTACCCGGTCAAGATCATGAATTGGGGTTACTGGGGCAGCGTGGGCATAGTGGCGGATGAATCTCACAACGAACTGATGCGGCGGATGGGCATTGGCTCGATCGAAGCGCACGAAGGCATGGCGTCACTGCAGGCACTGGTCAACTCAGAAGTCAGCCAGATGGCTTTGATCAAGACGCTCAATAGTGAGGCCGTCGCAGGCCTTCGTCTATCGGAAACCGTTACGCATTATCCAAAAGTAACTCCAGCTGTTTTGCCAGAGGTGCAGGCAGCGCTGGCGAAAAGACCATCGGTCAAATCAATTGCCGTCCTGGAACAAGAATTGCCCAGTGCGGAAATGAGTGAGCTGGCGACTGAAATTTTTGCGTCCAGTCTCAAGTCATTGGGGTTATTCAGCAACGGAATCCACAGGATTGCAGATCTTTCACTGGAGAAACAGCCAGCTCCCTATTACGAGCGCTGGCTCAGTAGCAGCATTTTCTATTTACAGCAACAGGGTTTGCTTGCCGACGATCTGACGTTCATCCGCGGAGTCAGGGAACTTGCTGGATTGTGGGCTGAATGGGAAGAGAAGAGATCGGTATGGGCTGCCAATCCTAATCTACAGGCGCAGATTGCTTTATTTGAGGCTTGTTTAAAGGCGCTGCCGGGGATCTTGAGCGGGAAACAACGCGCGACAGATGCCATCTTCCCGAACTCCTCAATGCAATTAGTGGAAGGCATTTACCGCGGCAACGTCCTGGCGGACCATTTCAATGAAACGCTCAGTGACACGTTGATCTCGTGCATCGAGCAGCAACTGGCGGCGGACAAGAACCAGAAGATTCGCATTGTAGAAATCGGAGCGGGCACAGGGGGCACCACTGCAAAGCTATTTCCCATATTGCAGCGGTTTCCAATTGAGGAATACCGCTATACAGATGTCTCCAAAGCGTTCCTGATGTACGCGGAGAAGCACTACAAGCCCCAACTCCCCGCACTGACTACCTCGATCTTTGATGTTTCCAGGCCTTTGGCGGCCCAGTCAATTGCGGCAGATCACTATGACGTGGCCATAGCCGCTAATGTGTTACATGCGACGCCGAATATCAGACAAACCTTGCGCAATGCCAAAGCAGTGTTGAAGAACCAAGGTGTGCTGCTGCTCAACGAAATCAGTACGTGGTCTTTATTTAACCATTTGACCTTCGGTTTGTTGGAAGGATGGTGGTTGAACGAGGATACCGAGTTGCGTCTGCCCGGAAGCCCGGGGTTGTCTACCGAGAAGTGGCGCGAGGTCCTGGCGGAAGAAGGATTTGAATCGATCTTCTTTCCTGCTCAGGAGGCACATAAGTTAGGGCAGCAGGTTGTTGTTGCCTGCAGTAACGGATGGGTGCGGCAATCCCTAATTAAGAAGCTCCCCCTGCAACCGTCTATGGGACTTAAAAAGGACGATGCGAAGGCAGGAAATTCGGTAGGAACCAAAAACGCTCCAAAGGAGACCCCGATTTCGTGCTCGACGGGGCTGACGGAGCCGATGGGAAATGACTATATAAAGCGGGTCCTGGTCGAAAAGCTGTCTGCGGCGCTGAAAATCGATGCCGACAGAATCCGTCATGATGCTCCGGTTGCAGAGTATGGAGTGGATTCCATCATCGGTGTCGACCTGATTCGCACGATCAATGAGACGCTGCGGATTGAGCTGGAAACCATGGCCCTGTTTGAGCACAGCACCGTCGATCAGTTGGCACAGTACATCTGGACCAACTGGCAGAGCGTGATTGCCGGCCAACTGGGTCAAGTCCAGAGTACTTTTCAGAAGTCTGCCTCTACCGATGCAACGGTTGCGCCTGATCAAGGACTGGAGCATCGTTTCCTTAAAACCGACTTGCCTGCCGCAGCCGATCAACAAACGAATTTCGTTCAGAAGCACGAGAACAACTCGGGCAACGTCGGAGTTGAACCGATCGCCATCATCGGAATGAGCGGGCGCTTTGCAGGATCGGAATCCCTGGATGAATTCTGGC
>JAIQGL010000039.1 GCA_020072585.1 Terriglobia bacterium | reverse complement strand
GAAAGTAGGTCCAGAGCAGAACTCGTGCAAATCCGGGGACTCTTTCGCGAGTTTGGGGGCAGCAAAAATCGAAAGTGCAAGAGAGCGCACAGGCCCAGGGACGATCAGTTGAGACGAGAGAGAAATTGCGGAAAACATCGCATACCGCTCCTCGGGTTGAGTTTTACGGTATGGACTACGGTATGGATGGCACTTAAATCTATGAAAGCAAAGGGACTGGCGGAGAGAGTGGGATTCGACCTACCCTGATTTTTGCAAATCTCTGATTCTCAAGGAACATAGCCTCAAATAAGCATGGATACAGGGGATTCTTTGGTTTCCGCCCTGTCTGCCCTTTCCGCCCTGTCTGCCCAGTAGAACCAATTTCCGTGTTTTATGGACAGGATAGACAGGAAGCCAGGAATCGGGTCGGAATGAAATCCAATTGGAGAGTAGCTAAGACAGTCCTCATAAACACTCTTGACACGATGAAACGAGAGCAGTACGATTTGCAACCATTGGAAGTCTTACCAGGGATCAAGAGAAGGATTTCCGGTTTCATCCATACGGACCTTCCGGTAGAACGTCCGTCGATTTGAAATGCACGTAGGCAACTTCCGGAGCCGAAGCATGTCAGAAAGATGCAGACCCGCGCCTGGTGCCCGCTCGCCTGCCTGTTTCCCGCAGCATCGACCCCCCTTTTTGTGCGTGCCTCTGCTTGCCCTCCGCTCTAAACATGCTTCGCTGGGCAATTGACTCTTAACCGCTGGATTTTCACGCAATAAATCAAAACGCACGTCATCGCCTAAGCACGGCTCTGTCTTCATGAGCCGGCGGCGAAGCTCCATCAATCCACGAGTCAAGGAGAAAAATATGGGCCGCAAAGACGATAGAGAAGGTTTTTGGCTGTCAGAAAACTCTGATCGAAGACGGATCAGGGACGCAGAGCAAGCGCGCAAAAACCGCGCTGAGATCAACAAGGCGTTGTCACACGGGCAGGTTTCACGACGCGACCTGGTGAAATGGGGCCTATTCACTTCAGCCGGCCTTATGGCGCCCATTGGCGGTCTGAGTCCATTTGTAAGACCTATGAACGCGCAGACTTCGAGCTTCAGCTTCGGCACGCGTAGTGGTGGCAGTGGGATTCCCACGGGCCTGCCAAGCAGTCCGTTATTCGGCGTGCTGCCTTTTACGCAACCGATGCCGCGCTTTGATGTGTTCCAACGAAACCCAGTCTCATCATTGAGCCCCGCGCCCCAGGCGCAGGCCAACCAGACGCAGCAGCCGCTTGATCCGGCGCTGGTCGGCGGGCAAACCGGTTTGACGGGGCCGATTGAAGGACGGCCTCCGGGAGCGATCTGGGCACACCAGCGCTTTGCGCAGAACCCACCCGTCATCGGGATTGACGCCTCGACGTCACCAGCCACCACGAATACCACTTACAATCCACAGGTCCCATCCAGCCTGAATTCCGGCATCAACCCAGCTACGCCGATTCCACTGAAGTTCCATCCCAGCATGCCGACACAGCAGCCAAACTCGGTTTGGACTTTCAATGGAACCATTCCGCCCAAGCTGATGCTAGGACGCTATGGAGAACCAATCCTGTTCCGCCACCACAACCGCCTGCCTGCCGACGTAACGCAGAACAACGGCTTTGGCAGGAACACGCTTTCCACGCACGAGCACAATGGGCATCACGGCGCAGAAAATGACGGATTCACCGGCGCGTACTTTTTCCCCAACCAGTTCTATGACTATCACTACCCCTTCGTGCTGGCGGGCTTTACCACCATCAACGCCACCGCCACCGATCCCAAGGCTGGCAGCCCCAACGGCAGCGGCGGGATCAACAAAGTCCCCGGCGACTGGCATGAAACCATGAGCACGCACTGGTTCCACGACCACATGTTTAGTTTTACGGCACAAAACGTCTATAAGGGCGATGCTGGAATGCTGAACATCTACAGCGCGCTGGACCGTGGGAATGAAGCGATCAACGACGGCGTAAACCTGCGGCTGCCCAGCGGTACCACACTGGACTGGGGCAACCTGGATTATGACGTGAACCTGATGTTTTCTGACAAAGCCTGGGACTCCAATGGGCAGCTCAACATGGACATCTTCCAGTTCGATGGTTTCCTTGGCGACCGCATGACCGTGAACCTGGCTTACAAACCGTTCTTCCAGGTGGAGCGGCGCAAATACCGCTTCCGCATGCTGAATGCCAGCGTGTCGCGTTTCTTCGTGTTCGCGCTCAGTGACAGCTCAACTATGGTCCAGATTGCCAATGATGGCAATCTCCTGCCGCAAACCGTGCCTTTAAACCAGCTCGATCAGATGGGCATTGCAGAGCGGTTTGACATTGTGATTGATTTCTCGCGCTACACGATAGGTCAGACCGTTGACCTGGTGAACCTGCAGGAGCATCGCGACGGCAAAGGGCCGGGCCAGATACTTACGGTTTCCGGCGCGTTGTCAGGTTCATCCAGCGATCCGGCCGTGGGCGCGTGCCTGCGTTTCCAGGTGGTGCGCGATCCGGCGGTGCCGGACCAGAGCATCTGCCCGAACACACCCATCACTCTGATCCCCAATCCTGACTTATCGAAGATCCCGATTGCGCGGACGCGTCAGTTTGTCTTCGACAACAACGCCAACCAAACCCAAAATGACCCTGTCACTTCGTATACCGGCGGGGGCAATTGGGGTATTGCCACAGAGAACACAGGCGGCAGCCGCTTCAGTCGCGGAGGCTCCGCGCTGAAAGCGGACTTCGGCCGGATCTCTTCAGCGCCGAAGTTCGGCACCCGCGAGGTCTGGATCTTGAAGGGAGGCTTTAACTGGGACCACCCGATCCACATTCACTTTGAAGAAGGCCAGATCCTGGCCCGCAACGGCAGCTTCAGCAATGTTCCTCAGGCTGAACGAGGCCGCAAGGATGTTTACCGCTTGAAAGAAGATGGCACTGTGACCATCACCATGCAGTTCCGCGACTGGGGCGGCATGTTCATGGAGCATTGCCACAACACTATGCATGAGGACAACGCAATGCTGATGCGCTGGGAGGTGAATGCCGCCGGAGGCGTGTTCCTGAACCCGCTGCCGACGCCGATTCCCAAACCGACAGGAGTCACCTTCCAGGCGCCGGACGAGATACTGACAAATGCGTTCTAGCCCGCGACTGGCGCTTGTTTCGTTTGCAGGCGCTGAAGCGGCGTAAGTGCAGGAACTTGAATAAAGATCGGGCAGGCGGGTTTCTTTCGCGCGTGTTAGTTGGCGCGATGGGAACTCGCCGGTTCGGTCCGAAGTTTTGCGAGAGACGAAGGGAGTAGGACCATGCAGAGAAATATTTGGACACGATTCATAGGGATTTCATTCTTGCTGGCGGGCGCACTGGCGATTTTATACAGTCGTCCTGTTTTGGCGGACAGCCGCTGGGGAGCAAATTATTTTCCCAACATCGAGTTGACGACACAGGATGGCAAGACTGTCCACTTTTATGACGATCTGATCAAAGGCAAGATGGTCGCTATCGACCTGATTTATACCACGTGCCAATATTCCTGCCCTCTGGAGACGGCGCGGCTGGCGCAAGTACAGAAGATGCTGGGCGACCGCGTGGGGAAAGACATCTTCTTTTATTCCATTACCATCGACCCCAAGAACGATACGCCGGCCGTGTTGAAAGCCTACGCGGAAAAATTCCATGCCGGTCCCGGCTGGACCTTCCTGACTGGAAAAAAGGAAGACATCGATTTTCTGAGCAAGAAACTGGGGCTGTATTCCGACCCCAAACTCAGCCAGGACGGACACACGCCTCACCTGCTGCTGGGAAACGAACCCATGGGCCAGTGGATGCGCAACTCCGCGCTGGACAACCCGCGCTTCCTCTCCCAGATGATTGGCGACTTCCTGGACAGCTTTCGGAACATGAAGCCCGCGCAGGGCAAGGAGAACACGGAGTCGGCGGCCATTCATCTTGATCCGGGGCAATATCTGTTCACCAAGAAATGCGGTGCATGCCATACCGTTGGCCAGGGCGACAAAATTGGTCCCGATCTGGTGGGCGTGACCGACACGCGCAATCGCGACTGGCTGATGCGCAAGATCCAGCATCCGGAGCAATTGCTGGCGGAAAGAGATCCGATCACAATGGCGCTGGCTGAGAAATACGGCAATGTAAATATGCCGAACCTGCGCGTGTCTGATGACGATGCAAACTATATGATCGGGTACCTGGTCTCGCGGACCTCCGAACTTCAACGGCAGGCGCAGGCACAGAATGCGGTAACCAAGCCGGCTGGAGGCGCGGGTGGAATGGCTCGCCCGAATCAGTAGGGGCTCGCGTGGCCTTTCAAATTAACCTGTGACAGAAAATGGATTGGATACAATTTGAATTCGATTATCTCCTCGACCTGAAGAGGTTGACGCCGCACGTGCTGGCGATTGAAGCACACAAACATGCCGCGCTCACACGTGTGCTTCCGCCGCAATGGCGAGAGACATCGCTAGAGCAAGGTCTGGCTGAAGCCACAGACGAAAAACACCAGTTGCGCCTCAGAAACTCGGCCAACGCGCGGGCGTGGGTCAATGAACGCTTCGCGGCCAGGACTCCACCGCTGACACTGGCCGACCTGATGACCATGCACCGGATGGTGACCGACGGCGCCACGGGAGATTATGTTCCCGGCGCTCTGCGAAGCCTCGCGGTCCAGGTCGGATGCCGGGAAGTTGGTGGCCTGCATATGGGAGCCCCGATCAATTGGCTGCCGCGACTGATGGGCCAATATATCGCTTTCATCACCAGCGATCGCCTGCTGGCTTTGCATCCGGTGATCCACGCGCTGATAGCCCATTTCTTTCTGGTCACGATCCACCCTTTTGGTGACGCCAACGGAAGAGTGTCGCGCCTTCTCACTGCGGGAATCCTTCTTCAGCGTGGCTACAACGTGCATGGAGGTTTCTACGCGCTCTCTGATTATTTCTATCTGAACGATATCAAGTATCACAGCATGCAGCACCGCTGCTGGCAATCTCCTCCTCCCTTCGATCTCACTGCGTTCGTCGCCTTCGGCATGGAAGGCTTTGTCATGGAGCTGCGAAGCATCGGTAGCTTTATCAAAATGAAATTGAACCGCATTGTCGATCGCGAAGCGTTGGTGGCAGCACATTCCGCCACCGGACCGCGCCGGCTGCGCGCATCAGCTCGGCAGGCTTTGCAGTAAGTCGTTCGCTATTTGCGCAGGTAAAAAAGCCCACGGTCGGAATGGAGTTCGCAGTCGCGAAACGCATCACTTAATGTCTCCAGCAGGTCGGTCGCCAGCAAAGTGTTTTCGTGAAAAATGTCGCGGGCCAAGTCGCCGGCAAGCCCGTACAGATACACGGCGGAAGCAACGTCTAGTTCACGCAGGAGATCCGGCCTCTCTGAATGCCGAGCCAGCGCCGCGGCAACCATTCCGCAGAGAGCGTCGTCAGCGCCGTTTTTCGCAAGAGCGGAGTTGCCCGTCATGCTGATCCACGTTTCGCCTGAACGCCCTGCGATGATCGTCCTGAGGCCTTGCAGCACGATGCAGGAGTTTGTTTGTTCGGCTACGCGCCGCGCCGCCCAGACCGTGTCCGCCTGAAGATCATTCAGATGGATGCCAAGAAAAGCCGCCGCTTCCTCTGAATCCAAAATAATCACCCGCAATCGATGATCGTCAGATTTCTCCGCCCGATGTGTAGATATGTCGGGCAGGCCAACGTCGTGCAGCACCAGCGGCGCCGGGCAATTGCCGATCAGCCACTGAGTGAACTCTGCTGTCTCGTCGTTGCGGGGATTATCCCGCCCCAGCACAACCGCATCTGCTTTGGCCAATAACTCAGCTATTTTGTCTCGCGCAGCAAGTGAGATTCTGCCCGCTGCATTCTCATCAAGCCCTTCCGTCATTAGCTCAGGCGCAAACCCGGCAATGATCGGCTGGCTTGATCGCGGAGAAGCAACCGTGACGAGACCTGCGCCAGTCCTGAGCGCCGCGATTCCCGCCAGCGCTGAGCCGCCGACCTGATCCAGAGCGACGCCAATCACCAGCACGTGGCCAAAGTCGCCTTTGTGCGCTTCGTCGGGCCGCGGCGGAAATGTAATCCGGACCTCCTGCGCGGTCACAACGCTCAAGCCGGTTTCGTGCGACACCAGGCTCGGCTGCACGCCCAGTTCGTTAACCGCAATCGGGCCCGCGGTGAGTCGCCCAAAAACATGCGCCGGGTTGGGCGCGACGAAAGCAATCACACCATGGGCAAACACCGCTTCGCTGCCGCCCTCATGCGCCGGGACGCTACTATCGGGCTCGACTCCCGAGGGCACACCCAGCGAGACAACAATTCCCGATGCCTGATTGATCGCCTCCACCGCCTTCCTGGCGGCCCCTTGCAGCGGCGGCTTGAATCCGCTCTCCGCAACCGCATCGATGATCAACTCCGCTTCCAGAGCTTGCTGGATCACTTCGTCCTGAAACCCGGCTTCGTCGGAAACCCACATCGGTTCCGCCGCTAGGCTCTCGCAGATGGCCGCCATTGCAGGTGAAAGCCCGCTCGCGTCCTTGGCCAGAACAATGACAGAAACCTGCTCCGCAATTCCTGATAACACCTGCGCGGCCATCAGTCCATAATCGCCGTCGCCACCCGCGCCGCAAACCACGCAGACAGATCGGAATTTGAAATGCGCTAGGCAAAACTGGGTGACGGCATACCCGGCTCGTTGAATCAGAACGGATGCCAATGTGTCCGCCCGACCCCTGGCATCGTCCACAATTTGGCGCAATTCATCGCACGTGAGGACTCTCATGAGCCAAACCAATGTACTCCGGGATGACTGATGTTCCAAATGAGCCTTGGCCCCCCAGGACGAAAGCGCCTGGTTCCATGCATGCGTATTAAGCATCGTGGTCGTCCCGAAGCACCTGTAAATTGAGATATTGGCCCTTCAAAGTCACGTCTCCAGAGCTGAGCTTGTACGTTGGTCTTGAGTTTTCAAGCGATTTCTCTTGAGCGCCCGCTCGTTGATGACGACGAAGAACACGGGAAACGAGAATCAGGACGTGGATATTTGCCATTGCGCCTCATGCGCAATAGTGCACAGCATTCAGAGTCTCAGAGGGCCCGGGCTTCGATGATTGCTTCCACGCGTCTTCATCACACTATCACCGATGATTCTCAGGGCTGCGTTGAGCTTTGTCGAAGAACGAAAAATTTCTCATGGGGATGAGATCGCTCCTGGCCGCTGTTTTCCAGGATGGTATTGATGATTACTGGGCAAGACAGCGCATTCCAAGAGGGCATCGCCAGAGTAGACCTGTCTCCCGGCGCGAATCGGACCAGCGAGACACAAGATGGCCTCTGGTTCGCAAAGTACGCCAATGGGGAATCTCAGCGCCTGGAATCCATATCAGCCAAGAGGCGGGCCGAAACACTATCACACAGGTACGTCTGGCTATTGCTTCCGACCGAATAATGCAGCTCAGCGCGGAACTCTGGCAAGCCTGTTGTAGAATCGTGGCGATTCTGAATATGAGGAGACTCACCCCCTTGGACACACAATCAATCATCGCGGAATTGGAAGCCGAACGAGACCGTCTTAACAGTGCCATTGCAGCGCTTCAGAGCAGCCAAGGCAAACGCGGCGGGACAGCATCAGGTAAGCCCTATGGCCGGAGACGGCACCTGTCGGCAGCGGCGCGTAGGAAGATCGGCCTGGCCATGAAGAAACGTTGGGCGGAGAGAAAAAAGAAGGCAGCGGCATGATCCAGAAAGGCAGGACCCGCCAAGCCCTCATCGTGAGGGCTCTTTTTGCCTGGCAAAATTGCTATCACACAACACTGAGGCGACCAACAATATCAATGCCAACGGCGCTGAAGAAGGCTTCCGCCCATCCTGTGTCTCACACTTGGAATTCATGATTTGCCGGGAGATGTCCCACGCCAATGTTACTCTCGGAACCGGAAATGTTCTTCTTCAAGAACTCTGGGTTAATACTGGTGAAGGATTTTGCGATTTAGCTTATTGCTGGAAAACGTATCCCCCTCTGAGATCGGCAGCCGGAGCATTAATTTCGGCAGCGGTTCTCCGAGCCAGACGTTTGACTCGAAAGCTGCATAACGCAAAGCAAACGAACACCACTTAATACCGCAAATCAATGATCTCCCGATAGCACCACTTCTTTCCCACAATTTGGGCACACATATCGGTTGAGGACAGTGTTCCCCATTCTGATCAGGCGGATGATGCTCGAACATTCAGGGCAGCGGATGGCATCGAGGGCAGGGTCAACTTTGAGATCTTGCATAAACTTTGTGATGATGATGCGAAGGAATGTGCTTGCCGGTCCGAATGAGATATATGTCGTTGTCGTCAGGTACTGACCATGCGTGTCCCGACGAACAACGACATATGATGTTGCCGGTTGGAGCACCGATATGAAATTGGATGTGAGCTTTTGTGTGCGACGAATCGGACAAAGTTTTGTGAACACGACGGAGATATGCCGTCCGCACAAAACATAATAAAGTGTTCGCTCTCGTATGCGCGTTGGAAGAACGATTCGGAAACGTCTGTAAGAATTACATCAATAGTTCTTCGCCTTCGAGCACAAAAAGCACTCAAGGAATCATGTTGAGCTCGGGTGTTACGCATAAACCCTTATTAACCTAAGGTCTTCCTCTTTGGCAAACCAGATGCTTAGATATCCCAGTTGGCGGTGACCCTCTGGCCTCACCATAATGAGGAGGCGGATGTATGACCCTCTCCCTTAGTGACTTGGTCCGCAGTTTGTTTTTTAACGGCCCCAGGAGCAATGGCAACGATAACGGGCTCGCTCATGAAAGAGTGCCCGAGGCGCTCTCGAAAAAGAGCTCTCGCATAGCCAAGACCGTACTCTTCGTAGACGATGAGCCTGCAATTTTGTCGATGCGGCGTCTTGTCTTTGAAGCCCTGGGCTATTCGGTTCTCACTGCTATCTCCGGAACAGAGGCATTAGAAACCTTCGGGCTGCACCAAGTGGATGCAGTAGTGCTGGACTACTTGATGCCCGGAATGGATGGCGAGGAAACTGCTCGTCGCATTCACAAATTGCGCAGCGATATTCCCATCATTTTATCGTCAGGCTGTCTCACGGTGCCCGAGCGCGTGTTGGAAGTCGTGACTGTCGCGGTGGAGAAAGCAGCCAGACCGGAAGCTCTGATCGAAATATTAGAACAGCACCTTCACCCTTTGGTCCAGTCAACGCTCAACGGGGATCGTGAAGCTTGTGCCTATTAGGTATTGATTGAGCACCTTGAATTTACTGCCTGTGGGCAGCTAGGCTGTGCGATCTCCGTGTTTTGACCTTCGTGAGGTATTGAGGTGCTCCCTGCTCCCGGGATTGTCCCGGCTTGGCAGATTTTCTATACATATTGAAGGATTTAATCTCAGCCAACAGCGCGCGCGGCGCACATTCGGCACAGGGTGATTTTTCAAAGAATTTAAACCGCATCTATGTATTTGGGAAATCAACAATGTCAGAATTCATTCATGAACATTCCGCACGCGTGAAAGACGAAGACGGCACGACGTACATCGTGCGCGTCTACGCGCAGGAGAGAACTGACGGCACATGGGCGGGATGGATCGAGTTTCACCCTATCGCTGAGCGAAAACCTGTCTTGCGCACCGGACAAGAGACATCACAGCCTAACCGCGCTGCCATCGAGTATTGGACTCTTGGTTTAGAGCCGATTTATTTTGATGGGGCCTTCGCCCGCGCGCAGGGACGGCTACCGTAGCCGAGCTACTTCCGATATCCACAAAGCTTTGATCGAGGCCTTAGCGCAGCAACTCATCTTTGGCTCGGCGCCAAACTCACCCGCCACTTTTTGAAACAACTCTCCTGCTTCGCTACCTTAGCTGAGGCAACAGCAGAGCTCCTCTCCGGTTCCTATGTGCAAGTCACACCCGGAGTGTTCGCGATGAAATCCAGTTCGTTGCTCCACCTTCTCGCTCCCTCTCTCGTACTTTTTTTAATTTCATCATTTGCCGTTGGACAGTCGTTCCAGCGGACCATCCACCATGGTCCCCCCGCGCCAGATGTAGTCGCGGCGGATGTAAACCAGGATCGCAAGATCGATCTATTGACCCCGCAAACCGACGAAGAGGGCGAAGGCCTCATCTTCCTGAATCATGGCGACGGTACCTTCCCTGTGGAAGGCTCGCAACCTATTTCTAATATCGGCTTTCCCGCTACCCGTGTGGTTGTGGCTGATTTTAATGGCGACGGAATCACTGACTACGTTATGGAGAGTTGCTCGAGCGGCGGCCTTTCAATAATCCTTTTTGCGGGCGATGGCACTGGAGCTTTTAATCAAGCCAATGGCGCTGATAGACACTTTCCTCCTCTTGCATCTTCCTGCACCAATGCAATGTCGGCAATCATCATCGCCAATGACAAGCTGCCAAGTATCTTGGTCTCGTCCCTGGACACGTTCATGACCATCTTCCGCAATGACGGTACCGGCCGTTTTAGGCAGCAGCAAGATGTTTTTGGCGCTCACGGAGCGATATTCACAGGCTCGTCCGTGGGTGATTTTAATGGCGATCACCGTCAAGACATTGCCGCCATCAGCACGAATCCCAGCGGCGGCCCGGAACAGGTTGTCATCTTCTCTCAAAATCCCGATGGCAGCTTTCAGCCCCCGCGCACCGTGTTTTCCCTGAACGCCACGCTGCAGTTCACACAAGCCGTGGACTTCAACGGCAACCAGACTGACGATCTGGTGGTTCCTTTTTTTGGCGGCCCGGATAAGCGTGCCGGCGTGATTGCCCTCACCAATGTTGGTCCGGGAAAGTTCAGGAGCAAGATACTGCTGGCTGATCCTTTCTATACACTGGCAGGACAGAAAGCCACCGCCATCCATTCCCAGGCGAGACATGATGAATCCCGGGGAAGAGATGACGATTCCCAAGGAAAGCACGATGAAATTCGCGGCATTCTGGCGCCATTTTCTCCCGAGCCTTCCACCGGTGACTCTGTTTTTGCTTTTTTCCCCGCGCAGGGCGATAGCTGGGGCAAGCCGATTTATTTTGACGTTCCCAATGGCACGGGAGCGCAGGCTGTGGCTGTGGTAGATTTCAACCGCGACGGACGCCCTGACTTCGCAGGAGTTGACGACAACAACGAACTGCTGGTTTTTCTGAACACCACCACAAAGGATACCTGCGCTTTTCCCAACCATATCGGAGTGCGCATCTGCTCGCCGGACTCCGACTCGGACTCAGGTGACACTTCCAGAACCGCCAAAATACATGCATCAGCCAACGGCGGGGCACTGCCAATTATCGGCATGAAAGCATTTATTGATGACAAACTGGTCTTTGAATCTGACATGAATACGCTGGACGCTTCCGTGCCTGTTGGGGCCGGAAGGCACGTTCTTACTGTGAGCGCCTCGGACCGAAATGGTAAGGTCTATCAAAGTAGGGTGGGGTTCCATGTCCGGTAGGTAGGTTGCCAATTTCGTGCTTTCATCCTGTCCACCGCTATGGCAGCGGGCAGCGCTTAAGGGTGGAAGTTTTGCTAGCCGGATTCGGCGCGGGAGTATCGATCATGAGTAAAGGGAAAGATTTCGATGCACGGAGCGCCTCCGCACCAGTGGGCTGACCGGGCAAAAGAGATCAACCAGACTGTCGATATCCTGAGGTTTGTAATAGGGTGAAAGTATCGCACTCTCCACCATGCTGTGCGCGATTCAAGGAAGTTCCTTTGCTTTTGATGTGTTTTGAATGTTGGAAGAATGCTGATCAGAGACCTTCGGACAGTAAACAGGACAGGAAATGTTGTAAGCACCTGAAACTAAACGGATGAAATTGTGGTGCGGAGAGAGTGGGATTCGACCTACTCTAAATTTTGCAAGTTATTGATTCCCGCGAACATAGGCTCAAATATGCATGAATACAGGTGATTCTTTGATTTCCGCCCTGTCCGCTGTTTCCGCCCTGTCTGCCCAGTAGAACCAATTTCCGCATTTTATGGACAGGAAGGCAAGGAGCAACGCGATCATAAACTCGCCCGCGCTAAAGATTGAATGTGATCCGTAATACCCTGCTTCACATCCAGGTACTGTTGAAGATCGGTGCCCAGTCAAGGCCCCAAAAGGCGGATCGTCCGTCCACCTTAGCATGCACCTGCAGCCGCCGGACTTCAAGAATCCAGCAATACCTTCTTCGACTTGCGTCGACCTCCTTACTAGAAGTTATGAAAACCGGTATAGGAAACTTCACTTACCGTCACTCGCAAGCAAAGCTCGCGCACGTCATCACTCAACAAGTGATTTTTACAGGTCACGTGAATTGGACGATGCTCGATGTTTTAGTCAACGAGCAGGCACGGGACTGCTTGCTGCCCCGGCCTCTCTCGTGGCACTCCTGGGTGTCGAGTACGTCAACGACGACAATTTGTGTTCGACTCGGCGCCGAAGTTCAGGAATGTCATCGACGCCTTCAGCTCCCGCTAAGTCAACAATGACGGTCCGATTGTTACAACTTGGTCCTCGCGAGATTTCGTGCAGGCTTCGGAACTCATCGGTAGAACGAATTCGGCCAGCGCAATCGACGTATGCCAAGTTGTCGATCTGGTGAAATGACAGCATTAACACGGCCATAACCTCCAAAGAACTGAATATCGGCGATAACAACTCCCCTGTACTGTGTTTGCGGTGTCGATGTTCTGGAAACGACGCGAGACAAGGCTGGAGCTGGCTTGGAAGCGAACAGTCCCATGAACAATCGCGTTCCTCCGGAGTCATAGCAAGGAAAGAAATGAGGCGCGCACAAAAGAAGTTAGGAATACTAGGGTGTTCGGGACCGGAGGAGCAAAAGCGAATGGATCGAAATAAGGCTCACGATTGCCGCTCCCCCGACCAAGAAACTGCCTGTTGCCACGATCGTCGCGGCCCAAAGAATCGCGTTGGCGCACAACACCGCCAGCACGCGGTTGCGCCGAATACAGATTTCACCTGCCATGACCGTTTCCTTTCTCACTTTCGTTCAGCGAACAAGGTGCGTCGGGACCGCTTTGTCCCTGGTGAGAATCGCCTGGCGCGCGCTCATCCTCAGCCGGGGTGCAAGTTCCGACCCGCTTGTATTGTAATGGCT
The DNA here is from genome assembly GCA_020072585.1 of Terriglobia bacterium. Lineage (GTDB taxonomy): Bacteria > Acidobacteriota > Terriglobia > Terriglobales > Acidobacteriaceae > Angelobacter. Next base: position 37,923 of record JAIQGL010000039.1, on the reverse strand, counting down.
GGCCCTCATTGATGAGGAAGGGACAAGCTGCGGCGGGAGCGATTTCTTGGCCCTGGTAGAACTCGCCCAGCGCGCGCTCATCCTCAGCCGGGGTGCAGGTCCCAACCCGCCTGTAACGTAATTGGTCGCCCTCATTGATGAGGAGTAGAAGAGGAACTTTCGTGTAGCCAAGGGAAGAAAGAGCTTTGCGCTCCGGATCGAAGTAGATGCGCCAGCCGGTGCCACCAAGGTAGCGGGTGGTGGAGCGCTTGCCGCCTAGGCTGACGGCAATCCAACTGAGCGGCCGGTTGCTGGACTGCCACTCCGGATGCCTTTTCCGGAGTGCGTTCAGAGTGGCAACCTCCTGGCGGCAACTCGGACATGCGGGGGTAAAAAACAATACGACCCGGTTTCCAGAAAGTGGGAAGGTGGGCTGACCGGCCGCCACAAGAATCTGCTCCTGAGGGTTTGGAGAATTGTCTTCGGTCATGATGAGAGGCGGCTTGGAACCAAAATGAACCAGGAGCCTAACGCAAAAAACCAGGACAATCGCCATTACAAGGCCCAGGAGCAGCCGTTTCATTTTGTTCATTGCGAATTCCCTTCTGCAAGTGTCCGGGTTTGCGGGCAGAATCGCCGCGGGTACCTGTTTACGGCTGTGTGAGCTGTGGTGTCGCGTGAGCCTGTGAAGATGCCGCATTCTCGCTCCCGGCATTGTGTTCCCAAACTTCGCCCTCGCGCAGAATTACCACATCGGCCGGCAGCCCAGCCTGCTGCACTCGCGTCCGAAAATGTTCCGCAGTTTCGGATGTGCGTAACACCCTGGAACGCGGCGCAATGCCGAGGTGAATAGGAATGACGACGCGGGGCTTCAGCACGCTGACCGCGAGGACCGCACCTTTCTCGCCCATCGTCATCGGAACCCGATACGTCGTGACCGGCATGAGGGCCACATCTAAACGGAAGCCAGCCCCGATCTCCTTCATAAACGTCCCAAAATAGGTGTCGCCAGCGAAATATATGACGCCATCCAGTGCTTCGATCACGAAACCAATGGTCGAAGCAATGTGCAGGGCCGGAACGGTGGTGATCCTCACCGCGTACTTGAGCTGCTGGCCCGGACGCAACCCGATCACATTTCTGGCGCCCTTACAGCGAGCCAGGAAGTCCGCCCTTGCGGGGCCAGAACCGGCACACTGTCGCTCAATGATCGCAGGAACTGCCGGTCGGTGTGGTCCCAATGAAGGTGAGAGAGAAGCACTAAATCAATGTCCTTCAGTTCCTCTCTGGGTTGGGCCGGAGGCTTGAGCCGGGCATAGGCGGGGTTGCCCCGAAGCCCGAAGTAAGGATCGGTGAGGATGCGCATTCCCCCGGTCTCAATCAAAGTCGTGCTGTGACCAATCATTGTAATTTTCATGGTCGATCAGGCTCCGGCTGGGGGAGCTAGAAGGCCACATGCTTCGAATTCAGCCAACGCCGCGACCAGATTCTGGTCAAAACAGTCGCTCCCTATCTTGTACTTATCGCAAAAATATTGCTTCATCGCTCCCGGCTCCATTCTCATGCACATGGCTTCCCAGATCGCGGCCAGTGCCGGCGTCAGCTCCGCGCCTTCCAGGGTATCGGGAAGAATTGCATAGGAACATTCCGGAACGCTTAACAGAAATGCATCGCGAGAGAATGGGCTTTCCAACACACGCCTTGCGTACGGCGGTGCGGTGGTCCACTGGGGAATGGAGGGCGTGTCAAGCAACAGTGGCTTTGACCATCCCAGGTCCACTTTGATTCGGCAGGTTTGTGCCGAGTCACTTTTCGGGATATTAGGTTTCGTTTCATTCCCAAGCAATGCGTTCTTGACCCAGAGCACGCGCTCAAACCAGGCCGCGCCGGAGTGGACCCGGCGGAACTCGCAATAGCTCGCATCGGACGCGAATGGAAATGGGAACGGGCAGTGCGAGCACACGCGGCGGCTGTCACATTTCTCGCAAGATCGAAGCTCAGCCTTAGTATGATCAACCTGAGTCAGCGCCGCGTCACAGGCCCTCGGCCCCCCGGACAACCTGCCCACTGGTTCTCCGTGAAAGCACGGAATCATGTCCTGTCCACGGGCGATCCAACGCCGATTGCTGCCAATTTCAACACAGGGCTTGGCGGCGAACCGGCAGGAGTCCTTCAGCAACACCGCATGAGCGAATCCCTCCAGCGGGATAGAATAGCTCCGCTCCCGATCTAGAGTCTCAATTTCCTTTGCGAATGCCGCCAGGTCTTGTTCATCCTCGATACTGAGTAGGAACAGAGTCTGGCTAAGGGAGTCTGTCGTAGCGCAGACTCGTTGCCACTGGAATTCCTTGAAAGGAATCCATTGAATCCGGCTATCGAAGTTCTGCGGTTGAAAGACGCCCCAATTGGCAGTGCTGCCGACTGAGGCCGACCCGTTTTCCCCTATAATGGTGAAGCGCGGAATGGGCAGTCGAAAACGAGTAAACCGTTCGAAATCGGATGCGACCTTGTCCCGGGTGATGGCGCCGGAGTAGTTAACCAGCACTTCACTTGCTGGCGTGATCCATTGATACAGCGAGGACAGGCCGGCATCATCGACATGGGTCAGATCAAGCATGGCGGGCTGGTCCGAGTACTCGGGCACACCGCTCACAAAGGCGCCCAGCATTCTATTCCGTCCTTTCCAGCGCGAAGTCGCGTTCCCATGCGGCAAGCAGGGAAGATCAAAGACGTTGTAGGCTTGGCCAGTGAGAAAGGGCAGGCCCGTAACCGGACGCATCAGCCGGATCCCCCATTTTTCGCAGTTTTCAAAAAGCTCGGTTCCGGGGAACACTTGAAGGAAATTGTGGCTATAGGTTGTGCAATTCAGGCGTTTGACAAATTCGAGGGTAGCTTGCCCGTCCTCGAAAGTCTCGCCAGGCAGCCCGAGGATAATAGAGACGCTGTTGATGAGCTTTTCTTCTTGCGCCCACTTGACCGCCTGCTCGACGCAAGCCAGGAATCGTTCTTCGGGAGCAAGAGATGGGGATGAGCCACAACTCACCTTGTGTGCATTCCGCAGCACTCGTGGGACAGCGCTCTCCAGTCCAAAATTGATGTTGCGGCCTCCGGCCTCTTTCAGCAGCGCGAAAAACTCACGATCCACCGCATCGGCCCGGGTCTCGCACAGAAAATGCATTCGCTTTTGCAAGCCAAGATCGATCATGCCGCGAAGGATCTGTTTGGCGCGCTGCAGATGAACCGAGAAGAAATCGTCGAAAATGGAAATAACGTGTTGAACAGGATCAGGAAGGTTCTCTGCGAGAAAGGCCAGCTCCTCTAGCACTCTTTGAACGGAGAAGTATCGGACCCGGTTTTTGGCGATGGTGGTGAAATTGCAATAAGCGCATTTGTACACGCAGCCGCGCGAGGTTTGAAATCCTAGTTGCCCTGCAACGGACGCGGGTAAGAAACCGGAGATGTAAGGCGAAGGGAGTATGTCCAGTTCGGCGCCTTTCTGGTTTGACCCGGATAGCTCCGCATCCGGAGTGCGGATGACCTGATCTCCATCTAGGAAAGAGATACCCGCCGAAGGAAACCTGTGGCCATTCCCGTCAAGCAAAGCAGTTACCAACGTGGGCAGTGTTGTTTCTGCTTCTCCCCTTACTGCATAGTCAACCAATGGCATATTCCGAAGAAGCCACTCATCGGAAAACGTAGCGACGGGACCGCCGATGAGAATCTTGACTTCCGGGTTACGCGCTTTGAGCGCCTCGATAATAAGCGATGCCAGGTAGAAGTTCTCGTCATAGCAAGTGAAACCTACAATCGGAGCGCGAGTAGCGGAAATCTTATCTACGATTCCCGGAATCGAGCAGTCTCGGTCGGCCATGACCATGCTTGAACGAATTCCCGCCGAGGCCAAAGAAGCCCGCAGACTGCCGACGCCATAATGAAATGTACAGCCTTTATAGAGCGCTTGCTGGTACTTGGGATACACGAAGCTGATTTCATCAGAAGTAGGATGTATCACTGCCGGCTCCTTCACACCAAGACTCCGTAATCTCGTAAAATGAGCTGTGCCTCTTCTAGTTTGCTCGACACTTGTTTCTGGGGAGAGCGAATACTTGGCGGTGAAAAATTGCCTCATTGCCGCGGGCGAGGCGTTCGTCTGAAACGCCTCCCAGAGCTCGGCAAGTGGCCTGGAAATTTCGATGACCTCCAGTGTCCACAGGTCCACGATGTACGCCATGTCTTGCACCCCAATCAGGCGCTTCTGGTCACGTATGCGAACCCGTTTTTGAAGCTGGCCGGCAGAGCAATCCATTCTGTCCGTGTTGTTAGTGGAAACCTGAAAGTAGACTGTGCGCCCCGATGCGGCAAGCGAGAGTTTCATGTCCGCGGTCCCAGAAATGGCCTGCGTCTGTTTTTCGCCGAGCGGTGACAAATACTGCTTCATGAGCAGCAAATTCGTGAGTTCTCCGGCGTCGGGGTTATTCAAATGGAACGAGCAATATTGATGGGCTGAAATTGGTTCGGAAACCATACAGTGGGCGCAGCGGTCGGTGGCCGGACAGGAGTCACAGCCGCGCTCACGCTCCAGATCTGATGCGAAACTCTCCATACGCTCTCGCCACACGCTGGGCTGTTCTTTGAGCGTGCCCACGATCGGCCCTCGTTCGCAAAGGCGCACGCTGCCCTCCGGGCTCACGTGCACTGCCTGCACCCCGAGTCGGAAATAGTCACGGCAATGGCGGCAGCCCCACCGGCACGATTCCTTCAACGCATACTTGTAGCCAACAAGATCTGGAGGGACATTGAAGCAGCCGTCAGCCTCCGCCTGCCGGCACAAACTGGCAAGAGTCTCTAAATCGTTGAGCGACTCGATGGTCAGCAGCCCAACCCAATCATGGCTGTTTCTGGAGGCACAAAAGTGTTGCAAATCCGGGTAGTGCTGGAGAGGAACAGACTCGATCTGCGTCGAGAATACTGCCGAAACCGGCGTTCTCTCTCCCTGGTCAAAGGGCACCAGCCGAGTGTCGTTCCCGAGAACCAATCGCCCATAGACACAGGTAACGGGCAGGCGCTGAGTGACCATACGGAGATACAGCGCCGCAACGGCGGCCGCCTCTGCCGGTTCGGCCAGGTACAATCGCGCATCCGGTGCTATGTGGGGGCGCAGATCACACAACACTTCGTTACCGTAGTCTGCGGGCGCTCCATGCAGGTAGAGAAAGCGCGGCGCAGTGCGGTCTTCCGGGTTAAAGCAGGTTGAAAATCCCCGCAGATGATCGTTGAGCTGGCCGGTCTTCCGCGAACCAACATTGGCCAGCGGCTTTCGCGACGAAAACGGCAGGCTAAGCACATCGTAAGAAGGCGTCGTAAGGTAGGGTAGGCCGCTGGCGCTCGGACGGACTTTAATGCCGTATCGGGCGCAGTCCCCAAAAGCTTCTCTGCCCTCGACTGCGCGAAAGAAATTGTGCGCGTAGGAAGTACAGTCCGAGCCGTCGACGAAAGCCAGCGTCGCAGCGCCCTCTTCGGCGGTTTCCCCCGGCAGGCCCAGAGTGATGGTGAGACGCGTCGGAATGCCCAGCTCCTTCGCCACACGCACATTCTCGCGCCCGGCAGCAAGTGCGCGGCGTTCCTCGCCGTAGTCGGCGTCCGCACCTTCTGTGGGCTGGTTTCTCTTGATCCTGTTCAGCACCCGCGGACTGGCGCTATCAAGCCTCAGATTCAGCGCGGAACAGCCTGCCATCTGGAGGCGCTGCAAGAGCTCGGGATCCGCCGCGTCTGCCGGAGTTTGGCAACTGAACCGAAGCTCATGATTGAGACCTTCGGAAATCATTCGATCCAATAGCGCCAGGGTTCTCTGGCGGTCGATCGTGAAGTAGCGGTCACGGAGCGGCAGAAACAAATTGCTTCCAGCCCGCTCCTTGCGGGTAGCTTGAACCAAGAAACTTAATTCCTCGATTACGTGATCAATGGAGCGAAACTGAGCGCCGGCGTGGCCGGGCGAGCGGAGTTCACACCACGTGCAGGATCGGGTGCAGCCTCTGGAGATGAGTGTCCCAACCCGCTCAATCAGCCGAACTTGCGCAGCGATTGTGCCGTCGACGTACGGAGATGGAATCGCATCCAGACTGGGCAAGTCATCTGCCGTAAGAATCCGCTTGTACCCGAAGCCGGATGCGACTTCCTTCAGGGAACCGGGAGTAGTGAAGAGCGTCTCCAAAGCCACTTCCGCCTTACCTCGAATCAGCAGGTCGAACGGCGATCCCGGGTCGTCTAGAATCAACTGATACGAGTGCGTGGCAGCGGGTCCGGTGCCGATCGTGGCTATCTCCGGCCGGCGATCCTTGATCAGTTTGGCTGTCAGATAACAGAGGTAGTAGTTGCTGTCGGATAAAGTAAAGCTGACGGCTTGCGGTCTTAGCCGCAAGATTTCGTCAGCATGTGACTCGAGTCCCTGACTTCCGCTGCACAGGTAGTGGGCGGCTGCAATGCCCTGCTGTCTGAGGTATGCTTGCACACAGGCTGTCCCATAGGTGAAGCTAAAGCCCAGGAAGTCGTTCTCCTCGTAGCGCGGACAGACTACAACCAGCCCCGCTTCAGACACAGCGTGCATGCCGCAGACCACCGGTTGTTCATTCGACGTTTGCGAATTCAATGGGATAATGCGCATTGGATTAATCCGTATTCACCTAATATCCCAAGGGCTTGATCAATCTTGCTCCTGGTCTCCTCTTCCTCCATGCCATATTTCTCCGAAAAATACGGGAACATGTCTTCCAATTCGGCCCCTAGCTCCAAAGCCTCCGCCACCTCCGCCAGTGGGAGACTGATTTCAATGAATTCTCGACGCGCGTAGGCATAGAGCACAGGTTGGCCGTCAAAGCGGATCAGAGCAATTCCAGGCTGCAGGTGGGTCGCGTCGCCATTGGCCCGGCCGCGAATTGGCCTGTCCAGCGCAATGCACTCTTCGGAGCGGCCCAGAAGGTTTTTGACACGCCCGTGAGCTATTGTCTGATTGCCGGGATCCGCGGCTTGCGACTTCAGCGCGGCGAATTCTAAAATGCGGGCACAGTCAACGATGCAGTCGCCGGTCCGCATGGTGTGGCAGAATCTCTCGCTTGCAATGTGATCGAGTTGCATGCATTGACTGCACCAAGGTTGGGCGCTGCATCCGCAGCACGTTCGCTCCTCGACGACTTGTTCCAGAAGTTGATGGACTCCCACGTCTGGTTTCTCGTTTGCGAAACACAGCCCGCAGAGACTGCGATAACTGCCGGCATCGTCGGGGAACATGCCTGTCCCTCTGCGCAGCGAGCAGCCCAGCCCCAGGCGGCAGAGCTTTTCAATTCCCGTTTTCCCTGCCGAAAAGTTACCCGGTATAGATGCCGGCCGCCCGGAGGCATAGTCACTCACGTAATGCTCCAATACCTGCCAATCGTCGTTTTGTCGAACCGTATAGAGAGTATCGGTTTGTTCTGCAGCACCTGCTGGATTCTCCAGCGCAGCCAGCGGCCGTAGCGCGATGTGGTGGGAGAAGGCACGCGTGACGGGGCTCCAATTGCCCCGATTGCAGACGAATAGATCCAGACCGCCATCCCGCTCCGCCACAATGTATTGCTCAAGAATCGGCAATTCATGGCGAACCATGCCGGCAAAGTTCTTGTAGTACCACTCCGGATTGCAGCCTTTTTGAAACAGGACAAATGGAGTATCGGGAAAAACCTGAGGCTTAATCGCACTCCAATAATTTGGCTCCGCCGGTCCAGGGTCTTGTTTAATCAAACAAATAAGAGAATCGCCAAAGGTGCTGCGACCCGCCCCTCCCAAAACCAGGTTGACAAGGTAGGCGCGGTCTTTATATCCAACATCCAGCATCCCCTTCAGATATCCCAGACTAGCCGTATCATAGGCGGCTGTCGTATGAAACGGAAGGACGGTTAGCGACGGCTTCACCTCAATGCCGTAATCTTTGGAGGTTCGGAACAACTCCGTTCCGGGAAAAACCATGAGAAAGTTGTGACTATAAGCATGGGGTTGCAATTCTTCTATAAAGTCGAGACTGAGGCGGCCGTCTTCGGCAGTTTCGCCAGGCAATCCGAGAATTATGCTTGCGGTGACGTGAAACCCTTTCCTTTTGGCAAGCGCGACCGATCTGCGAGTTGCTTCGAGAAACTCTTCTTCCGGGGCAGATCCAGCTTCAGCCGTGCGCTTGCCAAGCCTGGCCTTTCGGATGTTGCGCAGAATTGGCGGCGACGCGCTTTCGATACCGAAACCCACTATGCGGAAGCCTGCGCTCCATAGAAGGTCGAGCGCCTCCTCGTCGATGCCATCGATGCGCGTCTGGCAGCTGAAAGTCAGCTGTTCGTGCAAACCGTTTTCCCGGATGGCTTGACAAATCTGTCGCAAGCGCGGCTTTGAGCAGGTGAAGAACTCGTCAAAAAACGGAATCGCCGCTTCGCGTCCATGAAGGTCATAGGCGATCTTGGACAACTCGCTGAGAAGCCGGTCACAGTCATAACTCCTGACTTTGAATCCCGACAACGCGGCAAAATTGCAATAGGTGCAGTGGTAATAACAACCACGCGATGAAATTAAGCCGACTCTCGGAGCATATGCTCCCGGTATTTCGCCGGTAATATAGGGAGAGGAGTAGTTGTTTATGTTGGCGGGAAGATTTGCTGGAACAATTTCACTTTCACACAACGACTGTCTGGTAACGAGTCCAGGAAGAGACGGTAAGAAGTCACGCCTTAGCCCTTGTTCTAGGGCACTGCAAACCACTTCTTCCCCGTCCCCCGCCACGCAAGCATCGACTTCCGGAAGTTCACGAAGAATAATCTGCGAAGAAAAGCACGCGGAAGGCCCGCCGAGCACAATCGCGACATCTTTGTTGCGCCGCCGAACCTCAGCCACGATCAGCCGGATCAAGTAGAAGTTGTTGTCATAACAGGAGAAGCCCAGGAATCGTGGGCTGCGAGAGGCCAGAGTTTCCGCCACTTGTTGGACCGAACAGTGGACATCCGCAAGAAATGGCTCGGCTGCAAAGCCTCGTGTCTTCAAGTGACTGATGATCGAGGAGCATCCATAATGATGCGTGTATCCCAAGAAGTGGTTATTGACATAATAAGGATGCACGAATATAGCGGTGTTGTTCATCATTGGTTGCTCCTTGTGAGTGAACCGCGTGTTTGTTTCAGGAACATTTCACGATTGTCTTGCCTGAATAGAGCGCTCATTGCAGCCCGTCTGCAAGGCGGCGTTTCGGGACGTAGCTCGCTTCGGGTTGTTATCGCCCCGGCGCCGGAGAGAGATTTCTTTGCGAAAACATCTCCTTAAAATGAGTCTGTGCCGTGTCTATACAAGATTCCACTTGAGCCTCAGGGACCAAATAGGTTTTGGTGAAATATTGCATGGCATCGTTCCAGGGAATGCGGTTGCGCAGCGCTTCGAAAATCTCCACCATCGTGTGGTTGAGTTCGAAGACGTCCGAACTATTCAAATCGAGCAACAGAAAGCGGTTGCGAGAGGCCAAAGTCAAAACTTCCGGCCATTCGAATTCCGGCGCAAGGCGTCGGCAGTCGCCATTGTGATTGGCGGAGTCACTCACAAACGCGGGAGGCGTTAGCATGAGTTCGAACGTCTCTTGGTTGCCGGGAGAAGCGAGAAGCGCAATTCGCTCGCGCATGCGAACAAGTTCAAGGAAGGAGAACACCATCGAAAGGTCGCATCGATTCTTGAGTCCCCCGCAATCCAGAGATGGACATTTCGAACACGCTCTGGCGCGGCTGCACCCTACACAACGGTTCTCGTTGGCGGCCCTAAAAATCTCCAGGAAGTTCTTACGCAAGCCAGGCAAATTGCATTTCAGGTCGCCTACGATAGGACCGGCGCAACAGGGACGGACCATTCCGTTAGCATTCACCTGCGCCAGTTGGAATCCGTCGCGGGTGGAAGCCGGACAGAGACGAATGCCGTACTGGCAGATATTACTGACCTGCATATCTTGGGTGAGAAAAGAATTGGTCAGTGGGAGTCGGCTCTGCCGCGAGTTCCGCCGCAGGAATTCACCTATCTGTATCAAGTCCGCCGGCGATGTTATTTCCGTGAAATAAACGCGGGGGGAAGTCTCTCCGCCTAAAATCAGGCGTTCCCAGACGGCGATCATCGCCTCTATATTCAAATGCTGAACGCCGACCCGGAGCACGAAACCGCTGGCACGATTGCCGTACCGTATCTCTTCGCATTGCTGGAGCCCATCGCTCTGCTGAGCATTTTCAAGCGGCTCTAGCGTGTAGTAGTTTACGATGGGCGTACCGGCTGAAATGAGATGCGAGTAGAGATCCTCAGGCCCATACGATGCCCCGCTGGCGCGACAGTTGAGCAGTTGCGTGGCAGGGGCGGCGTTGTTCCGGAGCCACGGCCAGAGAGGATTGTTGCCATCCAGATGTGATAACTCGCACCGGATACTTGCGAACGCCGTATCGCTCTCCCATTTACCTTGCGGGAAGAATGCACGGGCAAACTCCTGACCGATGCGTTCGCGAACATTGAACAGGTCGCCTGGCAGGTTGAGCACTGGTACTTTTGTGACGTCATAAGCGTAATAGGTCTGAAACGGAAGGGTCGTGGCCGAGGGCCCGACAGTGATTCCGAACTGTTTAGACGTCTCGAAGAGTTCCGTACCTGGGTAGATGTTGAGATAGTTGTGGCTATAGCCATCCGCCTCAACGCTCTTGACGAAGTCCAGTGTCTGCTGCGCCTCCTCGGGCCCTTCGCCCGGCAGGCCGAAAATGGCGGACACATGAACGTTGAAACCCAGCCGTTTCGCGTCGGCTACCGTGCGGCGGAAGGTTTCTAGAAATTGCCGTTCGGGCTCGTAGTCGTTGACATTGGGCCTCTTGGGATAGAGCTTCTTGACTAGTTTGAGAACCTTGGGGGAAGCGCTCTCCAGCCCGAAATGCAGCTTTACAACTCCGGCATCCCGCAGCATTTCGAGGAGTTCACGATCGACCCAATCAGCCCGAGTCTGACATTCGAACGCCAGTGTCTCTGCCATTCGCGCCGCGATGATGCCTTTGCAAATTGCAACTAGCCGTGGGCGATGGATCGTGAAAAAGTCGTCCGCAAAAGTCACGACAGGACGAGATCCTGCCCCGCCCCGCAGTGCGTCGCGGATACCCTCCAACTCGGACAAGATGCGATCGGGAGAGTGAAACTGAATGCGCCGATTAGACATGGCAGCGAAATTACAATAAGTGCATCCATAGAAGCAGCCGCGGGAAGTTAGAACCCCCACGCTGGGCCCATCTCGAAAACCCAATACTCCCGACAGATACGGCGACGGATAATGATCAATTGCGTAGGAGCCGCTGAGCAGCGGCATGGGGGAATTATGCACAGTCTTTCCATCAACCCTGGTTGCCGTTCCGGACACATATGGTTTGACCGTACCGGTGGCCTCGAGATATTTAATCAGTGACTCTTCAGCCATCCCCTTGAAGCAAACGGAAACATCTGGGGCGGCCTGTAGTACTAGGTCAGCCGAGAACGTCGCCGATGGGCCACCGAGGATGATCTCAAGGTCAGGATTGCTCTGCTTGATAACGCGAGAAAGAAGCGCGATAGAATGAAAATTTGTGTCGAAACAAGTGAACCCCACATAACGGCGGCTCAACGAGGCGATTTCCAGTCCAGCTTGTGCCAGAGACTGTGTCGCAGGTCGATGGTACAAAGAGCATGTCCAGCCCCGCTGCCGGAGATGCGCCATTAGGTACGCCGCCCCTAAATGCTTCTGGTAAGAGCTGAAGCGCCCCCAGGAGAAGTTAGGAAATGCGAACACCACGTCGGACTTCATAGATATTATGTCGCCAAATCTGAAAAGTAGCGTTTGCGGTTCATCCCGCTACGGAGCCGTTCGGAGATCTGCGAGATGTTTCTTCCCGAATATCAGAAACTGAATGCAGGCATTACTAAACTTTTTGAAATAGTGACGGTCCTAGTTCTATGTCTGTTTCATAGTCGTCATGGCGAACCTCGGATATCAACTGATCGTTCTGATAGGAACGTACCTTGGCCGGATAACGAATACTGTTCCGTTCGTGAAAGCCGTCATATTCGATCCTGTTCTGTATTAGTTGTCCGGATGAATCACATGAGCAGTACGAGACGCTGCGCATAGTGAGTTCGTCGTCGCAGTCGATTTTGCTAATTCTGTCGGCGTTGCCTGGGCGAATGATGACGATGGTCGAAGTACCATTGTGTGGTTGGACGGAGATATATGGAAGGTTGGCAGGGTTCGCGAGGAACCGCCACAAATTGTTGATGTTGTGGAACAAGCCGACTTTCAGGCTTTGCAGCGCCTGTGGTGGAGCTCCGAAGGTCTTGCCATTTTGGACGACCCAGCCTTCCTCTCCAACCAAGACCTGCCTCAGTTTAGTTGGACCGCTTTCAATAGCGATCGACATTTTGTCGGGATAGCACACGACAGTTTCCAGCTTGCCGGATAGACGTGCAGGCGCAAAGACGTCGATCTGCCCGCGAGCCCGGGAACTGCCCAACGCGCAAGGATTCAAGGACTTTGAAGATGCGCCGCTTGCCGCCTACTTTTTTGCCGCCAAATAGGAAGTAGCCATCTAGCTTCTCATTCTGAATCGTTTGCAATTCTCTTTGACTGGTAGTGAGAGAATTGCGGAATGGCAGACGAAGAACACCTCAACGTTCTAAAACAGGGCGTCGATGCATGGAATGCATGGCGGATTGTGAATTCAAGGGTCGTACCAGAGCTAAGCGGAGCTGTCCTTACTCACTGGGATCTCAGCGGTATCAACCTGCGTGAAGCGAACCTACAAGTAGCTGTCCTTGACCGATCAGACTAAGTGGAGCGGATTTGTTTGCGGCAAATCTGACAGGGGCACAACTTGCCGAGGCGAATCTTCAGTGGGCTATCCTGCGTTGGACCAATCTCACTGGCGCTCAGATGTGGAAGACAAAACTCAGTCACTCCAAAATGAATGGAACACTTTTGGTTTCCACTAATCTTGACTCTGTCGAGGGACTCGAAACAGTTAAACATGAAGGGCCATCCCCCATCGGAATAGATACGATCTACAGTTCTAGAGGTGCGATTCCTGATGCGTTCTTGCGTGGAGCAGGTGTGCCTGAAAACCTTGTTGCCTATGTGCACTCCCTAATGGGCACGGCTTTTGAGTTTTATTCTTGTTTCATCAGCTACTCAAGCAAGGATCAGGACTTTGCAAATCGCCTGCATGCCGATTTGCAAAACAAAGCAGTCCGTTGTTGGTTTGCTCCAGAGGACTTAAAGACTGGAGATAAATTGCGGTCGGCATTCGATCAGGCAATACGGGTGCACGACAAACTTATGGTCGTTCTGTCAGAAAGTTCGATCAAGAGCCCGTGGGTTGAGAAGGAAGTTGAAACTGCTTTTGAGAAGGAACGGGAGCAAGACAGAACTGTATTATTTCCGATTCGCCTCGATGATGCGGTAAAGCAAACCAAGCAGGCTTGGGCTGCAGACATACGCCGAACCCGCCATATTAGCGACTTCCGAAGTTGGCAGAATCATGATTCTTACAAGAAAGCATTTGACCGTCTTCTGAGAGATCTGAAAGCAGAATGCAAATCCAAGCCAGCAGCCCACAATGGAACATAAAATCGGCTCCGGGCGTAGCGGGAGGTTGACTGCTATGCTGATTGATCGGCAGCCGGCCGAGGGAAATATGTTCTCCCCCTCTTTCTCAAAACAGCCGGCCCTGTATGGCAACCCCAGATGGCCGACCACGTGGTACCGAACCAGGTTTTAGGTTTTTTTGAATTCTTCAGGGAAAGAGAGAGGGGGAAGTTTTTTCTTTTCAAAGGCTTGCAAAAGCCTTTATCGGCGCAGATTCAAGGAAATTGAAGATGCGCCGTTTGCCGCCTACGGCCTCCGTCGCCACCTTCTGATTTTTATGCTGTCATTGTTTCAATTTCCATGTGCGCCGCTACAATTTCATCCTGGTCCAACTAATGCTATGGCGCGGAGGAATCAGCGCTGGCAGATGAGACTCTTCTTAAGATCCTCAAACAGCAGGGTGTGGAAGCTTGGAACCGTTGGCGGGAAAGGAATATGGGCGTTTACCTGGATTTTCGGGAGACTGACCTGCGCCGATTTAACCTGCATCAGGCGGACTTAAACTGTGTAAACCTCAGCAAAGCAGATCTTCGCGAAGCAAATCTAATTGGTGCTGAGCTAAAGGACTCCAACCTCAGCTTCGCTGATCTGGAGCAATGCGTTTCTTTTTGGGGCCTACCTCACGGGGTCCGACCTGCGTGAAGCGCGTCTTGTCGGGACAGATTTCCGCTGGGCGGATCTCAGAGAGGTGAATCTGAGCAGGGCGGATGTAAGCAATGCTGTTTTTGAGGATGCTTTATTTGGCTATTCAATTTTAGGAACTCTCAATTTGATCAGCGCAAACGGACTTGAAAAGGTGAGGCATGTTGGCCCGTCTAGCATCGGAATGGACACCTTTTGCCATGGCAGCATTCCTGAAGAATTCCTACGACAAGCAGGAATACCAGAACCTTTTGTATCAAATTTGTCCTCTCTTTTAGTTGTCTCTAGTGAAAACTCCGTTCTGATTGAATCAGTTGAATTTAATAACGGTCGCTTGTAATCTTCCGTCTTCCCATGTTCGACATTTTCTTCCTCTTGCTTTCGTCTCTGCGAAGCTGTCTGAGTACCCGTGCGGCCTTGCAAGCTGAAATCCTGGCGCTGCGCCATCAGGTTCTTGTTCTACAGCGTGCCACACGCGGCCGCCGTCTTCGCTTCAAAGCGGCAGATCGAGTGTTTTGGGTCTGGTTGTCTCGTCTATGGAAGAACTAGCGGCTGCCTCTGAGGATCATAAGGCCAGAGACCGTCATTGCTTGGAATCGCAAGGGATTCCGACTGTACTGGACTTGGAAGAGTCGAGCACGGCATGGCCGCCCACCGATCAGTCGCGACGTATGCACTCTGATCCGAAAGATGAGCCTGGACAATCCTCGCTGGGGCGCCACCGAGAATTCATGGCGAATTGCTTAAGCTCGGCATTGATATCGGTGAAACCACGGTGGCGAAGTATATGGTCCGTCCGCGCAGGCCGCCCTCACAAACATGGAAGACATTCTTGAAGAACCACATGCAGGACTTGGTCTCAACAGACTTCTGCGTTGTTCCAACAGCAACATTCCGGCTGCTGTTCGTTTTTATTGTGCTCTCGCATGAACGTCGGCGAGTGATGCATTTTGCCGTGACAGCTCACCCAACCGCTGAGTGGACATCGCAACAACTCATTGACGCTTTCCCTTGGGATACCCCGCCTCAGTATTTGCTTCGTGACCGAGACGGAAGCTATGGAAGAGCGTTTGAACAAACGACTAGAGCGATGGAGATTCAAGAAGTCCTCACGGCTCCGCGCTCGCCTTGGCAGAATGCCTACGTCGAGAGATTGATTGGCTCTATCCGTCGTGATTGTCTCGACCATGTGCTCGTCTTCAACGAGCGCGGTCTCCGGCGCGTCTTGAAGTTTTATTTTGATTATTACGAGAGGTCGCGAACTCATCTGGGACTGGAGAAGGACACTCCGATTCCTCGCCCAGTCCAACCGCCATCGATTGGAAGGGTGATCGAAATACCGCAGGTCGGTGGCTTGCACCATCGCTACGAACGACGGGCTGCGTAAAAAACTCAGGCCAAACCCTCTGCGACCCGAAACCGGTTCTTCGCCCTTGCTCGTTTTCAGACACCTGAAGTAGCAATGCTTGAGTCATTCCGGAGAGTAGACCGTCAAAGAAGTGGGATGGACTTATCAATTTTGGTCCTTACTCTGCCAAATTCAGGCCGGATAGAGTTTGTGATAGGGACAACACTCTTTGGACTCCTCACTACTTATATATATGCAAGCGCTGTGTCCGCCCTAGCTAGTGTCACGAAATTGTGCCCTGTGGAGATCAAAGGCTAACTCGCCGCCCATCAACACCATTCGATCCACGCGGACGATACATTTCTTGTAGCCATGGCATA
The DNA here is from genome assembly GCA_020072585.1 of Terriglobia bacterium. GTDB lineage: Bacteria > Acidobacteriota > Terriglobia > Terriglobales > Acidobacteriaceae > Angelobacter. The sequence continues at coordinate 21,896 of JAIQGL010000039.1, read as the reverse complement.
TGCCGCCGAAATGAATGGGGCATCGTGCGTGAGAATCGATAGAGAGCCCTTCACCTGTGAGATCGTCGGCAAAATCCGCAGTCCAATCACCAGAGCGCGGCTGTCATCTGTGATCCGTCAGAGTCTCGACCTAATGTATTGTATGAGGTCGGCTTTGCTCACGCACTCGAGAAACCGGCTGTACACATTTGCTCCACGCCCCTTGCTGAACTTCCATTCGATGCTCACAATTGGAATACGTTGGAATATACCCGTGGGCGCACACACCAGCTCCGGATCGATCTGGCTGTGGGGTTAAAAGCTCTATTGGCAATATGATCATTTACAGCCACAACCTTGAAGACCTGTTTCGGAAATTTGCTACGAAGTAATACGGGAAGCATTTAAACCTTCGTGCTCGCGGTCCAGAAACGGGCTTGGACTGTAAGCGGGGAACATATTTTCCGATACTGAGTCTTCAATGTGCCTGTCGCGTATGCCAAGGAGATATAACAGACCGTCAAGGCCGAATGTTGAAATAGAGACTTGCGCTTTTTCCCGGACTACCGGTTTGGCGTGGAATGCAACTCCCAGGCCCGCAATGCTGAGCATTGGCAAATCATTTGCGCCATCTCCCACGGCGATTGTTTGCTCCAAGGGAATTCCTTCCTGGCTGGCAATTTGCCCCAACAACTCTGCTTTGCGCGCTCCATTCACAATTTTTCCAACGGCTTTCCCTGTAAGGGTGCCATCCTTTATCTCAAGTTCGTTGGCATAGACATAATCAAATCCAAATCTCTGTTGCAATTTGCGGGCAAAACAACTAAATCCGCCGGAGAGAATTGCAGTCCTGAAGCCGAGCGATTTGAGTGTACGCATGAGCCGGTGTGTACCGGGAGTAACTGGCAATCGCGCACCCAGTTCGTCAATTACGGTGGCAGGCAAGCCCCTGAGCAATGACAGTCGCTTGCAAAAACTTGTCTCAAAATCAAGATTGCCTCGCATCGCGCTCTCCGTAATTGCTGCTACCTGCTCGCCTACCCCGGCTAGTCGCGCTAATTCATCAATCACTTCAATCTGAATCAGAGTGGAGTCCATGTCAAAAACAGCCAGTCGGCGATTACCGCGGAACATGGAGTCTTCCTGAACCGCAATATCCAGATCGCAGCTACCTGCCAGTGTCAACAGAACGCGACGCAGATCTGAAGGATCCACCTGCTCACCAGAAATCCTGAGTTCAAGACAGATGCGTGGGTCCTGCTGATCCGCAGCAGATTCAAGAGTGGAAAGTCTTTCGATGGAGTCGATCATAATCGCCATTGAGCCAAGCACGCTGCTGATGCACGCCATCTGCGCAGCAGTGATCAGTGGCGCAATCAAAGTCACAATAAAACGCTGCCTCTCATGACCAGAAGCCCACTGATAAAACTGTGCCTCTGAAATTTTGGAGACATGCGCCGTGGCGCCTGCTTCCCAGGCCGTTCTATGAATGGCGCGCTCGATTTCGGCTGCCTGCGCCTTTGTGCTTAAACGGACTGTATAAGCCAGAGCCAGAGCGCTGTGTACAAGAGCGCGTCTCATGTCGAGCAGGACCGCGCCAGACTCAGCCAGCACCTGAGTAAAAGTATTTGATATGTCAGATGGGCCGCTGCAGGAGATAGTGATCAGTAGTACTTCAGTCATGCACCCTCCGCCGCAGTCCCATAATGATGAAAATCTGAATAAATACCAGGCCGGTTATATGCTCAGGACGCTTTCGGAACTCTTATCAGCGGCTAGCGTTAGATTTAAATTGAGAATAAAAGTGACAGGGCACCTAATGTAAGTAGTAATGAAATCGCCGGTTGCTGCGACCAAGAACTAAGAAGTCTGCATAGGACTTGAGGGGATGGTAAAACGTCCCAATTAAGATACAGGATGGTGTTATGGCAAGTCAGACGGCAGAAATTTCTGAATTACAGGAAGCAGTCAACACAGAAGCCAATGACCTGACGGTCAAGCAGGGATGGGGTGCGTTTTTCATGGCTGTGATTGAAGCAGTTTGTGTCTTTTATGTTTCAGCGGGGAAGCTGGGTCTTATTGTTGCATCCACCAGTCTTGCTGCATCAGGATGGGCTACGTTTTTGCATAGAGATGTCTTCCGTATCCCTGTGCTGGCCATGGCTTCAATCGGGGCTGTTCTCAACCTGTTTTTACTTTGGCGCGCTCACGCACTCAGAAATGCTCCGGCTGCTGCATGGCGCAGGCGGCCGCTGTCGCGTAGAGAGCGCTGGAGAACCGGCAGAGTGATTGCACTTTCATTGGCAACTCTGACAATCACGACCGCTGAAGTGTGGATCCACCATGTCCTGCATGGCGCTACACATTAGCCGGGAAGCTATAACTCACTCTTGAGCCGTGCATGCAGTCTTGCGCTGAAGCCGGCGGGAAGACAAAAAACTCGCCCGTCTGCTACCAGCGTAATAATATTATGCACGCCATCTATAATTGCTGCGCAATGGCGGCAGTATGACAGATGAAGCTCCACCTGCTTCCGCATTGCGGGTGAAATGCTGTCATCAATATAGTTGGATACTTCCCGCCATACTTCATTACATGTCATCGCCATGGGTCTCTTCCTTTTTTAAAGGCCTGGCGGCTCAGCACATTGCTGTCTTTCAGCACTGATACGAGCATATCTCTTAATTGCAGCCTGGCTCTGAGTAGTCGTGTTTTTACCACTGCTTCATTTACTTCCAGCAACTTTGCGGTCTCTGTAACGCTCAACCCCTGGACGTCCCGCAGTATGAAAACCTGCCAGTAGATCTCTGGCAGGCGGTCAATTCCCTTTCGCAGCACCTGTGCAACCTCTTTGCGCTCCAGCACTTCTGAAGGAATTTCGCGCCAGTCTCCAAATGCCAGGGGAACATACTCTCCATCCTCGTGATCGATAGACTTATCTAAGGACTCATAAAGCTCCGGACGCAGTTTGCGACGTTGCATTTTGGCCTCGTTGATCGCCACGCGGACCAGCCAACTGCCAAATTTGCTCTCGCCTTTGAACTTACTCAAATGCCGGTAAGCCTTCAAGAAAGCCTCCTGAGCACAATCCTCAGCATCCTCCTCGTTGCGTAACAAGGAGAAAACGCTCACATAAACCATGCGCTCATACGGAGCAATAAGATCGTGATACAGCTCTTTTTCCCCAGCAAGAATGCGAGAAATCAGCTCTGCCTCGGTTTCCAGAATGGTTGCTGTTTTGCTTGCCATAAGTACAACCGCCCATAGTGTGATCAATTCAGATTTATCAGCCACAACCGATCGATCATGCCCGAGCGAAGTGAAATTCCACTTTGCCGGTCCCATACCACTCCTCCCCATCGATATGGACCTGCGGAAATCTGGCCGGGGAATAGGATTGCCCTTACTGAAGAAAAGTAACGGGCAATTTCCACAGATGCTGGATAGGCCCCTGCCAGGTTGCGTGGAGCACCGTATCGAATTGGGGTACAGCCATTGGTCGAACAAAAGACCCAGAGATTTCATAAAGCTTTTAATTTTTGTTTTGACCTGAGCACTATGGATGTGTGGTCTGCGTAATTTCTGAACCAAATGAAACTTTGTCGCCCAATAACAAACATGCTGACAGCTGTAAGGAAAGTGTAAGTACAACGGACAAAGCCTCAGAAGTGCACAGCCCTTCAAGGCGTGGCACTTTAAAAATCTGACTTGGAGAGACAGTGTGACTAAACATTCGGGTTTCAGGCGACATATGCAGAAGAGAAGGATGAAATTGCGTGGGCGCATTGTGATCGTGGCTCTTTTCACGCTGGCGGGCGCTCTTCTTGCACAACAAGGATCAAACAATCCTACAGACCAGCAACTGCAGCAAAAACGGGCACAGGAAGTGGCGAGTGGTTTTGTGGTGCCGGTTCCTGCCGCAGGAACACCAATGCGGCCCGTACAACGTGTTTCACGGGCAAAATTCGGGGTCGTTGGGCCATTTCCACTGACTTTCAAAGACCTTGATGCTCTTGTTTATCCGGGGCTGAGTCTGCAGGAGCGGCAAGTGCTGCTGGAAGGTATGACGTTCTTTACCACACCGCACACTGCTGCGGAAGGTGCAGGGCCAGTAGCAAACCAGCCATTCTGCATGGGCTGCCATGAGAATGCAGCCGAAGCTATCCCTGGTGCTGGTATCCTTGGTTCTGAGCCTTGTCCGGCTGGGTCCTCTTGTTTGTCTGATGTTTCCCGCGCGGCACGATCAACCCCAACCAATTTCAAGTTTACAGCCCTTGATCCTGCCACTGGAGGCGGTCGCGCTCCCGATCATCTTGACGCGATCAATGACACTGGCAAGACTGCGGCATTCACATTGATGGGAGATTTTTCAGCTTCCCTGAATGTGCTTGATCCGCTGGATGGATCTTTTGTGAACCCGGTAACGCATGTGTCACAGTCGTTCGGCGGACTTGTACAGCATATGCGTCCATCAGTTCCAGAATGTCTCGCAGATATAATTCCTCCCATTGAGATCGATGCAAACCTGGTGGGCGTGCCGGATGCTAACAATATCTTCCCCAGCGGCTTCCGGCGTACTGTGGGTGAGCGCGCTGGTCCACCGTATATCGGGCGCGGTCTAATGGAGGCGGTTCCCAACGATGACATCATTGCGAATGAAGATCCCACAGACATAAAAAGGCACAGGTCTTCACTGGGTAATTTTGGTCCAGCCATGGGCTGCACTGGTGATTGCATTGCTGGCCGTCACAATGAGGTTCCGGCGAAAGGCGGTTTCGTTGGAGGAATCGGCCGATTTGGATTGCGTGCCAATGGCGTCGAGATCCTGCAATTTGTCGCCGGCGGCTTGCAGGGAGAGTTGGGGTTCACCAGCTTGCTCAACAATGCTGAAATCAACCTGCCCAGCATTGATAACAGTCGCCCGGGATGCGCTGATCCTACTGGTGATCCCGAAGTGCATCTTTCAACGCCATTCAGCGAACGAAATTTCCTTCGCAATACGGCCCCACCAGAATTTGGTGATGCCTTGTTGCACGTTCTTCGGTCTGCTCGTCCAGACCATCACCAGGCTAAGGGAAATCTGGAAAGCAAGGTTCAGCGTGGGGCCGAGCTTTTCGGCATTGACCTAGTGGCATTTGCCAATCGCATGATTCCGGGACGTATGCCGCAATCGGGTGATGATGGCCTTGAGCAACATGCCATCAATCAGAATGACCGCAAGCTGAACTGTGCTGGCTGCCATACACCAATTCAGAGAACAGGCGCTTCTCCGGCTGATGTGGGCGCGGAACAGATGAGCAATGTCTGGGCGCCCATTTTCTCAGACCTGCTCATGCACGCGATGCCAGATATCGATGCGGAGAGGTTCTCTGAGAGACCGCGTGATCCGCTGGTGATTGCTCGCTGGTCAGAGGCACGGGATCGCCAGGATGACCATAACAACTCAGCCTCAGAGGACGATAAGCATGGTGATCGGAACCATCTTTTCAGAACATTTGATCTGTCTCGCAATATGGCTGACGATGTGTTCAGCAATCAGCAGGGTACTGCCAATGGCAGGGACTTCCGCACTGCTCCACTCATGGGGCTGGGCAGAGTTGGCCCTCCATTTCTGCATGATGCCCGCGTTTATCTGAGCCGTCTCACTGTAGATAGCACGCCTGCAGGCACGGTAACAACCAATAGCTGGCAGACCAATGCTCCATTGGTGGTGCGTACGATTGATGATGCTATCAGGGCCGCGATCGAACTGCATGATCTACCGGCTCCGGATGATGAACACACACCGCGGATTGCTGGCGCTGGCTGCCCCGTGCCGCCAGCCAGTGAGACAAGCAATGTTGCATACGGCGCTTCGCCAAAGGATGTAATTTGTCCACGATATGATTCTGCCGTATCCAAGACAAACCGCGGCGAAGCACGAGAGGTCATACGGAGGTTCCACGCCCTCAGCCCTGAGGATCAACAAGCGCTGATTGAATTCCTCAAACAACTTTAACAAATGACAAGGACAACAACTAACAGCTGTATTGAACATGCGGTGACACCGGGGCCATCAGAAATGATGGTCCCGTCGCATTTTAGAGCGTTGACATTGCAATTTCCTGGAACGCTTCTTTAATCCGTCAAAGCCAGAAAGGGCCAGCACGAATTGCGTGGCCTGCCGCGAAATATCTTTACCCTTTTAGGAACTTACCAGCTCAAGAGCAGAGAGAGAACAAGCAAAGTATGACTGCGTGCTTTCAAGAAGAGCTCCTCGTTTAGAACTTGGTCGTGAGAGAGTTTCCAATAAATCGTTCGCTGTGATTGGTTCCGTCTTTTGTTTTTTGCCCCGATCATCCAGCCAATGATCCCGGTAGCACACAGAAAGCAATGAACCCATTGCGTTTCGTGCGGGAATGCTATAACAGGACCTTGGTTGTTCAGCAGTACCCTTGATTGATTTCAGGGGATACCGGGTCAATAAATATAGCAACGCGGTAGAGGCGATAGAAATGACAGCAGCCACCGACGATTATCGGGACAATTAAACCAAGAAAACAGAATTGCTGAAGGATAATATTCCATGGATTGATACAGATCAATCTCGAAGTGGCGAGGCACAAAGAGCGAGGTCTTTCTCCTGTCCACACGGCTTTCTTGCGACCGTGCGAGGCTTCTTACGAGATCCGCCGGCGAAGTTGTTCAGAAAATACAACAGCCTCGGGAGAAGCAACAGAAAATACAACCGTCTCGGAAGAAGCAGCAGAGACCATTGCAGCATCAGGAAAATGCTTAGCTCCGCATCCCAAGATGAAGCCATACACGATGTGGCCCAACAGTCCAAGACAAGCAGTCAAGGCCGTTGGGTTGAAGAGATAAGTCCTTCCGGATGGGGACAGGTAAACAGTAGCCAGGAGACAGCAGAAAATTATCAAGCCATACAGCACTCCGGCCTTGAGTGGTTTCGCATGTTTTTTGATCAATGGATAGACCGCATAAAATGCAATGCCCATGCCGCCACCGTTTCCTATATATCTCCACAGATAGCCCACAAGCCAGTGAACATGCTGCTGGCGAAGAAGATAAGACCCGACTTTGGGGATGAAGTCCGGCCAGAGACCAGTAAGAATGAAGGGGAAACGGCTGGTCAGATCGTAGAGAAACACCGCTATCAGCCCAATAGTAAAGCCACGCACAAGGGTCTGCGCATAACGAGGAACAACGGATCCTAAAATAAGCGCACCCACAAGACACGGAAGAACAATTGCAGGCCCGCTGATATAAAGAGGAATCAGGTTGAAGGTTGAAAGAGAAAGGCTGGCAATCGGTGAAAAACCAATTGCGAAAATAATCAACCGGATGCGGCTGTCCCTGTCCTGCATCAGATCTGTGATACTGTGAACCACTTGGTTAACTTTCCTAGCGCCACCATGTTCAGTTTTCAATGTAGTTACTCCGGGGAGCGACACACCTTTGTAGTGGTTGGTCGCACTGGTGGTGGTTTCCTTACATGGACCTTGCTCCATGCGTAATGTTTTGACTGCAAAATATTTTTGTTTCCAGTTGTCACTTTTATCGAGGAACGCACCTCACAACTTCTTTGCACCTGCGTGTACCGCCTTCCCGATATGGAAAATGATTTTCGAGGACAACTTTGTTAAATATTACCCAATCTACTTTACTTCTGATCGTCAGTGTTATTACGATGCGGAATCAGGGGGATAATTTTTTGAAACAATTTCTGCTAAGATCGCACAAAAATGATGAAATGGCGCATTGCGTTCTGGTGCGAGTTTCGATATGTAGAAAGATGAGGGTGAGAAATGGAAGGAAACACTCGTCAGCCTGTTAAACATTTAGTCGATCCTGCCACATGGGTAGATGAATATGGTGACTATCTATTGCGTTACGCATTGTCCTTTGTCCGGGATAAACAGATAGCCGAAGACCTAGTCCAGGAAACTTTTTTAGCTGCATTACAGTCCCGTAGCAGTTTTATTGGACAATCCTCTGAAAAAACATGGCTGGTTGGAATTCTTAAGCACAAAGCTGTTGATTACTACCGTAAAACACGTCGGCATACCCAGTTTGACGCAAATGAAGATTCAGATGCACAGGATGGTTTTGTAAAAACAGGAAGATGGGCCGGCTTTTGGCAGACGGGCTTTGAACCTACAAATTGGCAGTTCGATCCGGGAAGAAGCGCTGAGCAAAACGCATTTCAAGGGATTTTGAATGGATGCCTTTCACGTTTGTCGCCGCGCCTGGCGACCGTATTCGAGCTTCGAGAACTCGAACAACGAAACACGAAGGAAATTTGCGCCGAGTTGAATATTTCGGAAAGTAATCTCTGGGTCATGCTTCATCGCGCAAGGCAATGTCTTCGTCGCTGCATAGAATTAAAGTGGCTTAACCGAACTAAGGAATAACACGTTTTTTGCGGGAACTCTCTGCTGCGTATTTGGTTCTAACTTTGGCTGATACGGCTGCGGGTAACGGGTTCGCTGTTCATTCTTCTTTCGTTCGTTTGGCAGCATGTAACTTTTCGAATGCAGTGTAATCTAACCTGCCTGTCGGTGGTTCACCGCATCAACATCTGGAGTCTCATTATGGCTTCTTTGCCGCAAATTAGGGAGCGCCTGCTTGTGAATATTGGAAGATGTCGGGTCATGTCGCCGGAGGGGGTAGAAATTGAAGTGCCCTCAGAGTTGTTTCTTGCATTAAGCGATTTCATGGTTACGCGCAAGAACGCTGGATCGATGATCGTCCATTTTCGCAACGGTGGTGTTGCTGGCCTCGAGACTCTTGTCAAAAAGAAATATAAATAGCCGGTGTGGCAGCCGCGTGAGTTCTTCGCACTTTACAGCGGGCCACTCGTCTGAGTAGTTACGGCGGCAGCGCAGACAAATTTCACTGCTAACAGAGCGAGACTCGTAATCATTCTTGCAGCCGTCTGACTAGCTCGCAGCGTTGCATTGGAAAGCTTCGGGAGATGAATACTGTGAGTAAGTACACGCTTGTTTGCTGGCTGTCGCGCCGGCTAGATTCTTGTCAAAAGGTCGTTTCTTATATTGCTCTGTCGTTAGATGAAAGACTCTCTCTCCACAATCGGATTGCTCTAAAGTTCCATATATTTTTGTGTTCACATTGTGTTCATTCCAGGAAACGGCTTGGAGCGATACTGAAAATTCTGCGGTCACATCAGGATGAGATAGAAGGTCCTGATGCTGATATGTCCGTCCGCCTGCCTCTGGAAACAAAGGAGCGCATAAAAAAAAATTGTTGCAGGCCGCGAATAGTAATCATGACCACGAAGCAGATGAAGATCGTGGCCCGCTGAGTTCGTGAGTATTCTCCTTTCCAGAACTGGCCAATGACGACAGCTTGAGCCCGCGCCTTGTGTTCCCAATAAAAGTAAAGCGGTCACTTTTATTGAATGGGTGAATCAAATAGCAGGACTTGATTGGTCCCATATGCCAGCCAGCATGCTCTGCATCTTGGTTGCGGCTGCTATGTCATATGGTCTTCCAAATGAGGAAAAGGGACAAGGAGTTATGGAATATTCCAAGGCGGCTATTGCTCAAGAGTTTCTCTCCATTATTGGAGATCAATTGCGACTGGATGCTCATCGTCTGCCAGGGAACACCACGCTCTTTAGTCTTGGCCTGGATTGTATGAGGCTGCTTGAACTGATCAGCACAGTGGAGAATCGCTTTAACGTGTGCGTTGGCCGCAGGTCCTTTTCTTTAGCGTTTACTCTTGACGACAGCATTGCATCATTGGAGGGCCTGTTGAATGCTAGCCGTTCAGGAGTGGTAGAGGTTTTTATGCCGGAGGGATCTGACTGAGTTGCTGGCCAGTGATCCTCACTTTATATCACCTCTGCAAAGATTCCTCTCTTCATTTCTGTGTTCCCCTCACTCATCTCTATCTGAATTTGGAAGCATTTCAAAATCATTTCCAACATTTTGCTTGTCACTTTCATGGGCATACAGAAATCTAATGCCGGAACACTGTGGCGTGGGTGATATCAACGCAAGTCTTGTCGCTCAGTTGCGGTTCTTACAGACCAGGTAAGCAGCCTTGGTGCATGTTTGGGATATTGCCGGGGTTGGTTCGCAGTCGCTTATCTATTCAGGAGCTTTTTATATGCATGTAGCAAGTGTGGTCATTAATCGCGAGTCATTCGGATCGGATCCCATTGTTCCGTTGGACGAGAGTGTTCATGACATATACGGAAATACTACTGGAACTCTGCTGATGCGCTTGCGCAGGAGTGGAGTCAATGATGTTGGTGTAATTGCTGAGGCCATGGATGATCTGAGGAAGAGGCAGATGGAAGAAGGAATTTTTGCTTTTGACTCATTTACGCGTTCCGGCAGTGACGCTTGTTCACCAATGTCTGCGAGCGCGCTGGAAGATCCAGCACGGGAGTGTGTGATCTGGTCCATCAATCACTATCTGGGATTGAACCGCCATCCTTTCGTAATTCAAAAAGCGGCAGATGCGGTTCACCAGTTCGGTACAGGCTGTGGAACGTCTGCAATTTCAGGTGGCATGAATATGCTGCACAGGCAGATTGAAGCGAAGCTGAGTGAATGGCTGGGCAAGGACGGAGTGATGCTCTTTCCCACCGGATTCACAGCCAACATGGGTGTTCTAGCGGCACTCTGCCAGCCCGATGACCACGTCCTGATTGATGACGAGTCGCATGCGTCTATTCGCGATGGCGTCCGCCTCTCGCGGGCGCGGAAATGGATTGCTTTTCAGCACAATTCAATCGCTGATATCGAGCGAAAACTTGAGGCTTCATCCCGTGAGTGCCGCGGCCAGATCTTTGTAGTTGTGGAGTCGGCTTATTCGATGAGTGGCGACATCTGTCCGTTGCGGGACTTGGTAGCGCTGAAGGAGCGCTATAACTTCCTTCTGGTGGTTGATGAGGCCCACTCATTCGGTTTGTACGGCCGGAATGGACGCGGGCTGTGTTATCAGGAGGGAGTCACTGCAGGAGTTGATTTCATCCTCTCTACTTTCTCCAAGGCCACAGCTTCAATTGGAGGCTTCGTAGCAACAGAACGCAGATATGTTTCCTACTTCCAATGGAGTTCGAACGCATATGCCTTCCAGGCCTGTTTCTCTCCAGCCGATGCGGCGGCAATACTTGCAGCGATGGATGTGATGGAGCGCGAGCCGGAGATCATCTCAGGGTTGCATGAAAAGAATCGCTACATGCGCACTCTTCTGGTTGAGGCCGGCTTTGATCTGGGAACCAGCCAGAGTCCAATCATTCCGGTCTACGTCCCTGTGACGCATAAGTTGCTGAAGATCTGTTTTGAACTGTTCAGAGCTGGTGTGTTCTCAGTGCCTGTGGCACACCCCATGGTTCGCGAGCATGAAGGGCGTATCCGTTTCATTGTGAATGCCCGGCACACCTATGAGCAGATTGACAAGACTGTTGGCCTGCTCAGGGGACTAGCTCAAAAGTATGATTTGCACGCTGATTTGAGGCAATTGAGGGCAGAAACAGATACGGCGTGATTGGTGTATTGGCGCCGACGTACCTGCTTGTCCTTGTCTTGAACCGGAAACCTGGCCAGGGTTTGTAGGTACGCGTAATGCGCCAACCAAGCGGGGACGGAACAACGTTAACCGGCGGTGTTCCGTCACCTGTTGGCTTCCAGATGTTTTACGTTATGGAGGAAAGTATCATGCAATCTTTTGATGTTGTAGTGATCGGCGGCAGCGTCTCCGGGGCACCCACAGCGATGCTGCTGGCTAGGCGTGGCTACAAAGTTCTGGTGGTTGAGCGTCAGGCATTCCCCCGGGACACGTTGTCAACACATTTCATCTGGCCCCGGGGTGTCTCCTATTTGAATCGTTGGGGGCTGGCTCAGCAGGTTTTCTCCCGGACACCGTGCTACCAGAAGATGGAGATCAATATTGAAGGAATCAGCCTAGTTGGCTCCATTCCACTGCGCGATGTTCAGGACCGCTTTCAGCAACTTCACAGGAATAGTGAGGCTGTGACCAATTTCTATTGTGGACCGCGCCGATTCTTCCTGGATGAGCTCCTGCTCAATGCTGCGCGCGATGCCGGCGTTGATGTTCGTGAGAGCACTACGTGTACGCATCCTCTTATAGAGGATGGCGTGGTTTGCGGCGTGCATATCACAGGACCATCACGGAAATCAGAGACAGTCAGGGCTAAACTGGTGATCGGCGCTGATGGAAGGTTCTCCAACTTTGTAAAACAAGTGGGTTCGAAGACCGTGGATCTGCGGCCACTCTCGACTTTCGCGTATTGGGGCTACTTTTCCGGGATTGAACGGGAAGAGTTGGCGATCCACAAGAGGGGACGCGTAGGCACTGCAATTTTTCCCACTTCCCATGATACCCATATGGTTCTTGTTTATGGTCCAACTGCCTGGTGGGAGGATTTCCGCAAAGACACAGAAGGAAACTTCTTCAAGACTTATGAGTTCTGCTCGCCAGAAATTACAGAACTGGTTCGCGCGGGAAAACGTGAAGAGCCATTCAAGGCATGTGGAACCATGCCGGCTTTCCATCGTGAACTCCACGGGCCGGGCTGGGCTCTGGTGGGCGATGCTGGTAGTTTTAAGGACCAGGTGACTGCCATGGGCATCACTCATTCATTCCGTGATGCTGAACTCATCACTGGTTATATTCATTACGCTCTCTCAGGCCAACTGACAATGGAAGAGGCGCTCTCAGAATATAGCCGGGTTCGTGGCGCTGATTATTATGAATATTTTGATCTGGTCTGTCGCACTGCTGAAATGAATGCTTATACCAAAGCCGAATTGGAGTTCTTCCATTCCATTCGCAACAACCAGAAACAGATCGACCAGTTAATTTCCCAGTTCGGTGATACGCTGCCGCTTTCCAATGGTGAACCCGCCTCTGGCCAACCAGAAAAAGATGTGCCGGAATGTATCTCCAACTTTGATACTCAGTTTCCTTGTTATCTGGTCAATCCATATATGGTTGGCCAGTTTGACAGCTTCAAACAACCCGTCGCTGTTTAACTCGCATGCCAACAGGCACTTTTGCAAGACGCCTGCTGGTCCTTTCTCCTGTCTGACTCTTGCATTTTCCCCGGCATCTGGTTTCAGGTGCCGGCTTTTTATTTGCAGTTGAGCCTCGGCTGAATCTGAAAATATTCATGGAAAATAAATCTGGCCAGGGGACACACGCTGTAAGGAAGAGGCTTACTCAACGACGAATGCCTAGTGAGTCTGAGAAGGCGGCCGCCGTCGCTGCTCACCATCATGACCATTGAATGATTTTGCGTTGCACAAAAAATCTATTTCCGGAGAGCATATAAATGTACAGAAAGGTTTTAGTTCTCTCTTTACTCATTGTGGGCTCCCTGATGGCTGTTCCTGCGGCATTTGCAGGCGGCCCGGAGTTCGTTTACGTTGAAAGCAACGTTCAGAGCGCAGGCGGGAATGCTATTTACGCGTTTCAACGCAGTGCAGATGGAAACCTCACGCTGATCCATGGCTCGCCATTTCCCGCGGGTGGGTCAGGAGTACAGGACGCTTCACTGGCGCTTGGACCGTATGATTCCGATCAAAACCTTATTATTGATCCTTCACGGCAGTTGCTGTTCGCGGTGAATTCTGGTTCGGATACGATCGCCGTATTTCACATTAACTCTGATGGATCTTTGCATGCTGTAAATGGTTCGCCATTTCCTTCAGGAGGCACAAACCCAGTCAGCGTTGGCCTAGCTGGCGACACGCTTTTTGTTGTGAATAAAAACGGGGATTTCCCACGCGTTTCCTCGGTTTTGCCCAACTACACAGCGTTCCGTGTCAACCATGATGGCTCACTTTCTCCTGTTAAGGGATCGACTGTTAGCGTTGCTCTTGGTTCATCGCCATCGCAGGCCCTGGTGGTGCCAGGTACGAACCTTCTCTTTGGAGCAGATTTGTTTGGGGGCCTGATGCAGAGTTTCCGCTTTGATGGGGATGGCCACTTGCACCAGAACCAGCCTACGGCCCTGCCTCCATCGGAATTTCCTGATCCGACTGCGCCGCGCTGGCCGCTGGGATTGATTACTCATCCTCGTTTGCCGCTGCTCTATGTCGGATTCGTGACCATCAACCGCCTGGGTGTATATCGGTTTGATGGTGACGGGCACCTGCACTTCCTGCGTAGCGCACCCAATTCGGGTGTGGCAATTTGCTGGCTGCGCACCAACCGGAGCGGCACGCGCCTTTACACAAGCAACACTGCGAGCGCAACCGGCGATACTTCCAGCGTTTCTGTGTATGACACTTCTGATCCGGACAATCCCAGAGAACTCCAGACTGTCCTGCTCACTGGCCAGGGTAATGCGCGCCAAATTGAGCTGAGCGGAGATGGCAGGAGTCTTTATGTGATTACCGGCCGGTTCAGCCCTCTCATTCCCAATGGTCAGGGCAATGCGCTTCATATTTTTGATATCGGTTCGGACGGACTGGTGGAAGAAAAAACTCCAATCCAGCTTCCTGTGCCCGCTGGCACGTTGTCACAGGGTGTTGCGGTTTATACACCTCTATAAGAGTGAAGTAGGTCTGGGTATCCCAATGTCGTCTTGCTGACGTTCTCACTATCTGGCTCCGGCAAAAAAGCGTGCTGGAGCCAGAAGTTATTGAAATCGCCAGCATATCTTCTGGGTACAAACAAAATTCAGTAGCAGTGTGAAGAAAATGAAGATCATAACAAATTGCCTCACAAAGTTTTGCTTGTCAGCTCTAACCCGCAGGGGCCTTGTTCCCTGTGTGCTGTTCGTACTGCTGGCCGTTGTTGCATTTCCTGTCCAGCTTTATGCGCAGCATTACGTTGCGGGTGTGCTGGGCCTTGAGTGTTCAACGGTTCCTGGTCCTGGTTTATATACGCTGGACTACAGCTATTTCTATTCTGCCGGGCAGCTTAATGCCAGCTCAGGCAAAAAGATAGATGCTGCAAAGCTGAATGCATTCGCTTACGCGCAAGTTCCCCGTTTGGTGTGGATCACAAACAAAAAATTTCTGGGAGGAGCGCTGGGGTTTGAGGGTTCACTTCCTCTCGTTTATCAACATGTAAGATTCAATTCTTCGAATGGCGTGTTTCGCGGCAACACAATCAGCGTCGGCGATTCTTTAATTGGCCCTCTTGTGGGCTGGCATACAGAAAAGGTCGATTACGCCGGGGCTTTAGGATTTTATGTTCCTTGGGGAAGTTCGGCTGCTTCTCCCACAACGCGGGCCGGGCTGGGTTATCTGGGAACCATGCTGACCGCAGGAGCAACCTGGCGTCCTGATCGGAGAAAAGCATGGTCTCTTTCAGCGCTGAACCGATATGAGTTTAATACGGAGCAACGCGACTCACACATTACGCTGGGAAGTGTTTACACAGTAGAGTGGGGCGTGAGCAGATCGTTAAACCGGACTGTCGCTCTTGGCCCGGCAGGCTATTATCAGCAGAAGGTTTCATCTGACAGTGGTCCAGGCGCTTCAACCGACCGACCTCGTGCCGCAGCCGCCGGTCCTGAGATGACCATTGCTTTTCCCAAGCCGGGGCTGTTTGTTTCCTGGCGTTATCTTTATGAATATGCATCAGCAGGGCGTCCACAAGGCCAGACGGCTACGTTGACTCTTACTAAACGTTTTGATCTCAAGTAATCGGGTTTTGAAAACTTCTCTCATGGCCTAGCCCCTACTTCACCTTGCCTTCGTCCCGTTCCCAATGTTCTGTAGAAGTGTGGCTGTGTCTTTTGGCCGAATTATTTCGGGAATGCAGTAAGGAAAATAGCAATTTAAGCGACTCAATCAATAAGACGCAGCTGCGGTTCTTCCGGATAGGTCACTTTTTACAGGCCTCTGAATCTAACGGCTGGTTTTTACAAAGCGCTTACTTCGTGTGAGGAAGAGTACCGATGCTGTTGTGCAAACACCAAGGAAGGATTTCATGAAAGCAATTGTCATCAGTGAATATGGCGGGCCGGAGAAGCTGGTTATTCAGGACTTGCCTGTCGCAAAACCTAGCCGCGACCAGGTTTTAGTGGCGGTGAAAGCGTTTGGAGTGAATCGCGCAGAAACTTATATGCGCAAGGGTACATGGGGAAATGTTGCCAAGGTTAGTGGAATAGAGTGTGTTGGCGTGGTAAGTGAAGATCCATCGGGAAGATTCTTGGAAGGCCAAAAAGTAACGGCACTCATGGGCGGGCTGGGACGTACCCTCAATGGCAGCTATGCGGAGTTTACCTGCGCTCCTGTCAGCAATGTAATTCCTTTTACTAGTTCTCTGGATTGGGAGGATCTGGCTGCGGTGCCTGAGTCGTATGCAACGGCATGGACGTGCTTGCACGAGAACATGCATCTTCAGAGTGGTCAGACTGTTTTTGTGCGCGGCGGAACCTCTGCGCTGGGCCAGGCCACCATCAACATCGCTTGCAATACCCCGGATATCACGGTCATCGCTTCAACGCGGAGATCGGAGCGGACTGATTTACTCAAACAGCTTGGCGCTGCTCACGTTCTGATTGAAAACCCTGTTCTAAAAGACCAGATGAGAAAGCTGTACCCTGACGGAATTGACAGTGTGCTGGATCTGGTTGGCAACAGCACCCTGCCCGACTCGCTGGCCATGGTGAGAAAAGGAGGCTATGTATGCAATGCCGGTTTTCTGGGTGGACGCGATCCCCTGGAATTTAATCCACTCATGCAAATGCCTTCCGGCGTGAATCTGAATTTCTTCGGTAGTTTCATGTATGGCACAAGGGAATTTCCGCTCTCATCAGTCCCCATGCAAAACATTATTGATAAGGTCGGATCCGGCGTTTACAAGGCCAAGCCGACAAAAGTATTCGAGTTCAAAGACATTACCAAAGCGCATGAGTTGATGGAAGCGAATGGCAGTTGCGGAAAGATTGTTGTACGGGTGTAGCGGTTTGAATGTAGTTGCAAAGATTACAGAAAGAAATTGCAACCTCAATACCTATGAAGAGATTGAAGTTGTTCATGCTGCTGGTGACAGTAGTGGGAGTATCAGCCCTTGTTTTACGAGCCCGGGGCAAACCATGACGATATACCAAACCGCTTTCCTGAAGCGGCTCCGTTCAATCTCGAGGAGGCAAAGATAATGCTTCCTCCTTATGAAGAGCATGGGCGGGAGAGAACAATCCAGGGCAGTGCAACACATGTCATCAGCATATTTTCGATGATTGCCGAGGCAGCCAGCGGAGATACGAATATTCCAGTGGGGTTCCCAAAATGAATTGTCGGATCAGAAGAAAAACAACATTCCTGCGGCAGCAGGGAATTTATCGGTCGCAAGTATGAATCAGCAACGTATAAGTTCCCGTTAGACCTTCTAAATGGAAGCGCGCCTATCAATATGGAGGACTAATTGTATGACGATGATGAATGGCAGTTCTGGAATGCGTCTCAAGACCGGATTGGCGGAGATGTTGAAAAGCGGAGTGATCATGGACGTGACTGATGCACGTCAAGCTGAGATCGCCGAAAGGGCAGGAGCGTCAGCAGTGATGGCGCTTGAGCGTGTGCCTGCACAGATTCGCGCCCAGGGTGGAGTGGCCCGCATGGCATCTCTGAAAAAGATCAGGGAGATCATGAGTGCTGTATCAATCCCGGTGATGGCCAAGTGCCGTATTGGACACTTTGCAGAGGCGCAAGTTCTTGAGGAGATCGGGGTTGATTATATCGACGAGTCAGAAGTGCTTACGCCTGCGGATGAAGCTCACCATGTGAACAAGCATAATTTCAGCACGCCCTTTGTTTGTGGAGCGCGTGATTTGGGTGAAGCTTTGCGCCGGATTGCCGAAGGTGCAGCTATGATCCGGACCAAGGGAGAAGCCGGGACCGGCGACGTTGTCCATGCAGTCAAACATCTGCGGACGATTGTTCGCCAGATACGCATACTAACCGTTCTAGGAGAAGATGAACTGTTTGCTCAAGCCAAAGAGTTGGGTGCTCCCTATGAAATCGTTTACCTGGTTGCGAGGACTGGCGCTTTACCGGTACCGAATTTTTCTGCCGGTGGAATTGCCACACCTGCTGATGCGGCGCTGGTTCGCCAACTGGGTGCTGAGGCCATCTTTGTTGGTTCTGGCATTTTCATGGACGATTCCATGCATTTTTGTGAGCCAACAGAAGCGGAAAAGCGCGCTCGGGCCATCGTTCGCGCATGCACGCACTTTGACGATCCTAAAACCCTGCTTGCGGTCAGCGAAGACCTGAATGGTGCAATGAAAGGCCTGGCCGTGGCTGCATTGTCTGAAGCCGAGATGCTTCAAGTTCGGGGATGGTAGCACCATCAGAAACTTCAATATAGCAAGATCTTAAATTTTAGACGCATGCGTAATACGCGTTCGGCATGAGCATGGCCGTCTTGCCCTGACTATTCTTCAGAACCGGACGGTCATGCTTTCTGCAGCAAGTTCAAATCACCCCTAGACTGAAAAAACCCACAAACCTGTCACTTTTAATTTTCTGTTGAATCACACTGCGGCCACAGTGGCTACCCCGCACTGAGGCGACAAATTCTGATATCGGATTCAATCACAAATATGATTCGAAAAGAGCGTCTCTTTACCCCTGGTCCTACTCAGCTTTTGCCAACTGCACAAATGGCGATGGCTGGCGCCACGATGCATCACCGCACCGCTGATTTCCGTGCTCTATATAGCAAAGTACTTGCTGATCTGCGGGTTTTTATCGGCACTCGCAATGACGTAATTCTATTCACAAGTTCCGGAACAGGTGCCATGGAGGCATCTGTCTGCAATCTGACCTCACCTGGCGACAGGGTCTTGGTAATCTCGGCCGGCAAATTTGGCGAACGATGGGAAGCACTGGCCAGGACTTTTGGCTGCCAGGTGGACACGATACGCGCACCTTATGGTCAAGCTGTGTCTCCTATGCAGGTAAAAGAAAAACTCACTCCGGCGCATTCTGTGGTTTATATGCAGGCTACAGAGAGCTCTACCGGTGTCCGGCATGACGTCGCGAGCATTGCCAGATTACTCAAAGGAACAGACACTCTGCTGGTGGTGGATGCAATTACCGGCCTGGGTACAACAAACTTCAATGTGGATGGCTGGGGCATTGATGTGATCATTGGTGGCTCGCAGAAGGCGGTGATGATTCCGCCGGGCCTTGCCTATTGCTCAGTGAGTGAGCGCGCATGGCGGAGAATGGAGATAACAAGGAACCCGCGCTACTACTTTGACCTGCGCAAAGAGAGAAAAAATGGCGCTAAGGGTGAATCTTCCTATACACCGTCGACAGTGCTGGTTGCCGGCTTGTCGGCCGCACTTGATTATCTTCGCGAACAGGGCGGCGGTGATTTAACGGCGGGCCGGGACCTGCTGATTGCCAACGCAGAAAAAGCGGCTTTAATGACTCGTTGCGCAGCCCAGTCTCTTGGATTGCGGCTCTTTGCGGAAGATTCTCCGGCATCTGCGCTGACTGCGATTGCTTCCCCGAAGGGGATGGATTCCGGAAAAATCGTGAAACTTTTCCGCGAACGTTTCGGAGCCGTGATTGCCAACGGCCAGGGTGAGATGAAAGGCCAGTTATTCCGCATCGCACACCTAGGCTTCTATGACTATTTGGACACCATTTCCATGATCGGCGCTCTCGAGCATGTATTGATTGAAGCCGGTGTAGAGATCGAGTTGGGCGCGGGTTTGTGTTCGGCCCAACAGGCATTCACTGTTTTGGAGCAGGCTGCGGCCTGAGGGGAGTCCCATGAAAATTGTCATCGCTGAAAAAGTGGCGGCCAATGCTGTCCGTGTTTTGAAAGAGGAGAAGGAGTGGACGGTAATTACACATGAGCAAATCAATGGGAACCTGGACAATGCGCTGCCGGATGCAGATGCTCTGATTGTCCGTTCTGCTGTTGATGTGAATGCCAATATGCTGCGCAATGCCGTAAGACTTCAGGTCATTGGACGCGCTGGCGTCGGGGTTGACAATATTGACCTTGAGGCCGCGACAAATGCCGGCATTGCGGTCATGAACACGCCTGGAGCCAACGCTGTTGCTGTGGCAGAGCATACTCTGGCCCTGATGCTGGCGCTGTCCCGGCACATTACCCGTGCTGATTCAACCACTAAAGCAGGAAAGTGGGAGAAGAAATCATTGCAGGGAACGGAACTTCGTGGCAAAGTCTTGGGGATTGTTGGCATGGGCAGGATTGGCATAGAGGTAGCAAAGAGGGCCAAAGCATTCGATATGGAAGTGGTGGCTCATGATCCATATGTTCCTTATTCACTGGCTGCGCAACATGGTGTAAATCTGCTGGACCTGGATGAGGTTTTTGCGACCGCTGACTACCTCAGTCTGCATGTAGGTTTAACGCCACAAACAGCCAACATGATTAACGAGCAATCTCTGGCGAAGATGAAGCGCGGTGTGCGCATCATCAACTGTGCGCGCGGTGAGTTGATTGATGATGCTGCGCTCGCTGTTGCAATTACCAGCAAGCATGTTGCAGGTGCCGCTCTTGATGTGTTTGTCGAGGAACCTCCCAGGAACTTGCCTTTGCTGGAACTAGAGAATGTGATTGTCACACCGCACATCGCCGGTTCCACGAATGAAGCCCAGGATGCTGTGGGGATCCAGATTGTTAGCCAGGTCCGCGAATTTCTGAAGCGTGGCGTGGTCCTGAACGCCGTAAATCTGCCATCTCTCGGATTTGAACAGAATGCAGAGATGCAGCCTTATATAGAACTGGCCCGGAGTCTCGGGAAATTTCTAGCCAAAACTGCTCCCGGCCAAATTGAAGAAGTTTCCATTCAGTGCGGTGAAAAGTTTTTCGATGGAAAAACCGATTTGATCTGTAGCGCTGTTCTTCAGGGGATCCTTGCACAGATAGGAGAAAAGGCCAACATGGTGAATGCCGCCGCCAAAGCTCGCGAACGATGTATACGGCTGGCTGGAAGCGGCACGGATCAATTCTCAGACAAAACAGGGAAAGATATTATCACGGTCATGCTGAAGACTGCTTCGGGTGACCACTGCGCATCCGGAACAATTTTCCATGGAGCGTTTCGACTGCTGAGCGTCAATGGAATGGATATTGAAGCTCCATTGCAGGGGAACATGATCTGTGTGCGTCACGCTGGAGCGACTGCAATGATTGGCAAGCTCGGAAATGCACTTGCTTGTCAGGGCATTGGCATCAACCATTTTGCTTGCGGACGGTCTGGTTTAAGCGGCAGTGAAGCGATTTCAATACTTCAAGCAGACCGGCAGGTTACTGAAAGCACTCTCCAGGAAATTGCGGAGTTGGAAGAAGTCCATAGCGCTTGTTCTGTTCAGTTTTGATGAATGTTGTACCGTCCGTGCCATAAGCCGGTGGATGTCCCAACATCGGCTTGTGGCGCGTGCGTAGATCTGACCCCAAATTGCTTTAGTAACGGAGCTAGAAAGTCAGCTTTTGGTCTACAAATTTCACATTATTCTCAGTCTGTTCAACAACTTACCGGAGAGTATCCCTCACTCAATCACAAGAGACGCAATTCGACCGGCAAGAAAATGCCAAATATCCCGACTAAATAAAATATTAACAGCGGGGTAAGACATGCAGTTTTATTTGTCTCGTCCTAAGCCCGCCTTAATGACTATCAAAAGCGTAAAGCTAGGGGGAAAGCCCCTTGCGGTAAGGAGGAATTGAGTGATGAGTTGAGAATTTATGAATCATGTGCAAGTGTCAGAGCGGCGATCGTGGAAGCAGTAACTAGAACCTATCTCATAAATACGAATCAGACTACGTAATTGTGATGACCTGCCCCCCATCTTTAGTCCATTCGTAGTGAGACATTCTCCTGGTTTGGGGTTTCGAGCATATCACTTTTAAGTTGAGGCCCGCAGCCGTCGAGGCTGTGGGAAAGTGGGAAACGCGCAGCGTTTTCCAAGGCG
>JAIQGL010000062.1 GCA_020072585.1 Terriglobia bacterium | reverse complement strand
CTCTTTCCCATCTGCGGGATTAATTCGGCTAACTGCGAAACACTGGTTCGCTCAAACAACGTTTTCAGGGGCAGGTCGATGTTCAACTGGCTGCGAATCTTTGCCATCAGCCGGGTCGCCAGCAGTGAATGCCCTCCCAACTCGAAGAAGTTATCGTTGATGCCGATCTTCTCCTGCGCCAGGTTCAACACCTCTGCCCATATCTCGACCAGTTGCTTTTCTGCATCGGTGCGCGGAGCCACATACTCCCGGCTCGACGCGATCTTAACTTCCATGCGCGCCAGCGCCCGGCGGTCCACTTTGCCGCTCGTGTTCAACGGAATGGCCGCGAGACTGACGAACGCAGCCGGCACCATGTATTCTGGCACCCGCCGCAACAGATGCCCACGTAGTTCCTCGTACGGCAGTTGGACCAGGTGATCTGCTGTTGTCTCTTTCGCCCGGTAAAAAGCGATCAGTTGCCTGTTGGCTCCTTGCCCCTGTGCGATGACGGCACTGCCTTGTATCTCCTGGTGCTGGTTGAGCTGGGCTTCAATCTCGCCCAGTTCAATGCGGAAGCCGCGGATTTTTACCTGCGTGTCCATCCGGCCCAAATATTGAATGGTCCCATCCTCCAGCCATCGCGCCAGATCTCCTGTCTTATACATGCGCTCTCCCGGCGCGAACGGGTTGGCCACAAACTTTTCCTGCGTCAAGTCCGGGCGATTCATATAGCCGCGCGCGAGGCCATCCCCCGCAATATGCAGTTCGCCCGGCACCCCGATGGGCTGAAGATGGTTGTGTGCATCGAGAATATAGATTTGCGTGTTGGCGATGGGCCGGCCGATGGTTGCGGGCGCATTCTTCTCCCTCAACATATAAGTCGAATACGTCGTATCTTCAGACGGACCATAGAGGTCATAGACCTTCTTGACCGCGCTGCTGCTGTAGATCTTGTCCACCAAATCCGGCGACAACGGCTCCCCCGCCAGGTTGATCGTTCGCACTGAATCCGGAATGGCGCCCAACCGCACCAGTTCCTCCATCGCCGATGGAGCGGTGTTGATCAACGTGACCGATGTTTTATTGGAAAGTCCGATCAGTCCCAAAGCATTCGGCACAAGAATGATCTTTCCCCCTTTGGCCAGTGTCACGAATATTTCGTAGACCGATAAATCAAAACAAATGGAGGTCGACGCCAACATCCCCGCCAGTTCTTCCCGGCTGTAAACCTCGCTGGCCCACTGCACCAGCGTCACCGGGCTGTGATGCTCAATCGCTACTCCTTTGGGTTTGCCCGTGGACCCAGAGGTGTAGATCACATAAGCCAGATGTTTTGGTTTGACCTGTTCCTCTAACAAGACATTCCGCGCTTTCAACCCGGCAACACAGTCCTCGATCTCTGTCCACTGCCGATCCATGGCTACCAGCCACGTACCGGCCGGCATCAACGCACTCACCTTGGCCTGTAGCTTCTCTTGTGTCAGCACAATCGCAGCCTGACTGTCTTCAAGCATGTATGCCAGCCGGTCCTCCGGATAGCCGGGGTCCAGCGGCACATACGCTCCCCCCGCCTGTAGAATGCCCAGCAGTCCCACCATCATATCCAGCGATCTTTCCATGCAAAGCCCAACCACACGGTCAGGCTTCACTCCCTCCGATTGCAAATACAAAGCCAGCTTCTGGCTTCTCTCATACAGCTGCTGATATGTCAGTTCTTCATCCCCGCAGACAACCGCGGTCTTTCCTGAACTAAGCGCAACCTGATCTATGAACAGTTCATGCAGACATTTATCTTTCGCGTAATTGGCACGGGTATTGTTGTACTCGACTAACAGCCGGTGGTTTTCTGCGTCACAGATATAGTCCAGATCGCGGATTTTGGCGGTGGGCGTGGTTGTGATGGCCCGGCAAAGTGTCATGAAGTGCCCAGCCATGCGCGCGATAGTCTGTGGCTTGTACAACGCCGTGCTGTATTCGATCAGCCCGGCCAACCCCTCCGGTGTCTCTGTAAGCCCGAGCGTTAGATCAAATTGGCTGGTTCCACTTTCCAATGGATAACGCGGAAAACGCCGATCATGCGCCCCCATGGTGGTATTTTGCAGAATCACCATTACTTGAAATACGGGGTTAGCTGCCAAATTGCGCTGGGGGCGCACCAGGTCCACCACTTTCTCAAACGGCGTATCCTGATGCTCATACGCTTCCAGACATGTGGCCTTTACCTGAGACAAGAAATCCACAAAGGTGTCTTCCCCATTCACCCGGCTGCGTAATGCCAGCGTGTTAACAAACATTCCGATCAAGTCTTCCGTCTCTCCGTACTGCCGGTTGGCAATCGGACTTCCGACGCAGATATCGTTCTGGCCCGTGTAGCGGTACAGCAATGCTTTGAAAGCAGCCAGCAGGATCATGTAAAACGTGGCCCCTTCATGCTGGGCCAGGCTTTTCAGCTGCCCTGTCAGTTGCGCATCCAGCGTGAATGCGTGCGCAGCCCCGGCCAGGCTTTGCACACTCGGCCTGGAATAGTCCGTCGCCAGATCCAAACTCTCCGGAGCACCGGCCAATTTTTCCTGCCAGTACGCCAGTTGCTGCTTCAGCATTCCGCTCTCTTCCAGCCACTTCCTCTGCCACACAGCGTAGTCCACGTACTGAATCGGCAACGGCGCCAACTCAGGACTGCGGCCTTGACGCAACGCTTCCATGATCGAACCCAGCTCCTTCGTCAATATGCCCATGGACCAACCATCGCTAACGATGTGGTGCATATTGAGCAGAAGAACGTGCTCCTGCTCCGCCAGCTTGATCACCTTGCCGCGGAGCAGCGGCCCCCCAGCTAGATCGAACGGTCTTGCTACTTCCGTCTGGCAGATCTCTCTGGCTTTGTTGTCCCGCTCTTGCTTGCTTTCGTCGTGGCTGAGATCAATGCGCTCGAGTTTAAAGTCCACTTTATCCAGGATCACTTGCTGGACCTGACCTTCATGACTGGGAAAGACAGTGCGCAGATTCTCATGCCGCGCAATGATCAGATTGATCGCCCGCTCCAGTTGGTCTATATCCAGCTCGCCATGGAGAATGACCGCTTTGGGAAGGTTGTAGGCAACACTGCCGGGCTCCAGCTGGTTGATGAACCATAGCCTTTCCTGGGCAAAGCTCAGCGGCAGCCGCTCGAATTTTGTCCTGTCCACAGGCCGAATCGCGGGAATACGGCTCTTTTCTGCCTTCGCAATCAACCCGGCAATCGGGGCTATGCTGGTGCACTCAAACAGCGCTGTCAGGGGCAGGTCGATGTTCAACTGGCTGCGAATCTTCGCCATCACCTGCGTCGCCAGCAGTGAATGCCCTCCCAGCTCGAAAAAGTTATCGTTGACCCCAATCTTCTCCGGCGCCAGGTGCAACACCTGCGCCCAGATCTCGACCAGCTGCCTTTCTACATCGTTCCCCGGCCCAACATATTCCTGGTCGGACCCGATCCTCACCTCCATCCGCGCCAGCTCTCGCCGGTCCACTTTGCCGTTCGCATTCAACGGTATCGCCGCCAGGCTCACGAATGCAGCCGGCACCATGTAGTCCGGCACCGTCTTCAGCAAATGCCCGCGCAGTTCCTCATTCGACAACTGCACCAGCTGCTCTGCTGTTGTCTCCTTCGCCCGGTAAAAGGCAATCAGTTGCCTGTTGCCTTCCTGCTCCTTCGCGATCACAGCGCTGTCTTGTATCTCTGGGTGTTGATTAAGGCATGCTTCTATCTCGCCCAGTTCGATGCGAAAGCCGCGGATCTTCACTTGTGTGTCGATCCGGCCCAGGTACTGAATGTTGCCGTCCTCCAGCCATTGTGCCAGGTCTCCGGTCTTATACATGCGCGTACCCGGCGTGAACGGGTTGGCCACAAATTTCTCCCGCGTCAATTCCGGTCGATTCAGATATCCCCGCGCCAGCCCGTCCCCTGCGATGTGCAGCTCACCCGGTACCCCGACCGGCTGTGGGTGGTTGTGCTCGTCGAGGATATAGACTTGCGTGTTAGTGATGGGACGGCCAATGGATTGAGGAGCGTGCTCCGGTAAAATTGCGCAAACAGTGGCGTCGACCGTGCACTCTGTGGGACCATAAACATTGAAGAATCGGATTCCCGACCCTGCCAGCGTTGTCCACATGGTCTTGTCGATGGCCTCGCCGCCCACTAAAACAAGCTGAAGACTCTCCCGCCGCATGGAACCATTTGCCGTCTCTCGGACCAGCCCTGCTTCCAGCAAGAGCCGGAGCTGAGAGGGAGTGCAATCAAACACCTCTATCTTCCGGTCGCGCACAAACCGCAGCAGGGCCTCACTATCGCGCCGGACGGGCTCTGGAACGATATCGAGCACATGGCCCGCCAGCAGCTGGATAATCTGCTTTACCGACGTATCGAAGGTCAAAGGCCCATTCACCGATACTCGAAGGCCACCAGTCTTACATCCACGATAAACACTGTTTTTCAAACCGAAGAACAGGTTTACCACTGACCGGTGCTCCACCATCACCCCCTTCGGTAAGCCAGTGGAGCCGGAGGTGTAGATCACGTAAGCCAAATGATGCGGCTTGACCGATTGCTGTAACTCAACCTTCCTCGCCTTCAATTCAGCCACACGATCGCCGATCTCCGTCCACTGTTCATCCACTGAGATAACCTGCGTATCGGCTGGCTTCAAGGCGCTCAGTTTCCTCTGCAAATGCTTTTGCGTTAACACGATCGTGGCCTGACTGTCCTGCAACATATACGCCAGCCGTTCCGCCGGATAATCAGGGTCCATCGGTACGTACGCTCCCCCGGCCTGCAGGATTCCCAGCACTCCCACCACCATGTCCAGGGATCTTTCCACACAGAGCCCAACCACACTGTCCGGCTTGACACCCAGCGACTGCAAATACAAAGCCAGTTTCTGGCTTCTCTCATGTACCTGCTGATATGTCAGTTGTTCATCTCCGCAGACCACTGCGGTCTTTCCTGAATTGAGTGCCACCTGTTCAGTAAATAGCTGATGAAGACATTTGTCCCTGGGATGATCTGCACCGGCCCCGTTCTGGTCCACTGATATACGGCGTCTTTCTTCTTCCCTGCCCATGAACAAAGCAATGAGTTCCGGCTTGTACCGGATGATGCCATCCCTGATGTCATCCGTAAGCGTGCCTTTGTGCGCGTAGCAATTCAGCCGGCCTTCTTCCGCCGACAACTTAATGCCTTTCTTTGCTAGTTTGTTGAGAAACTCAATCATTGTTTCCATGGCAACCTTCTATTGGAAGTCATCGCAAACACGATAGGACCGGCGGAATTCCCGCTTCTGGAGGTGAAAAAACTTTGGACGGATAGGGGCTCACCGAGACAGAGTGTGCCGGTTGTAGCAGTTTGAGATGGGTTTTAAAATGTCATCACTTCGTAGCTATCATCGAGCGGTGGTTTGTGAACCCCTACTCTCTCCAGGGCTTGGCTGGCGCTGATTTCGACTTCTGCTGTTACGGCGTCCATTTGCTCGCGCGAAAAGCACTGCCTGTTGCCACCCAAATATTGAATGTTGCCGTCCTCCAGCCACCGCGCCAGGTCCCCTGTCTTATACATGCGCGTGCCTGCTGCGAACGGATTGGCCACAAACCTCTCCCGCGTCAATTCCGGCCGATTCATATACCCGCGCGCTAGCCCATCCCCCGCGATGTGCAGCTCGCCTGGTACTCCAATCGGCTGCGGATGATTGTGTTCATCAAGGATATAGATTTGCGTGTTGTCAATCGGCGCACCGATCGGAACAAACGGATATTTTAGCTGCGAACAGTCATAGGCCGTTACATCGATCGCCGCCTCCGTGGGACCATACAAGTTGTGCAAGACAGCGTTGGGGAATTTTGCTTTGTAATCATCGACAGATTTTCTGTCTAACGCTTCTCCACTGCAAAAGATTTGCTTCACGCTGCCGCAGCCGCCTTTGGCATTCTCCAGAAAGCTGTGCAGCATCGAGGGAACAAAATGCAGCGTCGTTACCTTCGCATGGTTAATGAGATTCTCTAGATACTCAACGTCTTTGTGTCCATCCGGAACCGCAAACACAATCGAAGCACCCGCCATCATGGGCCAGAAAAACTCCCACACCGAAACATCAAAGCTGTACGGCGTCTTTTGCAGGACCACATCATCTTTGGTCAGCGCATACCGTTTCTGCATCCAATGCAATCGATTCACCAACGCCCGATGCTCCACCAGCACGCCCTTGGATTTCCCGGTAGAGCCGGAGGTGTAAATCAGGTAACTCAGGTTGTGGGCTTTGACCTCTTGCCGCAATTCAATGCCCTTCGCCTTCAACGCAGCAACACTTTTACTGATCCCCGGCCACCGCTTATCCAGCGTAATCAGCTTTACCCCCTCGTTTAATAACGAACTGATTTTGTTTTTGAATCTTTCCTGCGTCAGAACTACCCCGGCCTGACTGTCCTGCAACATATACTCCAGCCGGTCATCTGGATACGCCGGGTCCGCCGGTAAATAAGCCCCTCCTGCTCGCACGACTCCCATGATCCCCACCATCATCTCCAGGGAACGCTCCACACAAAGCCCAACCACGCTGTCCGGCCTCACCCCCAACGATTGCAAGTACAGCGCCAGATCTCTGCTCTTGTCATAAAGCTCTTGATAGCTCAGCTCCTGTTCGCCAAATACCACCGCTCTCGCGCCAGGATTGTCTTGTACTTGCTCGATAAAGAAAT
The DNA here is from genome assembly GCA_020072585.1 of Terriglobia bacterium. Classification (GTDB taxonomy): domain Bacteria; phylum Acidobacteriota; class Terriglobia; order Terriglobales; family Acidobacteriaceae; genus Angelobacter. The sequence continues at coordinate 2,574 of JAIQGL010000062.1, read as the reverse complement.
CATGGATGCATTTGTCCTTGGGGTAGTCGGCGCGGGTATCGTTGTACTCGATTAACAACCGTTGCTTCTCTGCGCCACTTAGATAATCCAGGTCCCGAATCTTAGCCGTGGGTGTGGCCGTAATGGCCCGGCACAGCCCCACAAAGTGCTCGCCCATGCGCGCGATGGTCTGGGGCTTGAACAGCGCTGTGCTGTATTCGATGGACGCGTCCAGTCCGTTTTGTGTTTCTGTAAACTGGACAGTAAGATCAAGTTCGCTGTTTTGGCTCTCAAAGGCATAGCGGGGGAATCGCTGGTCCCTCATAGCGATGTTGTGCAGAACAACCATCACTTGGAAGATGGGATTCGCCGCCGCATTCCTCTCGCGTCCCAGACTACCCACCACTCTCTCGAACGGCGCATCCTGATGCTCATATGCCTCCAGGCAAGTGGCCTTTACCTGAGACAATAGAGCGGAAAACGTATCTTCTCCTTCTATCTGGCTGCGCAAGGCCAGCATGTTGACAAACACTCCGATCAGGCTTGCCGTTTCTCCGTATTGCCGATTGGCGATCAAAGTTCCTATACAGATATCGCTTTGGTCGGAGTAGCGATACAGCAAAACCTTGAACGCAGCCAGCAGGACCATATAGAGCGTCCCGCCTTTGCGTTCGGCCAGGCGTTTGAGCTTTCCCGTCAGTTCTGCATCCAGCGTAAACTCGAAGGTCGCTCCAGCAAAGTTTCTCGTCTTAGGCCTTGGGTAATCTGTTGGCAGATCCAGACGCTCCGGAACACCGGCCAGTTTCTCCTTCCAGTAAGCCAGTTGCTGCTTCAATACTCCGCCAGCTTCCAGCCGCGTTCTTTGCCACACAGCATAGTCCACGTATTGGATCCCCAACGGTGGCAGGTTGGGACGGCGGCCCTGGCGCAAGGCCTCCATGATCACATCCAGTTCCTTGATTAAAACGCCCATGGACCAGCCATCCGTGATGATGTGGTGCATATTGAGCAGGAGAATGTGCTCCCGGTCCGCCAGCTTGATTACCTTGCCGCGGAGCAGCGGCCCCCGCGCCAAATCGAAAGGCTTGGCGGCGTCGGTTCGGCAGATTTCTTTGGCCCTGCCGTGAAGCTCTTCTTTGTTTGTAGAGTGACTGAGGTCAATCCGCTCAAGCTTAAAGTCCAGGCTGTCCAGAATCAGTTGCTGGGCTTGGCCTTCCTGGCTGAGAAACACCGTGCGAAGATTCTCATGCCGCGCAATGATCAGATTGAATGCTTGCTCCAGTTGGTTGATATTCAACTCGCCGCTAACGGTGACCGCCACGGGAACGTTGTAGCGGCCGCTGCCGGGCTCGAGCTGTTCGAAAAACCACACTCTTTCCTGGGCAAAGCTCAGCGGCAGCTGCTCGATTTTTTTTCTGTCGACAGGTCGAATCGAAGGAACATCGCTTTTTTTCGCCTTCGCAATTAGCTCGGCTACCTGAGCGACGCTGGTATTCTCAAACAGGGCTGTCAGAGGCAGGTCAATGCCCAGCCGATCGCGAATCTTCGCCATGAGTTGTGTAGCCAGCAGTGACTGACCACCCAGTTCGAACAGATTAGCGTTGACCCCGATCTTCTCCGGGTCGATGTTCAACACTTCAGACCAGATCTCGATCAGTTGCTTTTCCGTGTCATTGAGCGGAGCCCCTGGTTCCTGAGTAAATGGTTCCTGGCTGGTAAAGATGGAGCGATTGCCTGGCAAGCTGAGGTTTGACGTATTGGCACGGAGCAGAGGCTGAACTGGCGTTGTAGCCGGCACTGATCGCGGCATGGGTCGCGGCGTTGCTTGCGTCCTTGCAGCGCCGTCGCTATCGACCCAGTAACGCTCCCTCGCAAACGGATAGGTCGGCAGCGGTATTCTCCTGGAATCTGGAGGAAACAGAGCACGGTAGTCCAGGGAATATCCTTTGACATAAAGCTCGGCAATGGCTGCCAGGTTCTCCACATAGCTGGCGAAGTCCGTCGCATTTTTGCATTCGCGAATACAGTAGTTGCCAAATTTCTTCAGCGAAACGTTCTCGCGCACTCTGCTCTCTTGAACCTCTGACGTATACACCTGGCCCGCTGCACCCGTCTCCATCCATTGTTCAAGGAATTGAACCAGCTCTTCCTGACTGCGCGCCACACAAGACAGCCGGTGAGCCATATGCATACGCCCCGAGAACAGCGTGAAGCTCAGGTCGTTCATGGAGAGGCCGGTCGTACGCTGGAGCAGTCCAAGAAGATTTTGCACCTGTTGCCGCAACTGCTCCTGGGTTCTGGCCGACAGCACCACGATATAGCCCGGTGACTCGACGGAAGATCGCTCGACCGCAGGGGCCTCTTCAATGATCAGATGCGCATTGGTGCCGCTGAAACCAAATGAGCTGACGGCTCCGCGCCGTCTTTGCTGGTCTTCAACTTGCCATTCCTGCAACTGAGCATTCACATAAAAGGGATTGGATTGGAAATCGATCGCCGGATTGCCGCTCTGGAAATGCAGGCACGGCGGGATCTGCCGATGTTTCAGCGAGAGCAGCAGTTTAAGAATGCCCGCTACACCGGAGGCCGGGCCGG